>NZ_JARUBF010000001.1:2637142-3296428 GCF_029626025.1 Solwaraspora sp. WMMD406
CCGGGGCCGCAGCCGACGTCGAGTAGCCGACCCCGACCGTCGAGACCGAGCGCCCGGCGGATGTCGTCAGCGAGGATCGACGGGTACGGCATCCGGCCGGCGGCGTAGTGCGTGGCGCTGCCGGCGTACAGGGTCTCGTCCCCGCCCTCAGCTGTGGCAGGGCACCTGGCGCCTGGCCGAGCCGTCGCTCCGTGAGGCGGTCGGACCGGACGGCGAACCCTGTGTCAGTCCAGGTCGAACTCGCCGTCTTGGGCGCCGGCGACGAAGGCGTCCCACTCGGCCTGGGTGAAGACCAGGATCGGGCCGTCCGGCTCGGCCGAGTTGCGCATGCCGATCAGGTCGTCGACGAACGCGATCTCGACCGCGCCCTCGGAGTCGTCCCCTTCGGCCCGCTGCCACACCGCCCGCGACAGGTCGAAATCGCCCTTGGGGTGCTGCGCCATCGTCGACTCCTTCTGCACGGGAACACACGCGAGTGATGTCGGGCGGTACACGCCCGGTTACCGGCACAGGCTAACCCCCGCCGATCCCGGGTCGTGCGGCAGGATGGGCGAATGCCGAGTCTGACCCGCGCCGAGGCCGCCGAACGCGCCGCGACGATCACCGTCGAGTCGTACACGATCGACCTCGACCTGACCACGAGCGACACCGAGTTCGCCTCGACCGGCGTGATCGAGTTCCGGGCCGCGCCGGGAGCGGCGACCTTCGTCGAGGTCGCCCCCGTGACGCTGACCCAGGTACGGCTCAACGGCGTCGACCTGGACCCGGCGACGCTCGACGGCAACCGGATCCCGTTGACCGGGCTGGCCGGGCACAACACGCTGACGGTGCGGGCGCGGATGGCGTACTCCAACTCGGGACAAGGGCTGCACCGCTTCGTCGACCCCGCCGACGGCGAGACCTACCTGTACGCGATGTCGTTCCTGGACGACGCGCCGCGCATCTTCGCCTGCTTCGACCAGCCCGATCTGAAGGCCCCGGTCCGGCTGCGGGTCACCGCACCGCCGCAGTGGACGGTGGCGGCCAACGGCCAACCGACCGGACGACCGGTCGACGGCCGCTGGGAGTTCGCGCCGACGCAGCCGCTGGCCACGTACTTCGTCACTTTGATCGCCGGGCCGTACCACGCCCGCCACGCCGAGCACGACGGAATTCCGCTGGCGGTCTACTGCCGACGGTCCCTCGCCGAACACCTGGACGCCGACATCGAGGAGATTCTCACGGTCACCCGGCAGTGCCTGGACCGGTTCCACGAGCTGTTCGACGTGCGCTACCCGTTCGGCGGGTACGGGCAGGCGTTCGTGCCGGAGTTCAACGCCGGCGCGATGGAGAACCCGGGCTTGGTGACCTTCCGCGACGACCACATCTTCCGGTCGGCGGTCACCGACAGCGAACGGGAGAGCCGGGCCACCACGATCGCCCACGAGATGGCCCACATGTGGTTCGGTGACCTGGTCACCATGCGCTGGTGGGACGACCTGTGGCTGAACGAGTCGTTCGCCGAGTACCTCGGGGTGCGGGTGACCGCCGAAGCGACCCGGTTCACCGACGCCTGGGCCACCTTCGGCATCCTCTACAAATCCTGGGGGTACGCCGCCGACCAGCGGCCGTCCACCCACCCGGTCGCGCCGGAGGAGGTGGCCGACGCCGAGCAGGCACTGCTCAACTTCGACGGCATCTCGTACGCCAAGGGCGCGTCGGTGCTGCGCCAACTCGTGGCCTGGCTGGGCGACGAACCGTTCCTGGCCGGGCTGCGCGCCCACTTCGCCGCCCACCGGTTCGGCAACGCCACCCTGGCTGACCTGCTCGAGGCAATGACCAAAGCCAGCGGTCGGGACCTGTCCGACTGGGCGGCACGGTGGCTACGCCAGGCGCAGGTGAACACGATCCGCGCCGAGGTGACCGTCGACGAGGCCGGCCGCTATCAGCAGGTCACGCTGGTGCAGACCGCCCCGGACAGCCATCCGGTGCTGCGCCCGCACCGGATCGGCCTGGGCCTGTTCGACGCCGGAACGACCGCCGACCAGCCGGTGACGCGGCGGGGTCGGCTGGCGGTGGACCTGGAACCGGACGTCGACGGTGGGCGGACCCTGGTGCCGGAACTGGTCGGCGAGCCAGCGGCCGATCTGCTGCTGCTCAACGACGGCGACCTCGCGTACGCCAAGGTGCGGCTCGACCCGGCGTCGGCGGCCGCGTTGCCGGCGATGCTGCCCGGCATTTCCGACCCGCTGGCCCGGGCGCTGTCGTGGACCGCCACCCTGGACGCGGTCCGTGACGCGCAGCGGCCGGTGGCCGCGTTGGCCGATCTGATCGAGCGGGCCCTGCCGGCCGAGACGGCGGTGGTCATCGTCGAGGACGTGCTGCGGCTCAGCCGGTCGATCATCGACCGGTACGCGCATCCGGCGGACCGGCCGGCGCTGCGGGCCCGGCTCGCCGCCGCCTGCGCGCGGCTGTTGGCCGCCGCCCCGGAAGGCGGATCGGTACGGTTGGCGGCCGCGCGGGGTGTGATCGCCGCGAGCGGGGACGCCGACGTGTTGCGGGGGTGGCTGGCGGGGCGGGCGGTGCCGGCCGGGATCGTGGTCGACGCGGAGTTGCGCTGGTCGTTGCTGTACCGGCTGGCGGTACTCGGCGAGGTCGGGACGAGCGACGTCGACGCCGAGCTGGGGCGGGACCGCAGCGCGGCCGGTGAGCAGTGGGCCGCGAAGTGTCGGGCGGCCCTGCCGGACGCCGCCGGCAAGGAGCGCGTCTGGCAGGCGATCGTCACTGACGTCGAGCTGTCGAACCGGATCGTCGAGGCGTACGCCGAAGGGTTCTGGCAGCCGGAGCAGGCTGAGCTCACCGCGCCGTACGTCGACCGCTACGTCGCCGACCTGCCGGCGGCTGCCCGGCGCCGCGCGGCCTGGCTGGCCGACCGGGTGGCGCAGCTGGCGTTCCCGCAGTACGCGGTCAGCGAGCAGACCCGGTCGGCGGCGGCGGCCCTGCTCGCCCGCGACGATCTCACCGCCGGGCTGCGGCGGGTGGTCGTCGACGCCGCCGACGAACTGGATCGGGCGTTGGCGGCGAGGTCGGCCTACGGCCCCGGGGCAGGCACTCGATAGTGTTGGCTGCACCACGCGACCGGGCCTTCGGGTGGATCACCGGCATACCATTCGTCGATGGACGAGGGCATCCGTCGGGTCGGGATCATGGGTGGGACCTTCGATCCGATTCACCAAGGTCACCTGGTGGCCGCCAGTGAGGTGGCGGAGCGCTTCGCGCTCGACGAGGTGGTGTTCGTCCCGACCGGTGATCCGTGGGAGAAGGCCGGGCTGTCGGTGAGTCCGGCGGAGGACCGCTATCTGATGACGGTGATCGCGACCGCGTCCAACCCGCGGTTCCAGGTCAGCCGGGCCGACATCGACCGGCACGGTCCCACGTACACCATCGACACCTTGCGTGACCTGCAGACCGCGTACGGGCCGAAGGCGCAGATGTTCTTCATCACCGGTGCCGACGCCCTGGAGAAGATCCTGTCCTGGAAAGACGCCGCCGCGATGTTCGAACTGGCCCATTTCATCGGCGTCACCCGGCCCGGGTTCGAGCTGTCCGACGCTCATCTGCCGGCCGACACGGTGACGTTGGTGGAGGTGCCGGCGATGGCCATCTCGTCGACCGAGTGTCGGGCACGGGTCGCGGCCGGCAAGCCGCTGTGGTACCTGGTCCCCGACGGTGTGGTGCAGTACATCGCCAAACGGGGCTTGTACCAAGGGGAATCCCGGGCAATTCATCCTGATTTGATGCAATAAGACCAATATGGTAGGATTGGTCGACCGCTCGGGTGTGAGAGGCTAGAGCAGCATGAGCTGTCTAGCTGAAGGAGTGTTGTCGAGGTGATCCGATGAGCGCCTCCGAGCGCGCGCGCGAGCTGGCCCTGACGGCCGCCCAGGCCGCCGCTGACAAGAAGGCGCAGGACATCGTCGTCATTGACGTGGCGGACCGAATGGCGATCACCGACGCCTTCGTCATCGCCTCCGCGCCCAACGAGCGTCAGGTCCTGGCGATCGTCGACGCCATCGAGGAAAGCCTGGTCGGTCTGCCGGAAAAGGCCAAACCGATACGCCGCGAAGGCGACCGCGCCGGACGGTGGGTACTGCTCGACTTCAACGACATCGTCGTGCACGTCCAACACGCCGAGGAACGCGAGTTCTACGCTCTCGACCGGCTCTGGAAGGACTGCCCCGTCATCCCGTTCGTCGATCGGGACCTGGTGGACGCCGAGGCTGGTAGCGGCGAATGACCCGGCTGATCGTCTGGCGGCACGGTAACACCGACTGGAACGCCGCCGACCGGGTGCAGGGCCAGACCGACACCGCCCTCAACGATCTCGGCCGGGACCAGGCCACCGCCGCCGCGCCGTTGATCGCCGCCCTGCAGCCGGACGCCATCGTCGCCTCCGACCTGCGGCGTGCCGCCGACACGGCCGCCGCCCTGGCCGCGTTGACCGGACTGCCGGTACGGACCGATCCACGGCTGCGGGAGCGCTACTACGGGCTCTGGCAGGGACTGACCATGCCGACCATCGCCGAACGCTTCCCGGCCGAGCACGCCCGGTCGCGCGCTGGTGACCAGTCGCCCGGTTGCGAGGTGGAAAGCCTCGACGACCTCGGCAAACGGGTCGGGGAAGCCCTGCAGGAAGCAGCCGACGCCACCCCCGGCGGTACGGTCGTGGTCGCGACCCACGGGGGCGCCGCCCGCCAGGGCTGTGGCTACCTGCTCGGCTGGGGTGCCGAGATCCTGCGTACGGTCGCCCCGCTGCAGAACTGTCACTGGACGGAGTTGCGCCACGATTCCGTACGTGGCTGGCAGTTGCGGGCGCACAACATCGGGGTGAGCGGCACCCACGACATACCCGCCCCGACCTGACCGCCGGGTCAGGTCGCGTCCGCCGGGCGGCGTCGTCCGTCGCCGACCGGCGGATCCGGTGATGATCAGCTACCGTGCCCAGATGCCCGTCGCGGTCGTCACCGACTCCACCGCCTACCTGCCGGCGGAGTTGGCCGGCCGGCACGACCTCACCGTGGTGCCGCTGACCGTGGTGATCGACGGTGTGGGTCGCCGCGAAGGCATCGACCTGACGCCGGCCGCCGTGGCCGCCGCGTTGACCAGCCGCAGATCGACGGTCAGTACCTCCCGGCCCGCGCCGGAGCAGTTCGCGACGACGTACCGGGACCTGTTCGCGGTCGGCGCCACAGGCGTCGTCTCGGTGCACCTGTCGGCGGGACTGTCCGGTACCGTCGCCGCCGCCGAGCTGGCCGCCCGCGAGGTCGACCCGGAGCGGATCCGAGTGGTGGACAGCGGATCGACCGGAATGGGACTCGGCTTTCCCGCCCTGGCCGCTGCCGCTGCCGCTGCCCGGGGTGCCCCGCTGACCGACGTCCACAGCGCGGCGGCGGCGACCGCCGCCCGCACCTACACCCTGTTCTACGTCGACACGCTGGAGTTCCTGCGTCGAGGAGGTCGGATCACCGCCGCGTCGGCGCTGCTCGGCACCGCGTTGTCGGTGAAGCCGATCCTGCACGTCGACCAGGGTCAGGTCGTACTCCGCGACAAGGTGCGTACCGCCGGACGCGCGCTGGCGAAACTGGTCGATCTGGCGACCGCCGCGGCCGGCGACGCCGACATGGTCGACATCGCCGTTCACCACCTCGACGACCCGGAGCGGGCGACGGCATTGGGCGACGCGCTGGCCGATCGGTTCGGCAGCCGGCTGGGTGACCGCTACCTGGCCGAGATCGGCGCGGTGGTCACCGCCCATGCCGGTCCCGGGCTGCTGTCGGTAGTGGTCCACCGGCGTGAGCACGCCGCGCCATAGCACACTCGGCGACGGTCCGGGCGGCTGTCCACAGCCGCAGCGTCGTCCACAGCCGTTCTCCTGCCTGACGCGCGTCGCGCGTCGTCGTTTCTAGGGTCGGCGGCGTGACCGATGAGGAGACCGTCCGGCGACGGTTGGCGCGACTGACCCGACCGGTGGACGCTGGGCCGGCGGAAGCCCGACCGGCGGACCGCGACGTTGCGCCGGACACCGACGCGGAGTCGTCGCGGGCCGACGAGTCCGACCGGGCCGACGAACTCGACTTCGTGTCGGGTTCCAGGCAGGGATTCCGGACCGCCGCCTTCGATCCCGGACGCCGGGGTGTGAAGGCACTCGCGGTCGTCGCGGTCGTGGTGACCGTCGTCGTGGCGATCCTTGTCTGGCGGTCCCGGCCGCAGGTCGAGCCGGTGCGGCCGGTGGACGGAGCGGCCGTCGTCGGCGCGACGGCCGGACCGGCGAGCGGCGTGCCGGCTGACTCACCCGCGATCGTCGACCCGGCGGCCGAAGCGACGGCGGCGGACGCTTCCACCGAGGTGGTGGTCGCCGTCACCGGCCGGGTACGCCGTCCCGGCCTGGTCCGGCTGCCGGTCGGCGCCCGGGTGGCCGACGCGGTGCACGCCGCGGGCGGAGCTTTGCCCGGCACCGACCTGGCCTGGCTCAACCTGGCCCGCAAGGTCACCGACGGCGAACTGATCGCGGTCGGGGTGACCCCGCCACCCGGAGTGGCCGCCGGACCGGGCGCTGTCGCTGGTGCCGCCCCCGCGTCCGGCGGCGGGGCAAAGGTCGACCTCAACGCGGCGACCACCGAACAACTGCAGACGCTTCCCGGCATCGGGCCGGTACTCGCCCAGCGGATCGTCGACCACCGGGACCGGGTCGGCGGCTTCGACTCCGTCGCCGATCTGCGGGAGGTCAGCGGGATCGGAGACACCCGCTTCGACCAGTTGCGCGAACTGGTGACGGTGTGAAGCCGGCGCGACGGGACAATCCACCTCCCGACCTTCGGCTGGCCGGATTCGCGATCGCCTGCTGGCTCACCGCGTTCGCTGTCGTGCAGACCTCGACCAGAACCGGGCTGTGCGTCGTGGGTTTGGCCGCAGCCGTCGCGGTGGTAACGGCCGGCTGGCTGCGCCGCGTCTCGGACGACCCGGGCGGACGACGGCGTGGCCGGTCCGCTGTCCACGCGCGTCGCCACGGTTGGCTGGTCGTCGCGGTGGCCCTGGGCGTACTGACCGGGGGAGTGGCCGCGGCCGCCCGCGTCGTGGTCCGGGACGCCGAGCCGATCGCCGGGCTCGTTCGGGACCGGGCGGCGGTGACCGTGGTCCTGGTGATCCGGGACGATCCCCGGCAGATCCGGTCAACGGTCGGCAGTGCCCCGCTGTGGCTGGTGACGACGCGGCTGGTCGACCTCACCGTGGCCGCGCCGGCACCATCGCCGAGCGGATCGTCGGCCGCCTCCGGCGCACCGGCGCGGCCCGGACCGGTTGCCGGTCAGGGCCTGGGCGGTCCAGGTGGCATGGTCGGGGACCCCGGTACCGTCGGCCGCCAACTGGTGGTTTCTCCCCGGTTGCTGGTGCTCGGCACCAGCGGTCGATGGGAAGGGCTGTTGCCAGGCCAACGGGTCCGGCTCAGCGGTCGGCTGGCGCAGTCCCGGGGAGGTGACCTCAACGCCGGGGTGCTGTCGAGCGACGATGATCCTCGGCGTATCGGTGAGCCGAACTGGGCGCAGCGCGCCGCCGGGACCTTGCGGACAGGACTGCAGCGTGCCTGCGCGTCGTTGCCGGGCGAACCTGGCGGCCTGCTGCCGGGTCTCGTGGTGGGCGACACCAGCCGACTGAGCCCTGAGGTGGAGGAGGACTTCCGGGCCACCGGACTGACCCATCTGGTCGCCGTCAGCGGCTCCAACGTGGCGATCATCGTGGGTTTCGTCCTGCTCGGCATGCGGTGGTGTCGTGCCGGCCCTTGGCTGACCGCCCTGGCCTGCGCGATCGCGTTGGTCGGCTTCGTGATCCTGGCCCGTCCCTCACCAAGTGTGGTGCGTGCCGCGACGATGGGTGCGATCGGACTCCTCGCGCTGGCCACCGGGCGCCCCCGTGCCGCGATTCCCGCGCTGGCCGCCGCGATCGCCGTGCTCGTCGTGGTGGATCCGCAGCTCGCGGTGGACGCGGGGTTCGCCCTGTCCGTGATGGCCACCGGCGGCCTGTTGCTGTTGGCCCCCCGTTGGCGCGACGCGATGGTGGCCCGTGGGCTACCGACCGGTGTGGCCGAGGCGCTGACGATTCCGGCTGCCGCGCAACTCGCCTGTACCCCGGTCGTCGCCGGGCTGTCGGGCGTGATCAGCCTGGTCGCGGTACCGGCCAACCTTTTGGTAGTACCGGCGATCGCACCAGCTACCGTGCTCGGCGTCGGTGCGGCGATCCTCTCGCTGGTCTGGCCGACGGGTGCCGAGTTCGTGGCGTGGCTGGGCCATTGGCCGGCGTGGTGGTTGGTGTTGGTCGCCCGGTACGGCGCACAGGTTCCGGCGGGCTCGCTGCCGTGGCCGGACGGGGCGGTCGGGGCGTTGTCGTTGGCCGGGTTGACCGTACTGCTGCTGATCGTCGCGCGGCGCCGGACGGCCCGTCGGCTGCTCGCGGTCGTCGCGGTCGCCGCGCTGGTCGGGGCCTTGCCGATTCGGATCGCCGCTCCGGGCTGGCCGCCGGACGGCTGGGTGGTGGCGGTGTGCGCGGTCGGTCAGGGCGACGCGGTGGTGCTGCCGGCAGGTGCCGACGCCGCCGTCGTGATCGACGCTGGTCCGGATCCGAGCGCGGTCGATCGCTGTCTGCGCCGATTGGGTGTCCGCAGGGTTCCGGTCCTGATCGTCAGCCACTTCCACGCCGACCACGTCGCCGGGATGCCCGGGGTGTTGCGTGACCGGCGGGTGGGGGCGGTCGTCACGACACCGTGGCCGGAGCCGGCCGCCGGCCGGGACGCTGTGCATCTCGCGGCGGTCCGCGACGGGGTGGGGGCCGGCCCGGTCCAGGCCGGCTGGACCTATCGGTACGGCGACGTGGAACTGACGGTGCTCGGTCCGACGCGACGCTTCTCCGGCACTCGGTCGGATCCCAACAACAACTCGTTGATGGTGTTGGCCGTGGTGCGTGGGGTGCGGATCCTGCTGACCGGTGACGCCGAACACGAATCACAGCGCGCGCTTCTCGACCGTTATGGACCGGACGGGCTGCGGGCACATGTCCTCAAGGTCGCGCATCACGGCTCGGCGTTTCAGGAACCGGCCTTCCTGGACGCGGTCCGTCCAGCGGTCGCGCTGGTCCCGGTCGGTGTCGAGAACCGGTACGGACACCCGAACCCGGCGGTGCTGGCCCGGTTGGCGGCGGGCGGCGCCCGAGTGCTGCGGACCGATCTCGACGGTGAGTTGTCGGTGGTGTACCGCGACGGCGCATTGGGGGTCGCCAACCGCGAACTCGACGCCACCGACAGGGCTGGCTGAGCCGTCAGCCGATGGCTGTGATCGCACCCGGTGGGTCCGGGATCGCATCCGGTGGCTTTGGCCGATCCAGGAACCTTCGAGTTGATCGACCGTGTTTCTGCTGTACTCGGCGTAAATGTCTATATTCTCATAGAGTGATCGAACGACTACCTAAAGCCATGATGGGGGTTGTTCGCGACGCTTCGGGTCATGCGACCATGGCGGGCGTGAAATCAGCCGCCCTGCCCGCCGTGTTGCTCGTACTCGGGGATGAGGAACTTCTGGTCACCCGAGCGGTCGCCGAGACCACCCAGGCCGCCCGAGCTGGCGACCCGCAGACCGACGTACGCGAATACGAAGCCGGCGCGGTGAGTCCGGGCGAGATCGCCGAGATGCTCAGCCCGTCGCTGTTCGGCGGCCGTCGTCTGATCGTCCTGCGCGCCGGCCAGGACGCCCGCAAAGACCTGGCGGCCGCACTGCTGGCGTACGCGAAGAGCCCCGACCCCGAGGTCACCTTGGTGGTCACCCACCTCGGTGGCGCAAAGGGCAAGGCCTTCGCCGACGGTCTGCGGTCCGCCGGGGCGACCGTGGTGCCCGCCGCGAAGCTCAAAGGGCACCGGGAACGGGTCGCGTTCGTCCGGGACGAGTTCCGCCGAGCCGGTGGACGCTGCACCGACGACGCGGCCGAGGCGCTCCTCGCCGCGGTCGGCAACGACCTGAGAGAGCTGTCCGCCGCGTGCGCCCAGCTGCTCGCCGACACCAATGGGCGGATCGACGCGGACACGGTCGCCCGCTACTACCGGGGGCGTGCCGAGGTCAGCGGGTTCACCGTGGCGGACGCGGCGATCGTCGGCGACGTACCCGGGGCGCTGGAGGCGCTGCGCTGGGCACTGCATGTCGGAGTCGACCCGGTGCCGATCGCCGATGCGCTCGCCGACGGCATACGTACCGTGGCCCGGGTGACCTCGGCCGGCCGGGGCAGCGCCTACCAGCTCGCCAGCACCCTGGGAATGCCGGCCTGGAAGGTCGAACGGGCACAGCGGCAGGGGCGGGGTTGGAGCGCGCACGGTCTGGTCGACGCCATGCAGGCCGCCGCACGGTGCAACGCCGAGGTCAAAGGTGGCGCCGACGATCGAAGCTACGCACTGGAGCGTGCGGTCGTCGCGGTCGCCCAAGCCCGGCACGTCAGTGGCGATCAACGGTGACGGGCGTGGCGGACGACGTGGCGGAGGACCAGGAGTACCAACCGCTCTACGCGCGGGTGCTTCGACTACGTCACGTACACCCCAGCGGGTTGAGCTGCCTGATGTTCTTCGAAGGCGGCTTCGTGTTCGGCGGGCTGCTCGCCTTGGCCGAGCTGATCCCCTGGTGGGGCCTGTTCGTGCTGCCGGTCGCGATCGCCGGCATGGTCAAGATCAACGATGTGGTGGCCGGGGCGGTGAGCCGATCGGCCGCGCTCGTCCCGGAGCGGGAGCAGGAACTGTTCCGCCGAGAGGTGGCACCCGCTGTTGGTTGGCGGCCCCGACCCGTGGTCCCGGTCTGGGCCGGGGCCACCGCGACCTGCGATGGTGGCACCGCGCCGGGGATCGAGATCCGTCGGCTGGGCCGGGCACACACCGAGTCGACCGCCGCGCATGCCGCCCTCACCGGACCGACGGTGTTCCTGGAGACCGTTGCGATCGGGCCGGTGCTGGAGCCGGCCCCGATCGATCCCGCGACAGTCGCGGCGCTCGGCGCGCCCACCGTGATCCTCGACGTCCTCGCCGAGCGAGACCGACGGGTCGCGGTCGACTCCACCGGCGACGCCGGCTGCCGGTGAGTGATAGTCGGCATCGCAGGCGGTAGCCGGCTGTTGGTAGCCGGCTGTTGCGGCGGCGCCGGCCGAGGTAGCCGTCGACACAGACAAGGCGCAGCCCGACGGGCTGCGCCTTGTCTGACGCGAGATCGCGGTGATGCTTGCGGCGACGTCCGTGTCGTCAGGACGAGAGCGACTGCAGGCGCTTGGCGATCGCGGACTTCCGGTTGGCCGCCTGGTTCTTGTGGATGACGCCCTTGCTGACCGCCTTGTCAAGCTTGCGGCTCGCCTCGCGCATCAGAACCGTGGCCTGATCGCTGTCACCACTGGAAGACGCTTCGTTGAACTTGCGGACGGCGGTCTTCAGCGCCGACTTGACCGACTTGTTGCGCAGCCGACGCTTCTCGTTCTGCCGGTTGCGCTTGATCTGGGACTTGATGTTCGCCACGCGACAGCCTCGCCCTGCTCATCCGAAATTGAAACGGCCAATCAGCGACTCGCGCTGACTGACACACGCTGACTGCGCGTGTCTCCACGCGCGAAAGGTCAGGTTACCAGCTCATCCGTCCAGCGGCCAAAACGGGCCCGACCACCCGCGGCGGGCAGCGAGCCAGGCGAGCGAGGTCTCGCCACTGAACTGTTGGTGGGCACGCGCGTGTGGGGAAGCGCCGGTCGGGTCGGCGGCGGCGCGGGTCAGCCAGTAACCGGACAGGGCGGCCAGCGCGGCGTCCAACGCGCCGGTCGGCGCGTGCGCCGAGGTCGGATGCGCGGCGAACAACGCGTCGGCGTCCACCCCACTGGCGTACGCCGTGACCAGCAGGGTCACCGTGTCGAACCAGGCGGGGCCGCGGCACAGCCAGGTCCAGTCGCAGATCCATGCCGCCCCGGCCCGATCGATGAGGACGTTGTCCAAGCGCAAGTCGCCGTGGATCACCGCGTCGTCGACCACCAGATCCGGCAACGCCGCTTCCAGCCGCGCCAACTCGGCCAACCGACCGTCGGCAGCCGTACCTCCGGCCAACCGACCGTCGGCAGCCGTACCCCGGACCGCTGGACCCCCGGCGGTGGTGTCGGCCGCCACGGTGGGCTTGGCCGCCGCGTTCGTCGCGCGACCCACCAGGGCCGGCGGCACCGGCTCCCGGCCGGCGGCGATCTCCTGCCACCAGGCCAGATCGGCCCGGGCCAGGTCCGCCAACCGGGGCAGCCCGATGGCGGTCAGACCGTCGGGGGGCCGCCGCAACGCCTCCGCCGTCCGGGACCATGCCGCCAACGCCGCGTTCAGTTCGGCATCCACCCACGGCAGCGCCGGAATCCGGCCGTCGATCGCGTCGAGGCAGAGGACGAAGTAGCCGGCCGTGGTCAGCGTCCAACGAGGCCTGGCCACCGGGACTCCCGGCGGTAGCTCGGCGGTGAGCGCCGCTTCCCGGGCGTACCAGTCGCTGAGATGGCGCTGCTCGACCAACGAGGCGGCCTTGACGAAGACCCGGTCGCCCGCCTTGGTGGTCAGCACCCCGGCGAAGCCGCGGGTGAATCCACCACCGGTGCTGGTGGCCCAGTTCACCGGGCTGCCGAGTCGACCGGAGATCGCCGTACGCAGATCGGCGGGTAGATCCGCCCAGGTGGGCCGGACCGCTGTCGCGTCATATCGAATGTCAGGCAACCGCACTGTAGCCACCTGTCCATTTTGCCGTGCCGGTCGCCTGACTCGGCACAACCGGCGGTGGCGAATTTCGCGTGGCTCGCCGACAGACCAGGTGACCAGGTGGTCGTACGGGCCGGCCGGGCTCGGGTGGCATGGCCGCCGTGTCGCCGACGATGGCGTGGGAACATAGGGAGCGACCGGCGACGACACCGGTCGAGACGACGTACTCCAGCCGAGCAGAACGGACCACCGTGCCACCGACGCCCGACTCCGGCGTGAACGCCCCCGGCGCCACCGATCCCGGCCGCATCAGGAACTTCTGCATCATCGCCCACATCGATCACGGCAAGTCGACCCTCGCCGATCGGATGCTTCAACTGACCGAGGTCGTGGACCCCCGGCAGATGCGTGCGCAGTACCTGGACCGGATGGATATCGAGCGCGAGCGCGGTATCACGATCAAGAGCCAGGCGGTACGAATGCCGTGGACCATCCGGGCAGGCGAGCGCCAGGGCGAGTCCGCCGTGCTCAACATGATCGACACACCGGGTCACGTCGACTTCACCTACGAGGTGTCTCGCTCGCTGGCCGCCTGCGAGGGCGCGGTGCTGCTGGTCGACGCGGCGCAGGGGATCGAGGCGCAGACGCTGGCCAACCTCTACCTCGCGCTGGAGAACGACCTGCACGTCATTCCGGTGCTCAACAAGATCGACCTGCCGGCGGCGCAGCCCGACAAGTACGCCGAGGAGCTGGCCCACCTGATCGGCGGGGACCCAGCCGACTGCATCCGGGTGTCCGGCAAGACCGGTGAGGGTGTGCCGTACCTGCTCGACGAGATCGTCCGGCAGTTCACCCCGCCGGTCGGCGACGCGGACGCCCCGGCCCGCGCGATGATCTTCGACTCGGTGTACGACGTCTACCGGGGGGTGGTCACCTACGTCCGGGTCATCGACGGGCGGATCGAGGCCCGGGACCGGATCAAGATGATGTCCACCGGCGCGGTCCACGAGCTGCTGGAGATCGGCGTCATCTCGCCCGAGATGATCAAGGCGCAAGGGCTCGGCGTCGGCGAGGTCGGATACCTGATCACCGGGGTGAAGGACGTCCGGCAGTCCCGGGTCGGCGACACGGTCACCATCAACACCCGGCCGGCGACCGAGGCGTTGGGTGGCTACAAGGACCCGAAGCCGATGGTCTACTCCGGCCTGTACCCGATCGACGGGTCCGACTACCCGGCGCTGCGCGAGGCGCTCGACAAACTCAAGCTCAACGACGCGGCCCTGACCTACGAGCCGGAGACCTCGGGTGCGCTCGGCTTCGGTTTCCGCTGCGGCTTCCTCGGCCTGCTGCACCTGGAGATCATCCGGGAACGACTGGAGCGGGAATTCAACCTCGACTTGATCTCCACCGCCCCCAACGTGGTCTATCAGGTGTCGATGGAGGACGGCGAGACCGTCACCGTCACCAACCCGAGCGAGTATCCGACCGGCAAGATCGCCGAGGTACGGGAACCGGTGGTCCGGGCCACGGTGCTGACGCCCAACGACTTCGTCGGCGCGGTGATGGAGCTGTGTCAGGGCCGGCGCGGCTCGCTGCAGGGCATGGACTACCTCTCCGCCGATCGGGTGGAGCTGCGCTACACACTCCCGTTGGCCGAGATCATCTTCGACTTTTTCGACCAGCTCAAGAGCCGGACCAAGGGGTACGCCTCGCTGGACTACGAGCCCTCCGGCGAGCAGCCGGCGGACCTGGTGAAGGTCGACATCCTGTTGCACGGGGAGCCGGTGGACGCGTTCAGCGCCATCGTGCACAAGGACAAGGCCTACGGCTACGGCACCACGATCGCCGCCAAGCTGCGCAGTCTCATCCCGCGCCAACAGTTCGAGGTCCCGATCCAGGCCGCGATCGGCAGCCGGGTGATCGCCCGGGAGACGATCCGGGCGATCCGCAAGGACGTGCTGGCCAAGTGCTACGGCGGTGACATCAGCCGGAAGCGCAAGCTGCTGGAGAAGCAGAAGGAAGGCAAGAAGCGGATGAAGATGGTCGGCCGGGTGGAGGTGCCTCAGGAAGCCTTCATCGCCGCCCTGTCGACGTCCGACGGCGGCGGTACGGACGGGAAGGCCGGCGGGAAGCGGTGAGTTCGTTGGCGGCCATCCCACGCGGGTATGGCCCCACGGCGGCGTACTGCCCGCGCTGCGCCGCCGGCCTGCCCGCCACCCCGCCGACCCGCTGCCGCGACTGTGGCTACCAGCTGTTCCACAACGCTCGGCCAGCGGCCAACGTGATCGTGGTCGACGCCAGCCGCAGTCGGTTCCTCGCCATCCGCCGGGTGGTGCAGCCCCGAGCCGGCCACTGGGAGACGCCCGGCGGGTTCTGCGATGGTGCCGAGCACCCGAGCGACGCCGCCGTACGGGAATGCCGTGAGGAGCTCGGCGTGCGTGTCGAGCTGGGCGGGCTGGTCGGGCTCTACCTCGGCGAGTACGAGTTCCAGGACGAGACGTTGGCGGTGCTGGAGTGCTTCTACCTGGCGACCATCTCGGGAGATGACCGGGTGCGGCTCGATCCGGCGGAGGCCGACGCGGCCGGGTGGTTTCCGTTGACCGATCCGCCCACTCTCGCGTTCCCGACCATGGATGCCGCAGTCCGGGACGCGGCGTCGATGTTGGGACGATGAACCGGTTTGGTTTTCACGATCCTCGGGAACATTGCGGTCACCAACGACAACGTGACATCTCCGACAGGAGGACGAGCAATGACTATCGCCGGGATCATCACCGCGCTCATCGTCGGTCTCATCATCGGTGCGCTCGGGCGCCTGGTCGTGCCGGGCAAGCAGAACATCCCGATCTGGCTGACCATGCTGATCGGTGTGGGTGCGGCTCTGCTGGGCACGGTGATCGCTCGGGCCGCCGGGTTCGCCACCACCGCCGGTTTCGACTGGCGTGAGCTGTTCGTCCAGGTCGTGCTGGCGGCGATCGGTGTGGCTCTGGTGGTCGGCGTCACCGGCCGGCGCAGCGTGAGCCGTTACTGACCGGAGTCCGCACGCAAGGTCGACGACCAGGTTCGTAGCGTCGACAGACACCGAACGGGTCCGTCGTCGCCGCCCGTCCCGTAGCTCGCGGGATCGGGTGGCGTCGACGGACCCGTTCCGGTTTCTCGTCCGACAACCGGCTGGTACGTAGCGCGTCAGCGCAACCAGGGAATGGTGCGGTCGAGTAGCCCGCGCTGCTTGAGCTCCTTGCGCAGCGGGATCTCGTCGTCGATGTACCCGTCCCAGTTGATGCCCCAGTAGTTCGCGGTGTGCGTGCCTTCGCCGAGTAGCTGCCGCTGCACGGGGGTGCGGTTGGCCCACCAGGAACCGTTCTTGTCCGGGTGCAGCTCGTCGAGGGGCCGGATCCACCGGTAGGTGTAGCCGATGAAGAGCATCTTGCGGGTGACGGTCGACAGGTTGGTCGATCGGGAGTGCCACTGCCGCCGGTCGAAGATAAAGGCGTCACCCGGGTTGGCGGTGATCTCGACGGTGCCCTCCGGATCGGGGTTGTGCACGCTCAGATCCGTCGGTCGGGGCAGTGAGTTGCGCAGGTGGCTGCCGGGGATCACCTTGGTCGCGCCCCGGCCGGTCTCGGACAGGTCCGACAGGACGTAGGCCACCTTCAGCGAGAACATCGGTCGGGGCAGGTTCGGATCCATGGTCTCCGGGTCCGAGTTCTGCCGGTAGCCGTCCTGGTGCCACCCCCAGTAGGGCTTTTCCGGCTCCAGCGCGGGGGGGGTCACGTCCAAGTGGTTGTGGTGGGTGTAGATGTTCCAGCCCGCCAGTCCCCACATGTACGGGAACGCGACCGGCTGGGTGAGCAGGTCGCCGAAGAGTTCGTCGCGCTCCAGGAAGCCCAGCAGGTGCAGGGTGCCGTCGGCGGTGGTGTTGCCAGCTGCCTTCTCTTCGGCGTACACCCGGTCGACCGCCGCTTCCAGCGCGGCTCGGTGTTCCTCGGTGAGAACGTTGCGCAGCAGCAGGAAGCCCTGCTCGTGGAATTCCTTCCGGTCGATATCACTGATTGCTTCGTAACCGGTTCGCCCACCGTAATCGAACACAGCTTTCCCGTCCCATCGACTTGAGCAAGCCTCGTGAAGGCCCTGGCGGATGGTGATCCTAGCTCTTCTGGGTCCGGCTGAACGGGCTCCTTGTCGACGGGTGCGGGATTCCCCGCGAATACCCAGAAACGACAGCTCCAGGTGCCTATCTGACTACTTCTAGTAACTACCTATCGGCGATAAAATATGGCATATGGTGATTTGGCGCTTGTTGCGCTAACCGTCGGTCAGCGAGAGCAACCTTCCGGTGGTGCCGAACGTCCGTCTCGCCGCGCCCCGGTCACCGACATCCGATCGCCGGCACCCGAACTCCCTGTTCGATCAGGCGAAGACTTCCGCCGTCACCTGTCCGGCTTCGGCCCCACCGCCGGAAATCGGCACCCAGACGCCGTCCTCGGCGGTCCATTCCTGATCCGCGTACGCGACCCTTTTCACCCCGTGGTCCGTGGCGTGCGACACCAGCCAGTGTGCGTAGCGCCAGCCCGCCCGCACATCGGTGACCGGCACCGTCAACGCGGGCGACTCCCACGCCGGGAAGAGCGTCTCCAGATCTCCCCAGTCCAGCCGCAGCCCGTCGGCCAACGCCGCCGTCGCCTCGACGCCGCGCATCGCCGGATCACGGTCGACAGTGCAGGAGACGGCACCGGTGGCGTCGCCGAGCAGCGCGGCGGTCAGCACCTCGGACTCGTCCGCCCACTTCTCGTACGCCTCGGGGAAGGCCGACCGCTGCACGGCCTGCGCCGCATCGGTCACCCGCATGTCCTCCCAGCCGCGGACCCGTTCCAATCCGGCGTAGAAGGCGTTGGTCGCGTACCTCGTGTCCCGGATCTCGGCCACCGATCCCCAGCCCTGGCTCGGCCGCTGCTGGAACAGCCCGACCGAGTCCCGGTCGCCGCCGGCGAGGTTGCGTAGCTTGGACTCCTGGAACCCGGTGGCCAGCGCGACGACGACGGCCCGCGGCGGCAGCCCCCGCTGTACGCCGATGGCCGCGATCGTCGCCGCGTTCGCCATCTGTTCGGTGTCCAGCACCACCCGGCGCAGCTCGGAGTCACCGGCACCGGGCATCGTCTCGGGAATCACCACGACGCAACCGCTGCTGGCACCCGGCAACGAGAACTCGCCGATCCACCGGCCCAGGCCCGCCCCACCGAGCAGCGCGACCACCACCAGTACGGCCACCAGCACCATCATGGTCCGAATTCGCACCGACACCCCCAACCGAAACGCTGCGACCCTTGGTACACCAGAGTCTGATGTGACGTCCAGCGCGCGCGACCGACACACGCCGTCACCGGATCCCGGCGTACCCTGTCAGGGCGTCCGCGCACCCCGAACCGAACACGGTGCGGACCCCGATCGAGTTCGACGGCCCGGCGGTCAGACCGGCCCGGCCGGCCGACGACTCACCCGGCCGGCCGACGACTCAGGGCCTCGGCACCCAGGACGGGTCGCGCTTCTCCCGGAAGGCCGACACCCCCTCCCGGCCCTCGTCGGAGAGGAAGTAGTCGGTGGACAGCCCACGCAGGAACTCGACGTCGTCGCCGATGTGTTCCGCCGGGACCCGCCGGAGCAACTCCTTGGTGCCGGCCAACGCGCCCGGGGCGCCCCGGACCAACGCGGCGCAGCAGGCCGTGACCGCCGCGTCCAGTTCGTCGGCGGCGACGGCGGCGGAGACCAACCCGATCCGCTCCGCCCGCCGCCCGTCGAACACCTCACCGGTCAGGTAGAGCTCGGTGGCGGCCCGGGGCTGCAGCCGGCGCAACACGGTGGCGGAGATCACCGCCGGGACGACACCCAGCCGGACCTCGGTGAAGGCGAAGGTGGCCGTATCGGCACAGATCGCGATGTCGGCGGCGGCGATCAGCCCGAGACCGCCGGCCCGCGCCGGGCCGGCGACCCGGGCCACGACCGGCTTGGGACACTCCCACAACGCGGCGAGCACGTCGCCGAGCATGCCGACGGGCACCTGCCGCGAGGCGTACGCGGCGGCCGTCTCGGTCAGGTCCGCGCCCGAGCAGAAGACCGGTCCGGTGTGACTGAGCACCACCACCCGTACCTGCGGATCGGCCACGGCCGCCGCCAGTTCGGCCAGGAACAGGGTCATCAGCGGGGTGGACAGCGCGTTGCGGTTGGTCGGGCTGTCCAGGACCAGGGTGGTCACCCCGGACTCGGTGACCGTACGGATCAACGGTTGCGCGGGCCTGGTGGGCCGAGGCTCATCCATGCCGGCACACTAGTCGTATGCCAGGACCGCTTCCCGACGGTGTGCCGGTGCCCGCCGACGGTTCCTTGCCGGAGCCGGCCCGCGCCGACGTGGGACGCCGTGGGTTCGGGGTGTACCTGCATGTCCCCTTCTGCGCGGCGCGGTGCGGCTACTGCGACTTCAACACCTACACACCGGCGGAGTTGGGCGGCACCGCTCCGACCGGCCAGTACGTCGAAGCCGTACTCGCCGAACTCGACCTCGCCGCGAAGGTCCTGGCCGACGGTTCTCCCCGGCGGGTGGACACGGTGTTCGTCGGCGGCGGTACGCCGAGCCTGCTGCCGGCCGACGACCTCGCCCGGCTGATCGCCGCCGTCGACGCCACCTGGGGTCTGGCCGACGACGCCGAGATCACGACCGAGGCCAACCCGGAATCGGTCGACCCGCGATCGTTGCGGGCCCTGCGCCAGGCGGGCTTCACCCGGATCTCGCTCGGCATGCAGTCGGTGGCACCGGCCGTACTCGACGTGCTGGAGCGCCGGCACGCTCCCGGCCGCGCCCTGGCGGCGGCCCGCGAAGCCCGGGACGCCGGCTTCGCGCACGTCAACCTGGATCTCATCTACGGGACGCCGGGGGAGACGGCGGACGACTTCGCCGCGTCGTTGGCCGCCGTGATCGGTTCGGGGGTGGACCACGTCAGCGCGTACGCCCTGATCGTGGAGGAGGGCACCCGGCTCGCGGCGCGGGTCCGTCGGGGCGACGTCGCGCGGCCCGACGACGATCTGGCCGCCGACCGCTATCTCGCCGCCGAGGCGGCCCTCGACGCCGCCGGCTTCACCTGGTACGAGGTGTCGAACTGGGCGCGGTCGCCGGCCGGACGGTGCCGGCACAACCTGCTCTACTGGACCGGTGGCGACTGGTGGGGCCTGGGTCCGGGGGCGCACAGCCACGTCGGCGGGGTTCGCTGGTGGAACGTCAAACACCCCACCACATACGCCGCCCGGTTGGCTGACGGGCGCTCGCCGGGTCAGGGACGTGAACTGCTGAGTCGCGCGGACCAGCGGGTCGAAGAGGTGATGCTGGCGATCCGGCTCGCCACCGGCGTGCCGCTGGACCGGCTGGAACCGGCGGGCCGGGACGCCGCCGCGCGGGCGGTCGGAACCGGACTGCTCGACGGGTCCGCGCATCGGTCCGGACGCGCGGTGCTCACGCTGCGCGGGCGGCTGCTGGCCGACGCGGTCCTGCGTGATCTGCTGCCGTGACCGCGCCGCGTCCGGACGGCATCGCCAGCGTCGTCTTCGTCGGTCCGCACGGTCTGATGCCCCGCCTGCACGGTCTGATGCCCCGGAGCCGCCCGGCTCCGGGGCATCAGACCGTCACGTGATGACGCTTGCCGTCACTTGATGAAGTTGGCGGACATCGGGTACTTGTAGACGATCCCGTCGTTCGCCTTCATACCGGCGATGATGCCGAAGACGATCTGGATGGCGAAGACCACCAGACTCGGGATGAACAGCAGGCACCAACTGACGAAGAGCAGCACGAACGCGATCGCCGACCAGAGGATCTGGAAGTTGAGCGCGGCGAGCGCGTGCGCGCGGACCGTCGGCGACTGCTGGCCCTTCGCCAGGTAGGCGATGAGCGGGCCGACGAAGCCGAGGGGTCCGAAGCTGATGAACGCGCCGAGCGCGCCACCGAAGTGGGCGATCAGCGCCCACGTCTTCTCGTCGTTGTTGGCGTAGCCGGGTGGGGGCGGACCTCCGTAACCCGGACCGCCCGCCGGTGGCGGGTAGCCGCCGCCAGCTGGCGGATAGCCCCCGTCCTGCGGTGGGTAGCCGGGCGGCGGGTAGCTCTCGCCGCTGGGCGGCGGGTTGTATCCGGGAGAGGAGGCCTCGCCCGGCATCGAGTAGGACGCTGGGGGTGGGGGCGGAGAAGTCGGGTCCGGCGTGCCGCCGAAGCCGCCTTCTCCTGGTGGGCGAGGTGGTTCAGTCATGCCGTCACGGTAGGGGGACGGATCAAGCCGCGCCAGCTAGCCCCGCCGACGATTTTCCCAGGCCGTAGGTCCGTAGGGCGGGCAGAGCCGCCAATGGGCCCGTACCTGTCGTCCGGGTAACGGGCCGCCTGCGCCCTGTCACCTGATTCGTGGCGCGGGGCGAGAACCGTCGGGTTCAGCCCGAAAACCGGCCGTCGCCTACCGCTGCCGGGCGAAGTATGCTGGCACTCACTATTGCCGAGTGCCAGTGTGACGAACCAGTGCGACGAACCAGTGCGTCGAATCGGCGGGTCGAAGCGGCGGGTCGAAGCGGACATCGGCTGACCGCGGCCACGACGGCCGCCGCCCTGGAGGAGGTGAGAGATGGGACTCGACGACCGTAAGCTCGACGTGCTCCGGGCGATCGTCGAGGACTACGTCGCCACCCAGGAGCCGGTCGGCAGCAAGGCCCTGGTGGAGCGCCACCAGCTTGGTGTCTCGCCGGCCACGGTCCGCAACGACATGGCGGTGCTGGAGGAAGAAGGCTACATCCGCCAGCCGCACACCAGCGCCGGACGGGTGCCGACGGATCGTGGCTATCGACTTTTCGTCGACCGGCTCTCCCGGGTCAAGCCACTGAGCCCCGCCGAGCGCCGGGCGATCGAGCGGTTCCTCGCCGGCGCGGTGGATCTCGACGACGTGGTGCACCGTACGGTCCGGTTGCTGGCACAGCTCACCCGCCAGGTCGCCGTCGTGCAGTACCCCAGCCTCTCCCGGTCGGCCCTGCGGCACCTGGAGTTGGTGCCGATCTCCACCACCCGGCTGATGGTCGTCCTGATCGTGGACACCGGACGGGTCGAGCAACGGCTCGTCGAGCTGCCCGCGCCGATCTCGGCCGACGACGTGACCGACCTGCGCCGGCTGGCCAACGAGAAACTCGGTGGCTGTCGGCTCTCCGACACCCCGCCGTTGGTGCAGGCGCTCGTCGACGAAGCGCCGTCCACGCTGCGACCGGCGATGACCACGCTGTCCACGGTCCTGCTGGAAACGCTGGTCGAGCGGCACGAGGAACGCATCGCGTTGGCCGGAACCGCTAATCTGACCAGGGGAGGACTACTCGACTTCCAGGGCTCGCTGCGTCCCATACTTGAGGCGTTGGAGGAGGAGGTCGTTTTGCTCAAGCTGATCGGTGAGGTGGAGCCGAGCACGCTTCGGGTACGCATCGGTGACGAGAACGAGATCGACAACCTGCGGGCCGCCTCGGTGGTCAGCACCGGATACGGACCGGGTGCCACCATCGTCGGTGGTCTCGGCGTACTCGGGCCGACCCGGATGGACTACCCCGGAACCATCGCCACGGTTCGCGCCGTGGCACGCTACGTCGGCGATCTGCTGGCGCAGAACTGACCGACGGGCAGCATTCCTGACCCGGCGAACTGCACACGCGAGACTGACACATGAGGACACCAGACGCAGTGGCCAAGGACTACTACGGCATTCTCGGCGTGAGCCGGGACGCCTCCGCTGATGACATCAAGCGGGCCTACCGCAAGCTGGCCCGGCAATACCATCCGGACGTCAACCCGGACCCGGCGGCGGCTGACAAGTTCAAGGACATCAACGCCGCGTACGAGGTGCTCTCCGACGACCAGAAGCGGCAGATCGTCGACCTCGGCGGTGACCCGCTCGCCCCCGGTGGCGGCCCTGGCGGTGGCCCCGGCGGTGCCGGACCCTTCGTCGGCTTCCAGGACATCATGGATGCCTTCTTCGGAGCGGCCGCCGGATCCCGTGGGCCCCGGTCGCGTACCCGCCCCGGCGCCGACGCGATCCTGCGCCTGGAGCTCGACCTGTCCGAGACCGCCTTCGGGGTCGAGGCGCCGATCACGGTCGACACGGCGGTGATCTGCACCACCTGCTCCGGCGCGGGCACCGCCACCGGCACCCATCTGGCCACCTGCGAGGCGTGTGGTGGCCGGGGCGAGGTGCAGTCCGTGCAGCGGACCTTCCTCGGCCAGGTCGTCTCCTCCCGGCCCTGCGTCGCCTGCCAGGGCTACGGCACGGTCATCCCGCACCCCTGTCCGACCTGCGCCGGGGACGGCCGGGTCCGGACCCGGCGTTCGCTGACCGTCAAGATCCCCGCCGGGGTGGAGGACGGCATGCGGATCCGACTGGCCCAGCAGGGGGAGGTCGGCCCCGGGGGCGGCACCGCCGGGGATCTCTACGTGGAGATTCACGAGCGGCCGCACGACGTCTACTCCCGCAAGGGCGACGATCTGCACTGTCGGGTCACCGTACCGATGACCGCCGCCGCCCTGGGTACCCGGCTGACCATCCGCACCCTGGACAGCGACGAGCCGCTCGACGTCAAGCCGGGCACCCAGCCGGGCGCCACGCTGCGGCTGCGCGGCCGGGGAGTGCCACACCTGCGCGGCACCGGTCGTGGTGACCTCTACGTGCACCTCGACGTCCGCACCCCGACCAAGCTCGACGCCGACCAGGAACGGATCCTGCGGGACTTCGCCAAGACCCGGGGCGAGGAGGTCGCCGAGCTGAGCAAGCAGGGCGGCTTCTTTTCCCGGATGCGCGACGCGTTCAACGGCCACGGCTGATCCTTGATCACCAGTCGGTCGACCACCCGCCCGTCGTGAGCGCACCGCTGTTCCTGGTCGAGCGGGTGCCGACCGACTCGGCGTACACCCTCGACGGCTCGGAGGGCCATCACGCCGCCGCCGTCGTGCGGCTGCGCGCCGGCGAGGAGCTCCTGCTGGCCGACGGTCGGGGTGCCACGGCGCTGGCGGTGGTCGAGGCCGCCGGTCGGCGCAGCCTGGACCTGCGGATCGTCGACCGCCGGTACGTCGCACCGGCCGACCCGGCCCTGGCGGTCGTCCAAGGCATCGCCAAGGGCGACCGGGGCGAGTTGGCGGTGCAGGCGATGACCGAGGTCGGAGTCGACGAAGTCGTGCCCTGGGCGGCGGCCCGGTCGGTCACTCGCTGGCGCGACGAACGGGGTGCGCGGGCCCGGCAGCGGTGGGTGAGTACCGCCCGGGAAGCGGCCAAGCAGGCTCGCCGGCCCTGGGTGCCGGCCGTCGCCGGCTCGGACGACGTCCCGGCCGAATCGACCTCGGCGGTGGCCGCCCGGCTCGGTGGCGCCGCCGCCGGCCTGGTGTTGCACGAGGCCGCCGACGAACCGTTGAGCCGGGTCGATCTGCCAGCCGCCGGCCAGATCGTCCTGGTCGTCGGGCCGGAGGGTGGGATCGCCGACGAGGAACTGGCCGCCTTCGTCGCCGCCGGAGCCCGACCTGTCCGGCTGGGGGACTCCGTCCTGCGGACGTCGACCGCCGGCCCGGCCGCGCTGGCCGTCCTGTCCGTCCGGCTCGGCCGCTGGTAGTAGCGCGCGACCCGGTCGGGTTCGACCCCCGATCCCGGTCCGCCTACCATCCGTGACGTGAGTGACAACTGTGTCTTCTGCCGGATCGCCCTGCGTGAGCTACCGACCGAACTGGTGCACGAGAGCCCGAACACGGTCGCGTTCCGCGATCTTCGTCCGCAGGCTCCCGTGCACGTACTGGTCATTCCCAAGCCGCATCATCCGGACGTGGCGACCCTGGCCGCCGCCGACCCCGCACTGGCGGGAGAGGTACTGTCGACGGCCGCCGCCGTGGCCGAGGCGGAGGGCCTGCGCGCGGACGGGTTCCGGTTGATCTTCAACACCGGGCGGTACGCCGGGCAGGAGGTCTTCCATGTGCACGCCCACGTCGTGGGCGGCGCTCCGCTCGGGCCGATGCTCAGCAGCTGAACCGCCGGCCGGTCGGGCTTGCGCGCGACGGCGGCGAAATGGAGACGGTGCGTCCGGCGTTGAGCCGATACGATGGGAGTCATCCGCCCGCCGCGACCCAGGGTGCGGCGCCGAGTTTGAGAGCAGGTGCGAAAGGCCCGCGGGCCGACCCATGACCGGCACTCCACCTCCCGGGCAGGCCCGGGTGCAGACCAAGATCACCGTTCCGGACCCGCAGATCATGGTCAACCTGCTCGGCGCAGGCGACGAGATCTTGCGGCTGGTCGAGCGGTCCGTCGCCAGCGACGTGCACGTACGTGGCAACGAGATCACCATCACCGGGGCCCCCGCCGACAACGCGGTGGCCGAGCGTCTCTTCAGTGAACTGCTCGAACTCATCGCCAAGGGCGAGACCCTGACCACCGACGCCGTCCGGCGGACCGTCGGCATGCTCGCCCAGGGCGGCACCGAGCGGCCTGCGGACGTACTCACCCTCAACATCCTGTCCCGGCGCGGGCGCACCATCCGGCCCAAGACGCTCGGTCAGAAACGGTACGTCGACGCCATCGACGCGCACACCATCGTCTTCGGCATCGGCCCGGCCGGCACCGGCAAGACCTACCTGGCCATGGCCAAGGCGGTCCAGGCGCTCCAGGCCAAACAGGTCAACCGGATCATCCTGACCCGTCCGGCGGTCGAGGCCGGTGAACGGCTCGGCTTCCTGCCGGGGACGCTCTACGAGAAGATCGACCCCTACCTGCGCCCGCTCTACGACGCGCTGCACGACATGCTCGACCCCGACTCGATCCCGAAGCTGATGGCGGCGGGCACCATCGAGGTGGCGCCGCTGGCGTACATGCGGGGCCGCACCCTCAACGACGCCTTCATCATCCTCGACGAGGCGCAGAACACCACGCCGGAGCAGATGAAGATGTTCCTGACCCGGCTCGGGTTCGGTTCCCGGATCGTGGTGACCGGCGACATCACCCAGGTCGACCTGCCCGGCGGCACCACCAGTGGGCTGCGGGTGGTGCGCGAGATCCTGTCCGGCGTCGACGACGTGCACTTCGCCCAGCTTTCCAGCACCGACGTGGTCCGGCACCGGCTGGTCAGCGACATCGTCGACGCCTACGCCCGCTGGGACGCCGACCGCGAGGCCCAGCAGAATCAGGGCGTCCACGCGGTGCCGGGTCGGGCCGCCCACGGCGGCCGGGCGAACCGGCGCCGCTAACAGCTTCGGGAGATCAGTTGTCCATCGAGATCGCCAACGAGTCCGGGGTCGACGTCGACACCGACGCGGTGCTCGCCGTCGCCCGCCACGCGCTGGACGAGATGGGCGTCAACCCGCTCGCCGAGCTGTCCGTACTCCTGGTCGACCACGACTACATGGCCGAGCTCAACCATCGGTGGATGGGCGGCGACGGGCCGACCGACGTGCTCGCCTTCCCGATGGACGAGGGCAGCGTGGACCACGGCCCGGGCGAGTCCAGTCCGGGTGAGCCCGGCCTGCTCGGTGACATCGTGCTCTGCCCCGAGGTGGCCGCCAAGCAGGCCGCCACCGCCGGTCACGCCGCCGCCGACGAGCTGCATCTGCTCACCGTGCACGGCGTGCTGCACCTGCTCGGCTACGACCACGCCGAGCCGGACGAGGAACGGGAAATGTTCGAACTGCAGGCTCGCCTGCTCTACAGCTGGAAGGAAACCCGGGCCAAGTGAACCCTGGCCATATGTCCGGCACCCCGCTCGCCGCCGTCGCGGGCCAGGCGGGGCTGCCGGACCTGCAACTTCTGATCGTCGCCGCGGGGCTGGTGGTGGTGGCCGGGATCATCGCGATGACCGAGGCCGCGCTGGTCATGGTCTCCCCGGCCCGAGCCGCCGAACTCGCCCGTAGCGGCAGCCGGGGCGCCCACGCGCTGAAGCTGGTCGCGGCGGACGCCGTTCGGCACGTCAATCTGCTGCTTCTGCTGCGCCTGCTGTGCGAACTCACCGCCACCACGCTCGTCGCGCTGGTCGCCGTGGACACCCTCGGCGCGGGCTGGGCCGCCGCGCTGGTCACCGCCGGCGCGATGACCGTGGTCAGCTTCGTCGTCGTCGGCGTCGGGCCACGCACGATCGGTCGCCAGCACGCGTACGTGGTGGCCCGGGCGGCCGCGCCGTTGGTGCGCGGGCTGGGCCGGGCACTCAACCCGCTGGCGTCGTTGCTGATCCTGATCGGCAACGCGGTGACCCCGGGTAAAGGCTTCCGGGAAGGGCCGTTCGCCACCCAGATCGAGCTACGTGAACTGGTCGACCTGGCCGAGCAGCGCGGCGTCGTCGAGCACGGCGAGCGGCAGATGATCCACTCGGTCTTCGCGCTCGGCGACACCATCGCCCGTGAGGTGATGGTGCCCCGGACCGAGATGGTGTGGATCGAGCAGCACAAGACGCTGCGTCAGGCCCGGGCGCTGTTCCTACGTTCCGGCTTCTCCCGGATTCCGGTCGTCGGCGACAACGTCGACGACGTTCGCGGCATCGTCTACCTCAAGGACGTGGTCCGCCGTACCCAGGGAGCCGGCCCGGAGGCGGAGGAGATCGCCGTGGTCGACCTGATGCGGGCCGCGACCTTCGTGCCGGAGTCCAAACCGGTGGACGACCTGCTCTCCGAGATGCAGGCCGCCCGTACCCACATGGTGATCGTCGTCGACGAGTACGGCGGCACCGGCGGTCTGGTCACCATCGAGGACATCCTGGAGGAGATCGTCGGGGAGATCACCGACGAGTACGATGTCGAACGTCCTCCGGTCGAGCGGCTCACCGACGACCAGGCGCGGGTGACCGCGCGACTGCCCGTCGAGGACCTCGGCGAACTGTTCGACATCGAGCTCACCGACGACGAGGTCGAGACGGTCGGCGGGCTGATGGCGCACGCACTGGGCCGGGTACCCATTCCCGGGGCGGAAGTCGTCGTCGCCGGACTGCGACTGGTCGCCGAAGGCACCACCGGCCGGCGAAACCGGGTCGACACCGTCCTGGTGACGCGGGTCCTCGACCAGCCGCCGTCGAGGCCGACCGATGGCACCCCCGCCGAGCGGGGCGAACGCCGACATGTCCGCACGCAGGAGAGGCAACACGCTGATGCCTGAGTCACCATCCACCGCACCCGTCGGGGAGCAGACCGCCCCGTTGTCCGACGAGGACGCCAAGCTGGTCGTGCTGGCCCGTGGCGCGCGGGCCCGGATCGGCGCGGTGGAGGGTGCCGCGGTCCGGGACCAGGACGGCCGCACCTACGCCGGGGCCAACGTGGCCCTGCCGTCGCTGACCCTGACCGCGCTGCAGCTCGCGGTCGCCTCGGCGGTCGCCGCCGGCGCCACCCGCCTGGAAGCGGCCGTCGTGGTGACCGAGGCCTCCACGCTGGACGGTGCCGGCCACGCGGTGGTGCGTGACCTGGCCGCCGAGGCACCGATCCACGTCGCCGCCCCGGACGGGACCCTGCTCGGTACGGTGCGTCAGTGAACTTTCGGGCCGGGTTCGCCTGTTTCGTCGGCCGGCCCAACGCCGGTAAGTCGACGCTGACCAACGCTATCGTCGGCCAGAAGATCGCGATCACCTCCAGCAAGCCGCAGACCACCCGGCACATCATTCGCGGGGTTTTGCACCGGCCGGAGTCGCAGCTCGTCCTGGTCGACACCCCGGGCCTGCACCGGCCCCGGACACTGCTCGGCGAACGCCTCAACGACCTGGTCCGGCAGACCTGGAGCGAGGTCGACGTCATCGGGCTGTGCATTCCCGCCGACGAGACGATCGGCCGGGGCGACCGCTTCATCACCGCCGAGATCGCCGGGCTGAAGGCCACCGTACTGGCCGTGGTCACCAAGACGGACCTGGTCGACCGCGCGCGGCTCGCCGAACAGTTGCTGGCAGTCAGCGAACTGGGTGACTTCGCCGAGGTGGTGCCGGTCAGCGCGGCGACCGGCCACCAGGTCGACACGCTCGTCGACGTGATGACGAAATACCTTCCGCCCTCGCCCCGGCTCTACCCCGACGACATGCTCACCGACGAGCCCGAGCAGGTGCTGATCGGTGAACTGATCCGGGAGGCGGCGCTGGAAGGCGTCCGCGACGAACTGCCCCACTCGATCGCGGTCGTCGTCGAGGAGATGATCCCCGAGGACACGTTGATCCGGGTGTTCGCCGACGTGTACGTCGAGCGGCCGAGTCAGAAGGCGATCGTGATCGGCGCCGGCGGTAGCCGACTGCGTGACGTCGGCACCCGGGCCCGCCGCGAGATCGAGGAACTACTCGGCAGCCGGATCTACCTCGACCTGCACGTACGGGTCGCGAAAGACTGGCAGCGCGACCCCCGACAGTTGCGCAAGCTGGGATTCTGAACGGCCGAGCGGCACCATCGCCGAGCGATCCCGCATCGTGACCCCGAAAACGGACCAGGGTCGCCGTGTCCCGGCCCGCTCCCGCCCGCGACAATAGGCGGGTGCCCGGATACCGCCGCCAGCTCTACCGCGACGACGCGGTGGTGCTGCGCGTACAGAAGCTGGGCGAATCCGACCGGATCATCACCCTGCTCACCCGCCGGCACGGCCGACTGCGCGCGGTCGCCCGAGGGGTACGGCGGACCACGTCCCGCTTCGGCGCCCGGCTGGAGCCGTTCGGCCACGTCGATCTGCAGCTCGCCGGCAACCCGGACGGTCCGGGTAGCTCGCTGCACACCGTCAGCCAGGTCGAAGGGCTGCAGCTGTACGGCAAGCGGTTCCTGGGCGACTACCCCCGCTACACCGCCGCCAGCGCGATCGCCGAGACCGCCGAACGGCTCACCCCGGTGGAACGGGAGCCGTCGCTGCGGCTGTTCCAGCTCACCCTCGGCGCGGTGCGGGCGCTCGCCGACGGCACCCACGCCCCGACGCTGGTCCTCGACGCCTACCTGCTGCGCGGCATGGCCCTGGCCGGGTGGGCGCCCGCGCTGGTCGAGTGCGCCGTCTGCGGAACCCGGGGGCGGCACCGGGCGTTCTCCGTACCGGCGGGGGGGTGTGTCTGCCCGGACTGCCGACCACCCGGCGCGGCCCATCCGGCACCCGCCACCATCGACCTGATGGCGGCGCTGACCACCGGCGACTGGCGGGTGGCCGACACGTCCGAGCCAGCGAGCCGCCGGGAGTGCAGCGGGCTGGTGGCGGCGCACCTGCAGTGGCATCTGGAACGCGCGCTACGCTCGCTGCCGCTGGTCGACCGTTCGGCAGGAGACTGATCTTGACAATCCTCCCCGCCCTAAAGGACGGGGATTCCCTGGGTCGCCCCAGGGGGTTCCTGCTTCACCGACGACCGCCCCGTCCGAGAGGAGGACTCCCGGTGAGGTCTTACACCGCCTCCACAGGCAATCACGGAGAGCCCCTCCGCGAGAAGGTTGCGGGCCGCGTTCACGTCCCGGTCATGGGCCTGCCCGCACCGGCAGGTCCACGACCGGACCGCCAACGGCATCCGCTCGGCCAAAGCACCGCAGGCCGAGCACCGTCGGGTCGACGGGAACCAGCGGTCCACGACCACCAGGTCCCGGCCGTACCAGTCCGCCTTGTACTCCAGCATCGTCCGGAACTGCCGCCAGCCCGCGTCCGAGATGGCGCGGGCCAGACTGTGGTTGGCCATCATGTTGCGGACGGTCAGGTCCTCGATCACGATCGTTTGGGTGTCACGAACGAGCCGAGTGGTCAGCTTGTGCGGGTGGTCGCGGCGGCGGTCGGCGATCCGGGCATGAATCCGGGCCACCGCCAGCCGGGCTTTGGCCCGGTTCGCCGAGCCCTTGGCCTTGCGGGCGAGGTTGCGTTGGGCGCGGGTCAGCCGCTGGTGGTCGCGGCGTTCGTGCCTCGGGTTGGCGATCTTCTCCCCGGTGGACAGGGTGAACAGGCTGTCGAGGCCGGCGTCGACCCCCACCACAGCGGTGGAGGCCGGGGCCGGCGCGATCCGGCCGTCGCAGAGCAGGGACAGGAACCAGCGGCCCGCCGGGTCCTGCGACACGGTCACCGTCGACGGCGACACGCCCTCCGGCAGGGGCCGGGACCAGACGATGTCCAACGGTGCGGCCATTTTCGCCAGGGTGAGGCGGCCGTCACGCCACCGGAACGCGCTGGCGGTGTACTCCGCCGACCGCCGCGACCTTTTCCTCGACTTGAACGAAGGGTACCGGGCGCATTTCGCCCAGAAGTTGGTGAACGCGGTCTGCAGATGCCGCAGCGCCTGCTGCAGAGGGACGCAGGAGACGTCGTTGAGGAACGCCAACTCGTCGGTCTTCTTCCACCCGGTCAGCATCGCCGACGTCGCGTTGTAGGTGATCCGTTCCTGGCGTTGCGTCCACGCCTGGGTGCGGGCGGCCAGGGCCTTGTTGTAGACCAGCCGGACACAGCCGAACGTCCGGGCGAGCTCGGCCGCCTGCCCGGGGGTCGGGTAGAAGCGGTACTTGAACGCACGCTTCACGGTCCTGGACACAGTCCACAGTCTAACGATCCAGTCGGGAGCCGTGGGGTTGCGTGTGGGGTGGACGCCGATCCGCCTTGGCGGCGGATCGACTTGCCCTGTCCTGCTCCGCAGGGGTTCCGTTTCCTCCCCGGCCGCAACGCCGGAGTATCCACGGAAGGAATCCGATGACCAAGGGCCGAGGCTCGCGTCCGCCGGTGGCACCGACTCCGCACCCGTCCGGTGCCCGGCCGCCGGAGTTGCCGAAGCAGGCGCTGCCCGACCACGTGGCGATCGTGATGGACGGCAACGGCCGGTGGGCGAAGGAGCGGGGTCTGCCTCGGACCAAAGGTCACGAACATGGGGAGTTCTCGCTGTTCGACACCGTCGAAGGCGCGATCGAGCTGGGCATCCCGTACCTGTCGGCGTACGCCTTCTCGACGGAGAACTGGCGGCGCTCGCCGGACGAGGTCCGGTTCCTGATGGGCTTCAACCGCGACGTGATCCGCCGCCGCCGCGACCAGCTGGTCGACCTCGGCGTACGGGTGGTGTGGTCCGGCCGGGCCGGCAGACTGTGGAAGAGCGTGATCTCCGAGCTGCAGACCGCCGAGGAGATGTCCCGGCACAACAGCACGCTCACCCTGCAGTTCTGCGTCAACTACGGCGGCCAGGCGGAGATCGCCGACGCGGCGGCGGCGATCGCCCGCGACGTCGCGGCCGGCAAGGTCGACCCGGCCCGGGTCAACGAGAAGATGCTGGCCCGCTACCTCTACCACCCGGAGGTGCCGGAGGTGGACTTGTTCCTGCGGCCGTCGGGGGAGCAGCGGACGTCGAACTTCATGCTCTGGCAGTCGGCCTACGCCGAGCTGGTCTTCCTGGACACGCTCTGGCCCGATTTCGACCGCCGGCACCTGTGGTACGCCTGCGAGCTGTACGCGCAGCGGGACCGCCGGTTCGGTGGGGCGCTGCCCAACCCGGTCGCGCCGACGACAGCCTGACCGGGCGCGGGTGCGGGTGCGCTGGATGCTCGACAGCCTGATCGCGCGGGCCCGTCGGCTCGCCCAGACCGTCGGCCGGACTGACGGCCGGACTGACGGCCGGACTGACGGCCGGACGCTTCTTGGTATCGCCGGCTGCCCGGCGGCGGGCAAGTCCACCCTGGCCGCGACGCTTGTCGACGAGCTGCGTCGGCTCGGCGAGCCGGCGACGCTGGTGCCGATGGACGGGTTCCACCTGTCCGACGCCGCGCTGGACCGGCTCGGCCGGCGGGACCGCAAGGGCGCCATCGACACCTTCGACGGCGAAGGTTACCTGGCCCTGCTCCGCCGGATCCGCGTCGACCGGCAGCGGACCATCTGGGCACCGGGATTCGAACGCGATCTGGAGCAGCCGATCGCCGGCACCATCCCGGTCGAGCCGGCGGCCCGGCTGGTCGTCACCGAAGGCAACTATCTGCTCGCTTCGGACGATCCGTGGCCGTTGGTCCGCGCCGAGCTGGCCGAGGTGTGGTACTGCCAGCTCGACGACGCCGTACGCCGTGAGCGGCTGGTGCGCCGGCACGTCGAGTTCGGCAAGACCGAGGACGAGGCGCGACGGTGGGTGTCGGCGGTGGACGATCCCAACGCCCGGCTGATCGAAGCCGGTCGGGACCGGGCCGACCTGATCGTGGACATGGGTAATTGGGGTGCGCCAGGGGAACGCACCGGTTAGCGTGACAGTCATGCGCTACTGACGCCCTCTCGCAGTACCGCGGCCGCTCGGCGGTCGCCGTCGATCCGAGCCGTACGCGTATCCGCCGGCCGGGTCGGCTCTGCGGGCGTCACGGCGTACCGGTTGTCCGACCCTCGTGTCGGCACCGCCCCGACACCGCCTCGACCGTGGGCCGTTGTCGATGCCTTCGGCGCCCGCCTGCCGCATTCCATTCGTCACCGCTGCGGTTGTCCGTGGCGGTTGCGCAGCCAGGAGGTTCTCAGATGGCGGAACGACCAGAACGAGACATGACGACGCCCGGGTTCACCGTGCCCGATCTTGCCCGGGGTGCACTCGACTCGGGTGAGCTCGCCCTGCCCGAGGTGGAGCTGCCGGCCGAGGTACGGCGTCCGGCCCGCCCCGTTGTGCCGGGTACCGGCCCTCAGCCGAAGGGTGCCCGGTCCGGCCGTGTGGCCGGTCGCGGTCAGCGGACCGGCACAGGCCGCAACTACCAGTTCCGGCGCAGCTGAACACCGGTCCGCGCTGGTCGACAGGGAGGTGAACACTGACTCACCGCCTTCCGATCCCGTGATCTTGCTGCTAGTTTTTTGCCAGTCAATGGCAACAGCAATATCTGGGCGGTTGGGGGTGGGTCGGTGGCAGCCACCCTGCTGGCGACGGGAGCGGATCCGCTCGGCGTCGCCGCGCAGCGCCGCCGGACCGCCACCTGGCTGGTCGCGCTGACCCTGGGGCTGCTGGCGACCACGGTGGCAGCGGTCGGCTCCGGCGCCATCGGGATCGCCCCCACCACCGTCGCCAAAATCATCGGACATCAGCTCGTCGGGCTCCCCGCCGAAGTGACCTGGAGCCTCCCGGAACAGTCCATCGTCTGGCAGGTACGGCTGCCCCGGGTGCTGCTCGGCGTACTCGTCGGTGCCGGGCTGGCCGTGTGCGGCGTGGCGTTGCAGGCCATGGTCCGCAACGTGCTCGCCGACCCGTACCTGCTGGGCATCAACTCCGGAGCCTCCAGCGGCGCGGCGGCGGCCATCCTGTTCGGAGCCGGCGCCGGCTTCGGCCAGTACGCCCTGTCCACCAGCGCCTTCCTCGGCGCGCTCGCCGCGTCGTTGCTGGTCTTCCTGATCGCCCGCAGCGGCGGCCGGATCACCTCGATCCGGCTACTGCTGTCCGGCGTCGCCGTCGGCTACGCCCTGTACGCCACCACCAGCTTCCTGATCTTCGCCTCCGGGTCGGCTGAAGGCGCCCGGTCGGTGATGTTCTGGCTGCTCGGGTCGCTGGGGCTGGCCCGCTGGGACGCGCTGCTGGCGGTGGCCGCCGTCGTGCTGGTCGGGATGACCGGCTACCTGACGATCGTCGGTCGGCGACTGGACGTGCTCGCCATCGGCGACGAGACCGCGCAGACCCTCGGCGTTTCGCCCGACCGGTTCCGGCTGCGCCTGCTGGTGCTCGTCTCGCTCAGCGTCGGCGTGCTGGTCTCCGCCGCCGGCAGCATCGGCTTCGTCGGCCTCGTCGTGCCCCACCTGGCCCGGCGGATCGTCGGCGCCCCGCACGTACGGGTGGTGCCGGTCGCCGCGCTGCTCGGCGCGATCCTGCTGGTCTGGGCCGACGTGCTCGCCCGGGTCCTGCTGGCCCCGCAGGAGATCCCGATCGGCATCATCACCGCCCTGCTCGGCGCGCCGTTCCTGCTCGTACTCATCCGACGCCTGCACGCCACCACCGCCTGACCACCCGCGCGAACGTCCGAGGAGTAACGATGACGACCACCCGTACCGCCGCCCTCGCGGTGGCGGCCGCGACCGCCCTGCTCGTCGCCGGCTGCGGCGGTGCCAGCGCCGGCGGCGACAGCGCGACGACGGCCGCCGACGAGGGCTACCCGGTCACCGTCACCAACTGCGGCGTCGACGTCACCTTCGACGCCGCGCCGGAGCGGGTCGTGCTGCTCAAGAGCGCGGCCGTGCCGTACCTGCACGCGCTCGGCGTGCTGGACCGGGTGACCGCCCGCGCCGGGCAGTACCCGGCGGAGTATTACGACGAGGCGACCCTCGCCGAGCTGGACCGGATCCCGCTGCTGACCGACAAGACCGACACCAGCGGCCACCTGCAGATCTCCAAGGAAGTGGTGATCAGCCAACAGCCCGACCTGGTGCTCGGCGAGGTGGACAACCTGTCCCGGGACACCCTGTCTGCGGTGGACATCCCGCTGCTGGAGGAGCCGGCGATGTGCCCCGGCACCACTGCGGTGCCGAGCTTCGACGACATCTACGCGCAGATGCGGACGTACGGCGAGGTGTTCGGCCGGCCGGACGAGGCCGAGGCGGCGGTCGCCGCGCTGGAAGAGCGGATGGCCCAGGTCGAGCAGCAGGCCGGCGTGGCGTCCGGGCGGACGGCGGCGGTGCTGTACCCGACCGTCGGCGGCGGCGTCACCTACGCGTACGGCACCGCCAGCATGGCGCACCCGCAGCTGGAGGCGGCCGGGTTCCGCAATGTCTTCGACGACGTACCGGAACGGGTCTTCGAAGTCACCGTGGAGGAACTCCTCGGCCGCGACCCCGACGTGCTGATCCTGCTCTACAGCGACGGCGACCCGGCGGCGGTGGAACAGGGCCTGACCGGTCTGCCCGGGGCGGAGAACCTGACCGCCGTACGCAACGGCGACGTGATGACCCAGCTGTTCAACTTCACCGAGCCGCCGACCCCACTGTCCATCGACGGGCTGGAGCGCATCGCGCAGCGCTTCGGGGCCACGTCGTGATCGCCGCGACCGGGGTCTCCTGGCGCTACGGCGCCAACCCGGTCATCGACGGGGTCAGCGTGACCGCCCGGCCCGGTCGGGTCCTCGGGCTGATCGGCCCGAACGGCAGCGGCAAGACGACCTTGCTCCGGCTGCTCTACGGTGCGCTACGCGGCCGGACCGGTCAGGTCGTCGTGGACGGCGACGACCTGACCGGCCTGCCGGCGCGGGAGACCGCGCGACGGCTGGCCGTGGTGGTGCAGGAGGCCGGCGGCGACAACGCGTTGACTGTGGCGGAACTGGTGCTGCTCGGGCGCGGACCGCACCTGTCGACGTTCCAGCGCACCGGCCGGGCCGACCACGACATCGCAGCCCGCTGCCTGGCCCGAGTCGGTGCCGCTCACCTGGGCGCGCGCAGCTTCGCCAGCCTGTCCGGCGGCGAACGTCAGCGGGTCCTGATCGCCCGCGCGCTGGCCCAGCAGGCCACCCACCTGCTGCTCGACGAGCCCACCAACCACCTGGACATCCGCTACCAGCACGAGATCCTCCGGCTGGTCCGCGATCTCGGCACCTGCTCGATCGTCGTGCTGCACGACCTCAACCTCGCCGCCCGCTACTGCGACGACCTGGTGCTGCTCGGCCAGGGCGGGGTGGTCGCCGCCGGCAGCGTCGACGACGTGCTGCGACCGCCGGTCCTCGAACCCGTCTACGGCATCGGCATCCGGCGGGTGGAGCTCGACGGCACCATCCACCTGTTGTTCCACCCGATCGATCAACCCGCCGAGGAAAGGATCGCAGCATGACGGACGTGCAGGAGCGCATCAACGACTACTGGACCGGGCGGGCACCCGGCTACGACGCTTATGTGCAGCGTCCGGAGCGGTTCGCCGCCGACCAGCAGGCCTGGTCACAGGTCTGGGCGGCGGCACTGCCGCCGGCACCGCTGGACGTGCTCGACGTCGGCACCGGCACCGGGCAGGCGGCGATGGTGCTGGCCGGCCTCGGCCATCGGGTCATCGGCATCGACCTGTCCGAGGGGATGCTGGAGCGGGCCCGGCACCACGCCGCCGCCATGCCCGACGGCCCGGTCATCCAGTACGGCGACGCCGTGTCCCCGGACTTCCCGGCGGCCAGCTTCGACGCGGTGACCAGCCGCTACCTGATGTGGACGCTGCGGGAGCCGCAGGTCGCCGTGGCCAACTGGGTACGCCTGCTGCGCCCTGGCGGCATCGTCGCCGTGGTCGACAGCACCTGGTTTCCCGACGGGCTGGACAACGCCTCGGAGAACTTCGCCGACCACTACGACGACGCGGTGCGGTCGGCGCTGCCGCTGGCCACCGCGAAGTCCATCGAACAGACCGTGGTGGTGCTGCAGGGGGCCGGACTGCGCGATGTCACGGCCGTACCGCTCACCTCGATCTACGAACTCGATCAACGGTTCGGCGTGGCACCCGACCACGAGCTCAAACTGCAGTACATCGTCACCGGCCGGCGCTGACCGTAGCCACCCCGCCCGGGACCCTATGTCTTTTTCGCGGTGATCCCCTACGGGGATCATGATCCCGCAACGGGATCGGGCCGGATCGGAGTATCGGTCGGCGGGGCGGTCAGTGGTCAGGGTAGTGAAAACGCCTCCGGCGCTGGCCACCGGATGTGACCAGCGCCGGAGGCTGGATAGGCAGGTGTGCGATCAGTGCTTGTCGGCGCAGCAGGGGGTCGGGTCAGGCAACTCGAACGGGGCGATCCGGCCGGCTCCGACCGGCGCGGCGATCAACGTCAGCACGCCGTTGATCCACACCGGTCGGACGAAGTCCCGGGTCAGCAGCCGGGTGTCCTCGTCCGGCTGCGCGCCGCCGAGCAGGGTGACCTGCTCGATCGCGCTGCGCTCCAGCAACTCGGCGACACTCAGCTCGCCGACCAACGACTCGACGCCGGGGTAGAGCACCGCCCGACCCGAGCGACGCTCCCGGTGCTCGGCCGCGGCCACCTCCGCCGCCGAGGCGAACTCGGCGGCGGAAGCGGCTAGGTTGTCGGGCAACCCGTCCGGGGCGGCCAGGCTGACCGCCACGTGTGGGCGCGGCGTCCGGACCAGATGGGTGCAGGCGACGAGCCCGGGTACGCCCGCCGGCCGGACCACCTCGTGCAGCCAGTGTTCGGCGGTGCGGTCGTCGGCGTGCCCGAAGCTCACTCCAGTGACGATCATGGCGGCGGCGGTCAGGACGGCAGAACCCAGATCGGGTTGCCGTAGAACCACAGGTCCAGCCACGGGTCGGCGTCGCCCATCACATCCATCGCCGGGCCGTACGGGTCGACCGCCGCACCCATCAGGCCGGGCGCGCCGCGGTTGCCGTCGGTACCCCGGACCCGCACGTACATCGGCCGGTCCACCCGACCCAGCGGGTAGCTGAACGACACCCGCTTGCGACCCGGCTGCACCTCGAACGACGCGGCGACCCGGGTGTTCTGGGCGGTGAAGGTGTCTCCGTCGGCGACCGGGCCGGTCACGTCGCCCACGATCAGGTCCACCCGGGCCAGCTGCGGCAGGAACTGCGCCCAGTTGGGGGTGGTGGCCAGGTCGATGTCGAGGGTCACCACGACCGACGTACCACTCTTGACCTTCAACGTCCCGCCCAGCGTGGCCCCGGTACCCGGCCGCTGGTCGTTGAGCCGGCGGACCCGCATGTCCAGGCCCCGGATCAGACCGCCGTGGTCCACCCAGACCCGGCCGGCCCGGATCGCGTCCATCACCGCGCGGTAGCCGAACGCCTGCGCGCCGACGTGGGTCCGGCTGTACTGGCCCGGCCAGAAGTCACCGGCGGTGGTGATCAGCGGCCCGTACACCGGGTCGTTGTACTTGCCGTTGGCGTTGAAGTCGCTGTTCGGCCCGCGCATCGACGTACCCAGGTAGTTGATGTGCGAGTCGGAGTTGGCGCTGATCCACCACGGCTTGCCCTCGGCGAGCAGGCTGTCCCACAGCCCGCCCACGGTGGCGGTCATCCAGTCGAAGCCACCCCAGGTGCGGTAGCTCTCCAGCGGGTAGCCGGGGAACGATGCCGCCGAGGGGCTGCCCTCGTAGTAGCCGCGACCTCGGCCGGGGCCGTTCGGCGCGGGCAGGCTGGACGCCTGGTGCCCGGGTGCGCCTTCCATACCGACCGCCACGGTCGGGTCGGCGTCGCGCCAGGCGCGGATTTCGTGCGGCGAGTCGACGCCGCGCCGGGCCGGGTGGTTGGCCAGGAACAGCGCACCGCCGATACGGCGCCGGCGGACCTCCTCGCCGAGGAACTTGATGCCGGCGACGGCGAGCGCCTCGTTTTCCGGGCTCGGGCCGCTGGTTCCGGTCACCGAGCCGTCGTAGTCGGTCTCGAACTGCTTGAGTACGGCGACCTCGTTCGGTCCCGGCTGGACGAAGACGGTGCCGTGCTCCGCCGACGGGATGTTCCACTCCAGACCCTGGTAGATCAGCAGGTCCTTGATCTCCTGGCGGGTGGCGACGATGTCCGGGTTGACCTTTTCCACCCCGATCCGGGAGTGGGTGACGTTGCCGTGGTCGGTGATGACGATCCAGTCCAGGCCGTACGCGCGGGCGTGCTTGGCCTGGTCGACCACCCGGTACATGGCGTCGGAGCTGTACTGGGTGTGGATGTGGTGGTCGCCGGCCAGCCAGACGAACTCGCCGTCGTTGGCCTGGCCGCCGCCGGTGCCGGTGTCGGCGTGGTCGTCGGCCGGGGCCGCGTGCGCGGCGTGCCCGCCGGCTAGCACCGACGCGGCTGCGCCGGCACCGAGCAGACCGGCGCCGCGCAGGAAGGTACGCCGCGACGCCTCGGTCGGCGACAGTTCGGCGTCCGGCACCGACATGTCGAGCGCAGCCGGTACGTCGGCCCCGGCCACCGCGTGGTCATGGTCGTGATGGTGGTGGTGATGTCCCATCCCTGTTCCGCCTCCCAGATCAACTTTGTCGCGGTCAATCTCGTGGAGATCGGGAAACAACAGGCGACGTGCTGCCGTCGGGACGGCACACTCGACGTGAAAGCGTAGCCATGTGTGCATCTGTGACACCTAGCGTGACCTGCTGATCTTCTCTTCGAGCGGTGCACGGGCCAGAGCCGCGCGCCGGTGACGCCGAGTCAGCCGAGCACCGGGCGGAAGACGCCGGCCGCGACGCTCACCGCCAGCGACAGCGCAGCGGCCGCCGTGGCACCGGCGACCAACGCGGCGTCGGCCACCCCGAACCGCTGCCGCCGGGCGCTGCTGCGTCGGGCGTCGGAGTCGAACCCGCGCGCGTCCATCGCAGTGGCCAGCCGAGTGCCCCGCCGGATCGCCAGCACCAGCAGTCCGAAGCCGGTCGCCGCGAACAACCGGAGTCGTCGTACCGGATTGCGACCCGCGTCCACCCCTCGGGCCCGGCGGGCCATCGCCAGCAGCTGCCACTCGGCGGCCAGCATCGGCACCAGCCGGAACGCGGCGAGTGCTCCGATCGCGAACCGAGGCGGGGCCTTGACGTTCTGGATCAACGCGTCGGCCAGGTCGGTCGGGTCGGTGGTGGCGAAGACCAGCACCCCAGGCAGCGCCACCGCCAACAGCCGCAACGCCAGCCCCAGCGCGGTGACCAGGACACCGCTGGTCACCACCAGCGGGCCGGCGGCCAGCAGCACCGTCCCGGTGCGTTCGGCGGCGAACAGCACCAGGGTGACCAGCACCCCGGCGGCGCTGAGCAGCAGCGGCGCCGTCCGGCGCAGCAGCGTGCGGTAGCCCAGTCCGAACAGCGGCACGACGGCGAGTTCGACCGCGATCGCGACGGCCGGTGCCACCGGGTCCAGGGTGGCCAGCAGCAGCACCGAGAAGATCAACGCGGCGGCGAGCTTCGCCACCGGGTTGCGGCGGGCCAGCGGCGCGGCTGCGACGGCGTCGTCGTCGGTCTGCGCGCCGACCGGCTCGCCGGCCAGACCGCCGACGGAGCCGACCGCGTCGTCGTCGGCCTGCCCGCTGGCTTGCTCGCTGGCTGGCCGGCCGGCCGAGTCGACCGCGTCGCCGGTCACAGGGTCAACCGCCGGTCGGCGATGGCGTCGACGAAGTCGACGTCGTGCGTCACCGCCACCACGCCGTGCCCGTCGTCACGCAACCCGGCGAGCAGACCGACCAGCTCGATCCAGGTCCGCCGGTCCTGGCCGAACGTCGGCTCGTCCAGCACCAGCAGGCGTGGCGCGGTGGCCAGGGCCGTCGCCACGCTGAGGCGCCGCGCCTCACCACCAGACAGGGTGTACGGGTTGGCCCGCGCCAACCGGTCCAGCCGCAACCGCCCGAGCAGGTCGTCGACCACCCGCCTGACCGCCGGCTCCGGCATGCCGCAGCGACGGGGACCGAGCGCCAACTCGTCGGCGACGGTGGCGGTGACGAACTGATGCTCCGGGTTCTGGAACACGGTGCCGATCCGCCGGACCAGCTCCGGCGCCCGCCATCGGTGCGGCACCGCCCCGACCCGTCCACCGGTCAGCGCGGAGGTGGCCCGCACCGTACCGGTGCCGGGCGCGACCAGCCCGCCGAGCAGCAACGCCAGGGTCGTCTTGCCGGCGCCGTTGGGGCCGAGCACTGCCACCGCCTCACCGGCGTTGATCGGGATCTCGTCGGGCAGCGCGGCCAGCCGGGGCGTCAGCCCGACCCGGTCGGCGTGCAGCAGCGTCGGTCCCGCCGCGCCGGTGCGGTGGCGCACCGGCAGCGGCTGGTCCGGCACCCAGACGCCCTCGGCGGCCAGCTGCTCGCCGTACCGATCGAAGACCTGCTGGGGCGGGCCGTCGGCCCGCACCCCGCCGCCGGGGGAGAGCACCACCACCCGGTCGACCAGCGGCAGTGCCTGCGCCACCCGGTGTTCGACGACGACCATCGTGGTCTGCCGGTCGTGGTCGAGGATCCCGTCACGGGTCCCGTCGAGGGCCCCCCTGAGGGCCGTGCGGACCAGCGTGGCACCGGCCGGGTCGAGGTTGGCGGTCGGTTCGTCGAGCAGCAGCAGGTCCGGTCGCAGCGCGAGCACCCCGGCCAGGGCCAGCCGCTGCTGTTCGCCGCCGGACAGCGCGGCGGTCGACCGTCGCCGGTCGTACCGGAAGCCGACCCGGGCCAGCGCAGCGTCCACCCGGGGCCAGATCTCGTCGGTCGGCACCCCCCAGTTTTCCAGCCCGAACGCCACGTCGTCGCCGCTGCGCGCCATCACCAGCTGGGTCTGCGGATCCTGGAAGACGATGCCGACTCGTTCCCTGGCCTTGCGCGGATCGAGCCCGTCGATCGTGATCGTGCCGGCCTGCTCACCGGAGTCGTCCGGTAGCAGGCCGGCCATCGCCGCCAGCAAGGTGCTCTTGCCGGCACCGGACGGACCCAGCAGCAGCACCCGTTCGCCGGCGTCGATCCGCAGGTCGACGTCGCGGACCGCCCAGGCGCGGCGGCCGGCGTGCCGCCAACCGAATCCGCGCAGCTGAAGCCGGCTCACGACCGGGACGGCTTCAGTCGGCTCACGACGGCGACGGCTTCAACCGGCTCATACCTCAGCGCGGTCCCGGCCGGCGGGGAACCGGTCGAGGACCCCGGTGCGGGCCAGGGCCCGGGTCAGCGCCAGGCTGCCGGCTCCGGCCAGCACGACGGCGCTGACCACGGTGACGATGAAGATCGGAATCCGGAAGGAGACCAGGTCGTACGGGGCGTAATAGCGCACCTGGTCGAAGATCGCCGCCCCGAGCCCGGCGGCGGCAGCGGCGGCCAGCGCCACCGGCAGCCGGAACGAGCGGTACGCCACTGCCAGGAACACCAGCTCGGCACCGATGCCCTGCGCCAGTCCCTGGACGATCACCACGGCACCCCACTGGCTGCCCAGCGCCGCCGAGACCAGTGCGGCGACCAGCTCGCAGAAGAGCGCGGCCCCGGGTTTGCGGATCACCAGCGCGCCGAGGACGGCCGGCACCAGCCACACGCCGTACAGCACCGCCTGGGCGGGTGGGAAGAAGGTGAACGCGGCCTCGGTGGCGGCCCAGATCAGCCCCCAGAGCCAGAAGATCACCCCGAAAGCGACCGCGATCACCGAGGCGACCACGATGTCGACGGTCCGCCAGCGGCGGTTGGCACCGGGGTTGCCGGTCGAGCCCGGGGTCGCGGACGGATCGATGGACGAATACGTCATCTGTGTCTCCAACTCCCTGCGCTGGCATTACCCAGATCAGGTTCGAGGGTCTGCGGATTTCCGCACTCTCAGCGCTGTACGCGCTCCCCTGTCGGACATGAGGTTGTCTCGTTGACGCTAGCACCGGCCACCGGTGCGCGACAGTGGTCGAGGTTCAGGTATGGCGGTCGACACCCCATGGCGGGTTATCGTGAACTGCCCACCTCATCCACCAGCGAAGGGTGCCAGCCTGTCGTGACCGCCGCCGACCGCACCACCACGCGTCCGGCCGGGCCGGGTACGGAGATCGACTGGAGCACACCGGCCGACGGCGAGCCGTCGCTACCAGCCGGACCTGCCGGTCCGCCCGACCCACCGCGTCCGCCTCGGCGGCGGCTGTTCGGCGACCGGGTCGGCTCGGTCGAAGTGCTCGCCTTCCTGCTCATCGGATTGGTGATCTTCCGGGACCCGCTGGCCAACCTGATCTCCGATCCCCGGTTGCAGACCTGGACCACCGTGTTCGTCTCGGTGATGGTCCAGGCCATGCCGTTCCTCGTCTTCGGGGTCGTGCTCTCCGCCGTCATCGCCGTCTTCGTACCCCGGTCGTTCTGGGCCAAGGCGCTGCCGGAACATCCGGCGTTGGCGGTGCCGGTCGCCAGCGCCGCCGGCGTGGTGCTGCCCGGCTGCGAATGCGGCTCGGTGCCGATCGCCGGGTCGTTGATTCGGCGCGGGGTGGCGCCGGCCGCCGCCCTGGCGTTCCTGCTAGCCGCACCGGCGATCAACCCGATCGTGCTGGTCGCCACGGCGGTCGCCTTCCCCAACAACCCGGAGATGGTGCTGGGCCGGGGAGTCGCCAGCCTCGCCGTGGCGATGATCATGGGGTGGATGTGGCTGCGGCTCGGCCGGACCGACTGGATCCGACTGCCGCACCGGCCCGATCTCGACGACCTGTCCCGGGCCCGGGCGTTCTGGGCGGCCGTCCGGCACGACATCATGCACGCTGGCGGATTCCTGGTGATCGGGGCGATGGCCGCCGCAAGCATCAACGTGCTGGTGCCGGAGCGCTGGTTGCAGACCCTGGCCGACAATCCGGTGCTGTCGATCCTGGCTCTCGCCGTGCTCGCCGTACTGCTGTCGATCTGCTCGGAGGCGGACGCGTTCGTGGCGGCGTCGCTGTCGCAGTTCTCGCTGACCTCCCGGTTGGTGTTCCTGGTGGTCGGACCGATGGTCGACCTCAAACTGATCTCGATGCAGGCCGGTACGTTCGGACGCCGGTTCGCGGCCCGGTTCGCTCCGGCGACCTTTGTGATCGCCATCGTGGTGGCGGTAGCGGTGGGGACGGTGCTATGGTGAACAAGCAGGCGCAAGGCGTCGTGTTGCTGTTGCTCGGTGGTGCGGTGGTCAAGGCCAGCGTCACCGACATGTATCTGCGCTACGTCAAGGAAGGCCTCCAGCCGTTCCTGATCACCGCCGGGTTGCTGTTGATCGCGGCGGCGGTGATGACGCTCTGGCACGATCTGCGGCGTCGGTCGACGGCGGCCCCGGCCGCTGTCTCGGCGGGCCATGTCGCCGGGGCGAGCCGCCGCCATGCCGCCAAGGACGGCCATGCCGCTGGGGACGGTGACAACCACGGACACGAAGGCGGCCACGCGCATCACGAGCCCCGGGTCGGCTGGCTGCTGATCCTGCCGGTACTCGGACTGCTGCTGGTCGCACCGCCGGCGCTCGGCTCGTACGCGGCAGGCCAAGCGGGTACGGCGTTGAGCAGCCAGCAGGCGTCCTCGGACTATCCGCCGCTGCCGGACGGCGACCCGGCCGAGATCAGCGTGCTCGACTACGCCTCGCGGGCGATCTTCGACGAAGGGGAGTCGCTGCAGGGCCGCGACATCGCACTCACCGGGTTCATCACCGACGGCCCGGACGGCGAGCCGATGCTGGCCCGGATCGTGCTTTCCTGCTGCGCCGCCGACGGCCGCCCGATCAAGGTCGGTCTGGCCGGCAGCGTACCGAGCGGTCTGCCGGTGGACACCTGGGTGTCGGTGGTCGGTCGCTACTCGGAGCAGATCGGCACCGACCCGGTCAACGGCGCAAGCATTCCCTACCTGCAGGTGGAGAGCTGGCAGCAGATCGACCCGCCCCGGCAGCAGTACGAATAGCCGCCCATCGACGCCGCGACCAGGTGAAGGCTCAGCCGCGACCAGGTGAAGGCTCAGCCGCGACCAGGTGAAGGTTTCACGTTCGACGATCCAGGGCATCTTTCGGGCCGCCACATGACGTGGTGATCGTGGTCGCGGAAGGATGTTCGTCGATGAGCCGGGAAACCGAGAAGGAACGCTGGCAGCGCAATTTCGCCGATCTGTTGCAGGAGTTGCGGGTCGCGCAGACTGGTGTGCAGATCCTGTTCGCCTTCCTGCTGACCTTGCCGTTCAGCAGTGGTTTTCCGGACACCACCGCCTTCCAGCGGGACATCTACGTGGTGGCCTTGCTGGCGGCCGCCGCCGCAGCGGCGATGATCATCTCGCCGGTGGCGTTCCACCGCATGCTGTTTCGCCAGGGCCGCAAGCCGCAACTCGTCCGGTTCGCGCACCGGATGGCCAGCGGCGGCCTCGCCTTCATGCTTGTCGCCATGGTCAGCGCGGTGCTGCTGGTCACCGACTTTATCCTGCCCAGGCCGGTCGCGTTCGTCCTCAGTGGTGTCACCGGGGTCTGGTTCCTGACCTTCTGGGCGGCACTGCCGATCGCCCACCGGAGCTGGCTCGACGACGACGAGGACGACGAGAACCGCGAGAAGGACGGCGACAAGCACAACGACGAGAACGACAAGCACCAGGTCCGGTCGACTCCGGCAGGCGCGATCAGCTCGGCGGGCGCAGACCCAGTGAGCGTAGCTCCAGGGCGGCCAACGCGGCCGTGACCTGCGGATCACCGCGCCGCCATCCCTCGGCAACGTCCGTACCCAGCGCGGCCAGCGAGCCGATCGGGCGGGTGGCCAGAGCTCGTAGCGCCAGTAGATCCTGACCAGCCGGTGCCGTCCGGAGACGCCGTGCGGCGCTCGCCCGCCGAATCCAGCGCAGCCGCAACGGTAGCCAGCCGAAGATCACCAGGCCGATCGGGACGATCAGCATCGTGGCGGTGAGCGCCAGCGCCAGGTCGCCGACCAGCTCCTGCTGTTCCTGGCCGGCCTCGGCCACCGACCTGGCCGCGCCAGCCGCCTGTTCGAACGGGCTGGTCAGCTCGTCACCGACCAGGGGCACCCGGCCGACCCGACCACCGACGTCGGCGAGGTTGTCGGCTAGGCCGGTCCCGGCGTCCTGGAGGGTACGACCCGGCCCGGCGAGCCGGCTGACCAGATCGTGCAGCCAGAGCGCCGCGCGGATCCAGAGGTAGACCCAGATCACGACGACGAGATCGGTGACGATTTGCCGTACGGCGGTAGGGAGGCGGTCTGCGTAGATCTGCATGCGCACAGGGTGCCGTACCCGGCTCGGTCGTGCCGACCCGCGCGGCGGCCGACCCGACCGGTGGTCCGACCGGTGGTCAGTCGGTGGTCAGCCGGCCGTGGTGCGCCGGGCCGCGCACTTCGGGCAGGTGCCGAAGATCTCCATGGTGTGGCTGACGCCGACGTACCCGTGTTGGGCCGCCACCCGTTCCGCCCACGCCTCCACCGCCGGCCCTTCCACCTCGACGGCGCTGCCGCAGGACCGGCAGACCAGATGGTGGTGGTGACCCTGGCTGCAGCGCCGGTAGAGATGCTCGCCCCCGGGCGGGCGCATCACATCCACCTCGCCGGAGTCGGCGAGCCCCTGAAGAGTCCGGTAGACGGTGGTCAGACCGACCCGGTCACCGCGTTCCCGCAGCATCGCGTGCAGTTCCTGGGCACTGTGAAAACCCGCCAGCTCATCCAGGATCGCGCTGACCGCGCTGCGCTGGCGGGTGTTGCGTACGGCGGCCGTCTCCGTGCCGCCGACCTTCGTGTCGTCTCCGACTTTCATCCTGGTGCCTCCGGACGGTGAGCTCATCGGATCTCCCGGGCATGACTGACCGCGTCCGCCACGATGTGCGCGACATGTTCGTCTACCAGCGCGTACGCGATCTCCCGACCCCGTCGGGAACCGTGGACGACGCCCGCGCCCCGCAGTACCCGCAGATGTTGGGACACCAGCGGCTGTGGGGCGCCGAGCTTCTCTACGAGCTCGTGGACACAACGTTCACCCTGGGCGAGTTCGGTCACGATGGCCACCCGGATCGGGGCGGAGAGCGCGCGCAGCAGTTCTCCGGCGCTCTCGTATCCCTCGTACCCGTTGGCCGTCGTCACCCCGCAACGGTAACCAATACCGGGGGCGTGCCGGCAGCCAGGCAGGGCAGGACCGGCCGTTCAGCGCGTGTGGCGGGACCGGCCGTTCAGCGTTCGAGGACGACTTCGGGTGGCTCGACCTCCCGGACGGTCCGGGGCTGGACCGTCAGCCGGGCGGTGCGTCGGCGCAGCAGCCGCCAACCGCCGGCGCCCACCGAGGCGGCCAGGAACGTGGCGATCGCCAGCATCACGATGGTGGCGCCCAGCGCCGTGTTGGCGGTGCCGGCCAGCCACACCCCGCTGCCGGCGGCCGCGAAGCCGATGACCATCGCGGCGGCCATGGTGCTGCGGAAACCCCGGGTGAACTGCTGCGCCGTCGCCACCGGAATCACCATCAACGCGCTGACCAGGAGCAGGCCGACGGCGCGCATGGCGATCGTGACGGTCACCGCGGTGGTGACCGCGAGCAGCAGGTTGAGGGTACGCACCGGTAGGCCGGACACCCGGGCGTACTCCTCGTCGTGGCAGATCGCGAACAGCGCCGGGCGCAGCAGCAGCATCGCGGCGAGCACCGCCACCGCCAGTCCGACGATGATCCACAGATCCTCGACGGAGGTCGTGGTCAACGAGCCGAACAGGTACGCCATCAGGTTGGCGTTGCTGCGGTCGCTGGCCAGCCCGACCAGCAGCACACCGCCGGCGATCCCGCCGTAGAACAGCAATGCCAGTGCCATGTCGCCGGAGGTACGGCCACGTTCGCGGACCAACTCGATGGCGACGGCACCGATCGTGGCGACGACGACTGCGGTGAGTACCGGCGACTGGTCGAGCAGCAGGCCGACGCCGACCCCGGTGAGCGCGACGTGGCCGACCCCGTCGCCGATCAACGACATCCGCCGCTGCACCAGATAGATGCCGAGGGCGGGTGTGGCCAAGCCGATGACCAGCGCGCCGATCAGTGCGCGGATCATGAACTCGTACTGGAAGATGCTCATGCGCTCCACATCCGGGACAGCTCCACCGGCGCGTGCGGGTGTACGTGGTCGTGGCCCGGGTCCGCGTGGTGACCGGCCGGCGGCGGCACCGGACCAACATGCACGACCTCGCCGTGATGCAGCACGACAGCCCGGTTGATCAGCGGTTGCAGCGGTCCGAGCTCGTGGGCGACCAGCAGTACGGTGCCGCCACCGTCGACGAAGGTGCGCAGGGCGCCGGCGAAGGCCTCCTGACTGGCGGCGTCGACACCGGCCGTCGGCTCGTCGAGGATCAGCAGCTCGGGTTCGCCGGCCAGGGCTCGGGCGATCAGCGTCCGTTGTTGCTGTCCGCCGGAGAGCGTGGTGACCGGGTCGCCGGCCCGGTCGGCGAGCCCGACGGCGGACAGCGCGGCGGCGACGGCGGCCCGATCGGCCGCGCTCGCTGGGCGCAGGACGCCTCGGCGCGCGAGCCGACCGGAGTGCACCACCTCACCGACGGTCGCGGGGACCCCACTGCCCGCGCCGAGACGCTGCGGTACGTAGCCGATCCGTTGCCATTGCCGGAAGCGCCGCACCGGCTGCCCGAAGAGGTGTACGGTGCCGTCACTGAGCGGCACCAGGCCGAGGACGGCCCGGATGAGCGTGGACTTGCCGGAGCCGTTGGCGCCGAGTAACGCGACGACCTCACCATTGGTCACGGTGAGGTCGACGTCGCGCAGCACGGGGCGGCCGTCGTAGCCGGCCACCCCGTGCGTCACGTGGACGATCGTCGTCACGAACAGCCCAGCGCCGTGGTCAGTGCCTCGAGGTTGGCACGCATCACCGAGAAATAGTCGCCGTCGGCGTCGGGCTGCAGTCCCTCGATCGGATCGAGGACCGCGGTCTCGGCGCCGACCTCGTCGGCGATGGTCTCGGCGATGCTCGGGCTCACCAGGGTCTCGAAGAAGATCGTGGTGGCCTGGTGCTCCCGGGCCTCCTCGACGACCTCGGCCAGCCGTTGGGGCGCCGGTTCGTCCTCCGGACTCAGCCCGGAGATGCCGATCTGCTCCAACTCGTAGCGGTTGGCCAGGTAGCCGAACGCGGCGTGGCTGGTGATGATCTCCCGCCGCTCGCAGGTCGCCAGCCCTTCGGTGTACTCGGTGTCGAGCGCCGTCAGTTCGGTACGTAGCTCCTCGGCCCTAGCGGTGTAGTCGGCTGCCCGGTCCGGATCGACCGCGCCCAGCCGTTGGGCCAGCTCGTCGCCGACGGCGGCGAACCGCTGCGGGTCCAGCCACAGGTGCGGGTCCTTCCCACCGGTCTCCTCGGCGTGTTCGTCCTCCTCGGCGTGTTCGTCCTCGCCCGCGTGTTCGTCCTCCTCGGCGTGTTCGTCCTCGCCCGCGTGCTCGTCCTCGTGGCCGTGGTCGTGGTCGTGGTCGCCGGTCGCGTCCAGCAGCGGCTCGACTGTGACGACGTCGAAGGCGTGCTCACCGCCTTCCTGCTCGACCGCGGCGTCGACGGCGGGTTGGAAACCGCTGAGGTAGATCACCAGATCGGCATCGCTGATCTGGCCGACCTGCTGTGGGTTCAGCTCGAGGTCGTGCGGCTCGGCGCCGGGCGCGGCCAGGCCGGTGACCGTGACCGCGTCGCCGCCGACGCGTTCGGCCAGGAACTGCAGCGGATAGAAGGCAGCGACCACCCCGAGCGTCTCGGCGGGGGCAGCGGGATCATCGGAACCAGTGGAGCCCTCCTCGGCGCACGCCGCGATGCCGCCCAGGGCGAGCACCGCGCCGGCGGTGGAGGCGAGAGTGCGGCGCAAGAGGTGGTTGTGCATGTGGCCACTGTCCGCGCGGACGACAACCATTGTCAAAAACGCATGGTTGCATGCGTGCGGCGGGTTGGGCTGCGAAAACGGGGACCGGACCGGACGGGACCGGACCGGTTCGCCGGCGCGGGACCGGCTGAAGATCTCGGCGCGCGCGGGAATGGCTAGAAGATCTCGGCGCGCGCGGGAATGGCTAGAAGATTTTGGCCAGCGCGACCGCCACCAGCAACGTGAGAACCAGTAGCCGCACCAGCCGGCCGCCGGCCGGCAGCACCGGCCAGGTGAGCCGCAGCAACCAGACCAGCCCTGCCGCCAACAGCAGTAGGAGCGCCCCGCCGACGATCCCCGGGGCGAACAACCCCACCACCATCAGTCCGAGAGCGACCAGGAACGCGGCGGTCGGACTGATCCGCCGGAGTCGGGCCGTCCCGGACGGCTGCGTAGGCTGCATCCGACAGACTCTAGCCAGTGGACTCCGACCAGGAGGCTGAGATCGTGCGGGTGATCAATCGGTTCGCCGTACCGTCGGCAGACGCCACGGACTTCCGCGAACGCGCCCACGCCGCGCTGGGTGCTCTGGCCAGCTGCCCCGGCTACCTGCGCGGTGAACTGATTCGCGCTCTGGACGACGAGCACGAGTGGTGCCTGGTGACCGAGTGGGAGTCCGTCGGCACCTATCGACGGGCGCTCGGCTCCTTCGATGTGAAGATCAACGCCACGCCGCTGCTGGCGCAGTCGCGTGACGAGCCGTCCGCCTTCGAGACCCTCGCCGTGGTCGGGTCCGGCGGTGAACTCGAGTCGCGTCCGAGCGACCGGGCCACGGACCCCGGCCGGTGATCCGGCGGGCACTAGTCTTCTCCCCATGACCGATTCCGGACCGGTGCAACCGCCCCCGACGCATGCCGTACCCGCCGGCCCGTCGCCGTGGCAGCCGCCGTCGCCGTGGGCACCGCCCGGTCGCCAACAACCGCCGGAAACGACCGGGTCGACCACCGACACCCCAGCCGACCTCGGTACGGAGTCGGCCGGAACCCACCGGACACCGGCCGAGGCTGGTTCGCTCGCCGAGACACCACCGCCGGCTGGTCCGCCACCGGCCGGTGCTCAACCGGTGCCGCCCGGCCCCGGTGCCGTACCACCCTTCGCCGCACCGCCGGTCGAGGGCCGTACCGCCCGGGTCTGGATCGGGCTCGGGGTCGCCGCGCTGGCGCTCGTGCTCTGTTGCGGCGGCGGCACCGTCGCGCTGGTCGGGTTGATCGTCACCGGCTCGGAGGCGGTCAACGAGCAGGCCCGCGTCGCGGTCGGCGACTACTTCGACGCGCTCAGCGATCAGGACTTCGACGCGGCGTACGGACAGCTGTGCGCGGAGGCGCGGCGGCGCGAATCACCGGACGAGTACGCCCGCCGGCTGTCCGCCGAACCGGAGATCGAGTCCTACGACATCGGGCAGGTCTCGTTGACCAGTCGGATCGTCGTACCCGTCGACGTCACCTATGCCGGCGGCGGCGGGGACAGCCTGCGGGTCGCGCTCAACCAGGACACCGGCACCGGTGAGCTAGAGGTCTGTGACATCGAACGGTAACCTCCGAGCATCTGGAAATCGACCGTGGAGAACATCCCCGCTGGCCGCCAGCCAGCGTAGGAGCAGCGCATGTCAGCCGACCGTATCGACGCCGTGATGAGCCTCGCCCGCCGGCGGGGCTTCGCGTTCCCGTCCGGCGAGATCTACGGTGGTGAACCGCTCGCCTGGGACTACGGTCCACTCGGGGTCGAGCTCAAGGACAACCTGCGGCGTCAGTGGTGGACGTCGATCGTCCAGCAGCGCGACGACGTCGTCGGCCTCGACGCCGCGGCGATCCAGCCCCGGGAGGTGTTTGCCGCCGGCGGCCACCTCGACACTCACAGCGAGACCCGGACCCGCTGCCGATCGTGCGGGCTGAGCCGACGGGTCGACCCGGCCGCCACCGGACTGGCCGCACCCGACCTGACCGCCGGACGGAGCCCGGCGGCGGTGACGATCGCCGAGCGGAGTTGCCCCCGCTGCGGCACCCGGGGAAGCTTCACCGACCCGGAGACCGTCAGCGGTCTGCTCGGCGTTCAACCGGACCGGGCCGACGGCGAGACCGGCCGGCACTACCTGCGTCCCGAGGCGGCGCCTGGCACCTTCGTCAACTTCGCCAACGTGATGATCGCCGCCCGCAAGAAGCCGCCGTTCGGCATCGCTCAGGTCGGCCGGGTGTTTCGCAATATCAACGACCCGGGTGAGTTCCTGCTGCGCAGTCGAGAGTTCGAGCGCATGGAGCTGGAGTACTTCGTCGAGCCGGGTTCCGACGACGAGTGGCTGGAACACTGGGTACGGCAGCGCTGGGACTGGTACGTCGATCTCGGCCTTGCCCCGGGCAATCTACGGCTGGCCGAACATCCGCTCACCGAGCTTCCGCCGTACGCCAAACGAATCGTCGACATCGAATACAGGTTCCTCGCCGACGGCCAGGAATACCTCGGTCTGGAAGGCATCACCAACCGGGCTGATCACGATCTCACCGCACACGCCAAGCACTCCGGTGCCGATCTGTCGTTCTTCGACCAGGAGCGCGGAAAACGCTGGGTCCCGTACGCGATCGAGCCGGCCGCGAACCTGACCGCCACCGTCCTGGCGATCCTGCTGGAGGCCCACGACTGTGACGAGGCGCCGAACACGAAAGGCGGAGTCGACAAGCGTACGGTGTTGCGGTTCGACCCCCGCCTCGCCCCGGTCAAGGTGGCAGTGCTGCCGCTGTCGCGCAATCCCGAGTTGTCGCCGAAGGCTCGCGATCTGAGTGCGGCGCTACGCCGCCGATGGGTGGTCGAGTTCGACGACTCGCAGGCCATCGGCCGCCGCTACCGGCGTCAGGATGAGATCGGCACTCCGTACTGCGTGACCGTCGATTTCGAGACCTTGGTCGACGACGCGGTCACCGTACGGGACCGGGACACGATGGCGCAGCAACGGGTCTCCCTGGATCAGGTGGAGCGATACCTGCTGGAACGGCTGCCGACCGGCTGACCGGCAACCCGGCAACCCGGCAACCCGGCAACCCGGCTGACCCGCCGACCTGCTGTCCGGCAGCCTGGCAGCCCGGCGGTCGACGGGCCGGTGACCGTCGACCGGGCCGACCGTGGAATCCTGGTGGGTGTGTCCGTGACGCAGGCCGTACCCGCTCTCCGGCCGCTGCCGCTCGGTCCGCACCAGGTGTGGCCGCCGGTGGTGCTGGCGCCGATGGCGGGGATCACCAACATTGCCTTCCGCCGGCTCTGCCGTGAACAGGGTGGCGGGCTGTACGTCTGCGAGATGATCACGACCCGGGCGCTGGTCGAACGGAACCCCAAGACGCTGCGGATGGTCACCTTCGCCGCCGGCGAGCGGCCCCGGAGCCTGCAGCTCTACGGCGTCGATCCGGAGATCACCGCGGCGGCGGTACGGATCGTCGTCGACAACGACCTGGCCGACCACATCGATCTCAACTTCGGCTGTCCCGTACCCAAGGTGACCCGTAAGGGCGGTGGGGCGGCGCTGCCCTGGCGGCATCGGCTGTTCAGCCGGATCGTGCGGGCCGCCGTGCGGGCGGCCGCGCCGGCCGGGGTGCCGGTGACGGTCAAGATGCGCAAGGGCATCGACGACGACCACCTGACGTACGTGGCGGCGGGGCTCGCCGCCCAGGAAGCCGGGGTGGCCGCCGTCGCGCTGCACGGTCGGACCGCGGCGCAGCGCTACTCGGGTACGGCGGACTGGGACGCGATCGGCCGGCTCAAGCAGGCCCTGACCGTGCCGGTGTTGGGCAACGGCGACATCTGGGAGGCCGACGACGCGGTGCGGATGATCGCGCACACCGGTGTCGACGGCGTGGTGGTGGGCCGAGGCTGCCTGGGGCGGCCGTGGTTGTTCGCCGACCTGTCAGCGGCCCTCGCCGGCAGCTCACAGCGGGTGCTGCCGTCCCTGGACGTGGTGGCCGCGACGATGTACCGGCACGCGCAGCTGCTGGTGGAGTGGTTTTCGGCCGGTCGCGTGGACCGGACGGCGGCCGAGCGGGACGGCTGCACCGACTTCCGCAAGCACGTCGCCTGGTACCTCAAGGGTTTCCCGGTCGGTGGTGAACTCCGTCGGTCCCTGGCGATGGTCTCCACCCTGGCCGAGTTGGCGGCGCTGCTGGATCAACTCGATCAGCGTCAGCCGTTTCCGGTGCACACTCTCGGCCAGCCACGAGGTCGGACCACCGCCCCGGGCAAAGTGTTTCTGCCGGACGGCTGGTTGGCCGACCGGGACGACGACTCAGTGCCGTACGAGGCGGAACTGTCCGATTCCGGCGGCTGATCCGGCGGTCGTCGGCACCGTGACCAAAGGCACAGATCAATGTTCGCTTCTGCGCATGGAAGCGTTCCCAGAAACCACTTCGAACGTGTCGTGTTCGCGCGTTTGTGCGACTGGTCACCAGCCCCTGCCGATATCCCGTACCGGTCGCTTAACCTGCGCGAACCAATAGCCATTGGTGAACCATCGTTCAGCGCGGAACGGCACATGGAGGCCACAATGGCACCAGCAGACCTGACGCACCCCGCCAACCGGATCGCACCAGATCATCCCAAGTACGTGTACGACTTCACCGAAGGCAACCGCCAGCTGCGGGACCTGCTCGGTGGCAAGGGAGCGAACCTGGCCGAGATGACCAACCTCGGCCTGCCAGTTCCTCCCGGCTTCACCATCACGACCGAGGCGTGCCGGGCCTACCTGGCCGAGGGCGCGCTACCCGATGGACTGGCCGGGCAGATCGCGACCGCGCTGACCGACCTGGAGCGGCGCCGGGGCAAACGTCTCGGTGATCCGGCCGACCCGCTGCTGGTGTCGGTCCGCTCCGGCGCCGCGTTCTCCATGCCGGGCATGATGGAGACGGTCCTCAACGTCGGCCTCAACGACGCCGGGGTGCCGGGGTTGGCCGCGCGGTCCGGCGGCGACCACCGGTTCGCCTGGGATTCCTACCGGCGGTTGATCCAAATGTTCGGCAAGACGGTCTGCGGCGTACCGGGGGAGGAGTTCGAGCAGGCACTGGAGGCGGCCAAGCGGACCCGAGGGACCGACCTCGATCTCGAGCTCGACGCCGACGACCTGCGCGCGCTGGTGCGGACGTACCAGAAGATCTTCTTCGCGCATACCGGTCGGGACTTCCCGCAGGATCCCCGGGAGCAGCTCGACCTGGCGATCCGGGCGGTCTTCGATTCCTGGAACGCCGACCGGGCGATGATCTACCGGCGTCAGGAGCGTATCCCGGCTGATCTGGGCACCGCCGTCAACGTGGTGGCGATGGTCTTCGGCAACCTGGGTCCGGACTCCGGCACCGGGGTCGCCTTCACCCGTGACCCGGCCACCGGCGCTCAAGGCGTCTACGGCGACTACCTGGCCAACGCGCAGGGCGAGGACGTGGTGGCCGGGATCCGCAACACGTTGCCGCTGCAGCGACTGGAACGGATCGACAGGCGCTCCTACGACGAACTGTTGGCGATCATGGCCCGGCTGGAGAACCACTACCGGGACCTGTGTGACATCGAGTTCACCATCGAACGCGGCCGGCTGTGGATGCTGCAGACCCGGGTCGGCAAGCGGACCGCGGCGGCGGCGTTCGTCATCGCCTGCCAGCTCGTCGACGAGGGCATCATCGACCTGGACGAGGCGCTGCACCGAGTCACCGGCAGCCAGTTGGCGCAGCTGATGTTCCCCCGGTTCGACCTGTCCGGGTCGCCGCGGGCGATCGCGACCGGAGTGGGTGCCTCACCCGGAGCCGCCGTCGGGCAGGTCGTCTTCGACTCGGCGCGGGCGGTGGAACTGGCCGGTCAGGGCGAGTCAGTGATCTTGGTCCGCCGGGAGACCACCCCGGACGACCTGCCCGGCATGATCGCCGCGCGAGGCATCCTGACCAGTCGGGGCGGCAAGACCAGCCACGCCGCAGTGGTGGCCCGGGGGATGGGCAAGACGTGTCTGTGTGGGGCGGAAGCGCTCGACGTCGACCCGCGTGGCGGCCGGTTCATCGTCGGCGAGCATACCGTGTCCGAAGGTGACGTCGTCTCCATCGACGGCACCACCGGGCATCTCTACCTCGGCGCGGTGCCGGTCCGTCCGTCCGAGGTGGTGCGGTACTTCGAGGGCGAGGTCGATCACGCGACCTCGTCCGATCCGCTGGTGCGCGCCGTACATCGGATCCTGTCGCACGCCGATGCCCGACGGCGGCTGGCGGTGCGGACCAACGCCGACACCGGGGTGGACGCGGCCCGGGCCCGGCGCTTCGGCGCGGAGGGGATCGGGTTGTGCCGCACCGAACACATGTTCCTCGGCGATCGGCGGGAGCTGGTGGAACGGCTGATCCTGGCCCACGACGAGACCGAACGCTCGGACGCGCTGGCCGACCTGCTGCCGCTGCAACGGGCCGACTTCGTGGAGCTGTTCCGGCAGATGGACGGGCTGCCGGTCACCGTACGGTTGATCGATCCGCCGCTGCACGAGTTCCTGCCGTCGTTGGAGGAACTGGCGGTCACCGTCGCGCTGGCCCACGCCCGGGGTCAGCAGGCCGGGCGCGACGAAGCCCTGCTGGCGGCGGTACGCCGGATGCACGAGCACAACCCGATGCTGGGGCTGCGCGGCGTCCGGCTGGGCCTGGTGATCCCCGGCCTGTTCGCCATGCAGGTGCGGGCGATCGCCGAGGCCGCCGTGCAGTTGTCCGCCGCCGGGCTGCGGCCGCGTCCGGAGATCATGGTGCCGCTGGTCGGCGCGGTCCAAGAGCTCGAGACGGTACGGGCGGAAGCCGAACGGATCATCGCCGACGTGCGGGGCGACGCGCCCGTGGACATCCTGATCGGCACGATGATCGAGGTACCTCGGGCGGCGCTGACAGCGGGACAGCTCGCCGAGGCGGCGCAGTTCTTTTCGTTCGGCACCAACGATCTGACCCAGATGGGCTGGGGCTTCTCCCGTGACGACGTCGAGGGCGCGTTCTTCTGGCGCTACCTGGAACTCGGCATCTTCGGCATCTCCCCGTTCGAGTCAATCGATCGCGACGGGGTCGGCCGGCTGGTCCAGATCGCGGTGCGAGAAGGTCGGGCCGCGCGTCCGGATCTCAAGATCGGTGTGTGCGGTGAGCACGGCGGTGATCCCGATTCGGTGCACTTCTTCCACCAGTCCGGCCTGGACTACGTGTCGTGTTCGCCGTTCCGAGTGCCGATCGCCCGGCTCGAAGCCGGTCGCGCGACGGTCGAGTCGGCTGGTTCGGACAGCCGCTGATCCCTGCCGGAGTGGTGAGCGGCCGGTCGCCCCCTGGGGGCGGGAGGGGCGGCCGGCCGCGGATCGGGGTCTGATCAGAGGTGCCGGCGCGGGATCGCCGGGTTGTACGGCAGGGTGGCCATCGGGGTGCGGACCGCCAGCGGTGCCCGGTTGTCCAGGAAGCCGGGGGGCGAGCTGGGCACGTTCGTCGCCGGTGGGGTGGCCCGGAGCAGGTCGCTCAGTAGCCGGGCGACCCGTCGGGCCTCCATGTGGAGCAGCCCGAGGTTGGTCTCCGCGCCGGACAGGACGGTGAGCAGTGCGTGACTGCCTGCGGCGTAGATGGCCACGTAGCCACGAACACCTTGGATGACGGTCTCCTGAAGTTCGCCGTGACCGGCGGTGAGCGCGAACCGGCGGCCCAGCCCGAGGCTCGCCGCGGCCAGCGCGGCGATGCTGTCCGCGTCGGCCCCGGGCAGGTCGGCGGTGATCAGTAGCCCGTCCACGCCGGCCAGGGCCGAGCCGGTCACCTCGGGCATTCGGCGACGCAGGCCGTGTAGTTCGGCGATGATGGCGGTGTCAGTGTCCACCGGCGGTCTCCTTCACTCGATCGTCCGGGCGGCCGGCCGCGATGTGGTCCCGAACGATCGGGTGCCGCCCGGTGGCGGCTCGGGATGCGATCGGGTGGGGTGTGGGCGACCGGATGTCTGGCCATGGCTCGACGTCGATGCGTGCGTCGCGGCGGCGGGGCGCGGCGGCGAGGCGCGGATCGTCACTGTCGGGCCGGCGAAACGCTTGTGGTCTCGACCTGTCGATGCTCGACATGCAGAGCGGTCCATTCGTTTCGGTCGAGGCTGACAGTGACGTAGTGCTCCTGGCACGCTACCCGATGCGATTTGTCTGCGCAGGCCCGTAACCATCGGCAATCGGACAGCAACTGATAGCTGATCGGCTATTGCGAATCGTGCTCACCGTTGCTTGACGTGTTTGGACTGTCACCCCGAGGTCGGCCGCCGTGCCCCGTACGGTAGGTCTGAGCTCGTGTTTCGCAAGGAGCAGGGAGGTGGCCCCGGTGGCCAGTCGGTGGGAGAACCTGGTGGTGGACGCCCACGATCCGGCGCGACTCGCCCGTTGGTGGGCGGAGGTGCTCGATTATCAGATCGTGCACGAAGTCACCGACGAGGTGGAGATTCGGCGGTCTCCCGACGAGCTTCCCGGGCTGATCTTCGTGTCCGTACCGGAGACCAAGCAACTCAAGAACCGGCTGCACGTCGACCTGCGTCCGGTCGATCAGATGGCGGAAGTCGAGCGGCTGGTCGACATGGGTGCCCGGCGGGTCGACATCGACCAAGGTGAGGCTTCCTGGATGGTGCTGGCCGACCCGGAGGGCAACGAGTTCTGCGTGCTGAGCGGGACGGGGTTGGTCGGCTGAGTCGGCCACGGTCGGGGTCGGTCGGCGTGGCCCGCCGCCGGTGGTGGTGGTGCGGATGGCGTACGCCGGGTATCGGGTGATGGCGTACGCCGGGTATCGGTCAGGCCGGGCAGTTCGGCCGCAGGGCCGAAGCGTGGCCAGGCGGGTCCGCGGTCGCCTGGGTCAGGCGCCGTACGGCTGAGCGGAGCAGCGATACGAAGGCGCGAGCCTCGGCCTCGGCGCCGAAGCCCAGCCAGCAGGATTCGGCCAGTCGGTGCGCGCTCCAGCGCGCGGTGACGAGAACTCCGATGTCGTCGCCGTGATCGCCGGTGTGTTCCGCCGGGGCGAGGGTGAGGTCGGCCAGTCGCGCGGAGCGGGCGTAGCCGCCGGGCCAGCCGTCTCCGGCGATGACCAGATGCCGTGCGAAGAGGATGTCGACCCGGTCGTGTCTGGCGGCGATCGCCCCGTCGGCCCAGGGGACCGGTCCGGACGACCGGGTCAGGCAGCAGGCACTGGCGCCGGCCAACTCGCCCATGAGTTGGCCGGCGCAGTGCTCCTCGACGGCGTAGCGCATCGGCTCGGCTATCTCGGCGACGCCGACGAGCCGGCTGGTACGAGTCCACCCCTGGGTCACCTCCTGATTGTGTGCCGTACGGATGACGGCCGAAGGGCTCCGGTCAGGATTGCGACACAAACCGGTAATCTCACCGAAACATTCGGGCGTGGGGTCGATGCTCGTTCCGGTCCCGCCGGTGGTGGCGACTCGTCGGGTGGCGTGCTCGTTGGATGGTGTGCTCGTCGGGTGGCGTGCTCGTCGGGTGGCGCGGCCGGCCGGCGGACCGGCGGACCGGGTCGGGATAGGCTCTCCAGGGTGAACTCGACCACCGGTCGGTCGACGCCTGCTGCCGCCGATGTCGATCCGGACGCCGACACCCGACGCTGGGTGCCCGAGCCGTCCAAGGACACCGGTCACGGTCGAAGCCCGTACGAGCGGGACCGGGCGCGGGTGCTGCACTCCGCCGGATTTCGCCGGCTGGCCGCCAAGACCCAGGTGCACACCGCCGACATCGCCGCCGACGATGGCGCCGACCTGGTGCCACGGACCCGACTCACCCACTCCCTGGAGGTGGCGCAGATCGCCCGGGAGATGGGTGCCCGGCTCGGTTGCGACCCGGACGTGGTGGACGTCGCCGGGCTCGCGCACGACCTGGGACACCCGCCGTTCGGGCACAACGGCGAGCAGGCACTCGACGAGCTGATGGTCGACCACGGCGGATTCGAGGGCAACGCGCAGACGCTGCGGGTGCTCACCCGGCTGGAGGCCAAGGTGCTCGGTCCGGACGGCTCGTCGGCCGGGCTCAACCTGACCCGGGCCTCGCTCGACGCGGTCTGCAAGTATCCCTGGCGGCGTCGGCCGGGGCAGCGCAAGTTCGGGGTGTACGCCGACGACCTACCGGTCTTCACCTGGCTGCGGCAGGGCGCACCCGGCGATGAGCGGCGCTGCCTGGAAGCGCAGGTCATGGACTGGGCGGACGATGTCGCCTATTCGGTGCACGATCTCGAAGACGGCATCCACGGCGGCTTCATCGATCTGAGCCGGCTTGGCGCCGACGCCGACGAGCAGGCCGCCCTCGCCGCCGACGTGGCCGAGGTCTACTCCACGGAGTCGGCCGACGAGCTGGCCGCCACGTTGGCGGAACTGCTGGCCCATCCGGCCCTGCGTCCGCTCGCCCGCTACGACGGCAGCCACCCGGCGCAGGCCGCGTTGAAGGGCACCACCAGTCGGTTGACCGGCGCGTTCGTCGCCGCGGCGGTGGCCGCGACCCGGGAGTGTTCGGCCGGTACGCCGGTCCGCCGGTACGCCGCCGACCTGGTGGTGCCTCGGGTGGTCCGCGCCAGGTGTGCGCTGCTGAAAGGGCTGGCGCTGCGCTACGTCATGCGCCGGCCCGGAGCGGCCGCCGGCTACCTGCGGCAACGGGAGGTTCTCGCCGAACTGGTCGCTGCGTTGACGGTACGCGCGCCAGCGGGGCTCGACGCGGTCTTCGCGCCCTTGTGGTCGGCGGCACCGGACGACAGCGCCCGCGCCCGGGTGATCATCGATCAGGTGGCGTCGTTGACCGACCCGGCGGCGGTGTCCTGGCATCGCCGCCTCACCGCGTCACCGCGTCGGGCGTACCCGACCTTGCGCTGACCGGGTCCGACGCCGCGGGGATCGCGGTCGCGTCCGGAGGGTAGCGCCTCACCGCTCAGCCGCTGGTCGGCTGCTGCACCGCCACCAGGTCGGCGGCGAGTAGGGCGGACCACCAGCTTTCGACGTTGGACAGCGACCCGGAGATGATGCGTGGCTGCTCGCCCTCGGTGAGCAGAGTGAGGGCTGACCCGTCCGGCCAGGCGAGGACCCAGCCGGCGATGTCCGGCAGATCCTCCTCGGTGGCGAACTCGGCGTCGTGCGTGCGGTAGAGCGCGCACAGGCGGGGAGCACCGTCGAGCGCGATCACGTCCAGGTGATCGGTGGCGCTGGTCTCGGGCAGCAGCTGGGGCATGGGGTGCCTCCTCCTTCGAACGTCGAGCTGAATGACCGGCAATGTAGACAAGACACAGTGATTCGTGAAGAAAGAGAAACAAGCCAGCGAACGGTTCACTAGGTGCGACACAGACAGTATTGCTGTGGTTACAGGGAAGGACAAGGTCTGTTCTGCGGCGAGGCGTGGAAAGTGCGTATTGACAGCCGCCGCCCTGGTCGTCGCCGGTCTGGGGCCTCGCTGGCGCCGCCGCGCCTCCTCGACGGCGGTCACGGCGCGTCCTCGCGGCCGTCACAACGCGTCCCGGTGGTGGTCGCGACGAGCCCGGGAGCGGGTCTTCGCCACCCCCGCCCGTCATGATCGCCGAGGCAGGGCAGGATGTACGCGAGAGGGGGTGTCGCCACGGCATGGCTGGTCGGATCCGGGACGAGGACATCTCGCTCGTACGCGAGCGGACGTCGATCGTCGACATCATCTCGGAAAGCGTCACGCTCAAGTCGGCCGGCGGCGGAAACCTCAAGGGGCTCTGCCCGTTCCACGACGAAAAGACCCCGTCGTTCACGGTGGCGCCAGGCCGTAATGTCTATTTCTGTCATGGTTGTGGCAAGGGCGGTGACGCGATCACCTTCCTGATGGAGGCGGAGCACCTCACCTTCGTCGAGTCGGTGGAACGGCTCGCCGGCCGGGCCGGCATCCAACTGCGCTACATCGAGGCCGGTCCGGCACCGGTGCGTCAGCAGACCGGACAGCGGCAGCGACTGGTCGCCGCGCACGCCGCCGCCATGGAGTTCTACGCCGACCAGTTGACCAGCCCCGGCGCCCGTGCGGCCCGGGAGTTCCTGGCCCGTCGCGGCTTCGACCGGGAATCGGCCCAGCGGTACGGATGCGGGTTCGCCCCGGACGCCTGGGACGAACTCACCCGCCATCTGCGCCAGCGCGGCTACACCGCGCAGGAACTGGTCAGCGCGGGCCTGGCCCGACAGGCGCGGTCCGGGTCGCTGATCGACCGGTTCCGCCGGCGCCTGCTCTGGCCGATCCGCGAGCTCAGCGGCGACGTGATCGGATTCGGTGCCCGTAAGCTGTTCGACGACGACGACGGCCCGAAATACCTCAACACCCCGGAAACCCCGATCTACAAGAAATCCCACGTGCTGTACGGGATCGACCAGGCCAAACGGGAGATCGCCCGGCAGGGCCGGGCGGTGATCGTCGAGGGTTACACCGACGTCATGGCATGTCATCTGGCGGGTGTGCCGACCGCCGTGGCGACCTGCGGCACGGCCTTCGGCGCCGACCACATCGGAGTGTTGCGCCGGCTGCTGATGGACACCGACGCCGTCGCGGGCGAGATCATCTTCACCTTCGACGGTGACGCAGCCGGGCAGAAGGCGGCACTGCGCGCGTTCGAAGAGGACCAGCGGTTCGTCGGCCGGACCTTCATCGCCGTCAGCCCGGACAACATGGACCCGTGCGATCTGCGGCTGGCAAAGGGCGATCTGGCCGTACGCGACCTGGTTGCCCGCCGCGAGCCGCTTGTCGACTTCGCGTTGCGCCAGGTCATCAACCGGTTCGACCTGGACACCGTCGACGGCCGGGTGGAAGCGATGCGCCGGGCGGCGCCGCTGGTGGCCAAGCTCAAGGACCGGGAGAAAAAACCGGAGTACGTCCGCAAACTCGCCGGCGACCTCGGCATGGAGATCGAACCGGTCCAACGCGCCGTACTGGCCGCTGCCGCCGCCCCGACCAGGTCGACGACCGGCGGCCGGCCCGAGTCGGCGGATCGACCACCGACGCCGCGCCGCCCCGAACCCGACGATCCACAGACGCTGGTGGAACGCGAAGCGCTGAAACTCGGTCTGCAGGTGCCGGTCCTGGCCGGGCCGATGTTCGACACGCTCGGGCCGGAGGTCTACCAACATCCGCTACACGCGGTGGTGCGTGACGCCATCACCCGGGCCGGCGGAGTCGCCACCGCCGTCGGCGGGGCGGTCTGGATCGAACAGGTCCGCGACGGCTGTGCCGACGTGGCCGCCAACGCCCTGGTGGCCGAGCTCGCCGTCGAACCACTGCGGCTCGATCGTGAGGCGGACCCGCACTACGTCTCGGTCACGCTGGCCCGCCTGCAATGGGGAGCGGTCACCGCCCGGATCCGGGACCTGAAGTCGAAGGTACAGCGGATCAACCCGGTGGCGAACAAGGACGAGTACCTGACGCTCGCCGGGGAACTCTTCTCGCTGGAACAGCACGCGCGGGCGCTGCGCGAACAAGCGGTGGGAGGACTGTGACGATGTGGGGGTTGCTGCGACGCGCGCCGCGACTACCGGCCGCGAAGCGGCCGCCGCTGGACCGCGACGAACGGGTGCTGGCCTGGAGTCGGGCTGCCGCGGCTGGCGAGCCGACCGCCGACTCGTCAGCCACGGCGGATGCCGGCCCGGCGGGCGACGACGACGCCGTACTGGTGGTGACCAATCGCGGCTTGTGGCTGCCCGGCCACCCGTCCCGGCTGGGCTGGCACGAGGTACACAAGGCAGTCTGGTCGGGGGCCGATTTGACGATCGTCCCGGCCGAGGTGACCGAGGAGCGCGACGGGTACACCGTCGTCGCGGACGGGTCACCGTACACGCTCGTCCTGCCCGATCCGGCCGAGGTCCCGCACCAGATCCGGGCCCGGGTGACCGGGTCGGTCGGTTACAGCGTGCATCATGGCGGCGATTTCGGCGGGGTACGGGTGGTCGGCCGCCGGGTCCCCGGAATCGACGGCGTGCGCTGGACCGTCCGCTACGATCCCGACGCCGATCTCGAATCGCCCGAATCGCGGGCGCTCACCGACGCGTTGGTGGCCACCGCACGGGCTTCGGTGGGTCAGGAACAATGATTGAGGTTGCGGTCGCCGCCGGATGTCCGGCCGGCTGTGTTCGGTACGGGCTCAGCCGGTGGTGAAGACGTGGTCGCTGACCATTCGGGTGGCCCCGATCAGGCCGGCCTGGTCGCCCAGTTCGGACAGGACGATCGGCATGTCGCCGGTGGCCAGCGGGAGCGAGCTGCGGTAGACCACCGCGCGGATCTCGGCGAGCAGAGCGTGCCCGATGCCGGCCAACCCGCCACCGATGACGACCATGCCGGGGTTGAAAAAGCTCACCAGCCGGGCGAGTACCTGGCCTACCCGGCGGCCACCGTCACGGACCAGACCGATCGCGGTGTGGTCACCGGCCGCCGCGGCCGCTGTGACGTCGAGCGCGGTCAGCGTACCGGCGCGGGCGAGCTGCTCGGCGAGCTGGTCGGAACGGCCCGCGCGGGCGGCGGCTATCGCGTCGCGGGTCAGCGCGGCCCCGCCGAAGTAGGCCTCCAGACAGCCGACGTTGCCGCAGAGGCACTGCGGACCGAACTCGTCGACCGCCGTGTGGCCGATGTCGCCGGCGCAACCGTTCGCGCCACGGTAGACATCGCCGCCCACCACGATCCCGGCGCCGATGCCGACGCCGATCTTGACGAACAGGAAGTCGTCGAAGGCTTTCGCTATCCCGGCGTGTTTCTCGCCGAGGGCCATGATGTTGACGTCGTTGTCGACCAGGACCGGGCAGCCGAGCTCGGTGCTGAACACCTCCCGCACCGGGAAGCGGTGCCAGCCTGGCATGAACGGCGGTGAGACCGGGACGCCCTCGTGGAAGCTGACCGGGCCGGGAACGCCGATGCCGGCGCCGGTGAACCGCGTGGTGCCGGATTCCGCGCTCAACTTGGTCACCAGCTCGAGGGCCTGGGTGATCACAGCGGTCGGCCCTTGCCGGAGCTCGGTGGTCTCGGTGATCCGGTCGACCACCGCGAGCTCGCCGTCGGTGATCGCGACCTCCAGGGTGTTGACGCCGATGTCGATGCTGAGGAACCGGGTGGCGGCCGCGATCCGGATGATGGCCGACGGTCGGCCGCCTCGGGACGCCGCCGACCCGGCGGTCTCGACCAGCCCTCGGCCGAGTAGTCGGTCGAGTTCGGTGGCCACCTTGGAGCGGGACAGACCGACCGCGTCGCCCAGTTCGGCGCGCGACCGGGACCCGTCGCGAAGCAGGCGCAGGATCTGTGCCTGATGCGGGTTCTCCGGCCACACTCCTAGCACGTCTGTCATGTCCTTTACCTGGGAGCCGGCGCGGGACACATCCGGCGTGGACGGCCGGCGGACACGCGGGCGAGGCGAACCGACGGGGACGGAACCGTGTGGGGCATCGGCTCTACACGCTGACGCGCGGGGGTCGCCGTCAGGATCGCAAACTTAGTGCATTGAAGCGCCAACTTCAAGGTGCATTTCCCGTACTTTGTCCTCGATCCGACAAAAGCTGGCTGGTGATTCCGCGCGCCCGCTGGCCGGCCCCACGACGCAAAACGAGTGCGCCGATGTCGGGGTCGCGCGGTAGCGTCGCCGAGTGACTGAACGAAGCCGGCCACCACTGATTCACGCCCGCGGGTTGATCAAGCGCTTCGGTAGCTTCACCGCGGTCGATGGCATCGACGTCGACGTCGCCCAGGGTGAGGCGTTCGGATTTCTCGGCCCGAACGGCGCGGGGAAGAGTTCCACCATGCGGATGGTGGGCTGCGTCTCCCCGCCGTCGGAAGGGACCCTGCGCATCCTCGGACTGGATCCGGGCCGCGACGGTCCGGCGATCCGGGCACGGCTCGGCGTGTGCCCGCAACAGGACAATCTAGACCAGGAGTTGACGGTTCGGGAAAACTTGACCACCTATGCCCGCTACTTCCGGATCCCGCGAGCGGTCGCCCGGCGACGCGCCGATGACCTGCTCGACTTCGTCCAGCTGCGGGAGCGGGCCAACAGCAAGGTGGAGCCGCTGTCCGGCGGGATGAAGCGCCGACTCACGATCGCCCGTGCCCTGGTCAACGAGCCGGACATCGTGCTGCTCGACGAACCCACCACCGGTCTCGACCCGCAGGCTCGCCACCTGGTGTGGGAACGGCTGTTCCGGCTCAAGCAGCGCGGCGTCACTCTGGTGCTGACGACGCACTACATGGACGAGGCCGAGCAGCTGTGCGACCGCCTGGTCGTGATGGACGGCGGTCGGATCGTGGCGGAGGGTTCACCTCGGGACCTGATCAGCCGCTACTCCACCCGGGAAGTCGTCGAGCTGCGCTTTCCCGCCGACGACCAGAGCGGGTTCGCCGGCAAGCTCGCTGGCGTCGCCGACCGGATCGAGGTGCTGCCCGACCGGATCCTGCTGTACACCGGCGACGGCGACGCCGCGTTGAACGAGGTACACAGCCGGGCGCTGGCACCGGCCAGCGCCTTGATCAGGCGTAGCGGTCTGGAGGACGTCTTTCTGCGGCTGACCGGCCGGACGCTCGTCGACTAGACTGGTCCGGGCATGATCGCACAGACCAACCGGCTGCTCCTGCGCCGATTCACCGCCGACGACCTGTCCTTGCTCGTCGAATTGGACAGCGATCCCGAGGTGATGCGTTACCTCACCGGGGGCCGTCCGACCCCGCAGGAGCGGATCCGCCGGGACGTGCTGCCCGCGATTCTGCGCGACTACCTGCGGTTTCCTGGCTTCGGCAAGTGGGCGGCGATCGAGCGGTCCAGTGGCACCTTCGTCGGCTGGTTCGCGCTCAAGCCGGCCGTCGCCGATGGCCCGGACGCGGGCACCGACCCTGCTGGCCCGGTCGCGCGTGGCGGCCAGATCACCGACGTCGAGCTCGGCTACCGACTCCGCCGGGTGTTCTGGGGGTACGGCTACGCGTCCGAAGGTGCCCGGGAACTGATCCGGTTGGCCTTCTCCCATCCCACCGTCGACCGGGTCTTCGCCGAGACGATGGCGGTCAACGTCGCCTCGCGCCGGGTCATGGAGGCTGTCGGTCTGCGTCTCGTCCGGGTCTTCCACCTGCTCTGGGACGATCCGATCGAGGGTGTCGAGCACGGCGAGGTCGAGTACGAACTGCGTCGGGCCGACTGGTCGGTCCGGGTCCGCTGACTCCGCCGGTCGGCCGTCGCCGATGGTCCGCCCGTACGGGCATGAAGCCGTTGCGTGACGTCGGCCTGGCCACGCCGCGACGTGTACGGTCGACCGAACGGTTCGAGCCGTTTCCGACGATTCTGGTGCTCACCACTCGTGGCGGCACCGAGCGGCATTGGGTTGCCGCCGGTCAGGCGTTGCAGCGGGTGCTGCTGCTGGCCACCGTGCACCACCTCGCGACCACCCCGATCAGCCAGCCGTTGGAGATCCCCGCCATCCGGCGGATGCTCGCGAACCCGGAACGTGGTGTCGAGGCGCAGATGATCATCCGGGTGGGATGCGGCCCGCCGGCGGCCGCCCCCCGCCGGCCACTCGCCGAGGTCCTGGTCACCGACGACTGAGGCCGTACCCCCGGAGCCGCCCCGCGTCCGGGCCGAGCGAGCCCGCGACGGTCGTCGGTCGGCCGTCGTCGGACGGGTCGGCCGGCCGTCCCGTAATCGAGGTGAACGTCGCAACGTCACGTCGTATCGTGCTGGCGAGCGCGGCGTACCCGGTCTTGTCGTACTCGGGCGGTAGGAATGTGTCGCCGCACCCGACCGGAGATCGGGACGAGATCGGCACGAGGGACGAGATCGGCACGAGGGAAAGGCCACGGATGTCGCTGACCAGTGCCGATCGACCTGGCGCGGGCACTCCGCAGTCGGATCCGCCGAGCGCAGGGGGGCCACGCGGGGTAGGGCCGATACTGGGTGTGTTCGAGTACTACCTGACCGGTTACCGGAGGACCTGGCGGGCGAGCGTCTTCTCGTCGTTCCTGCTGCCGCTGCTGACCGTGCTCAGCTTCGGTGTCGGTGTCGGCGCCTACGTCGACGGCGGGATCGGCGGCGTGCCCTACCTCGACTGGATCGTTCCCGGTCTGATCGCGTCCACCGCGATGCAGGTGGCGATCGGTGAATCGTCCTGGCCGGTGCTGGGCGGCTTCAGCTGGCAGCGGACCTACTACTCGCAGATCGCCGCACCGTTACGGATCATCGACATCGTCGGTGGGCTGCTGGCGTTCGTGCTGGTGCGGGTGCTGGCCAGCGCCGTCGCCTTCGTCGTGGTCGCGGCGGCCTTCGGGGCGCTGCGTTCCGGCCGGGCGATGCTCACCCTGCCGGTGGCCTTGCTGCTGGCCGCGTCCGTCGCGCTGCCGGTGGCCGCCTTCGCCGCCACCATCCGCAGCGACAGTTACATGGTCATCGTGTTCCGGTTCGCGGTCATTCCGATGACGCTGTTCGCCGGGGTGTTCTTCCCGGTCGAGTCGTTGCCGCCGGTAGTACGGCCGCTGGCGTACCTGTCGCCGCTGTGGCACGGGGTGGATCTGTGCCGGGCGGCGGCGTTGGGCCTCGCCCCTGCCTGGTCGGTGCCCGGACACCTGGTCTACCTGGGGCTGTGGGTGGTCGGGGGGTGGCTGCTGGCAGTCTCCCGGTTCCGTAGCCGTCTCGTTCACTAGCCGGCCCGTGAGGAGAACGTGATGGTGACCCTCGTCCTGCCCCGGATGCTCGGACTGGGCGCGTCTGTGGATCGGGCCGCGTCGGTGGTGGAGCGCAACGCGGCGGCTCTCAAATCGGCGTACTGGGTGGTGCTGATCTCCGGGGTGGTCGAGCCGGTGCTCTACCTGTTCTCGATCGGAGTCGGCGTGGGACGGCTCATCGGCGACATCGCCCTGCCCAGCGGCACGTCGGTGGCGTACGCGGCGTTCGTCGCGCCGGCCATGCTCGCTGCCTCGGCGATGACCGGGGCGCTGTCGGAGACCACGTTCAACTTCTTCGCCAAGATGAAGTTCGTCAAGCTCTACGACGGGATCCTGGCGACGCCGGTCCGGCCGACCGAGCTGGCCTTCGGCGAACTCGGGTGGGCGATGGCCCGGGGGAGTGTCTACTCGGCGGCCTTCCTGGTGGTCATGGTTGCCATGGGACTGACCACCGTCCCCCGGGCCCTGCTGGCGTTTCCGGCTGCCGTGCTGACCGGTTTCGCGTTCGGCGGGCTCGGCATGGCGCTGTCCACCTACATGCGCAGCTGGCAGGACTTCGACCTGATGGGCTCGGCACAGTTCGCCGTCTTCCTGTTCTCCGGCACGTTCGTGCCGCCGCGGGACTATCCCTCGGTGCTGCGGTGGCTGGTCGAGGTGACGCCGTTGTACCGCGCGGTCGACCTGATCCGGGCGATCGCCGTCGACACGGTTGGCTGGATCCAGGTGTTCGATGTCTGTTATCTGCTCGGGGTCGCCGCGCTCGGCCTGGTGATCGCCGGCCGCCGGGTCGGTAGGCTGCTCTGCGCGTGATCTGGTCGAGGCGCTGCGACCATCATCGATCAATCTGGACAACCCCCGCCATACTTCTGCCCGGTGGAGGACAAAGCCATCGGCGGTTCACCAGAAAGTTTGGTTCTTCAGGGTCTTTCTTTCCCCAGGTCTCCGGGGTTACTGTCTGCCCCAGACGTAACACCAGCGACACAGCGCCGTAAACGCCGGGTCGCGATCACGGGTCCACGTGGGCCCAGGCTGCACCGCCAGGGGCGTGGCGGGAGCAGCCGTGGTGGTGGTCGGCCCCGCGTCAGCGGGGCCGACCACCACCACAACCCCAACCCAACCCGCCCCGGAGTCACGCGTTTCGGCGGCGTGCGGCTCCGTACACCCCGATCCCCTCCTCACTCGTCATCCGACGGCTCACGAGCCGTCCTAGAAAGGTGGACAAGAATGGACGAGGTGCTACGCCGTAACGGTCAGCTCACTCCGCCCAACCCCGCGCTCACGCGCCGCAAGATCCTGGCGGCCTCGGCAGGTGCGGCCGCCGTACTCGGCGCTGCCGGCCTGCCGGTCCTGCAGACCAACCGTCCGGCGCGGGCCGCCGGCGGATGGTCCGTCGACCCGCTGATCCCCGAGCAGAACCGGGGCATCATCCTGTACGCGGTGCGGGACCGGATCGGCGCCGCCCCGGACGACAGTGGCGTGCCGTACGGCTTCGAGCGGGTTCTGGCCCGCCTCGCCGAGATGGGCTACAAGGAGATCGAGTTCGCCGGCTACAACCAGCACACCTCGATCCTCGGCCGGCAGATCACGCCGACCGAGATCCGCAAGATCCTGGACGACAACGGGCTGGTCGCCAACGGCTGCCACGTGTCGATCCGGGCGGACACGTTCCAGCAGCAGCTGGACATCGCCGAAGAGCTCGGCATGAAGAACATCGGCACCGGAAGCGACCCGACCAACAGCCCGTACCAGGCGGACTGGGACGCGGCCGCCGACCTGTGGAACGAGCTCGGCCGGCAGGCCAAGGAACGCAAGATGCGGCTGTACACGCACAACCACGACTCCGCGTACAACTTCCTGCTCGACGCCGGGCCGTTGGACGAGCAGGGACGGCCGACCCGTTCCTCGGGTACCCGCAAGCTCGAGTACTTCATGGCGAAGACCGACGCCCAGTACGTCTACTTCGAGATGGACATCTACTGGGGCTACGTCGCCCGGCACAAGCACCACACCTTCACCAACTCGGCCGGTCAGCAGCGCACCCGGGTCTTCGACCCGCTGCTGACCGTCGCCCGCCGGACGCGTCGCTTCCCGCTGTTCCACGCCAAGGACGGCAACAAGAACGTGGACCTGTCCAACGGCTACGAGATGACTCCGCTGGGTGACGGTGACATCAACTTCCAGCAGTTCTTCCAGACCATCGGGCACTACGACTTCCACCACGCCAACTGGGAGCAGGACACCGCTCCCGGTGGCGCGGCCAACCCCGGCCAGTCGCTGGCGTTCGCCGAGCGCAGCTACCAGCACATGGCCGAGCTGACCGTCTACAGCCAGACAGCGGAGTGATTCGCCGTCGCCGGCGGTGGTCCGTCCGGACCGCCGTCGGCGACGTACGGGTCACCTGCCCTTCCTGAGGTGGCATGGTCGGATGGCTCGGTCACGCGACGCGTGACCGAGCCATCCGACCGCTCGGCACCGCTCGTGAGTTCGACGACCGCCACGGCGGTTCGCTCGGCCGCTCGCGCCCACACCGGGCCCGGCTGTCCTGGTCAGACCAGGTTTCTCAGTCTCAGACAAATCTTCTGTCACGGAATGAAAAAGTTTCGAGTCTGAAGATCAAAGCTCTGGACACAGAGTGAGAAGGCTCCTACTGTTTCGAGCACGACACGTCGATGTCGCGTCGACGTTAACCAACTGTCGGAGGTGGACTCCATGCGTACGGCGGACCCGTTGCACCTGCAGCTGCTGCGCCTGCTGCGCGACCGCGGCTCGGTCTCCCGCGCCGAGCTGGCCGACCACCTGGAGATCCCCCGGCCTCGCCTGCTGTCCGAGCTGGAGCGGCTGGTCGCCGCCGGGTTCGTGACCGAGGCGGGGATGGCCGCCTCGCGGGGCGGCCGTCGCTCGACCTTGGTCGAGCTCAACCCCAATCTGCGGTTCGCCGCGGTGGACCTCGGGGCCAGCTCGGTCGACGTCGAGATCACCAACGGCCGGCTCGAACCCGTCGCGGCGTTCACCGAGGCCGCCGACATCCGACAGGGACCCAAGGTGATCCTGCACCGGATCAACGAACTCCTCGCCAAGGCGCGGGTGGAGGGCGTCCACGAGCGACTCGACGCGATCGGCATCGGTGTTCCCGGCCCGGTCAGCTACCGCGACGGCGTTCCGGTCTCTCCGCCGATCATGCCGGGCTGGGACCGCTTTCCGGTCCGCGAGCTGCTCACCCGGGAGCACGGCTGCCCGGCGGTGGTGGACAACGACGTGAACATCATGGCGATCGGCGAGCGGCACGGCGGCGTGGCCCACTCGGTCGACGACTTCCTCTTCGTCAAGCTCGGCACCGGGGTCGGCTGTGGAATCTACCTCTCCGGTGAGGTCTACCGGGGAATCGACGGGTGCGCCGGCGACATCGGCCACATCCAGGTCGACCCCCAGGGGTCGATGTGCTCGTGCGGCAACGTCGGTTGCCTGGAAGCGCTGTTCAGCGGCGCGGCCCTGGCGAAGGAGGCCATCGCTGCGGCCCGCTCCGGCACCTCACCCGCGCTGGCCGAACGACTGGCCCAAGGCTCCGAGATCACCGCCCGCGACGTGGCGGCATGCGCGATGGAGGGCGACGTGACCTGTATCCGGCTGATCCGCGACGGCGGTCGGCGACTCGGGGGGGTGCTCGCCGGCCTGGTCAGCTTCGCCAATCCCTCGATGATCGTGATCGGTGGTGGACTGGCCCACCTCGGCCATATCCTGCTCGCCGAGATCCGCAGCGTCGTGTACCGGCGGTCACTGCCGCTGGCCACCGGCAATCTGCCGGTCGTCCTGTCCGAGCTGGGCTCGCGCGCCGGAGTCACCGGTGCCGCCGTGCTCGCCAGCGACGTCGCCTTCGAGCAGGCGTCGTGAGCGCCGTCGAGCCCGTCGACGGGCAGCCGACCGGCGCGCCGGCGGACACGGTGGACGCCACCACCGCCGCCCCGCAGGTCGAGGCCGGCGGCCAGGTGGTCCTGCGGCTCACCGACGTCGTCAAGACCTTCCCCGGCGTCCGCGCCCTCGACGGGGTCCAGCTGGAGGTCCGGGCCGGCGAGGTGCACTGCCTGCTCGGCCAGAACGGCGCCGGCAAGTCCACCCTGATCAAGGTGTTGGCCGGGGTGCACCGCCCCGATTCCGGCCGTGTCGAGTGGCAGGGCCGGCCGGTCCGGTTCGCCAACCCGCAGGCGGCGATGAGGTCCGGAATCGCCACCATCTACCAGGAACTCGACCTGGTCGACGACCTCTCGGTGGCGGAGAACGTCTTCCTCGGCCACGAGCCGCGTACCGCCGGGTTCGTCCGCCGTGGCCAGATGGTCCGGCGTACCCGCGACATCCTCGCCCGGCTCGGGCACGACGAGATCCCGGCCCGGCGGCTGGTCCGGTCGCTGCCGGCCGCCGGCAAGCAGGTGGTCAGCATGGCCCGGGCACTGTCCCACGAGGCCAAGCTGATCATTATGGACGAGCCGAGCGCGGTGCTGGCCCACGACGAGGTCGACAACCTGTTCCGGATCATCCGGGAGCTCACCGCCCAGGGAATCGCGGTCATCTACATCTCACACCGCCTCGAGGAGATCCGCGAGATCGGCGACCGGGTCACCGTCCTCAAGGACGGCCGGACCACCGCGCAGAACCTGCCGGCGCAGAGCACCCCGACCCGCGAGCTGGTCAGCCGGATGACCGGTCGGTCGATCGAGTACGTCTTCCCCCAGCGTGAGCCCAACCCACACGGCGAGCAACTGCTGGAGGTCACCGGCCTGAGCCGGGCGGACGAGTTCCACGACGTGTCGCTGACCGTACGGCGCGGCGAGATCGTCGGCATCGCGGGACTGGTCGGCTCCGGTCGATCCGAACTACTCGAAACGATCTTCGGTGCCCGTACCGCGCAGTCCGGCACCGTCCGGATGGCCGGCCGGGCGATTCGGCCCGGCAGTGTCGGCGCGGCCGTACGGGCCGGCATGGGCATGGCCCCGGAGGAGCGCAAGAGCCAGGCGCTGCTGCTCGGCGAACCGATCTTCCGCAACATGACGCTGGCGACGTTCGCCCAGCTGTCCCGGGTCGGCTTCACTCAGGCCGGGCGCGAGGTCGCCGAGGCCGAACGGGTCGCCAGCTCGCTGGAACTGCGGCCCCGGGGGGTGCACCGGCCGGTGCGGCAGCTCTCCGGCGGCAACCAGCAGAAGGTGGTCGTCGGCCGGTGGCTGCTCGGCGACACCCGGCTGCTGCTGCTCGACGAACCGACCCGAGGCGTCGACGTCGGTGCCCGCGCCGAGCTGTACCAGGTCATTCACGACCTGGCCGCGCGAGGCGTCGGGGTACTGCTGGTCTCCAGTGAGGTACCGGAAGTGCTCGGGCTGGCCGACCGGGTGCTGGTGATGCGGGAAGGCCGCGTCATCCGCGAGGCCCCGGCCGGTGAGATCGACGAAGAGACCGTGCTCGACCTCGTCATGGCGGGGTCGTCGATGGAAGGCGCCGCGGCGTGACCGGGCGATCCGACCAGTTGGCCAGCGGCCAGCCGGTGAGCGAAGGAGTAGGACTGTGACCGCGGACGAGGCCACGGCAACCGTACCCGGTAAGGAGCAGCCGGCAGCGTCGCCGGCGCACGGCACGGACGCACCACCCCGGCAGAGCTGGTGGCGCTCGGACGCCAGCGAGTACGCCCGACGCAACCTTTGGCTGGTCGGAGTCCTCGTCGTGCTGGTCGTCATCGGTGCCGTCACCCGACCTGACCTTTACAGCGACCCGACCTGGGTCCGTAACAACGTCTTCACCATCCTGCAGCAGGCGTCCGCGATCGGCGTGGTCACCGTCGGCATGACATTCGTCATCATCTCCGGCGGTATCGACCTGTCGGTCGGGGCGATCATGGCGCTGGCCGGTGTGTGGGCCACCACCTTGGCCACCCAGAGCTACGGACCCGGCGGGATGATATTCACCGCCGTGACCGTCGGACTCTGCGTCGGCCTGGTCAACGGAATCCTGATCTCGTACGGCCGGCTGGTGGCCTTCATCGCCACCCTGGCCATGATGGTCGCCGCCCGAGGTCTGGCCGCACTCATCTCCGGCAAGCAGACGCAGGTCTCCACCTCGACGGTGATCAACGGCATGGCCACCGAGCGGATTCTCGGCATCCCCCTGCTGGTGATCATCCTCGCAGCGGTGGTCGCCGCCGGCTGGGTGCTGCTCAACCGCACCACCTTCGGCCGCCGTACGGTGGCCGTCGGCGGCAACCCCGAAGCGGCGCGGCTCGCCGGCATCAACGTCCGCCTGCACACGCTGATGATCTACGGGCTGTCCGGGTTGTGCTGCGGCATCGGGGCGATCATGCTGACCGCCCAGGCCAACTCGGCCCAGGCCGCCATGGCCAACCTGTACGAACTTGACGCGATCGCCGCGGCGATCATCGGCGGCACGCTGCTCAGCGGTGGCCGCGGCACCATCATCGGCGCCCTGTTCGGGGTGCTGGTCTTCTCCACCATCACCAACCTGTTCGCCATCAACGGCCTCTCCACCGAATCCCAGAACATGATCAAGGGCGGGATCATCGTGGCGGCCGTGCTCATCCAGCAGTTCCGGTTCAACTCGCTCAGCCAGCTGTTGACCCGAAAACCGGCCTGACCTGGTTGGCCTGACCCGGCCGGGTAAGGCCACCCTGATCGCACCACGCACGCACCACGGTGACCGTCGACTGTGACGGCCGCCGGGATCCGCACACCCCGATAACCCCTTCACCTTCCGATCCAGGAGGTCGTCATGACCGCACTTTCCCGCCGGGCCCTGTTCGGTGCCCGCGGCGCCGCCGACGCGTCACGTCGTCGGCTGCTCGTCGGCGGCGCCGCCGTCGGTGCTGGTGTACTGCTGACCGCGTGCACCAGCAACGAGGCCGCGCCGACCAACACCCAGACCCAGGCAGCCAACCAGGGCAACGCCAACTCCGAGCCCGGTGAGACGGTCACCATCGGCTTCTCGGCACCGGCGGCGGACCACGGCTGGCTCGCGGCGATCACCAACAACGCCCGCGCCCAGGCCGAGGCGTACTCCGACGTGGAGTTCCTCACCGTCGAGGCCGGTGCCGACGCGGCCGCGCAGCGGGCCGCGCTGGACACCCTGATCTCGCAGAGCCCGGACGTCATCGTGATGCTGCCGCACGACGGCGCCGAACTCACCGCGAGCGGGCTGCAGGCCATGGAGGCCGGCATCCCGGTGGTCAACCTGGACCGGGCGTTCAACCAGGCGCTGGCCTACCGCACCCAGATCAAGGGTGACAACTACGGCATGGGCGTCTCGGCGGGCAATTACATCGCCGCCCAGATGCAGGCCAAGGGAATCGCGAACCCGGTGATCGCGGAGATCGCCGGCATCGACGCGCTGGAGTTGACCCAGGAGCGCTCGAACGGCTTCCGGGAGGCTCTGGAGGTGCACGGCTTCACCATCGCCAACCGGCGGGCGGCGGAATTCACCGCTGACTCCGGCCAACGCGAGGCGGCCAACCTGCTGCAGGCGCTGCCGCAAATCGACGCGCTCTGGAACCACGACGACGACCAGGGCATCGGCGTGCTGGCCGCGATCAACCAGGCCAACCGGTCGGAGTTCATCATGGTCGGTGGCGCCGGCTCGCGGGCGGCGATGGAGGCGATCCAGGCCGACAACACGGTGCTGAAGGCGACCGTCACCTACAGCCCGTCGATGGCCTCCTCGGCGATCTCACTGGCCCGCCTGATCGCCCAGGGCAAGGGCATGTCCGACCTGGTCGAGCTGCAGGTGCCCAAGGAGATCATCCTGGCCTCGGAAACCATCACCAAGGAGAACGCGAGCGAGTACCTGCCGCTCGGGTTCTGATCCTCACGGGGAGGCTTACCTTGTCCGCTCAACACAACGAACTGCGGGTCGGCATGATCGGCTACGCGTTCATGGGTGCCGCGCATTCCCAGGCCTGGCGCACCGTGAACCGCGTCTACGACCTGCCGTCGCGGGTCCGGATGGCCGCGGTGTGCGGCCGAGACGAGGCGCAGGTGGCGCAAGCCGCCGACCGGCTCGGCTGGGAGTCGCACACCACGGACTGGCGCGCGCTGGTCGCCCGGGACGACATCGACGTGATCGACATCTGCACCCCGGGCGACAGCCACGCCGAGATCGCGATCGCGGCGCTGGCCGCCGGCAAGCACGTACTGTGCGAAAAGCCGTTGGCCAACACCGTGGCCGAGGCCGAACAGATGACCGCGGCCGCGGAGTCGGCCCGGGCCAGCGGGGTCCGGTCGATGTGCGGGTTCAACTACCGGCGGGTGCCGGCGGTGACGCTGATGCGTCAGCTCGTCGACGCCGGCCGGATCGGAACCATCCGCCACATCCGCGCCGTGTACCTGCAGGACTGGATCGTCGACCCGGAGTTCCCGCTGGTCTGGCGGTTGCAGAAGGACAAGGCGGGTTCTGGGTCGCTCGGTGACATCGGCGCGCACATCATCGACGCCACTCAGTACGTCACCGGTCAGCGGATCACCACGGTGAGCGGGCTTACCGAGACGTTCGTCACGCACCGACCGTTGCCGGCCGGCTCCAGCGGTCTGACCGCCGCGGCCGGTGGCGGCGGTGCCGACGGCGGCGAGCCGGCCACCGGCGAGGTCACCGTCGACGACGCCGCGCTGTTCATGGCCCGGCTCGACGGCGGCGCGATCGCCAACTACGAGGCGACGCGGTTCGCCACCGGACGCAAGAACGGGCTGCGGATCGAGATCAACGGCTCGCTCGGGTCGGTCGCGTTCGACTTCGAGCGGATGAACGAGCTGGAGTTCTACGACGCCACCCGGCCCGGCGTCGAGCAGGGCTTCAGCCGGATCATCGTCACCGAACCCGACCATCCGTACCTGTCGGCCTGGTGGCCGCCCGGTCACGGCATCGGGTACGAGCACTCGTTCACCCACGAGGTCCGTGACTTCGTCGAAGCGGTGGCGACCGGAATCGACCCCACACCGTCGTTCGCCGACGCGTTGCAGGTCCAACGGGTGCTGGACGCGGTCGAACGCTCGGCCGGTGTGGGGCAGTGGACCACCGTGGAATCGGCTCTCACCACGGACCAGGTCTGACCAAGACACCTCGTCCCCGTGGGCGAGGATCACCCGGCGCGGTTGCGCCCCGCGCCGGGTGATCCGCGGGGCACGAGGACGGTCCGTCCGGCGTGACCGGATCGGGATTCCCCGGTCACGCCGGACGGCCAGTACGGCGTAAGCACAACCTTGGCGGCTGTGGCACCGCGCCAGGGGTGAGGCACCAACCGCAACTGTCCGTACCCAACGGACTCAGTGCCCACGGTGAGGCTTCGCGGCCTTCCCGAACCCCCGGAGGAACGACTGATGACAAGAACCGCCCGGCGATGGCTCGCCATCGCCGCGGGCGCGACACTCGTCACGCCCATGATCGCCACCGCGCCAGTGGCCGCCCACCCCGGACACGACCACGACGAGAGCTACCAGGTGCTGGTGTTCACCCGCACCGAGGGAGTGGCCCACCCGTCGACGGCCAAGGCCGTCAACGCCATCCGCACCCTCGGCAACAACAACGGATTCACCATCGACGTCTCCCGTAACGGCACCGTGTTCACCCCGGAGAACCTGGCCAACTACAGCGCCGTGGTCTTCCTGAACAACACCGGTGACGTGCTCAACGACGTCCAGCAGGAGGCCTTCGAGGACTACGTCCAGGCCGGCGGCGGCTACCTCGGCGTACACGCCGCCGTCGACGCGGAGCCGGACTGGGCGTTCTACCGCGACCTGGTCGGCACCACCTCGACCGGCACCACCGCCAGCGGTGCCGGCGTGATCGACGTCGCGGACCGCTACCACCCGTCGACCAGCACCATCTCCCGCGAGCTGACCATCGACGAAAACTACCTGAACTTCACCGAGAACGTTCGGGGCATCCAGCACGTGCTCGCCACCGTGGACACCGACACGATCAGCGGCAGCAGCATGGGCTACGACCACCCGGTCTCCTGGTGTCAGGACTACCAGGGCGGCCGGTCCTGGTACACCGGTCTCGGTTCGTCCCCGGACACCTTCACCGTCGGTGCCGTCCGCAAGCACCTGCTCGGCGGCATCCAGTGGGCCGCCGGCGCGGCCGAAGGCGACTGCGGTGCGACCGTCGAATCCAACTACGAGCGGGTCGTCCTCAACGACCAGCCCGGTGAGCCGATGAGCCTCGCTGTGCTGCCCGACGGCCGGGTGCTGCACAACACCCGCGCCGGCGAGATCCGCCTCTACGACCCGGCCTCCGGCGCCAGCCCGGTGATTACCAGCGTGCCGGTCTACCAGCACGACGAGGACGGCCTGCAGTCGGTCACCCTCGACCCGAACTTCGCCGAGAACAAGTGGGTCTACCTCTACTACGCGCCGCCGCTGGACACCCCGGTCGACGACCCGGCCACGCCGGGCGTCAACGAGGGTGACGCGCCGGCCAACAGTGACGACCCGAGCGTGTGGGAGGCCTTCAAGGGCTACAACCTGCTGTCGCGGGTCAAGTTCGTCGAAGAGCCCACGCCGCACCTGGACCTGTCGACCGAGCAGGAAATCCTCAAGGTCGACACCGACCGGGGTGCCTGCTGCCACGTCGCCGGCGAGGTCAAGTTCGACGGCAAGGGTCTGCTCTACCTGGTCACCGGCGACGACACCAACGCCAGCGGCTCGGACGGCTACACGCCGATCAACCGGTCGCTGACCCGCGGTCCGGCGTACGACGCCGCCCGGTCCTCGGCCAACACCAACGACCTGCGTGGCAAGCTGCTGCGGATCAAGCTGAAAGAAGATGGCAGCTACAGCATCCCGGCCGGCAACCTGTTCCCCGAATCGCAGGACCTCGACGACCAGACCCGCCCGGAGATCTTCCTGATGGGTCTGCGCAACCCGTTCCGCTTCGACGTTGACGAGCGCGGCTTCGTCTACATCGGTGACTACTCGCCGGACTCGCGTAACCCGAGTGCCACCCGTGGCCCGGAGGGCACCGGCCGATGGTTCGCCACCAACAAGGCGGGCAACTACGGCTGGCCGTACTGCTACTCGCCGACCCTGCCGTACATCGACTACGACTTCACCACCCAGACGTCGGGCGAGCCGTTCAACTGCGCGGCCCCGATCAACGACTCCCCCCGCAACACCGGCCGTAGCCTGCTGCCGCCGGTCGAGCAGCCACAGTTCTGGTACACCTTCAACGCGACCACGACCTGTCGGGACAGCTACCTGGTCGACCCGGCCGGCACCTGCGACTTCCAGTGGCCGGCGATCGGCACCGGTGGCGTCGGCCCGATGGGCGGCCCGATCTACAAGTTCGACGAGTCGCTGGAGTCGGACTACAAGCTGCCGGAGTATTACCACGACGCCGTGTTCTTCGGCGAGTTCAGCCGGGACCGGATGTTCACCATGCGGACCAACGGCAGTGGCAAGTTCTTCGGCGTCGAGCGGTTCCTGCCCAGCACGTTCGTCTTCGACAACCCGATGGACATGGAGATCGGCCCGGACGGCACCCTGTACGTGCTGGACTACGGTGACGGCTTCTTCCGGGCCAACCCGGACGCGTCGCTTTACCAGATCCGCTACGTCAAGGGCACCCGTGGCCCGGTCGCCGAACTCGCCGCGTCTCCGACGTCCGGCCAGGCCCCGCTGACCGTGCAGTTCTCCAGCGAGGGCTCGCGTACTCCGGAGGTCGGCGCGACCATCAGCATCGCCTGGGACTTCGACGGAGACGGCACCACCGACTCCACCGACCCGGACGCGTCGTACACCTACACCAGCAACGGCGTGTACTACGCCCAGCTGACGGTGACCGACTCCAACGGCAAGCAGGCGACGTTGAGCCGCACCATCACGGTCGGCAACACCGCGCCGACGGTCGAGGTCGCCACCCCGCTGTCCGGTTCCTTCTTCAACTGGGGCGACACGGTGCCGTACACGGTCACCGTGACCGACCCCGAAGACGGCACCATCGACTGCGACCGGGTGGAGGTCACCTTCGTGCTCGGCCACGACGAGCACGGACACCCGCAGACCACCACCACCGGCTGCACCGGCAACCTGCCGACCCCGGCCGACGGTGCCGACCACGCGGGTAGCTACCTGTTCGGCGGTATCAGCGCCAGCTACACCGACCTGGGCGGCGGCGGACAGCCGGCGCTGACCACGGTCGGCCAGGCCACCATCCAGCTCTACCAGCAGCAGGCCGAGTTCGCCCAGGTCAAGCAGGGCGTGTCGGTATCCAACACCTCCGACACCGGTGGCGGTCAGCACGTCTCCGGGATCACCAACGGCGGCTACATCGCGTTCGACCCGATCAACCTGGGCGGGATCGACACGGTGACGCTGCGCCACGCCGGTGGCTCGTCGTCGACCGTGGGCAACCCACGGGCGGTCGTCGAACTGCGGGCCGACGCGCCGGACGGACCGCTGGTGGCCAGCACCACGCTCGCCGCCACCGCCGGCTCCAGCGCCTGGACCAGCACCGACGTGGCGGTCGACCACCCGGCCGGGACACACCAGCTCTACCTGGTGTTCCGCTCGGTCGAGGGTGGACCAACCTCCAACATGTTCAACCTCAACTGGGTGCAGTTCGGTCCCGCGAGCTGACCCGACCCGGTGCCGGTGACCGCTGGTCACCGGCACCGGAAGCAGCAATCCGGTAACGCCGGGGGCGGGCGCACCACCCGCCCCCGGTCAGGAAGGAAGAAAACAACGCGGGGGAGGCAGGGCCAGTACGCCGAACGTCCCTGCCTGCCACAGCCCCGTCCGTCCGGTCGACCGGGCCCGGCGACGGCATCGTTGACGCCGACTTCGGCGCCGTCGGCGGTGGTGCCACCCTGGCGCGCCCGGGTGGACGGGGCCCTTCAACACCACATCAGTTGTCGGAAGGTAGGCACGACATGCGTACGGGAATCTGGCTCATCGGAGCCCGTGGTTCGGTCGCGGTCACCAGCATCACCGGTGCGCTGGCGCTGCGTGCCAGCCTGGCCGAGGCCACCGGTTGCGTGACCGAACTTCCCGAACTGCGCGGACCGGCCCTACCTGGCTTCTCCGACCTGGTCTTCGGTGGCCACGACATCGCGACCACGCCGCTGGTCAAGAAGGCCGACGCGCTCGCGTCGGCCGGGGTCGTGCCCGGCCGGCTCGTCGCCGCCCTGCACGACGACCTCGCCGGCGTCGAGGCGGAGATCCGTCCGCTGCCAACGGCCGCCACCCAGGCCGAGACAGCCGCGGCGATCGCGGCGGACCTGACCGCCTTCCGCGACCGGCACGCCTTGCGGCGGGTGGTGGTGGTCAACGTCTCCACCACCGAACCGGCACCGCCACCGCATCCGGCACACCAGAGCCTCGCCGCGCTCACCGCCGCGCTGGCCGGCCCGGAACCGGTCCTGCCACCCAGCGCACTGGTCGCGTACGCGGCACTCGGCGCCGGACACGCGTACATCGACTTCACCCCGTCGACCGGCGCCCGGCTACCGGCGCTCGACGAGTTGGCCCGCCGTGAGCGGGCGCCGTACGCCGGCCACGACGGCAAGACCGGGGAGACGCTTGTCAAGGCGGTACTGGCACCGATGTTCGCGCTGCGCAACCTGCGGGTCCGCAGCTGGTCGGGCACCAATCTGCTGGGTGGGGGCGACGGCGCCAACCTGGCCGAACCAGCGGCGAACGCGGCCAAGGCGGCCAGCAAACAGCGGGTCCTCGCCGAGACGCTCGGCTACCAGCCGCAGGGGCACACCCGCATCGAGTACGTCGACGACATCGGCGACTTCAAGACGGCCTGGGATCTGATCACCTTCTCGGGGTTCCTCGGCACCGGCATGCGGATGGAGTTCACCTGGCACGGCTGCGATTCGGCGTTGGCCGCGCCGCTGGTGCTCGACCTCGCCCGGCTCACCGCCGCCGCGCAGCACTCCGGTCGCAGCGGCCCGCTGCCCGAACTCGCCTTCTTCTTCAAGGATTCGCTCGGCACCGGGTCGCACTCCCTGTCCGATCAGTGGCGTGTGCTGGTCGAATTCACCCACGGACTCCACGCCCGGTACGAGTCCGGCGGCGCGGGAGGGTCCTCGGCCGGATCGGGCATCCCGGGGGAGTCCTTGGCCGAGCCGGGCAGGGCCGCGTGATGCCCGGCCGATCGCCGAGGCGCGGGAACTGGCGAGCCCGGCTCGGCGACGTGGCACAGCTGGTACGGGCACCGGCGGCGCTGTCCGTACCCGGTGACGTGGTCGCCGGAGCCGCCGCCAGCGGTGGGCTCGGGCCGCGTACCGTCGGACTGGCCGGCGCGTCCGTCTGCCTGTACTGGGCCGGGATGGCCGCCAACGACTGGGCCGACCAGGACCTGGACGCCGTCGAGCGGCCGGAGCGCCCGATCCCGTCCGGCCGGATCAGCTCCTCGGCGGCGTTCGCCGTCGCCGCCGGGCTCACCACCGCCAGCCTGGCCTTGGCCGCCGCGACCGGCGGCCGTCGCGCGCTGGCGGTCGCCGTACCGCTGACCACCGCGGTGTGGACCTACGATCTGTGGGCCAAGAACACCGCCGCCGGGCCGGCCGTGATGGCCACCTGTCGTGGCCTGGACGTGCTGCTCGGCGCGACCGCGACCGGCCGACTGCGGTCCGCCGTACCGGCGGCGCTCGCCGTGGCCGCCCACACGTACACCGTCACCGAGCTGTCGCGCAGCGAGGTCAGCGGCGCCGACCGACGGCTGCCGGTGGCGACCCTCGCCGGTACGGCCGCGATCGCACTGGCGGCCGCCGCCCCTGCCGGGTCCGGCGGCACGGATCGCGTCGCCGCCAGGAACGGCGGCACGCACGCCAGGAACGGCGGCACGGACTCCGACGCTGCGGCCGTGGGCACTGGTCGGACCGGCCGCCGGTGGCGTGCGGTCGCCGCCGCCGGGCTCGCCGTCTGGTACGCCGCCCGGTACGGCGCCGCCCAGGCCAAGGTGTACCGCGACCCCGGGCCCGGTCCGGTGCGCGCCGCCGTCGGTGCCGGGATCGTCGGCCTGCCCGCCCTGCAGGGCGCCCTCACCGCCCGGTCCGGGGCCACCCCCGCCGGCGTGGCCACCGCCGTCGGGCTGGCCGTCTCCGCCGCCGCGCCGCTCGGCCGCCGGCTTGCCCGCAAGGTGTCCCCGACATGAGTACCGGCACCGCCGGCCGGGCTCCCGGGCTGCGGTACGGATACGGTACGAACGGCTTCGCCAACCATCGGCTGGCCGACGCGCTGCGGGTGCTGGTCGACCTGGGCTACCAGGGTGTGGCGCTCACCCTGGACCACGACCATCTCGACCCGTACGCCGCCGGCCTGCCGCGCAAGGTGGCCCGGATCGCCGACCAGTTGCGCGATCTCGGCCTCGCCGTGGTCGTCGAAACCGGTGCGCGTTACCTGCTCGACCCGTGGCACAAGCACGCCCCGACGTTGCTGCACGACGACGCCGAACGCCGGATCGACTTCCTGACCCGGGCCGTGGCAATCGGCGCGGACCTGGGTGCCGAGGCGGTGTCGTTCTGGTCCGGGGTGTGCCCCGACGGCATCGACGAGGCGACCGCGTGGGACCGGCTCGTCGCGGGCTGCGCCCGGGTGGTGGACGCGGCGGCCGCCGCCGGCGTCACCCTCGGCTTCGAACCGGAGCCCGGCATGCTGGTCGCCGACATCGCCGACTGGTGGCGGCTGCGGGCCGCGCTCGGCGCGCCGAGCCTGTTCGGCATCACCCTCGACATCGGCCACTGTCGGTGTCTGGAGCCGAAGTCGGTCCCCGACTGCGTGACCGAGGTCGCCGCGCACCTGGTCAACGTGCAGATCGACGACATGCGGCGGGGGGTGCACGAGCACCTCGAATTTGGCACCGGCGAGATCGACTTTCCGCCGGTGCTGGCCGCGCTGCGGGCCGCCGGTTACCCGGGGCTGGTCGCGGTGGAACTGCCCCGGCACTCGCACGCGGCTCCGGCGATTGCCGCCCGATCCATCGATTTTCTCCGTACCGCCGAACGTGTCGCCGCTACGCCGGCCGGGCGTCCGATCGCGCCGACCGGTGCCGACGTACCAGAGGGAGGCCAGTCGTGAACCTGCCCGTCCCGTCCGACTCCGACCACCCGGACCCGTCCCCCGTCATCGATCAGCTGGTGGCGGCCCTGCGTGCCCGATCCGATCGCGGCGCGTCCGCTCTGGACTGGCTGGCTGACGCCCGCGCCCGGGTGCGCGCCGACCCGGAGGCGTTGCCGGCGCTGTTCGCCGCCGTCGGCCGCCGGTGTGGCCGCACCGACCTGCCGGACCTTCCCGGCTGGACCGCCGACGAGGCCGCCCGGACCCTGCTGCTGCTGGACCTCAGCTCGGCGACCAGTGGACAGGACGACCTCGCCGACCGGATCGCCGACTGCTACGACCACGGCGACGGTGCCGAGCGACGGGCGGTGCTCAAGGCGCTGCCACTGCTGCCGGTCGGCGACCGCGCGGTCCCGCTGCTGCACGACGCGATCCGTACCAACGACACCCGGCTCCTGTCCGCCGCGCTCGGCCGCTATGCCCGGCACCTGGACCAGCCGATGTGGCGGCAGGCGGTGCTCAAGTGCGTGTTCACCGGGGTGCCGCTGTCCGCCGTACACGATCTCGACGCCCGGGCCGACGACGAGCTGCGGATCATGCTGGCCGGGTTGTCCGACGAGCGCACCGCTGCGGGTCGGACCCTGCCGGCGGACGCGGTGGCGCTGCTGGACCGGCTTCGGGCCGCCGCTGATTCGTCGCACCACGTGCTCAGACAGGAGGGATGAATGCGCATCTTCGATCCGCACATCCACATGACCTCGCGGACCACCGACGACTACCAGGCAATGGCCGACGCCGGGGTGCGTGCCCTGGTCGAACCGGCGTTCTGGCTCGGTCAACCGCGCACCAACGTCGGATCGTTCGTCGACTACTTCGATTCGCTGCTCGGCTGGGAACCGTACCGGGCGAGCCAGTTCGGCATCCGCCACCACGCCACGATCGCCCTGAACCCGAAAGAGGCCAACGACCCGCGCTGCGTCGGCGTGCTCGACGTGCTACCCCGTTACCTGGCCAAGGATGGCGTGGTCGCGGTGGGGGAAATCGGCTACGACTCGATGACCCCGGCCGAGGACGAGGCGTTCGCCGCCCAGCTGGCGTTGGCCCGCGAGTACGAGCTCCCCGCCTTGGTGCACACCCCGCACCGGGACAAGGCGCGGGGCACCGAACGGACCCTGGCGGTGGTCGCCGAGTCCGGCGTCGAACCGGGCCACGTCGTGGTCGACCACCTCAACGAGGTGACGGTCGGCCTGGTCAAGGAGTCCGGCTGCTGGATGGGCTTCTCCATCTACCCGGAGACCAAGATGTCGCCGCCGCGCATGGTCGAGATCCTCAAGCAGTACGGTCCCGAGCGGATCCTGGTCAACTCGGCGGCCGACTGGGGCCGCTCCGACCCGCTGCTCACCCGCACCACCGGGGAGGCGATGCTCGCCGCCGGCTTCAGCGACGACGACGTCGAACGGGTGCTGTGGCGCAATCCGGTGGAGTTCTACGGCCAGTCCGGGCGGCTGGACCTCAGCGATCTGGACGCCCCCGCGCCGACGTTCGAGGGCAGTTCGATCATGCGCGGCGGTGGCTGATGCGCCTGTCCGACCAGCGGCGGTGCACCGTCCATCTCAGCTACTGCACCAACGTGCACCCGGCCGAGGACCTCGCCGGGGTGCTGGACCAGCTCGACACGTACGCCGTGCCGGTGCGGGACCGGCTCGACGCCGACCCGCTCGGCCTGGGCCTGTGGCTGGCCGCGCCGGCCGCCGCCGCGCTCGCTGCCGACCCGGCCGCCCGTCGCCGGCTGCGGGCCGCGCTCACCGACCGGGGCCTGGAAGTGGTCACTCTCAACGGGTTCCCGTACGAGGCGTTCCAGGCACCGGTGGTCAAACACGCCGTCTACCACCCGGACTGGGCCGACCCGCGCCGGCTCGACTACACCCTGGCGCTGGCCGGTATCCTCGCCGACCTGCTGCCCGACGACGCCCAGCGCGGCTCCATCTCCACCCTGCCGCTGGCTTGGCGCGAGCCGTGGGACACCGACCGGGCCGACGCCTGCGCGCGGATGCTGGACCGGCTCGCCGCCGGGCTGGCCGACGTCGAACGCGACACCGGCCGAACCATCCGGGTCGGCTTCGAACCCGAACCGGGTTGCGTCGTGGAGACCACCGCCCAGGCCGCCGAACAGCTGGCCGACGTCGACACCGAACGGCTCGGCGTCTGCGTCGACCTGGCCCACCTGGCCTGCGCGTGGGAGGAGCCGGTCGCCGCGCTCGGCCGGCTGCGGGCCGCCGGCCTACCGGTGGTCAAGGTCCAGGTGTCGGCCGCGCTGGAGGTCACCGACCCGGTCCGGGACCGGTCCGCGATCGCCGGGTATGTCGAACCACGGTTCCTGCACCAGACCCGGTCGGACACCGGCGGGGCGACCGACGACCTTGACGCGGCCCTCGGCTCCGGGTTGCCCGGCCCGTGGCGGGTGCACTACCACATACCGCTGCACGCCGCGCCGGTCGCGCCGCTGGCCGCGACGATGCCGCACCTCCGGGACGGCCTCGCCGCGGTCGTCGACGGCACCGACTGTGACCACTTCGACGTGGAGACCTACACCTGGGGGGTACTGCCGGCAGACGTTCGCCCGACCGGGCCGGCGCAGCTCGCCGCCGGGATCGCCGCCGAGCTGGCCCAGGCCCGCGACGAACTGATCGCGCTGGGCCTGAGCACCACCACCCGTACCGCCACCACCCGTACCACCGCCACCCGTACCGCCGCCGGATCGGAGGCCGCCGCATGAATCCGCTGCTCGTGCTCGACGTGGTCGGGCTGACCCCCCGGCTGCTGCGCCACATGCCCCGGCTGGCGGCGCTGGCCGACACCGGATTCCAGGCCGAACTCGGCACCGTGCTGCCGGCGGTGACCTGCTCGGTGCAGTCGACGTTCCTCACCGGCGAGACGCCGGCCGGGCACGGCATCGTCGGCAACGGCTGGTACTTCCGGGACCTCGGCGAGGTGTTCCTGTGGCGTCAGCACAACGCGCTGGTCGGCGGCGAGAAGCTGTGGCACACGGCCCGCCGGCTTCGCCCCGACTACACGGTGGCGAACGTCTGCTGGTGGTACGCGATGGGTGCCGACGTCAACTGGACGGTGACCCCCCGGCCGATCTACCACGCCGACGGACGCAAGGACCCGGACTGCTACACCGACCCGCCGCAGCTGCACGACCAGTTGACCAACCGGCTCGGCACGTTCCCGCTGTTCAACTACTGGGGGGCGGGGGCGGGGCTGGTGTCGTCGGAGTGGATCGCGAAGGCCACGAGGCAGATCATGACCGACCACTCGCCGGACCTGACCCTGGCGTACCTGCCGCATCTCGACTACGACCTGCAACGCTACGGCGGCGACGGTCCGCACGCGCGGCGGGCGGCGGCCGAACTCGACGCGGTGCTGGCCCCGCTGCTGGACGCGGCGGCGGCGCGCGGCACGACCGTGGTGGCGTTGTCCGAGTACGGCATCACCGACGTGTCGCAGCCGGTGCACGTCAACCGGCTGCTGCGGGCCGAAGGGCTGCTGCGGGTCTACACCCAGGCCGGCATGGAGTACCTCGACCCGTGGACCTCGCGGGCGTTCGCCGTCGCCGACCATCAGATCGCCCACGTGTACGTGCGGGATCCGGCCGACGTGCCGGCGGTGGCCGCGCTCTGCGCCGAGCTGCCCGGGGTGGCCGAGGTCCTCGACGCGGACGGCAAGGCGGCGGCCGGGTTGGATCATCCGCGCTCCGGTGAGCTGGTGCTGGTCGCCGAGCCGCAGGCCTGGTTCACCTACTACTACTGGCGCGACGACGCGGCGGCACCGGACTTCGCCCGGCTGGTGGAGATCCACCGTAAACCCGGCTACGACCCGGCGGAGCTGCTGTTCGACCCGGCGAATCCGGGCGCGGCGAAGGCCCGGGCGGCGATCGCCCTGGCCCGCAAGAAGGTCGGCCTGCGCTACACGATGAACGTGGTCGGGCTGGACGCCGGCGCGCGAGCGGTCCGTGGCTCGCACGGCCGGCTGCCGGCGGATCCCGCTGACGGCCCGGTGCTGCTCTGCTCGTCCCTGGCGGCGGCCCGGGACCGTGTCGCCGCCACCGAGGTCAAGTCGTTGCTGCTGGAACTGGCCGGCCTCGGCGACGCGGCGCGCGCCCCGGTGGGGGAGGTGACCCGGTGACCGTGGCACCGGCCCGGCCCGGCGCACCCGGATCCGGCACCGGTGAATCCCTGCGGAGCCGCTGCGACGCCGAACTGGCCGCCTTCCTCGACCGGCAGGATCCGCACTGGCCGGACGGGGCGCCGCGCGGGGTGTACGACACGCTGCGCCGATTCGTGCTGGCCGGGGGGAAACGGATGCGGCCGGTCTTCTGCTATTGGGGTTGGCGTGGCGCGGGTGGGGCCGACTGCCACGAGATCGTCGCCGCCGCGGCGGCGTTGGAGATATTCCACGCGTTCGCGCTGATCCACGACGACATCATGGACGGCAGTGACCGACGCCGGGGCGAGCCGTCGGTGCACCGGATCTTCGCCGACCTGCACACCCGGTCCGCCTGGCGCGGCGACGCCGGCCGGTACGGGCACAGCGCCGCGCTGCTCTGCGGGGATCTCTGCGCGGCCTGGGCGGATCAGATGTTCCACGAGTGCGGGCTGGCGCCGGAGCGGATCCGGCGCGGCTACGCGGTCTTCGCCAACATGCGGACGGAGGTGATCGCCGGGCAGTACCTCGACCTGGTTTCCGGCGTCGGTGACGGTTCGGTGGCCAGTGCGCTGACGGTAATCCGGATGAAAGCCGCCAGATACACGGTTACCCGACCATTGCAGATCGGTGCGGCCCTGGCTGGGGCTGGACCTGAGCTGCTGGCCGCGTACGCTGCCTTCGGTGATCCACTGGGTGACGCCTTCCAGCTCCGGGACGACGTGCTCGGGGTGTTCGGCGATCCGGCGGTCACCGGTAAGTCGGTGCTCGATGATCTGCGAGAGGGCAAGTCGACGGTGATGATGGCGCTGGCCCGCAACATGGCGGACCGTGGCCAGGCGGCCCGGCTGCGCGAGTTGTTCGGCAACCCGCAGTTGGACGCCGCTGGCGCCGAGGAGCTGCGGACGATCATCGTCGACACCGGCGCGCGCGAGTCGATCGAGCAGATGATCCGGATTCGTACCCAGGAAGCGGTCACCGTTCTCGTCGATGCGTCGTTGACCCCCGAGACGCGTACGGAATTGACCGCCCTGGCTGAATCGGTGGCCGAGCGGCAGCGCTGAACCGCAGACCCCCAAGGAGGCATCGTGGCCATACCCCACCAGGTGACTGGAGATTCGCACCATGTCGACCGGCGTCCCGCCGGTGGCGACGCGGGGTATCGGCCGCTGCGGGTCGCCATGATCGGGCAGAAGGGGATGCCCGCCACCTACGGTGGGATCGAACGGCACGTCGAGGAACTGGCAAGCCGGTTGGTCGCCCGGGGGCACGAGGTCACCGTCTACTGCCGGCCCAGCTACGGCTCGGTGCCAATGGACCGCTACCGGGGCGTACGGCTGCGTCAGGTGCGGACCGTGGCCAGCAAGCACCTCGACGCGATCGTGCACTCCACCACCTCCACCATGGCCGCCATGCGGGAACGGCCCGACATCGTGCACTACCACGGTCTCGGGCCCGGTCTGGTCGCCCCGCTGCCGCGCTACCTGGCCCGCAGCAAGGTCGTACTCACCGTGCACGGCCTGGACCACCAGCGGGCCAAATGGAGCCGGATGGCCCGGACCGTGCTCGGCGCCGCGCACCTGTTCAGCGGCCACGTCCCGAACGCCCGGGTCGCGGTCTCCCGCGCCCTGGCCAACCACTACGAGACCCGCTTCGGCAGCCCGGCGAGCTACATCCCCAACGGAGTCAGCGCCCCCCGGCAGGTTCCGGCCCGGCACATCGGTCCCCGCTTCGGGCTGACCCCCGGCGGCTATCTGCTGATGGTCGGCCGACTCGTCCCGGAGAAGTCCGCCGATCTGCTGGTCCGCGCGTTCCGCCAGGTCGACACCGATCTGCGGCTGGCGATCGTCGGTGGCTCGTCGTTCAGCGACGAGTTCGTCGCCCGGGTCCGCGCCGAAGCGGTCGACGACCCACGGATCGTGTTCACCGGGTTCGCCTACGGCGACCAGCTCGCCGAACTGTATTCGCACGCGGCTGCCTTCGTGCAGCCGTCCCGACTGGAAGGGCTGCCGCTGACCCTGCTGGAGGCCGCCTCGTACGGCCTGCCGGTCGTGGCCAGCGACATCACCCCCCACGTGGAGGTGCTGACCGCCGACGCTCCGGGTCGCCGGCTGTTCGCCGACGGCGACCTCGACGATCTGGTCCGCGCCCTGCGGCAGGTGGTCGCCGACCCCGACGGCGAACGGGCCGGAGCGCGCGGACTGCGCGACCGGGTCGCCACCGAATACACCTGGGACGCCGCGGCCCGGGAACTGGAGGCGCTCTACCTGGATCTGCTCGCGCCCCGCCGTCCGCAGCCGGAACGCCCCCGTCCGCAGCTGATCCGCCCTCGTCGGCTGCGATCTGACTCGGCCGTCGGCGCCGACGCCGGCCGTCCCACCGGCTCCACCGGCTCCACCGGCTCCACCGGCTCCACCGATTCCACTGTTCTCACCGACGCCCCCGGACCTGCCGACGAGCGGGCCCGGACGGAGCCGGACGGCTGATGCGCATGGCCGGCGGGTCGGCAGATACTGCCTGATCAGGGACCCGGCTGAGAGCGTAGATTGGGCCGTCCGCACCGGTGGACGCCAACAGCAGGTGGAGCGAGACAGCGGATCGGCGTGCGGTGACGACAACGCGACGGGATGTCTGGCCGGATGGCCGGGAGCGGGACGGTGCCATGCCGTCCGGCGGCTTCGGCGTGCCCACGCACACCCGGCCCCGCCGGCTCACCGGGTCCGGCCGGCTCACCGGGTCCGACCGGCCCGACCGGCCTCGCCGGACCGGCGGGCAGGTGCTGAGCGTTCTCGCCGCCGTCGCCGCCGCCGCGGTGGCACTCAGCGCCGGGCTCGCGCTCGCCGCCGGCGACCGACGGGGGGTGGTCCTCCCGCTGGCCCTCGCGGCGGGTATCGCCGTCGGGGTGCTGGCCATGACCCGGTTCTCCGGGTACGTGATCCTGATGCTCGCCGTACGGCCCCTGCTCGACGTGGTCAAACTGTCCGGGCCGACCGCCGGACGCGCCGACACCGAGCAGGCGTCCCGGCTGACCGACCCGTCGACGATGGTCGCGGTGCTGTTCCTGTTGGCCGCCGGGCTGTGGCTGGCGGCCCAACTGCGCCGCGAAGGGCGGCTGCGCGGATCCCCGCTGGGCTGGGCGATGCTGCTGGTCGGGGCGACCGCGATGGTCAGCGCGCTCGGTGCGGACCGGCCCACGCCGAGCCTGCTGGAGGCGCTGCGGATCCTCACCGTCGTGGTGATGTTCGTCGTGCTGGAACAGCTGATGCCGGATCGTGCCGCGATCCGCCGGATCCTGCTGGCCTGCTACGCCTCGCTCGCGTTGGCGCTGGCCTACACCGTACTGACCAGCCTCTTCGGCCAGGTCCCTTCCGAAGTCAAGGGGCAGTTCATCCGGGTCAGCGGCCCGTTCAGCCAGTCCACCACCTTCGGCCGCTACCTGATGTTCCTGGTCATTTTCGGCTTCGCCGTCTACCGGTTCCTCAGCCGCCGGGCCCGGCTGGTCCTCGGTGTGCTGCTCGCCACGTCACTGATCTTCCTGATGCTCACCAACACCCGGTCGGCGATCCTCGGCGCGGCGATCGGCCTGGTCGTCGTCGCCGTCCTGCACCGCAGCGGCCGGATGCTGGTCACCCTGCTCGTCGTCGCGGTCGCCGGGGCCAGTCTGCTGCCGTCGGTGGCCGACCGGTTCGCCCAGCTCGGCCAGGACCGCTCGGTCGGCGGCGGACCGACCGGCAACACCCTGCAGTGGCGGGTCGGCTACTGGACCGACATTGTTCCGTTGGCCAACCGCAACCCGGTCACCGGGATCGGGCCCAACATGACCCAGCACGCGACGCCGCAGGCCAAGAAGCCGCACAACGACCTGCTGCGGGCGTACGTCGAGACCGGGGTCGCCGGATTGCTGGCGTACCTGGCCATGCTGGTGTTGCTCGTGCACACCGGGCGGACCGCGCTCCGCCGCGCCCCGCCGGGCACCCTGGAACGGGGCGTCGCCGTCGGCTTCGCCGGCTGCGCGGTCGCGTTCATCGCGGTCAGCCTGGCCTCCAACGTCATCTCCAACGTGGTGACACTCTGGTACTTCGTCGCGTTCGCCGCCGCCGCCAGCGCCATCGCCCATGGCCGGGCCGCCACCACCGGTACGGTGGCCGTCCCGGCATCACCCGTCCGGTACGAGTAGTAGGAGCCATAGCGTGGAGATCGTCGACTACCTGCGCGTCGCGCGCCGGCGGCTGTGGCTGCTGGTCGGTGTGCCGGTCCTGGCCGCCGGGGCGGCCGCGACCCTGGTGCTGATCGCTCCGCAGCAGTACACCGCGACCGCGTACGTGGCGGCGCCGGCCCTGGTCGGTGGAGCCGCCGCCCAGCAGTACACCGGCAACCAGGCGGCCAACCAGTTCGCCGCCGCGTTCAGCGCCGCCGCGACGTCACCACGGGTGGTCGACGAGGTCGCCGCCGACACCGGGATCGCCGCCAGCCGGCTGCGGTCCGGACTGTCCGTCAGCCAGGTCGGTGCCAGCAGCCAGATGGAGATCACGTACGCCTCGACGAACCGGGCGACGGTCGAGCCGGTGCTGGTGGCCACCGCCGACCGGGCCCTGGCCTTCCTCTTCTCCTCCCAGGTGGCGATCGCCACCGAGCAGGTCACCGCGGCCAGCGCCGACGTGACCGCGGCGACCGCCGCGATCACCGCCTGGGAGACCGAGAACGAGGTCACCCAGCCCGACAAGATCTACCAGGCGACCCTCTCCGAGCTGGCCAGCCTGCGTCAGCAGCGCCTGCAGATGCAGGCGGTCGGCAACGGCAGGGGGGTCGACGCGGCCACCGAAGCGATCGAAGCCGGGCAGCGCCGGCTGGACACCATCGGCCCCAAACTGCCCGACTACGAAGCGTTGATCGCCCAGCGGGACGCCGCCACCAGCGCGTTGTCGTCGGCCCGCCAGGGCCTGCAGGCGGCCCGCGCCCAAGCCCAGGCCGCCGATCCGGCGGAGGTCGCCAGCGTCGGGGCGGTCCGGGCGGTGTCCCGGACCCGCGCGCTGGTCAACGCCACGGTCCCGGTCGCCGGTGCCGGCGTGCTGCTCGCCGTGGTCCTGGTCGCCCTGCTGGAACTGCTGGCCCGCAACCGGGAAACTGAACCGCCGGCGACTCCGTCCGGCGACCCCGTCGGACCGTCCGGCCCCCGGCCGACCGGCGGCGACGAGACCCGCGAGATCCCGGTGGCCCGGGTCGGCCGGGCCACCCCGGTCGGGCAGGCGTCCCGCACGGGTGGCCGGGTGTACGGGTCCGGTGGCGCGCTCGAACCCCACGCGGGGCGGTGACGTGCCCGCCGAGGTGACGCCGTCGGACCCGCAGCCGCAGCCGGTGCCGCCGCCGACCACCGCCGATTCCGGCGACCAGCACATCCGGGGCATGGCCCGGGGCGGCGGGCTCAACCTGGTCGGGGCGGTCCTCAACCAGGGCGCGGTCTTCCTGGTCATGCTGCTGCTGGCCCGCTTCCTCGGGATCAGCGAGGTCGGCCAGTACGCCCAGTGCTACGCCGTACTGGCCCTGCTCAGCCTGCTGTCGCTGTCCGGGTTCCGGGCCGGGCTGACCCGCTTCGTCGCCGTACACCTGGCCGACGACGACCCGGCGGCGATCCGGGGGACCATTCGCCTCGGCCTGGCCATCTCGGCCGGTTCGGCCACCGCGATCGCGGTCGCGCTGGCCCTGGCCGCCCCGGCGCTGGCCGCCGCGCTGCACGACCCCGGCCTGGTCACCGGGCTGCGGCTGGTGGCGTTGACCCTGCCGGCGCTGACCGTCTGCGAAGCGGCGCTCGCCGCCACCCGGGGCTGGCGCACCCAGCGGCCGTTCACCCTGATCGGGCAGATCTACGAACCCGGGACCCGGCTGCTGCTGACCGCCCTCGCCCTGATCACCGGGGTCGGGATCACCGGCAGCTACTGGGCGCTGGTCGTCGCCGGCTGGTCGGCCGCGCTGCTGGCCCTCGGCGCGCTGGCCCGGCTGATGCGTACGGTCGCGCCGGGTCCGGTCGTCTACCGGCCCCGGCAGCTGTTCAGCTTCTCCACGGTCAGCTGGGTGTCGTCGCTGTCGTCGACCGGGCTGATCTGGGTGGACACCCTGATGCTGGGCTTCTTCGCCAACGACGAGATCGGCGTCTACAACGTCGCCACCCGGCTGGTCACCGTCGCGATCTTCGTGCTCGCCCCGATCAACGCCGCGTTCGGACCGTACCTGGCCTACCTGCACCACCAGGGGCGGGCCGACGAGGTACGGCGGATCTACGGTGCCGCCACCGGCTGGGTGGTCCGGCTGTCGCTGCCGGCGTTCGTGGCGCTGCTGGTCTTCCCGGAGAGCCTGCTGACGGTCTTCGGCGGCGGGTTCGCCGCCGGCGCGGCGGTCACCCTGATCCTCGCCGTCGGGCAGCTGGTCAACGCGGCCACCGGACCGTGCGGCACGGTGCTGAACATGTCCGGCCGGGTGGCGATCAACATGTACGACAACATCGCCGCCCTGTTGCTGAACATCCTGCTCAACCTGTGGCTGATTCCGGCGTACGGGATCATCGGGGCGGCGATCTCCTGGGCGATCTCGCTGGCCGTGGTCAACGTCGCCCGGGTCCTGCAGGTGCGGGCACTGATCCACGCGGTGCCGGTGACCGTCGGCATGCTCAAGGGGTTCGCCGCCGGCTTGGCCGCGTTCGCCGCCGGGTTGGCCGTCCGGCTGCTGCTACCGGGCTGGCCGGAGCAGCTGCTGGTCGGGCTGCCGGTGGTGGTGGTCGTCTACGTGGGTGTGGTGCTGGCGCTGGGGCTGAGCCGGGAGGACATGATGGTCCTGCGTACCCTGCGCCGGGGCGGCCGGCGCGGTGCCGGTCGTGGCGCCGGTGGCGCTGACGGCGGCCCGGGACCGGCCGGTGGCCGCGTCACGTCCGCCCCGACCCTTGAGGAGGCGGCGCGGTGACCGGCAACCGGGGAACGACCGACCGGCTGCGCCGCACCGTACGCGGCGCACGGGCCTGGGCCCGGTCGGTGGTGCCCGGCCAGCTCGGCGCGCCGCCGGACTTCCTGATCATCGGTGGACAGCGCTGCGGTACCACTTCGCTGCACCACTACCTGGCCGCGCACCCGCAGGTCCGTCCGGCCACCGGCAAGGAACTGCAGTACTTCAGCATCCACCATGGACGAGGTGAGCGCTGGTACCGGGCGCACTTCCCGGTCCGGCCCGCCGGTGTGCGCAGCTTCGAAGCCAGCCCGTACTACCTGTTCCACCCGAGCGTGCCGGCCCGCGTCGCCGCCGGTCTGCCGCAGGCCCGGTGCATCGCCCTGCTACGGGATCCGGTCGAACGGGCCTACTCGCACTACCTGCACACCCGCTCGTACGGTGCCGAACCGCTGTCGTTCGCCGACGCGGTCGCCGCCGAGGAGCGGCGGCTGGCCGACGCGCTGCGCGACGGACCGGACAGCCCGACCGCGCACACCGCCCTGCGTAACCACTCGTACCTGGCCCGGGGGCGTTACGTCGAGCAGCTGCGGCGCTGGTACGCCGTACTGCCGGGTGACCAGCTGTTGGTGTTGCGCAGCGAGGACATGTACGTCGACCCGGCCGGCGTCTACGACCGGGTGCTGCGGTTCCTCGGCCTGGATTCGTTCACGCCGGCGGGGTTCGCCCAGCACACCCGGCGTACCGACCGGGGGCCGGGGGAGTTGACCTGCGAGCTGCGCGCCCAGCTCGGCGGCTACTTCGCCGCACCCAACGCCGACCTCGCCGACCTGCTCGGCTGGCCGCACACCTGGTCTCCGAGGAGCTGACGGGACACGTCCCGCGTCCGGTCAGCTCAGTGACGGGAGTGGAGCAGGTAGATCGCGTACGTGCCAGCGCCGTTGTCCATCTCGGCCACCTGCAGATCGGTGACCGGTACGTTGATCCGTTGCCCGGACCCGCCGCTGCCGGCGTCGGCCCACACTTCGACCGTCCCGCTCGCGGGTAGCTCCCGTGGACCGACGACCAGAACTGTGCTTGGCATGGCAGGTCTCCCTGTGTCTCGGCCCGGTTCCGGGAAGTCGGTCACGACATCCCGGCGGAGGGCTTCCTGTCGGATGAGACCCAGCATGGCAAAGCTGCATATGCATGTCAACTGTTGCAGGTGTTAGTGGGTGTCGGCTGTCAGATCGAAGTGGTTCACCAGCTCGTAGACTCCTGCATCCAGCACCATCCGGTTGACCTCGACGCACCGGTCACCGGACCTCGCGTACCGGGTGATCTGCAGCACCGTCGCCTTGTTTCGTGCGATGTCCAGGTCATCGATCTCGTCGGGATGCGGCGGCCGGGCGACGACCCGCTCTTCGAACCTGGTCGGCTTCCACCCTTGATCTTCAAGCCGGCCGTACACCCCGCCGGGGCCGGAGTTCTTGTAGACGATCGCCGTGCCTCGTGCGAGCTCGACGGGGAAGTAGGACGCCGATATCTGGACGCGGCGACCTTCCACCCAGTGCACCCGCTTGCGGCGAACCACCGGATCGCCCTCGTCGACGCCGAAGGCTGCGGCAACGAAGTCGGGTGCCGGAAGTTCGTCGACCTCGACGTCGGTGCGGATCGGGCGGTCGCCGGCGTCATGCTGATGGATGGTTCGCCCCAGCTGTTTCGAGCTGTCCAGGCGATCTGGCATGACCCGTACGAGTCGGGCGAACCAGCCCTTGACGATGCCGGGGGCGCCGCGCCGCGAGGTGACAAGTCCTTCCGCCCGCAGCGCGTTGAGCGCCTGCTGTGCTGCTCCTCTGCCGACGCCGAACCTGTCCATGACGGCGCTGGTAGTGGGCACCTTGTCGCCCTCGGCGAGTTCGCCGGTCCGGATCTCCTCACGGAGGTGAGCAGCGACGGTTTCGGCTGTTTCACCAGTTTCTGCCATGGTTCACCACCAAGTGTCTCCTGAAAGTTTCACATGCCGGAGAGTACAGCGGATGCGTACCCGCTACTTCATATGCTTGTGCAGCACGGACGACGAGGGAGGAGACCACGTCGTGGAGGTTTCGAACGCCACCCCGCCGGTGCCGAGCGGTGGGCCGGCCCCGCGTACCGCGCCGACCGGCAACTACTCCGGGGTGTGGTTGTCCCGGTACGAGTACCACAGCTCAGGTCGTGGTGCCGTGTTCACCGGTCGGCATTACGTGGTGCTGCTGCAGCATGGAGACCGGCTCACCGTACGCAGCCTGCCCGGGTCGTCCGACGCGCCACTCACCATGGATTTGACCATCGACGGCAACGTGGTCACCGGGACCTGGTCGAGCAGACCGCGCCGCAGGGCTACTACCGGGGTGCCCGTTACCACGGTGCGATCCAACTCCTGGCCGAGCCCACCGGGCGTCGGCTGAGCGGCAAGTGGATCGGATTCGGCAAGGAGATGGACGTCAACACCGGCCCGTGGGAGCTGATCTTCCAGGACGCCAGCACGAACAAGGCGACCCTGGCCGCCTACGATCGCAAGCCCGATCCGGAGCAGCCGCCCGCTGCCTCATGATCAGTTGTCGTGTTTACGGCCGACACGCCGTTGCGAGCCCGTCAATACGACAACTGATCATGAGGGGGACCGGTAGCACATCACCGAGGCCGGCATCGCCCGATCCACAGCCGACCGTCTGTCCACAGCCCACCCGCACCCGGTCGTGCCCAGGGGACTGCGGCTCGGGCATCGTCGAGGGCCATGGACCCAGTGCTCGACGCACTCCTGCGCCGTACCGGGGGAGTGGTGACCCGCCGCCAGGTGTACCAGGTGCTGCCGCGCTGGGCGTTGGAGAACGCGGTGCACGCCGGCCGGCTCCGACACGTACTGCCCGGCGTCTACGTCGCGGCCGACCTGATCGACCACCACCGCGGCGCAGCGTCGCCGATCCACGTTCTCGGCCCGCAGCCGCGACGACTGGCGGCACTGGCCTACGCCGCCGGACGGGCCGCGTTCAGCCACACCACGGCACTCGAACTCTGAGGGCTGCGCCGGCAACCCGCCGACGAGGCACTGCACCTGACGGTGCCGTTCGGCGCGGGAATGCGCAGCCGGTCCGGGCTCACTGTGCACCACCGGCGGGCGTTCGTCGTCGGTCCGCCGCAGGTGGTGGTGCGGGGTGGAGAACCGGTGGTACGGCTGGAGCGGAGTCTTGTCGAGTCCTGGCCGCTGCTGCCGGCCATCGACCGGCCGGCTCCGCTGATCCGGGCGGTCAACGATCGGTGGACGAACGCGGACCGGATCACCACAGCCCTCGATGAGCTGCCCCGGCTCACCGACCGGGCCGCGTTGCGGACGTTGCTGACGAAGCTGGCCACCGGCTGCCGCAGCCAGTTGGAGATCTGGGGCCACGAGCACGTCTTCGTCGGCACCGGCATGCCCGCGTTCCGACGTCAGCAGATGGTCCGGGTCGGCGGCGGCCGTACCTTCTATCTGGACGTGTACGCCGGACGGGAACGGGTCGACTTCGAGCTCGACGGGGCGGCATCGCACGGCAGCCCCGCCCAGCGTGAGATCGACCTACGACGCGATGCACTGCTGGCGACCGCCGGCATCCAGGTGGTGCGGTTCGCACACCGCCGACTGATGTGCGAACCACAGCAGGTCCGCCGAGAGATCCTGGCCATCCTCGACCACCGCCGCCGTTGATGCGACCGCCGCCCTTGATTCGGCTCAGGACCTGCCGATGCTCATCTCAGTGGCGAAGAACCGTTCCAGAAACGCTGCCTGTTCCGGCAGCGTGCGGGGCGGGACGCGGCGAAACCAGCCGACCTCGTCAGCCTGCTCGTCGGCGGCCAGCAGGGTGCCGCTCGGCGTCGCTTCGAACGCGATGCCGACCGGCCAGCCACGGTATCCCTCCCGCAACAGTGACGGGTACTCGATGTATCCGAGCATTCGGCCGACCGTCACGGCCACCCCGAGTTCACGCCGGGCGATCCGCCGGACCGCGTCGTGGAGGTGTTCGCCGAAGTGCACTGTCCCACCAGGTAGGTGCCATTTCCCCTGGGCTGGCGGAACAGCCCGCTTGGTCAGCACGACACCGCGCGAGTCGACGCACACCACCTCGGCGGTCAGTCGCGGCACCTTGCTGTAGATGTCGGCGAACTCGGCGGCCGAGAACGGATGCTTCTCCACTGATCCGCCTCAGTCGACTTCGGCGAGGATCGAATCGGGGGAGCCGGTGGCACGCAGCAGCATCGGACGGTCCGAGATGGTGACTTCGCCGCTGGCCGGGGCGAGGTCGACGCCGGCCGCGCCCGCGCGCAGACTCGGCACCGGTGAGACCCGCAGATCGTCGTTGAACTCGCTGGACCAGACGACCAGGGTGCTCTCCGCACCCTGCTGGAACGCCACCCCGGTCAGCCCGTCGCGGTCGACCGGGGTGACGGTGGCACCCCGCGCGGCGATCGCCAGACTTTCGAACATCCGGCCGGCCTCCCGTTCCGTACCGTCAGGTTCGAGCAGGCCGTAGCGGACCTCGCTGCCGGCCCGGTTGTTCGGGTTGTAGCCCAGCGGCAGCCACATCACCTGCCGGATGCCACCGGCCAGCAGCATCGTGGAGACCTTGACGACCTCTTCGGCCCGGCTGATGTCGTCGCCGTCGCCGTCGCGCCAGAACTGTCCGACTTCCCACGCCTCGATCGGTACGTCGGCCGGGTTCTCCGCCGCCAGGTAGTCCAACAGCGCCGGTACGCCGTCGAAGTGCTCGTAGTAGTGCACCTGGCGCAACTGCACGATCCCGTCGTCGATCAGTCGCTCGGTGGCGGCCAGGAACGCGACGTTACGCGCGTTGGTCTCGTCGGCCAGCGCGGTCCGCAGCGTCTCGATCGCGTCCACCTCGGGGATCTTGCGGCCCCGGGTGCCGATGCGACGCTGGAAGTACGCGTTGTAGGCGGCGATCGCCTCGTCGTCGCGGCCGGCGCGGACCAGCCGGTCGACCACCCCGAAGCCGTACGCGACGCTGCTGATGCCGGAGTCGACCACCACGGCGTCCGGGTTGGCCTCGTGCACCGCCTCGGCGGCGGCGGTGACCAGGGTGACGTACTCCTCGGGGGTGCCGCGCCAGTACTGCGGGGCGTTCACCTCGTTCTCGATCGCGTACTGCCGGACGCCGTACGGCGTGTACCGGCGTACCACTTCGGAGACGAACCGCTGGTAGGCGGCCATGTCCAGGGGCATCGTCGACTCGGTCTTGTTGGCCTGGCCGCGCAGGTACTCCGGGGTGCCGCCGGTGGCCCAGCACATCTCGGTGCGGATCTTGATGTTGAGCGCGATGCCGAGTTCACGACTGCGCTGGGCGATACGGTCCAACTCGGTCCAGTCCGGCTGGCCGGCGACCGGCTCGATGCTGCACCAGCTGATCTCGTGGTACGTCGCCGACCCGGACAGCTTGCGCAGGTACGGCAGGAACTCGTCGTAGCGGTTCCAGTCCCAGTGCGCGCCGAACGGGTGGGTGTCGGCCGGGTACGGCGGCAGGTCTGGCAGCGGCGCGCCGCTCGGCGGTGCCGGCGGTGCTGTCGGCGCGGGTAACGGGCTGGCGTCGTCGTCGCCGCTGGTGCAGCCGGCGAGCAGCAGCAGTACGCCGAGCGCAGCCGCGACGCCGCGCCGGCCCGCAGCGTTCAGTCGGGTAACGGTGGTCACCGATAACCCAGTTCGCGCAGCATGCGGCCGGAGAAGACGGCGACGAGCAGGCGCAGGAACGGATCGAGTTCGCGCCGGTGGCTGCCGACCCGGGAGCCGTAGATGGCCGAGTCGGTGCCGGCGGCAGTCCGCCGACGGTCGGCTTCGGCGGTGTACTTGCCGGCCACGTCGTGTGGCTTGTCGACGTAGTCGAGCACGCCGTCCTCCCAGGGTTCGCCGAGGAACTCGAACAGCGCCCGCATCGACTTCTCCGGCTCGCGTACCGCGTCCTCGTAGCGCAGTTCGTAGTACCGGTCGGCGGGCAGGTCGGCGGCCATCGCGCGGGCGGTACGGATGTAGCGCGGCCATTTGACCACGCACTTCACCGCCGACCAGTAGCCGAACCGTTTGCGGTGCGAGACCACCACGTCCCGGCCGTCGCGGATGACGTGCACGATCTGCGCGTCGGGGAAGACTTCGGTGACGAAGTCCAGCGAGATCGCGTACAGCGGGGTCTTGTCGGCCCACCGGGCCTTGCCCCGGCCCTCGGCGTAGTCGGCGTGCACGCCGCCGAAGAAGTCGGCGATGCGGCGCAGCCAGTCCTCCCGGGGGAAGCCGAACCGGGCCAGCCGCTCCCAGTCGGACCCGACGATGCGCCGCAGGTCCGGCAGGAACCGGGTCTCCGGTCCGCAGGAGATCCGCGAGTGCGAGTCGAGCACCAGCCGCAAGAACGTGGTGCCGGAGCGCTGACAGCCGACCAGGAAGATGGGGGCCGTCGGCGACGGCGTCACGTCGGTGGTGGTCTGCTCGGCGGTCTCGGTCTCGGTCTCGGTCACGGGTCGGTCCTTTCCACGCTCACCGGGGTACGCCGGTCGGTGTCGGCTTGTCGAGGTGGGGTGGCGGAAGCAGGTGGGGTGGCGGGAGCCGGTGGGTCACCGGCGAGGCGGGAGTTCAGGCGGGCGGTGAGGTCGTCGCAGAGCGTACGGACCGCCGGGTCGATCGGCAGCGGTTGGCGGCGCGGCGCGCGGGGGGCGATGTGCGCGGACAACTCCGGCCGGTACGCCAGCCCGAGGAAGTCACAGAGTCGGCGGACCTGCGCGGCCGGGTCGGCGATCAGCGCGTCGTAGGAGCTGAGCAGGACGTCGTCGCGGCGGTCCAGGCCGAGCCGGTAGTACAGGCTGTTGCGCACGTACCAGAACAGTGCGGCGGCCGTGTACCGGTCCATCGTGCGGTAGTCGAAGCCGTGGATGAGTTCGTAGGTGTCGGCGTCGAGGCGTTGGCCCTGCCAGCGCCGGCCGATGGTGCCGTCGGCGATGGTGGCCAGCGCTCGCAGGTTGGCGTCGCCGAACTTGGCGACCTCCGACCGGGCCCGGTCGTCGACGTCGCGCCAGGCCCAGATCGCCCGGCCGGGTGCCGTGCCGGGCAGGGCGAGCAGTTCGTCCACCCGGTGGCTGTCGCACAGCGGCTTGACCAGGACGTACGCGTGGCGGCTGCGACGCACGACGGCGGTGAGCACGGCGTCGTCGCGCAACTGGAAGCGGTGGAAGACCCGTCGGTCGTTCTCGTTGCGTACCTCGAACTCGGGCGCGGTTTCCAACCCCCGGACCAGCATGTTGGTCCCGGACCGCTGCAGGCCGACGAGATAGACCGGTACGGCCTGGCCACGGGGTACGCCGTGGCGTCGACGCCAGCGCAGTTTACGCCAGGCGGTGCCGGCCCGGTCCACCGGGTTGAGCCGGTCCTCCTCGACGAGCCGGCGCAGACCTTCGGTCCGGATCCACCGGGCGTGCCGGGCGACGCGCCGCGCGGTCCATGCCAGAGCCGAGGGCTCATCGTCGTGTCTCACCGGTCCTCCTCGTAGCGGTCTCCAGCCGTCGTGGCCAGGCTGGGGCGAGGTCGGGCCGGGGCCAGGCTACCTACAGATCGGGGCGAAATGCCAGGCCAGGGACTGGTCAGCCACACGAGATCATCCGATCAGCTAGTTGGCGATTCGGTGCTGGACTATCTCCGCGTCGGTGCATAGCGTGTGGCAGCAGCCGGGGGACGGGAGTCCTGAGCCACCATAACCGGGTGGACGCACCCCGGGATCGAGCGAGCGGGCCGGACTGATGCGTGTCCTCCATGTGAACAAGTTCCTCTATCGCCGTGGCGGTGCCGAGGGATATCTGCTTGACCTTGCCGACCTACAACGGTCCGCTGGGGACGAGGTCGCCTTTTTCGGGATGACTCACCCCGACAACGACAATTCGCTGCCGTACGCCGGGCATTTCCCGCCGTACGTCGAACTGGAACCGCCGCCGCGCGGCCTGGCGCCCCGGATCGCCGCCGCCGGCCGGATGATCTGGTCCCCGGCGAGTCGGCGCGGCCTGGCCCAGGTGATCGCCGACTTCGCCCCCGATGTGATCCATCTGCACAACATCTACCACCAGCTGTCACCATCGGTGTTGGCCGCCGCCCGGTCCGCCGGGGTGCCGTGCGTGCTGACCATGCACGACTACAAGCTGGCCTGCCCCAGCTACCAGCTGCTCGACCAGGGCAAGGTCTGCCAGGCGTGTGTCAGCGGCGGTCCGCTACACGCCGCGCGGCGCAGGTGCAAGGACGGATCGGTATCCGCCAGTACGCTACTCGCGGTGGAGACCTGGATGCACCGACAGTTACGGTCCTACGACCCGGTAGGGGTGTTCGTCAGCCCCAGCCGGTTCCTCGCCGACGTGATGGCGCGGGCCGGGGTCTACCCGGACCGGATACAGGTGATCAACCACTTCGTCGACACGGCCGGCATCGCGGTCAAATCGCAGGCCGGTGGGGGAGTGCTGTTCGCCGGCCGGATCTCCCCGGAGAAGGGAGTGGACGTGTTGATCGAAGCGGTCGCGGCCCTGCCCGCCGACGTCGCGATCGACGTCGCCGGCGACGGCCCGGCGCTGCCGGCGGTACGTGCGCTCGCCGAGCGCGTCGTGCCCGGTCGGGTACGGTTCCACGGCCGGGTCGACAAGTCACGCCTGCAGGAGCTGACCCGGGCGGCGGCGGTCGTGGCCGTGCCGTCGCGCTGGCACGAGAACCAGCCGATGGCGGTGCTGGAGGCGTTCGCCTGCGGGGTCCCGGTGGTCGGCACCGACCTGGGCGGTCTGCCGGAGCTGATCACCGCCGGCGTGGACGGCGAGGTCGTCCCGGCCGACGACCCGGCCGCGCTCGGCGCGGCACTGGGCAAACTGGTCGCCGACGCCGACCGGGCGTACGCGATGGGCCGGGCCGCCCGCGACAGGATCGACCGTGACTTCCCGCCGGAGCTGCATCTGACCCGGCTCCGCGACGCCTACCTGGCGGCGGCCCGTGTCGTGCCGGCCGGAGGGCGACGATGAACCCGACCACCCCGCCTCCGGTACGGGTGCTCTACCTGGCTGGCAGCGGCCGCAGCGGCAGCACCCTGATCACCACCGTTCTCGGACAGCTCGACGGCGGTTTCGCCGCCGGTGAACTGCGCTACCTGTGGCAGCGGGGCATCTTCGACAACCGCCCGTGTGGCTGCGGTGCGGCGTTCGACGACTGTCCCGTCTGGCGTTCGGTCCTCGCCGATCTGCCCGGCGGTGCCGGCCGTTCCGAGCTGTCCGGCCGTTCCGAGCTGTCCGGCCGTTCCGAGCTGTCCGGCCGTTCCGAGCTGTCCGGCGGTGCCGAGTTGTCCGGCGGTGCCGAGTTGTCCGGCCCCGCTGGTGCGCCGGACGCGTCTGGGATCGCCCGGCGGTTGCGGACCCGGCTGCGGATGCGGGACCTGCCGGCGTTGCTGCGCCGCGTGTCGACCGGACGCCGGGCCGTGCCGGAACACCCCGACGACGCGGCGATCGCCGCGCTCTACCTGGCGATCGCCCGCCAGGTTCGCCGGTCCGGCCCCGGGCCCGTGGTGGTGGTCGACTCGTCGAAACTGCCGCCGTACGGTGCGCTGCTGCGGGACCTGCCTGGGATCGACCTGCGGGTGCTGCACCTGGTCCGGGATCCGCGCGGCACCGCGTTCTCCTGGCGCCGTCGGCGCGGCTTGGACGGATCCGGCGACGAGCGGCTGATGAGCCGTCCGCCGGTGTGGAAGGCGGCGCTGCTGTGGCGCGTCTGGAACGCCGCCACCCGCCGGCTGTTCGAGTCCGCCGGACCCGAGCGTTACCTGCGGATCCGCTACGAGGACGTGGTCGCCGATCCGGCGGCCGGACTCCGCCGGATCGCCGAGTTCGCCGGCCTGGATCCGGCCGGTCTGCCGCTGGACGCCGACGGCCGGGTGCGGCTGGCTCCGACGCATTCGGTGGCCGGCAACCCGGCACGGCACCGTACCGGCGCCATCGCCATCACCGACGACGCCGAGTGGATTCGGACGTTGTCCGGCTGGTCGTACGCCGTGGTCACCGCGGTCACGTGGCCACTGCTGCGCCGGTTCGGCTACCCGGTCCGCCGCCCGGCACCGGCACCTGAACGGACGCCGGTACCGCCGCCCAGCCCGGCCCTGACCAAGGAAGGCACGACCTGATGCTGTCCGTCGTCGTCGGCACCGGCCGCTGCGGATCCACCCTGGTGCAGGAGATCCTGGCCCGGCACCCAGCGGTCGGATTCGTCTCCGGACTGGACGACAAGCTGCCCCGACTCAACCTCGCCGGCCGACGCAACGGCCGACTCTACCGCCGGTCGGCCCCCCGGCCCGCCGGGATGACGTCCCTGGGACACAGCCGCCGGCTGCTGGAACGGGGACGACTGCGGGTCGCTCCGTCCGAGGCGTACCAATTGATCGACCGTCAGGTGATGGCCGGCTACTCGAAGCCCTGCCGGGACCTGCGCGCCGACGATCTCACCCCGTACGTGGCGCAGCGGCTGCGTGCCTTCTTCGACCGGCGGATCGAGGCGCAAGGCTGCCAGACGTTGCTGCAGCACGTCACCGGGTGGCCGCGTACCGGCTGGCTGCACGCCGCGTACCCGGACCTGAAGGTGATCAACGTGGTCCGCGACGGCCGGGCGGTGACCAACTCCTGGCTGCAGATGGGCTGGTGGGACGGGTGGCGAGGGCCGGACAACTGGTTCCTCGGTCCGTTGCCGGCGGACCTGCGCGCCGAATGGGAGGAAGCCGACCAGTCCTTCCCGGTGCTGGCCGCGCTCGGCTGGAAGATGCTGATGGCGTCCTTCGCGCAGGCCCGCGCGGCCCATCCGGTCGGCCAGTGGCTCGACGTACGGTACGAGGACCTGCTCGTTGCCCCGCGTGACGAGATCGCCCGGATGCTGGAGTTCCTCGGACTCGACTGGTCACCCGCGTTCGACCGCGGCTTCCGGCGCTACGAGTTCCACGGCGGGCGGGGCGCGGCGTACCAGCGGGAGCTGGGGCCGACCCAGTTGGCGGCCGTGGACCGGGTGCTGGAGAAGGCTCTGGCGGAGTGGGGCTACTGACCGTCCCGGCCCCTACCGTTGGTGCCGGCGGCGGCTTAGAGTGATGCTGGCAGGCCCCGACGCGGGCCGGTGTCCGGGCGGGAGGCGCAACCCGCCCGGTCGCTGTGGGTGGATCGGCTGGGTGACCAGGTGGATCCGCGCCGCCGCGATCGTCACCGGACGTACGGGTGCCCGCTGGCGTTTCCGTACCAACCGCTCGGAGCACCGTCGGTGGCCGAGCAAGCACCTCGGACTGACACCTCGCGCCGGTCCACCGTACGCCGCCGACCAGACCGGCGGCGGTCAATCGTGCGCCGCCGACGCGGCGCAGGTCGGAATCCCAGCCACGACTATGGGAGAAGGACCATGGCGCGACCCATCACGCTCTTCACCGGCCAGTGGGCCGACCTGCCGTTCGAGGAAGTGTGCAGGCTGGCCTCGGAATGGGGCTACGACGGCCTGGAGATCGCCTGCTGGGGCGACCATTTCGAGGTCGACCGGGCACTCGCCGAGGACGACTACGTCGAGCGCAAGCTGCAGACCCTGGCCAAGTACAACCTCAAGGTGTACACGATCTCCAACCACCTGCTCGGCCAGGCCGTGTGCGACCACCCGATCGACGAGCGTCATCAGGGGATCCTGTCAGCCCGGATCTGGGGCGACGGGGAGCCCGAAGGGGTCCGGCAGCGGGCCGCCGAAGAGATGAAGGACACCGCCCGCGCGGCGGCCAAGCTCGGAGTGTCCACGGTCGTCGGATTCACCGGATCGTCGATCTGGCACACCCTGGCCATGTTCCCGCCGGTGCCGCCGGCGATGATCGAGCGGGGCTACCAGGACTTCGCCGACCGGTGGAACCCGATCCTCGACGTGTTCGACGAGGTCGGCGTCCGGTTCGCGCACGAGGTGCATCCGAGCGAGATCGCCTACGACTACTGGACGACCCGGCGCACCCTGGACGCGATCGGGCACCGGCCCGCGTTCGGCCTCAACTGGGACCCCTCGCACTTCGTCTGGCAGGAGCTGGACCCGGTCAACTTCATCCTCGAGTTCGCCGACCGGATCTACCACGTCGACTGCAAGGACGCCAAGGTGCGCACCGGAGACGGCCGTCGTGGGCGGCTCGCTTCCCATCTTCCTTGGGCGGACCTGCGTCGCGGCTGGGACTTCGTCTCCACCGGACACGGCGACGTCCCCTGGGAGGACTGCTTCCGGGCATTGAACGCGATCGGCTACGACGGACCGATCTCGGTCGAGTGGGAGGACGCCGGGATGGATCGACTGGTCGGTGCGCCCGAGGCGCTGCAGTTCGTCCGTCGGCTCGCCTTCGACGCGCCGACGGCGGCCTTCGACGCCGCGTTCTCCAGCGGGGACTGACGTCGAACCGACGAGAGCCGGTCACCGTGCGCCGCACGGTGACCGGCTCTCGCGTCGATACGGGTGTCAGCTGGCGCCGGAGGCCGGGCTCGCACCCTTGCCGGTGGAGCTGCTGCGCCCCACCGACGTGCCTGAGCCCGACGCGGTCGACGCCGCCGTGCCGTTCGCCGTACCACCGGTCGGCGTGCTGCCGGATCCGGTGACCCCGGCACCAGCGAGGCTGCCTCCACCGGTCGAGGAGGTGGTGTCGTGGTGGTCGTGGCCGTTGAGCTTCTCACCGAGGCGAGTGTGGCTCAGCCGTTCCCGACCTTCGACGTAGAGCCGGTTGGCCTGTGCCTGGGCTACCCCGGCGGCCTCCTGCACCGTGGGGTGGTCCATGACCTTGCGGGCGTTGAGCACCAGTTCGTCGTACTTCTCTCGGCCGGCGCGGGCGCCCAGGACGAAACCCACGGCCACCCCGCCGATGAACCAAAGCTTTCCGCGCATGGCGGCTCCTTCCGTACCTGACCCGATGTGCTCCCGACCGCCGTCCGGAGATCGATCCCGTACCGGCGGCCGATGAGCGACCCGGTCGTGCCTGCGTCGTCTGTCCGTTGCTGTCTACCCATCCTGCTCCCTCATTACGCATTCCCGCAGACAACTCGAATTTTTGTCCGCATTTGACGGTAATGTGGCGTGGCGGAAAGGGGAGCGTGTGTCCTGTCTGCCGGAGCCAACCCGGTCGCCCACACCCCCGTGTCGTCCTGTACTCTTGTCCCGTCGCCAAGCGGCCGGAGATCGTCCGCCGTTGGCTACGCCGCAGTCCCCCGTAGCTCAATTGGCAGAGCAGCCGGCTGTTAACCGGCAGGTTTTTGGTTCGAGTCCAAACGGGGGAGCTTCCACGCGATGGTCAACCGGACCGAGATCGTCATCGTCATCGTCATCGTCATCGTCATCGTCATCGTCGGCGCTGGTCTGGCAGGGCACCGGCACGACACGGATGGCTCATCCGCTCCGGATGCCGTTCGCCGCTCCCGGCACCCTGCTCGCCGGTGTCGGCACCCTCACGGACCGGCTCCGGCTCGGCCTGCTGCTGGCCCGGTACGCCACCGTGGCACCCGATCGCCTGCTCCGCTCACCGGAGACGACCGCGTACGCCGAGCTGCGGGCCGCCGGACCTCTCCGACCGGATCATCGACGACCTGCTCCAGCTGTTCCTGTCCGGGGTGTTGGCCGACCGCGAGCTGGACACCTCCAACCACGTCCTGGCGATGATCCTGCGGTCGTTCGCCCGAGGCCGCATCGGTGTGCCGGCGGCCGGCATGGCGGCTCTACCGCGCGCGTTGGCCGCGCCGCCGCGCGCGTTGGCCGCGCCGCTACCCGGCCGACCGGCTCGCGCTGCGGACCGACGCCGTCGACATCCAACCCGGCCTGGTCCGGACCCAACCGGCGCAGACCCGGCCCGAAACCCTCCGCTGCCGGTGGATCATCGTCGCGACCGACCCCCGTACGGCGGCGGCCCTGCTGCCCAGCCTCGGTCCGGTGCGGATGCGGCAGCTCACCACCTACTACCACGCCACGGTCGAGCCGCTGTCGGCCGAGCCGATCCTGGTGCTCGACGGTGACCGCCGGGGGATCATCGCCAACAGCGTCGTGGTCAGCCGGGCGGCGCCGGGGTACGCGCCAGCGGGCCAGCATCTGGTCGCGACGTCGGTGGTCGGCCCGGACGCGCCTGCGGAACCGGTCGTCCGCGCGGAACTCGCGTGGCTCCACCAGACCTCCACCGCCGGCTGGCGCCCGCTGTCGACCGTACGGGTCACCGACGCGTTGCCGGCCGCCGTCGCGCCACGTGGCCGGCTACGGGATCCGGCCGAGGTCGGTCCAAATGTCTTCGTCGCCGGTGACCATCGGGACAGCCCGTCGATCCAGGGGGCGTTGGCCAGCGGCTGGCGGGTGGCGGGAGCGGTGTTGCGTCGTCGGTCCGGGCAGGTTTGACGGTCCTCCGGCGGCAAGCCCTCGCCGAGGCGCGGGACCGTGCCGCGTCACCGATCCCTTTGACGGGATAGGATTCCGACGCTGAGGGGCGGTAGCTCAGCCGGTTAGAGCAGGGGACTCATAATCCCTCGGTCGCGGGTTCGAGCCCCGCCCGCCCCACTTCGTTGGTAGCGCGTGAAGGTGCGGACCCGGCACCCGATTCCGGCAGGAGACGCCGTTCGTGAGCGGTAGGCGGCGGTAGGCGGCGATCCCGGGGTCGCCGCCTACCGCCGCCGACAGGGTGCGGGTCAGGCCGTGCCGAAGAAGGACCTGAGCGCGGGCACCCTGCGGATGAGGAGCTGGTCCAGCGCCAGGATGACGAGCAGCGAGAGACCGAACAACGGTAGGAAGACGCCGAGTACGACCATCGCGGCGAGTAGCGTCCAGTTGCCCCAGATCGGGAGTTTCGCCCGTGGTGCGGCGAGGCCGGAGGCCGTGGCCCGCCGGGTCCACCACATCATGGGCCCGGTGACGCACATGAAGATCACGGCGAGGCAGAAGAGCGTGGACATGATCGTGTTGAAGGTGCCGAGGCGACGCCCTTCGTGCAGGGCGATGCCTTGCGAGACCACCTTCGCCATGGCGCTGTAGTCGTCGTAGCCGTACTCGCCGACCACCTCGCCGCTGTACTGGTCGACGTGAATCGTCGTCTCTTTGGTCACGTCGGATTCGGCGGGGTTGCCGACGTCGTACCACTGGCTGCTCATCACGCTGAACACGCCGGTCTCGCCCTCGGGATACAGGACGAGGTACGGCCCGGGGGCGCCCAGCGCCTGGGCCGCGCTGACCGCCCGGTCGATCGAGATCGGGGTGCCGCTGCCGGTGCTGCTGCCTTGCGGGGCGTTGCCGGAAGCCCAGCCGGCGGGAGCCGACTGACCGTCGGCGTCTTCGATCTGCTGCCGGATGGTGGACTCGGCGCCGGGGTCCGCGCCCCAGAGTCCGGAGCCGGAGTCGACGGCGATCTGCTGGGCCTGGGCGCCCCAGAAACCGGTCCAGGGCAGGCCGGAGACGACGAGCAGCAGGATGCCGAGGCCGACGGGGAGCCCGACGAGGGCGTGGTAGCTGCGGAGCCGGGCCCCGCGCTTGCCTTTGGCCTGTGCGCCGCTGCGGGCGCGGCGGCCGAGGAAGAAGATGATGAACCCGGTGATGGTCAGCACGATGGCCCAGGAGGCGCCGAGTTCGACGATGCGGTCGCCGACGCCGTCCTCGCCGATGAGCAGGTCGCCGTGGATGCGTTCGGCCCAGGTGGAGATGAGCTGGTCCTGGCTGAGCTCGCCGGTGACCGTGGCGGTGTAGGGGTCGACGTAGATGTTGGTGCTGCCGCCGTCGTCGAGTCCGGCGACGAAGAGAGTCGCCCGGTCGCCGGTGCCGTCTTGCACGGACAGGATGGGACGGTCCGGGAACGCCGTGCGAACGGCGGCCTCTTGCTCGGACAGTGCCGTTCGTTGCGCGCCGTCGGCGACCGGGACCTGCAGCACTCCGGGATGGGTCAGGGAGTCCACCTCGGCCCGGAACATGTAGGTCATGCCGGTGACGGCGAGGCAGAAGAGTACGGGTATGACGAGTATCGATCCGTAGAAGTGCCAGCGCCAGAACGCGGCGAACCAGTTGGTCTTCCGCGGTCGGGCCAGGGACGACGGCGACTCCCCGGAGGTCGGCGTCTCGGTTTCTGTGGCGGTCATCGAGGCTGGCCCTTCTCTGGTCGGCACGTTGTTCGCAGGGGAAACCTGTGGTACTAGCTAGAGTCGTGCTGGAGACGCCGTGGGTTCCCGTATTGACGGTCGTATTTTTGTTGACCGGGCTCTTCTGCGTCGGCGACCTCGTCGTCCGTCGCCGTGGCGTGCCGCGCGAGCAGGCGTTCTCCGACGCCGAGCTGATCGACATCAATCACGCCGTGATGAGCGCCGCGATGATCCTGATGGCCTGGCTGATGGTCGATGGCGTATTCGCCTGGGCGCAGGTCGCCATCTTCGGCATCCTTGCGTTCGCGTTGCTGCCCGCGTACCTGCGGGCGCGTGGCAGATCGGAGCGGGTGGACGTGCTGGGCCACGCCACGCAGAACCTGGCGATGATCTGGATGCTCGCGGCGATGCCGACACTGATGTCGGAGATGGGGATCGGCGGCGGCTCCGGGCACGCGCACGGGGTGGCCGCCGCTGGCGCGGTGCCCACGCCGACCCCGGCGTGGGCGGACATGACGAACGTCGCCTTCGTGGTCGTGAGCGCGATCGGGGCGCTGTGGTGGCTGTACCGGGCCGCGACGACGAGATCCGGCCACCGGCTACATCTGCTGGGCTACGCCGTCATGGGTGCCGGCATGGGCACGATGCTGTTGCTCATGAACAGCTGAGACCCGCCGCCGGTACGCTCGCCGGCCGTCGACGCGGTCATGGCGGCGCGCCGACGGTCCGGAAGTCAACGGGGCGTCGTGAAGCCGCGGGATGAGGGCACCAGCGCTGCGGCGGCCGGCGCGGCGAAACAGACCACGGTGCAGACGGCGAGGACCACGGTGGCACCGAACTGGTCGATCGCGGGGGCGATGAGCGCGAGCCCGACCGGTGCGAGACCGTAGGAGAGCAGGAAGTCCAGGGACGAGACCCGGGCGAGTTTGGCGGGTTCGATCTCGCGCTGGGTGGCGGTGAACCACGGTACGTTGAACAGCTCGATGCCGATGCCGGCGACCACGTACGCGGCGATGATCACTCCGGGGTGCACCGGCAGGAGCAGGCTCAGCGGCGCGAACCCGTAGAGCCCGAGTCCGACGAGCGCGGACCAGCCCTGGGCTCGGGGCCGCCATCTCGCGATGATCACCGCGCCGACGAGCGCACCGATGGTGTACGTGGTCATCGCGGCGGCCAGCACGGCCTCGTTGTCGTAGCGGTCCCGGCTGACCATCGGCAGAACGACGAAGGTGGCCGAGTATCCGGTAGTGATCACTGCGGTCAGCGCGGCCAGGCCGGCGAGGAACCATGGGTGCCTGCGGGCCTCGCGTACGCCGTCGACGAACTCGGCCAGGATGCGCGGTCGCGTACCCGACGGCACGAACGAGCCGGCACCGGCGGGCGGGATCAGCGCGGCTGCCAGCCACAGCGCGCCGATGCCCCACAGCAGCACCGGGGTGGCGACGACCGCCGCGAGCAGGACGGTGAGAGTGGGTGCCACCAGGGTGGTGACTCGGACCGCGAGGGTGATCGCGGCGTTGGCCTGCTGCCGCTGCGGCTCGGCGACCACTTCGGCGGTCAGCGCCTGGAATGCCGGGCGGCACGCGCCCTGCCCGGCACCCATCACCGCCGCCGCTGCTGCTGCCAGCAGCAGTGACCGGTCCAGGCTCATCGCCATCACGGGTGCGGCGAGGGCGGCCATCAGCCCGGACCACAGCACTGTCTGTCGTCGGGAATACCGGTCGGCGAGCACGCCGCCGACCGGCACGGCGGCGAGAAAGCCCACCGTACGGGTGGCCAGGAGAACTCCGAGCCCGACCGCGGTCAGCGACCGGTCGAGTACCGCCAGCCCGAGGATGAACGGCAGCGCCCATGTCGCCACGCCGGAGGCCATCGTGCCGGTCCACAACCGGACGAAGGACGGGCTGCGCAGCAGGGACTTCGGGGCGGACCGGGTCTCGACCGCGTCGTCGAGCATGTGCGTCGACCTCCCGTCGTTGATACGAAAACCATTCTCAATGAGGTACCGGTGGCGTTGCCCTCGTCATGTCCGAGGCGGAGACCGTCAGATAGGTGATCCGGAGGATGCCGGTGGCGGGCTCGCGGTCGGTGAGCACGGTGACGCCGTAGACCGACTCGATCAGGTCGGAGGTCAGTACGGTCTCCGGTGCGCCGGCGGCGACCACCTGCCCGTGATCGAGGACGACGACGTGGTCGCAGTAGCGGGCGGCGAGGTTGAGATCGTGCAGGGCGACGACGCAGGTGACCTCCAGTGATCCCAACAGGTCGAGGAGTTCGAGCTGGTGGCGGATGTCGAGATGATTGGTGGGTTCGTCGAGCAGGATCTCTCGAGGCTCTTGGGCGAGAGCACGGGCGAGTTGGGCGCGCTGCTTCTCCCCTCCCGAGAGGGTGTGCCAGCTCTGGTGCTGTTTGTCGGCGACGTCGGCCCGTTCCAACGCGGCGTCGATGATCCGCTGATCGTGCTCGGTCAGCCCGTCGAAGCGACCTCGGAACGGCGTACGGCCGAGTTCCACGACCTGACGGACGCTGACGCGGTTGTGGGCGGTCACGTCCTGTTCGACGACGGCGAGCCGCCGGGCGAGCACGCGACGGCTGAGCCCGCGCAGGCTGGTGTCGTCGTATCGGACGAGTCCGGTGTCGGGGCGGCGCAACCCGGCGAGCAGGCGCAGCAGCGTGGACTTGCCCGAGCCGTTGGGCCCGAGGAGTCCGACGATCTTCCCGTCGTGGGCCGCCATTTCGATGTTGTCCAAGAGCCGGTGGCCCTTGACCGACCAGGAGAGATCGGTGGCGGTGATGCGGCCCATTAGGACTCCAGACGCTTCAGGACCAGGGCGAAGGCGGGCGCGCCGAGAAGTGCGGTGATGACGCCCGCCGGCAGTTCATGAGGCGTGAACGCGGTCCGCGCGAACGTGTCCACCCAGATGAGGAGGATGGCGCCGGTGATCGCGGACAGGGGAAGCAGCGAACGATGCATCGGGCTCACCAGGATGCGGACGGCGTGCGGGACGAGCAGCCCGATGAAGCCGATCGCGCCGGAGGCCGCCACGGCGGCGGCCGTGATGAGAGCGGTCAGCACCATCAACCAGACGCGGGCGGCAGTGACGTTGATCCCCAGGGCGGTGGCGGAGTCCCAGCCGAACGTGACGGCGTCCAGGGCCGGCGCGAAGAACTGGATGGCGAGCACTCCGACCAGGACGATCACGATGGTGACGGTCACACCCTCCCACCTGGCGCCCGCGAGGGTGCCGAGCAGCCAGTAGGTGAAGCCGCGGGTGGAGTTCGCGTCCCCGCTGACCATGAGGATGAGCGAGGTGACCGCCGCGAAGAACTGGGACACGAGTACGCCGGTGAGCACCACCCGGGTAGGGCTGGCGACGCGCCCCCCACCGAGCAGCACCAGCAGCAGGCCGAAAGCGACCAGACCGCCGGCGAAAGCTCCGGTCGAGAGGGAGATGCCTCCGCCGATGCCCAGCAGGAGGACGGCCACCGCGCCGGTCGAGGCGCCGGAGGAGACTCCCAGCAGGTACGGGTCGGCCAGCGGATTTCTGGTGATCGCTTGCAGCACCGCGCCCGAAACCGCCAACGCCGTGCCGACGACGGCGGCCAACAACACACGCGGGAAGCGCGACTCCCAGATCAGCGCGTCCAGCAGTTTCGGCAGTGGCGGCGTCGGGGCGATCCCGCCCAGGCCGACATGTCGCAGGATCGTGGAGACGACATCGAGGAAGCCGATGTCCGCGCTGCCGAACAGGGACGCCGCGACGATCGAGACCGGCAGCCCGGCTGCGGCCAGCAGGAAGAAGGCCACTGCCGGGGCGCGCCGACGGCGCGCCGGAACCACCTTCTGATCGATGATCGGGTTCTCGGCGCGCCGGATCGTACTGCGTGGGTTGGCTGTCATGATGGTCGGCTGCTCACCGGAACGTGTTCAGGCCTTCGACAAGCGCGGGAACCATGTACACGCTGCCGTAGGAGGGGTCCATCTGGGCGCCGGGGATGGTGATGAACCGGTCGTCGGCCACTGCGGCCAGATTGCGGGTGAGCGGGTCCTTCTTGAGCAGGTCGATCTTTTCCAACGCGGTGTCGTTGGGTTCACCCCGGGTCAGATCGGCGAGGATGATCACGTCGGGGTCGCGGGCGGCGACCTCGTCCCAGCTCACCTCGGCCCACTTGGTCGACGCGTCCTCGAAGATGTTCTCGACCCCGACGAGGTCGGAGACGTGTTGGGGCAGACCGCCGGGACCCGCCGCCCACGGCGTGCCGTCGTAGGTGGAGTAGAACCACAGCACCTTCAGCGGGGTGTCCTGGCTTTCGATAGTGCTCAGCGCCTCGTCCACCACGGCCTGTTGTTCGGCCGCCAGTTCTTCCCCTGCGGCCGGGACGTCGAAGATCGTGCCCAGCTGGCGGTACTCGTCGTACAACATCCTGAAGTCCGCGTCCGCGACGCTGACGTGCAACGTGCAGTCGAGCTCGGTCACGTAGGTCGGCACGCCCAACTCATGCAGCTGTTCCCGGTCGCCGGACTGCGCCGCGGTGAGAAAGCTGCCGAAGGAGGTGTAGACGAACTCCGGTTGTGCTTCCAGCAGCTTCTCGTGGTTGATCGGCTGTCCGTGCGCGGACAGGATCGGGATCTTCTCGTACTGCTCGGCGATGTCTTGCGGCGGCTCGTAGATCTCGTAACCCGATCCGACGATCCGGTCGCCGACTCCCAGGTGGATGAGGATCTCGGCAGCTGTCTGGTTCAGCGTGACGACCCGCTGCGGGGCCCTCTCGAATGTCACGTCGGTGCCGCAGTTCGTGATCGTGAGCGGGTAGCTTGCCGCGCCCGCCCCCGGTGCCGCCGTACGCCTGTCCGCCTCGGAAGACTCGGTACCCGCACAACCCGCGAGCGCGAGCACCGCCACGGCGGTCATGACACTGGTACCCGTTCTCGTTTTCATTGGAGACAAGCTAGCAGCTCGCGCGCGGGCAACTGAAGGGCCCGGGAGGAGCTGGGTCACATCAACGGGGATCGAGGTGATGATCGTCGGAAGTCGTGGGCTCGGGCGGGCTGGGGCGACGTTGCCGGCCCGTCGGAGGTGGTGACGAGTGGACGTCCTTCTATTCTTGATCCACATCATGGTCGACCATGATGTGGATCTCGGGTCGAGCGGCAAACCTCTGGGCTGGAGCCTCGATCGTGATCACCAATTTTTAGTGATCAAAGTCGATCTGACTGTTGCAAACGATTATCGGCTGCAGTAAACATGAGGGTGTGACCACACCGCGATCAAGCCCGGGAACTCTGCTGTCCGGAGTCCAGCCCTTCCCGCTTACCGCACTTCGACACCCCGCCGTGGCTACGCTTCTGGACGATCATCGAGCACTGCTTGTCGACCTCCTGGATGGCCTTGGCTCGCCACTGCACGTCGTGTTACCGGAAGTCTTCGAGGAAAACGTCGCAGCCCTCAGACAGGCGTTCGCCGAGACGGGCGCCGAGGTCGACATCTTGTTCGCCAAAAAGGCGAACAAGGCCGACTGCTTCGTCAGATCGGCCGCCGTCCTCGGCGTCGGAATCGATGCCGCCAGCACCGCCGAACTGGTCAAAGCCCTTGCTGGCGGTGTACCCGGACATCGGATCGGCATTTCCGGCCCGGAGAAGGACGACACACTGCACGCTCTCGCCGTCCAGCACGACTGCCTGGTCGCCATCGACTCGATCAGCGAACTTCGTAGACTGGCCGCGACCGCGCGGCTCGCGCGTCGACAGGTCAGGGTGCTGCTGCGTGCTCGGACGGAAAGCCAACCGACAAGCCGTTTCGGCATGGCCGCCGCCGAGCGCGACGCGGCTGTCGACATGTGTCTGGAACTCACCGAACACGTGAGCTTCCGAGGATTCTCGTTCCACTTGAACGGCTATTCTCCCGAGGAACGGGCGGCGGCGGCGAACGAGATGATCGAGCACTGCCTCGACGCCAGGCGGCGTGGCGCGCACGCCGCCGAGCTGGTCGACATCGGCGGCGGGTTGCCGATGCGCTATGTCGATCCGGGACTCTGGGACGAGTTCGTCCAGCAGAACGAACCTGGCCACTATCACCCGGCCAAGACCTCCAAGGGCTTGTACTTCTACCCGTACGGAGGTCTTTCTCCCACCCAGGCCGCACGTATGATCATGAGCCACCCGGTCGACGGTGACGAGAGCCTGTCGGCGAAGGCGGCACGCCACCGCATCCGTTTCATCGTCGAGCCCGGCCGGTCATTGCTGGACCAGGCCGGATTCACGATGTACCGCGTGCAGCAGGTCGACGACCGGCGGGACACCGACGGATACGCGATCGTCACCGTCACTGGTAACAGTCTGAACCTTTGTGAACAATGGTTCAACACCGACTATCTCCCGGACCCTTTGCTGCTGTCCGCCCAGTCCGTTGCCGACGAGATGTTCCCGGCCAGTGTCGCGGGTTCGACCTGTCTGGAAAACGACATGGTGACCTGGCGAAAGATCGGGTTTCCTCGACCCGTACGGCCCGGTGATCAATTGGTCTATCTGAACACCGCCGGCTATCACTCGGACTTCCTTGAATCACGGTTCCATGACACCGCGTTGCCGTTGAAAGCGGTTCTCCGGCTCGGTGACGCAGCACCGCGTTGGCGTCTGGACGGAATCTGAATCCAAATCAGCCTCGACCCGAAGGAGAAGTCTCACATGTCACAAGGCTACGCCGCGCCCGGGCAGTTGTGGTTGTTGCCGCAGTCGGAACAGGAAGGGCTGGACTTCGACTACCGGCAGGTACTCGACGTCGTCGAGCGGGCCTACTGCTCCTTGCGCGAACACGGATCGAACAACCCGGTCAAGACGATCATCGAGGATCCGGATGATCGATCGCTGAGTTACTCGATGGTCGCCAGGGACGCCGGTACCGAGACCGTGTGCTTCAAAGCCGTCTACGAGTTCGATCCGAGCCGCAAGCGGGACAGCTACCGGTTCCACTCGTTCATCTTCATCGCCGACGACACCACCGGAGCGCCGATCGCGTTGATGGACGTGGTGAAGCTCGGGCCGTTGCGCTCGTCGGCCAGCAGCGCGCTGTTCGCCCGCGCGGCCTGCCCGGACGCCCGCAGCGCCCTGGTCATCGGCACGGGTGTCCAGGGACAGATGGCCCTGCCGATGCTGCTCGCGGCACTTCCGAACCTGGAACGGTTGCAGGTGTGCGGTACTTATGCCGAGGGGCTGCGGGCCGTTCAGGACAGTGTCGACGGCCGCGAGGTGGAGATCGTGGACGACCTCCAGAAGGCCGCGGGCGAAGCGGACATCCTGATTGGCGCCGCCGGTCTGTCCGTGCAGAAGGTGGTCCAGCGCGACTGGGTCAAACCGGGAGCGATCGCCGTACTGCTCGGCTACGGCGTCCACGACGTGTTCCACGGCGCGGACTACCGGATCGCGACCGACATCACCCAGATGCATGTCACCTGCGGCAAGCTGCGAGCGGCCGATGGCAGCCTGCCCCCGGTCGACGCCGAACTGCCGGACATCCTGCTCGGACGGGCGTCGGCCCGGCGCGACTCCGACGATGTGGTCTTCGCGTACAACAGCGGCATGGCGGTCACCGACGCCGCGCTGGGCCGGTACATCGCCGATCTCGCGCTGGCTGCCGGGCGTGGGCAGCGGGTCGATTTCTGGTGAGCACCGTCGAAGTCGGCGCCGGCTGGTGGGTCGGGCACCCGCCGGCGCCGCGCGATCTGGCGCCTCCGCTGGCCATGAACCAGCAGGGCAACCCGGCGCTGATCCGGACCGTACTCCTCGATGTCGCGCCGATCGTGCCGGCTGTCCGGGCGGCCGTTCCATGAGCCGTGCCCTCGAACCAGCGACCTCGGCGTCCCTGGTGCGCCGGGTGGTCGCGAGTCTGCCCGCCTACGACCCCGGCGCCGACCCGGACGAGGTGGCCGCCCGCAGCGGTGCCGCCCGCGTGATCAAGTTGTCCAACAACGAGAGCCCGTTCGGCGTGTCCCCGGCGGCCACCGAAGCGGTATGTCGGCGCCTGGCCGCCGGCGTCTCCCGCTATCCGGATCCCACGGGCAAACGGCTGGCGGAGGCGGTCGGACAGAGCCTGGCCGTGCCTGCGGAGCGCGTCGTACTCGGCAACGGTTCGGAGAACGTCCTGGAGCTGTTGTGCCAGGCGGTTCTCGATCCGGGCGATCTGGTGATCACCCAGGTGCCCGGGTTCAGCCTGCACGAGATCTTTCCGCGCATGGTGGGGGCCCGGGTGGGGAAGGTGCCGGTCACCACGGAGTTCGGGTTCGACGCCGCCGCCTGGCGTGCCGCACTGGCGGCGGACCCGAAACTCGTCTTCCTCGCCAACCCCTGCAATCCGACCGGCGCGATGCTCGGCACCGGCGAACTTGAGCGAATCGTGGCCGACACTCCGGAGTCGGCGTTGCTGGTGCTCGACGAGGCGTATTGCGAGTTCGCCCGCCCCGACCCGGACTACCCCGACGGGCTGGCGGTGCTCCGCGGGCGGAAGCGACCGTGGATGGTGTTGCGCACCTTCTCCAAGGCCTACGGCCTGGCGGGCATCAGGGTGGGGTACGGCATCGCCTCCGACGCCGCTCTGGTCCAGGCACTGAACCGGGTCCGCACTCCCTACAACGTCAACCAACTGGCCCAGGACGCCGCCATCGCGGCGCTGGGCGACCGCGCCCATCTGGCTGACACCGTCCGGCGGACCGGCCTGGAGATCGCCCGGGTGACGGACCGCTTGCGCGCCGCCGGCTTCCGCGTGGCGCCGTCCTCGGCCAACTTCGTGTTCATCGACACGGGACGCCGCTCCGACGAGGTGGCCCACGAGCTATACGGCGTCGGGATCATCGTCAAGGCCTGGCGTGAGCCGGGATACGAGAACTTCATCCGAGCCTCACTGTCGTTTCCCGAGGACAACGACGTCTTCGTGCGCTGTCTGACGGAAATCTGCGCAAGGGGATAGCAATGATCAGAGACAAGGTATCCGACCTGATCGGGCGGACGCCGCTGCTCAGGCTGGCGGTGGCGGACAGGGCGGCAACCGTACTGCTCAAGATGGAGCAGTACAACCCCACCGGTACGGCGAAGATCCGGATGGCTCGCAACATGGTGGACGAGGCCGAAGAACAGGGATTGCTCGCCCCTGGCGGGTGGCTGGTCGAGGCCACGTCCGGCAACACCGGGCTCGGCCTGGCGCTCATCGCCGCCGAACGCGGATACAAGTTCACCGCGGTGGTGGACAACCACTCCAGCGTCGACAAGCTGCGCGGGTTGCTCGCCTACGGCGCGGAGCTGCTCAACGTCGGCGGGGACGCGGGGGGACTGGCCACCGCCGAGCGGTACGCCACGGCTCGTCGACTCGCCGCCGAGCATGGCGCGTACTGCACCGCGCAGGACAGCAACCCGGGGAATCCGAACGGCTACCGGCCGCTTGCCCGCGAGTTGCACGACGACGTGGGCGTGGGCATCCACTATCTGTACGGGGCGGTCGGCACCGGCGGGTCGCTCTGCGGCACCGGGCGTGTTCTCCGGGAGCGCATCCCGGACCTGAAGATCATCGGCGTCGAGCCGGTCGGCTCCGTCAACTTCGGCGGTGAAGAGGCGCCGTACCACCAGTCCGGCACCGGGACACCGGTACCGTCGGAGATCTGCGACACCCTCGACTACGATCTGATCGACGAGGGGGTCAAGGTCAGCGATTCGGAGGCCTTCGAAACCTGTCGCTATCTGGCCAGGAACTTCGGCATCCTGATCGGCGGCTCGGCGGGCGGCGTGGTCTACAAGGCGTTGGAGCGGGCGCAGACCCTGGGGCCCGAGACCACCATCGTCGTGCTGGTGTGTGACGGCGGTGAGAAGTACCTGGACACCGTGTTCAACGACGAGTGGATGGCGGCCGAGGGCCTGTTCGACGCTCGGGTCGTGGACCGGCTCGCCGCGATGCTGCGGTACGCCCCAGCCGACGGAGCCAGGAAGACATCTGACGAATTCCACTGATTTGGTGCCCCCGCCCGGCGTGTCGGCGGCCTGCCGTCCGATATGATAACGAGAACTATTTTCATCAGGTTGACCGGAAGCCCGCCGACACGATCGAATCGCCCAGGCGGCGCCACCCGGCTCGTCTTGCCGGGTCAGGGTCCATCGGTTGCGGAGGTGTCGCTGTGTGGTCGGCGGTGCGAATGTTCATGGGCTTGCGCCCGCGCGCGTGGCTGGACGTGGCCGGGCTCGTCGGGCTGATGTTGCTGGTGACGGCGACGTACGTCGGTCAGGGTCTGATGATCGCGGACCTGCTTTTCCGGGTCTTCTCGTCGGCTGACGTCGGCAGCCTGCTGACACCTCTGGCCGTGATCGGCGTGTTGCAGGTGCTCCGGATCGTGCTGCTGGTGGTACGGGACTGGTGGGCACCACGGGTGTCGGCACGGGTGAAGGAGGCGGTGCGTGAAGGGCTGACGTTGAAGTTGATGGAGATCGGTCCCGGACAGGCGCAGCGGATGCGTACCGGTGATCTGCAGTCGACGCTGGTGGACTCGGTGGAGCTGCTCGACCCGTTGGTGGGCCGATTCGTGCCGACCGTGCTGGCGTCGGTGCTGGGATCCTGCCTCGCCTCGGTGTACGTGATAGCGGTCGACCCGCTGGTGGGCCTGGTCGTGCTCGCGTGTGCGCTGCTGGCGCCGCTGTCGAAACTGCTCGGGGAGCGGACGATCAGGGAGCGTGGTGGCCGCTGGATGGTGTCCTACCGGGGCATGTACTCGGAGAGCCTGGACGCCGTACAGGGGATGGCGACGCTGAAGGCGTTCAACGCCAGCGGCCGGCGCGGCCGGGAGATGGTGGAGCGCGGTGAGGCGTTCTGCCGGGACTCCATCGGGCTGATGGTGGCGTGGTGCGGCACCTCCAGTCTCGGCGCGTTGATGGTGCCGATCGGTACGGCCGCTGCGGTGGGCCTGGGCGCCTGGCACGCGGCCACCGGCTCGGTGAGCGTCGCAGGGCTGTTCACGATTCTGATGCTGACCCGCGAGACCTTCCGCCCCATGAACGAGCTCGAGGTGGCGTACCACTCGGCGTACTCCGCCATCCCGGCCGGACGGGCGGTCGCCGACGTGCTGCGCCTGGAGCCGGACGTGCGGGACGCGGCGGCCACGGCGCCGGCATTGCGGCGCGACCCTCCCGGCCTGGAGTTCCGCGACCTCCGGTTCTGCTACCCGACGCGGCGTACGCCGGCCCTGGACGGATTCGACCTGGTGGTCGCGCCGGGTGAACGGGTGGCCATCGTGGGTCGTTCCGGAGCGGGCAAGAGCACGGTGATCGGGCTGTTGATGCGCTATTTCGATCCCGACGCGGGCGCCATCCGCGTCGACGACCGCGACATCCGGGAGTTCCCCCTGGCCGACCTGCGGTCACTGGTGGGCGTCGTCGCGCAGGACACCTACCTGTTCCACGGAACGGTGCGCGAGAACCTGCTGCTGGCCAGACCGGACGCCACCGACGAGGAGATCCGCCGCGCGGTGACCGCGGCGCAGGCGGCCGACTTCATCGCCCACCTGCCCCAGGGCTTCGAGACGATCGTCGGCGAACGCGGCCTGAAACTGTCCGGCGGCGAACGCCAGCGCATCGCGATCGCGCGCGCGCTGCTCAAGGACGCCCCCGTGCTCGTGCTCGACGAGCCGACGTCGAGCATCGACGCCGCCAACGAGGCGGATATCACCCAGGCGCTCGGAGAACTGACCCGTGGCCGGACGACGGTCATCATCGCGCACCGGCTGTCCACCGTGCGCGACGCCGACCGGATCGTGGTGATGGACTCCGGCCGGGTGGTCGAGTTCGGCAGCCACCCGGACCTGGTGGCGCGCAAGGGTCTCTACGCCGAACTCGTCGCGACGCAAACTGGAGCGCCCGTATGACCTCGACCACCCACACCCACCCGCACACCCACGGACACGGCGTCGAGCACGACCACGACCACGACGTCGTGCCGGTGTCCGGCCGGTCGCTGAGCACCAGGCTGAGGAGCCTGATGCCCCTGCTGGGCAGACACCGCCGACTCATCGCGGTCGCCTATCTGGCAGGCGCGTTGCACCAACTGCTCCTGCTCGCCTCCTCCGGGATCGGCGCGTACGTGGTGGCACGGGCGGCCATGGGAGCCGCACTGGACCAGATCACCGGCTGGCTGATCGTGCTGGGCTGCCTGATCGTGCCGCTTGTCGCTTTGAGCATCGCCGACAGCACCTACGCCCACGTCGCCGCCTTCCGCGCGCTGGCCGACACCCGAGCTAAGGTGTTCGGCGCCTTCGAACGGCTCTCGCCCGGCTACATGCTCGAACGGCGTTCCGGCGACCTCGGTTCGGCCGTCGTCTCCGACGTGGAACAGATCGAGCTGTTCTTCGCCCACACGCTCAGCCCGCTGGCCGTCGCGACGACCGTTCCCGTTGCCACCACCGTCGCGTTGGGTTGGTTCCACTGGTCGCTGGCCTGCGTTCTGGTGCCGGTCCTGCTCCTGCTCGCCTCGGTCCCGGCATGGTTGCGGCGCCAGGCCGAACGACACGGACACGAGCTCCGCGATTCCCTCAGCCAGATGAGCGCCGACAACACCGACACCTTCCAGGGCCTGCGCGAACTGGTGAACTTCGGTGCGCACGCCCAGCGGCTCGGGCTGCTCCGCAAACAGAGCCGTCGCTTGGCCGAGGCCAAGTCCGCCCACGGACGCCGTAGCGGCATCGAGTACGCCGCCACGGACACCATCGCCCTGCTGGGAACACTCGTGGTGTTGGTTCTGGGCGCGTGGCTCGTCGTCGAGGGCGAGCTCGACCGTGCCCTCTTCCCGGTCGCCGTGGTGCTCGCCGCGATGGCGATGCTGCCGGTACTGAAGGTGACCGAGGTCGCACGCGAGCTGGCCACGGTCGCGTCATCGGCCGACCGCATCAACACGCTGCTCGACGCGCCCGCCCCGGTCACGGACCTGGTCAGCCTGCCACCCGAGGGGCCGATCGTGCCGCATGTCCGGTTCGACGCCGTCACCTTCGCGTACCGCGGCGACCTGGCACCCGCCGTACGGGACATCAGCTTCGAGATCAGCCCGGGCGAGACCGTCGCACTGGTGGGACACTCCGGCGCGGGCAAGTCGACCTGCGCCAACCTGCTGCTGAGGTTCTGGGACGTCACCGCCGGATCGGTGTCGGTGGGCGGACACGACGTCCGTGACTTTCCACAGGAGGACCTTCGCCGCCTCATGACACTGGTGCCGCAGGACACCTTTCTGTTCAACACCAGCATGCGCGAGAACATCCGCCTAGGCCGCGCCGACGCCTCCGACGACGAGGTCGAGGCCGCCGCACGCGCGGCCCAGGCCCACGAGTTCATCACGACGTTGCCGAACGGTTACGACACCGGCGCGGGTGAACTCGGCGCGCTCATGTCCGGCGGGCAGCGGCAGCGGATCGCGATCGCACGTGCCCTGCTGAAAGACGCCCCCATCCTCGTCATGGACGAGGCGGTGTCCAACCTCGACGCGGCGAGCGAGCAAGCGGTCAACCGGGCGATGGACGAAGCCCGACACGGTCGTACCACCTTGATCATCGCCCATCGGCTCTCCACCATCAGGACCGCCGACCGGATCGTCGTGCTGTCCGGCGGACGAGTGGTCGAGACCGGAACCCACGAGGAGCTCGTCGCGGCTGCCGGTGCGTACGTCGACCTGCTCGCCTCGCAACTCGAAGGATGAGCCTCGGCTCGTCAGGCCGCGACCAAGGAGTCGCCAAGCGATCAACCGTTACCGTCGGCCGACAGGGTTCGAACCTCTAGGGGAGTGGGTCGGTGTCGGCGTGTCGGCGACAGAACCGCAAGGCCAGGAGCCTGATCTGAGCGACGCCGACGATCTCGGCGGGCGGCGGTCGGATCCCGACGATCGCGGCGGGCAGCGGTCGCGCGGCTGGTTCCACCGGTCGGTGACCGCCGTTTTCCTGGTCGTGACCCTCGGTGCCATCGCAATCATGCTGCGGGGCCAGGACTGGTCGGTGCTGGGCACGACGCTGCGGAGTCAGCGGCCGGGCCTGCTCGCCCTGATGGTGGGGCTCGCGCTGCTCGCCAACGCCGCCGCGCTGCTCGCGGCGATGCTGGCCTGGCGGTCGATGCTGTCGGGTGTCAGTGACGGCGTCACGGCCGTCGGCGCCGCGCGGATCTTCTTCGTCGGCCAGTTCGCCAAGTACGTGCCGGGCAAGGTCTTCGGCTTCATCGTCAGTATCCGCATCGGCAAGACGATGGGCGTACCGGCCACCCGGATGGCCTCCGCGTGGCTGCTGACGCTGGTGATCGGCTTGCTGACCGGCGCCACCGTCGGGCTGGCCGTCGGGCCCGAGGTGCTCGGCGGCTCGGTGATCTGGTTCGCGTTGGCAGCCGTGCCGATCGTTGTGACCCTGGTCCGCCCGCAGCTGATCAGTCAGGCGGCGGTCGTGGTGGCCCGGCTGCGGCGGCGTCCGCCGCCGGAGGCCACCGTGCCCGGCCGGGTCATTCGCCGGGTCGTGGTGACCCAACTGGTGTCGTGGCTGGCGGGTGGGGTCCAGCTGTGGTTCCTCGCGATTGCGATGGGCGCCCCACCGGCCGGTTCGTTCCTGCTGTGTGTCGGGGTGTTCAGCCTCGGTGCCGTAGCCGGTGTCTTCGCGGTCTTCACCCCCGACGGCCTTGGCGTCCGAGAGGTCATCCTGCTAGGCGCGCTCAGCCTGGTCATGCCGATACCCGCGGCCGGCGTGGTGGCTTTGCTGAGTCGGCTGGTGGTGGTGGTGAGCGAACTCGTCACCGCTGGCATCGGCCTGTTGGTGGTCGAGTTCCTACGGCGCCGGCACGCCCGGCCCGGCGATTCGTCCGCCACCCACGTCGGTAGGCAATCGCCGGTGCCCGTGGTCAGCGCGCCACGGTGATGGACGCACATCCACCGGGCCGGGGCTCGTGCCAAGACCTGGACAAGGCTCCGGCCTCATCGGACAGCTAGGTTCGTCACCAGCGCGGCGTCGACCAAGTGTTGCCGATGACCTGCGCCCTGTGACCTGACGTCAGCGATGGTAGAGCCGATCGGAGCAGCGATGGGTGGGCAACCGCACGTTTCGGTGATCATCCCGAACTACAACTACGCGAGGACGTTGTCCGCGTGCATCGAGGCGGTGCAACGGCAGACCTATCCCGGGATCGAGATCATCGTCGCGGACGACTGCAGCACCGACGACTCGGTCGCCGTCGCCCGGAGCATGGGCGTGACGGTGCTGGAAAGTCCAGTCAACAGCGGAGTGTCCACCGCGCGCAATCTCGGTGCCGAGCATGCTCGTGGCGACATCCTGTTCTTCGTCGACTCCGACGTCGCGCTGGAACCCGACGCGGTCACGAGGGCGGTCGAGATCCTGCAGACCGAGGCCGGCCTCGGCGCGGTCTGCGGCATGTACCAGCCCGAACCCATGTTCCCCGACAGCCTGGTCAAGCGCTACCGGGCAATCCAGCAGTACGTCTGGTTCAACGAGATCGACGGCCCCATCCCGGGACTGCACTCCGCGCTGTTCGCGATCCGTACGGAGGTGTTCCGCGAGATTGGTCCGTTCAACACCCGGCTGCGGTGGACCGAGGAACAGGATTACGGCTTCCGGCTCAACGCCCGATACATCGTCCGGGCGGCCGCGTCGATCCGGGGCCGGCACGACCACGACGGAACGCTCGGCGTCATGATCACGAAAGTATTCCATCGCACCCGTCTCGGCGCGCCGAACTGGGTGCGGTTGAAGGCCCTGCCGGGTGGGGCCGGAACGAGTTACCGGGCCCTGGGCAGCGGATTCATTCTCGCCGCCGTGCTCGGCGTGGTATCGGCGGTCCTGCTTGGACCATGGGCCTTGTTGGCCGCCGCCGTCTGCCTCGGCATCGGTATGGCACTCGACTGGCGGACTTACGCGTACGCGTACCGCCACCATGGCATCCTGTTCGGACTACAATTCACCGCGCTGCATCTCCTGGTGACGCTGACCTCCGCGGTCGCCGCCGGCATCGGGATCCTGCAGGGCCTGCTGTTCCCGGGCCGGATGCGGCGGCTCTACGTGTAGACCCGCGTGCCCGGCCCCGTCCACCCGATACGACGCGCCACGACGGTCGATCCGGCCCGCACGACCCCGGACATCGGCCGACGTCGCCCGAACCGGAAAGCTGAAGATGACGACATCACAGAACGACACAGACACCGCTTTCACCATCGACAGCACCGCCGCCGACGTGCTCGCCGACGTCGATCTGCACGGCAAGCTGGCCGTCGTCACCGGTGGGTACTCGGGCCTGGGTCTGGCGACGACCCGGGCGCTGGCCGGAGCGGGCGCGTCCGTTGTCGTCCCGGCCCGGCGTCCGTCCGTCGCACAGGACGCGCTCGCCGGTCTCGACGGTGTCGAGGTCGGCGAGCTCGACCTTGGTGACCTTGACAGCGTGGGTACGTTCGCGGACCGGTTCCTGGCGTCGGGCCGCGCGATCGACATCATGATCAACAACGCTGGCGTCATGGCCTGCCCGGAGACGCGGGTCGGACCGGGTTGGGAGGCGCAGTTCGCGACCAACCACCTGGGACACTACGCACTGGTCAACCAGCTCTGGCCGGCGATCGTCGCCGGCGGTGCCGCGCGGGTCGTCGCGGTGTCGTCGGGTGTCAGCCCGACGGGAGTCATCCGCTGGGAAGACGTGCACTTCGAGCAGGGCTACGACAAGTGGGCGGCGTACGCCCAGTCGAAGCTGGCCAACGCTCTGTTCGCGGCGCAACTCGACGCGCTGGGACGATCGGCCGGAGTACGCGCGTTCTCGGTGCATCCCGGATACATCCTCACCCCGCTGCAGCGTCACCTCGCCAAGGCGGAGATGATCGCCGCCGGCTGGATCGACGAGGCGGGCACGCCACTGCTCGCCGAGTTCCGGGCTCCCGAGCAAGGTGCCGCGACCCAGGTGTGGGCCGCGACCGCACCGCAGCTCACCGAGGTGGGCGGTGCCTATCTCATGACCTGCGCCGTGGCCCGGCGCTTCGACACCACCGAGGACCTGGAGCAGGCGGCCCGGTTGTGGGCGTACTCTGCCGAACTGACCGGGGTCGACGCGTTCGCCGCGTCAGCGTAGGGCCTGACCGCGAGGCAGGGTGGTACGCCGGGAACGCCCGCCGCCGCGCACGATGACGTCCACTTGCGACGCGGCGTGGCGCTCTCGGGCGTACAACCGCAACAGCTCGCTCATGCGGTATGTACCCGGTGCCGAGGTTTCCAACAGCTGGGCGTCGACGAGCCGCTCCAGGGCGCGTTCGGCGTACACCTCGGACCGAGCCAGGAGACGGGCGGCGGTGTACCGGCTGAGCTCGGGTTCCCCGCAGGCCCCGAGCACCGTGAACGCCTCGGCGGCGGCCCGCGCCGTCGGGTCGTTGCTGTCGGACAATCGCTGGTACGAGCCGTCCATGCTGGCGCGTAGCCCGATGCCGTCGACTTCCAGGGTGTCCAGTCGCCGATGCTCGTCGGCCAGCCTGTCGCGCAGTTCGGCGAGTGGCCACCCGGGGCGGGCGACCAGCCGTGCCGCAGCGATGCGTAGAGCGAGTGGAAGGCATTCGCACCATCTGGCGACGGCGGCAGCCGCCTCCGGTTCGGCGGCCACCCGGTCGGCGACGTCCAACTGTCCGAGGAGCGTGACCGCCTCGGCCACCGCCAACGGGCCGACCGGCACCTGGCAGACGTCGCTCAAGCCGGCCAGCGGTTGCCGGCTCGTCACCAGCAGCCCGCAGCCGGTCCCGCTGGGCAGCAGTGGTCGTACCTGGCTCGCGTCAGCGGCGTTGTCGAGCACCAGCAGCATCCGTCGTCCCGCCATCAGGGACCGGAACAGCGCGGCGGCCTCATCGACCTGCATGGCGGCGGGCGGCATCTCGACGCCCAGCGTGCGCAGCAGACGAGCCAGCGCCTCCGTCGGACTCAGCGGCCGGCTCCCGACGCTGCAGCCGCGAAGTTCCAGATACATCTGCCCGTCGGGGTACCGGTCGGCCACCTGGTGGGCGGCGTGGATGGCCAGGGCGGACTTGCCGACACCAGCGGGGCCGTAGATGCCGGCAACCGGTGTCGATCCCGCCCGCGTGGACGGCAGCAACCCGTCGTGGATGCGGGCCAACTGGCTCGCCCGTCCGACGAAGCGCACGACATCGGTGGGGAGTTGTCGCGGTACGGCGGTGAACGGGCCGGCCGTGGTGACGATCCCGGGGGTGCAGGTGCCGTCGAGCTCGCCGCGCAGCACCGCCACATGCAGGTCGCGCAGCCTTGGACCGGGCTCGATGCCAAGCTGTTCGGAGATCTGGGTACGCACCACGGCGTAGCACTGCAGGGCCTCCGACATCCGCCCCAGCGCGCACAGTGCCCGCATCTGCAGCGCGACCAGCGGTTCGGCCAGTGGGTTCGACGCGATGATCGGTGCCAGTCGGCCCGCCACGGTCTCGGCGTTTCCCAGTCGCAGTTCCTCGTCGGCCCACGCGGTCGCCACGCTGACCAGCTGCGATTCCGCGCTCCGTCGGACCTTGACCGCCCAGTATCCGGCCAGGTTGGACAGCGGCTGGCCGCGCCAGAGATCCATCGCCTCGCGTAGCGCGACGATGCGTCGGTCTCCATGGGAGGCGGTCGCGGATCGGGTCGCCTCCGCGAGCAGGCCGACCCGGTGCAGATCCACCTGCTGGCGGTCGATGTCGAGCACGTAGCCATCCGCGTGCCGGTTCAGCTGTACGGGTGTGGTGTCGCCGTCGGCGGTGGCGAGGAACCGCCTGAGTCGGGCGACATGCGCGTACAGGGCGCTCCGTGGCGCTTCCGGCGCTTGCGAGCCCCAGACTCGCTCGGTGAGGGCATCTATCGAGACCGGGTTGCCGGCGTCGACCGCCAGGGCTGCCAGGACCGCGCGGCGTTGCAACGGTCCGACATCGAGCGAACGGCCAGCTTTTTCCACGTCCACCGGACCAAGGAGTCGAACTCTCATGCCTTTTGCCCCCGCATGTTCGTTCTCTACCGATCAGGGTGGGAGCGCTCCCACTCCGAGTTCGGAATGATCTGTCATAGGAATTGGATGGAAGGTCTGTCGCGCCGTTGATGCTAGCGCTTGGGTGCCAGCGTGGACGCACGGGCACGGCACACGGTGGAGGGTGCTTGGCCGGATGCTGCAGCTTGTTGTCCGGTATGGATATGGTAAGCCGGTACGGCTTTGGCGGTTTTGAGATCCTCGATACACTTGAATCTCCTTTGGAGTGCCGTGTCCGTGCGTGCGGACAGTGCTGCTAAGTTCGGTGGAGAGTCGGTCGGGCAGCGCGGAAAGGCCCGGTGCTACTAGGCGGTAATGGGTAAGAAGGCCTGCTCGGGAACTTGTCGCGGATATTCGGCGGGCGAGCAAGCAGGTGGCTGTCGGCACTCTGGTGCAGCCTCGGCCGGCCGCGCTTACTCCGGCAAGGCGGTGCTCGCGCGGGTCGGATCGCTTCGCGGGGCGCCGGGATTGCCGGGATCGCTCCGATCCTGGATCGTCGACGCCAGAGGGGCCTATCTTGGGCGATATGAAACTTGATGCGACCCGGGCGTAGAAGTAACCGGCCTGCTGTTTGTCCGACTTGTGGACTATAGCGGGGCAATCGCGGCTAAAGATCCCCCGCGCCGTGTCGGACGCCGTCAATCGGCTTGGACGTCGACCTGGCCGGCCTGGCCGGCACCGTGCGTGGCGGACACCTGCGGCACGTGGGCCGTACCGGGATGTTGGCGGTGCGGATCCGATCCCGGCTCGTCGGTCTGGTAGCGCCGGCGGAATCGTGGATCCACGAGGTAGCGCAGCGCGCCGGTCGCGCCACCTGCACCGACCGCCAGGCCGTAGGCGTAATTGAGCAGCACGGTCGTCAGTACCACGCGCCACCCCGCGTTGCGTCGCACGAAGCCCAGCATCGGCAGGTTCGCGTAGACGAACCAGAGTGCGAAGACAGCCGGAACGGCAATGAGATAGGGCGACAGCAGAGGTAGCGGAGCGGTCACCGCAGACAGGAACACTGCGGCGATCTCCGGCGGCCGGTGGAGCGCCTCCCGCTCCGGCTTCAGATCGCGCTGCTTGAGGATCAACGGCATCAGCGACACCGCCCGACCGAATCTCTTGTGCAGCACCGACCACATATTGTCGTCGTCGTCGTGATATCCGACCACGTCGAGCGCGCGAGTCACCGGAAAGTGTGCGGCGATGCGCAAGCCGAACTCGTGGTCCTCGTTCGTCCACTGCCCGAAGAGTCGCTCGTCGAACATGCCGATCTCGTCGACGACCCTTCGGCGAACCGCGCCGACGGCGAAGTGTCCAGTGAACACCGGACTCGGTTGGATCTGCCGATAGTGGCCGTAGAGGACTTGGACCCGCTCCACGATACCGTCGTCGACTAGAGGTCGGTCGCCGTAGACGCCCCACGCCGCGCCGAGTGCCGGATCGGCATCGAGAATGTGGACGGCGTTTTCGACGGCATCCGGTGCCAGCGCGACATCGGAGTCGAGAAAGAACAGGATTTCGCCATGACTAGCGCTGATTCCGCGATTTCTGGCGATGCCCGCGCCGACATTTTGGGACAGCGGGACCAGCGTGCAGTCGTACCGCTCGACGATCGTCGTCGTCTGGTCGTTGCTCGCGTCGTCGACGACGATAAGTTCGATGGCAGAATAGCTCTGTGCCAGCACCGATTCGATACACAGTGCAATGGTCTTCGTGCTGTTGTGGCAGGGCACGATCACGGACACGAGTGGCGATCCCGCTTCGGACATTGATACTCCATGATCTGGTAATGCGAGGTGTGATGTCTGTCGGTCCACCGGCGCGCGGGTCGGCCGGGTGTCGGTTGGCCGGGTGTCGGTTGGCCGGGTGTCGGTTGGCCGGGTGTCGGTTGGCCGGGTGTCGGTCGGCTCAGCGCGCCGAGAGCACGACCCGCTGGACCTTGTGGTCGGAGAGTCCTCCCGCATCCCGCAGTTCGTATCGAGACACCCTGACGTCCGCTGTCGTGAACAGCCAGTCGAGCCGCCATGCCGGACGTGCGATCGGCCAGGTCGCCGGGTAGATCTCCGGCAGAGCGCGTGTCTGGTCGACCAGCCGGTCGGGGATCATCCGGAAGATGCCCATCGCGGGTGAGGTGTTCAGGTCGCCGGCCAGGACGATGAGATTCTCGTTCTGCGCCACGTCTGCCGCGATCGCCTCGTAGCTCGCCTTGCGAATCTCGAAATTGAAGCGGTCGATCTCGAACATGCTGCGGTCCGGGTCGTTGCGCAACCTGAAGATGCGTTGCGGCGGCTGATAGATGTGGGAGTTGTAGAACGAAACGACTTCGTCGTTCACCGTGATGTCGGTCCGTAGCGTCTGTGACTGGTAGAACAGCGGGCGGTCGCGTAGCCCTGGCGGCACGTCCTTCAGATCCTCCGGCAGCCAGGGCGTCGAGTCGAGCCAGTGGTGTCCCACGACCGGTAGCCGGGAGAGGGTGATGTTACGCCCGGCGATCACGATCTCGTACTCGGGAAAGGTCTCGCGCAACCGCGCCTCGTGATCGATGGCCAAGGCCTGCGCGAAGGTGTCCGCCAGCGTCACGTCCACATGCGCGTATTCCTGCAGCATGTACACGTCGGCATCCTGCCGGCGCAGGAACTCGTAGAGGTCGGCGGTGCTGCGGGGCTCGCCACCGGCGAGGTCCTGATCCCAGTACTCGGTGTTCCAGGTAACCATCGTGACGGCGTCGGCAGGTGCCGGCGGCGGCGTGTACCAGACGGTAGCCACGTTGATACCGCTGGATCCCGCGCCCAGCAGGAGCGCGATCAGCGGCACCGGGGCGAGCCGCCGGCGCATCGACCGAGTCAGCAGCGCGGCCACCAGCAACACCGACGGCACCACCGCGAACATGATCGGTGGCAGTAGATCGAACGGGCCCCACCAGTACACTCGGCCGCTCAGGATCAGGTGTAGCACCACGAAGATCAGCCACGCCGTGCAGACCGACACCGACAGGCCCACGAGCCAGCGTCGCCACCACCGGGGTCTGGGCGTCGGCGTCGAGGTGCTCGGCGGTTCCGGCTCGGCCACGACCGACTGGACGTCTGTGGTTTCCCCCACGACCGCACACCTCGTTTCCGTGTCGTGTCGGCGGCTGGTGACACGTGACGAGTTGGAAGTGTCCCAGCGCGGTCTTGTTCGATTCTTGGCGCGATCACCAAGAGGCGGGCAATCGTCAGTGGGTAAGGTCCGATGTGTCGAGTGCCGGATCGATCGTGGGGGAGGCATTCGATGCGACGTGTCCTTTAAAGACGTATCGGATGATGTGTTCATTGGACGGGAACTCGTGGCCGAAGACAACGGCGGGATCCGTTGGCGACAGGTCGATGCTCGTCGAGTGCCGGTCCGGCCGGCAGCGGCCACCGGGCCGGGCGAACCATCCGGCGGTCGCCGGATGGTGGCCCGCGTAGTGCCCCACGGTCGATCGGCCAGCGAAGAGCCCCACGGTCATCGACGTGCACCGGACCCGGCGGAGCCGGCGGCCGTACCACCTTGGACCGTCGATTGATTTGCGGAGTGGAGGGAACGTGCGCATCGTCGTCACCGGGGCAGCCGGGATGCTCGGCACCGCCTTGCTGGCACGACCATGGCCAGGCGTGACATGGGCCGGCGTCGACATCCGGCCACCCGCCCCCACGGTCAGCGACCGGGCCGAGTTCGTCGACGCCGACGTCCGCGACACCTCTGCGATGATCGCAGCGTTCCAGGACGCCGACGTGGTCATCCACTCGGCCGCCGCGCTACCCAGCCACCGGCCGGCGCAGATCCGATCGGTCGACGTCGATGGGACGGCGTCGGTCGTCGCGGCCGCCCGGCGGGCCGGCGTCGGCCGGCTGGTGCACATCTCATCCACTGCGGTGTACGGGCTTCCGCGCCGGTGTCCCACTCCGGAGGACTATCCACGCGAACCGGTGGACGCCTACTCGGCGGCGAAACTCGCCGCCGAGTCCATCGTCCTGCGCAGCCGCGAGCAGGGTCAGTGCGCGCCGATACTGCGACCCAAGACCTTTCTCGGCCGCGAGCGTCTCGGTCTGTTCGCCATGCTGTTCGAATGGGCCGACGAGGGCCGGCACTTTCCACTGCTCGGCGGCGGACACGTCGCCACTCAGATGCTCGACGTCGATGATCTGTGCGACGCGATCCAGCAGACATGTGAGCGTCGGGACGACGTCGTGAACGACACCTTCAACATCGGTGCGCGGGAGTTCGGCACGCTGCATGACGACTTCCAGGCCGTACTCGATGCCGCCGGGCACGGCAAACGGGTGGTCACGGTGCCGATGGCGCCAGCCGTGGCCACTCTCCGCGCGCTCGCCGCGCTCCGACTGTCTCCGGTCTACTCCCGACTGGTACACAAGCTGACCAGCGATTCGTACGTCTCGGTCGACAAGGCCGTCGACCAGCTGGGATTCGATCCTCGATACAGCAACAAGCAAGCCCTGCTGAAGACGTACGACTGGTGGCGCGACAACGCCAGAACGGTGCGCCGCCGCACCGGCCGCACACACCGCGACCCGTGGCGGCAAGGCGTTCTCGCACTAGCGAAGGCGCTGTTCTGATCGCCCGGTGCCGTTAGGAGAAGGCTCCCATGGACCACGTCTTGGACAGACAGGCCGACGTCATCCACACAGCTCCGGACGGCGTCGCCGTCGAGGCCCCGACCACGGCTCGCGCCATCGGGCGGCCCGCCAGACCGTTCGCCCAGATCGGCGCTTACCTGGCACTGCTGCGACCGCGGCATTGGATCAAGGGGATCGCGGTGCTGGTCGCGCCGTTGATCATCGCACCGGTGGCATCGCTGTCACACGTCGTCACCATCGGTCTGACGCTGCTGAGCTTCCTCCTGGCGTCCTCGACGGTGTACGTGTTCAACGATCTCCGTGACCGGGAGTCCGACCGGCTGCATCCGGTCAAACGGCTTCGCGCGCTGGCCAGCGGCCGGGTCACCGTGCCCGGCGTGGTCACCCTGCTGATCATCCTGCTGGTCGTCACGCTCGGGCTGCTCGTGGTGGTCCCGCCGCTGGTGGCGGCGATCATCGCCGGCTATCTGGTGATGAACCTCTGGTACAGCATGGCGCTCAAGCATCAGCCGCTCGTCGACGTGTCCGTCGTCGCCAGCGGCTTCGTGCTCCGGGTGTTGGCCGGAACGATCGCCGCCGGTCTCGACGTGCAGCCGATTCTGTTGATCTGCGTCTACTGCGCGTGTGTGGCGCTGTCGCTCGGCAAGCGCCGGCACGAGCTCGCCGGTCTGCCGTCCGAGGGCGAGACGGGTGCCCGCCACCGGCCCGTGCTGTCGTCGTACTCCGTACCGTTTCTCGACCTCGTCGTGGCCGTGAGCCTGGTCGCCGCGCTGGCCTGCTACGTCGTGTCGATGTTGCAGCTGACGTACCCGTTCGGGGCCGTCGCCGCCGTGCTGACGTTTCCGTTCGCCGCCTTCATGGTCTACCGCTACCTGCAGATGCTCATGGTCGAGCGGTCCGGCGGCGACCCGGTCGAGGATCTGGTTCGCGACCGCGCGACGCGGGTCAATTTCGCACTGTGGGCGGCGATCCTGTTGCCGATCCTGATCGCCGACTCGTGGTAGGTGTCCGTGCCCGGCTCGGGCCGCGTCCTGTCCTCGTCACACTCCGTCCGACCTCTCCTGAGGGGCACTCGTGAGCAAGCCTGACGCTCCCGGTTACGACGTCTGTATCGCGGTCAACTACTACACCCCGTACGTCAGCGGACTCACCGAGGTCGCCAGGATCGTCGCCGAAGGGCTCGCAGGTCGGGGCTGGCGGGTGGCGGTGGTGGCCGCTCGGCACGATCCCGCGCTACCCCTGCGCGAGACGATCGGTGGGGTGGACGTCTTCCGGTGCCCCGTCGTGGCCTCCATCAGCCGTGGCCTGGTCAGCCCGTCCTTCGCCGGGACCGTCCGTCGACTGGCGCGACGTTCGCGGGTGCTCAACCTGCACCTGCCGATGCTCGAGGCGGGGCTGATCACCGCGCTGCCGTCGCGGACTCCGGTCGTCTCGACGTACCACATCGATCTGTGGCTGCCACCGAGCCTGGTGACCCGGGCTGCGATGGCGGCGGTCGCGGTCTCGTCGAAGGTCACTCTTCGCCGGTCGGCCGCCGCGGTGGTCAACAGCGACGACCAGGCCGAGCACTCGATGATGTGGCCGCTGCTGCGGGACATGCCACGGCACTCGATCGCGGCGCCCTGCATGGATCGCCGCGGCGGCCAGCCCGCGTACCGGCAGACCAGCGGACCGCACATCGGATTTCTCGGGCGCATCGTGCCGGACAAGGGCCTGGAGTACCTCGTCACGGCCTTCAGCGAGATCGCCGATCCGGACGCTCGTCTGCTGGTGGGCGGTGACTACCTCACCGTGGCGGGCGGCAGCGTGATCGCGCAGATCCGGCAGGCCGCCGCGCGTGATCCCCGCATCCAGATCCTCGGTCTGCTGCGCGATCGCCAGATCAACGACTTCTACGCCTCGATCGACGTGTTCGCCCTGCCGTCGATCGCCGAGTCGTTCGGCATAGCGCAGGTCGAGGCGATGATGTGCGGTGTCCCGTCGGTCACGACGGACCTGCCGGGCGGCCGGTATCCGGTGCTGGCCACCGGCATGGGCGCGATCGTCACGCCCCGTGATCCGGTGGAGTTGCACAAAGCCCTGCTCGACCTGCTCGACTGGGACGACGAAGCGCGTAAGCGCGGGGCGAACAGTGCCAGGGAACAGTTCGGGGTCGAGGGCTGCCTCGACCGGTATGCGGCCGTGTTCCGGCAGCACCTGAGTTGACCGGCCCCGCTCGGCCCGGGTCGGTATCGAGCCGGGGTCGCCCGGCCTCAGCACAGCGCGTTTAGGAATGCGAGCTCCGCCTCAGCCTGCGGGGGGACCAGGTGTCCGATGTCGGGCAGCATCGTGACGGACGCGTGGGGCACGGTGGCATCGAGGCGTCTGTGGGTCTCCACCGAGTCGATCATGACGTCCAACCGTCCGAGGTGTACCTGCATCGGGATGGTCAGCCGCCGCAGCGTCTCGTCGTCGAACACGGGTAGCCCACCCATCCGATACCGGAAGTTGGTGGAAACCAGCAACATCCGGTCGATGACCTGCTTTGCCTCGGAGGGCGCCATGGCAGCCAGCGCGGGGCCGAGGATCATCGACAGCGATCGCCGCCGACCCGCGTCGCCGAACACGGTCAACAGCAGAGCACCGAGTACGGACCACCGTCGCTGTCGGCCGATGCCGCCCGGGCAGTAGAGCACCAGTCCGTCCACCCGGTCCGGTCGACGGGTGGCGTAGTCCAGTGCCAACCAGCCGCCCAGCGACATGCCGACGATCGCCACCCGACGCTGCCCGAGGACGTCCAGAACGGCGTCGAGCCACGCCGCGTACCGGTCCGATCCGAGCGGCGGTCGGGACGGCGCGCTGAACCCGGGTTCGCCGATGATGTCGATCGCGATCACCCGGAAGCGCTGGGTGAGATCGCCGGCTCGGCCGGTCCACAGCGCCGAGTTGCTTCCCGCGCCGTGGAGCAGCACCACTGCGGGCGCGTCGGGCGGGCCGCAGGTGATGACGAAGGTGTCGCCCTCCGGGGTCGGTACATGGCGTCGCTCGTGTTCCACCGGCCACGACGCCAGGACGCCACGGTAGTCCTCGGCCAGTAGGCGCGCACCGGCCTCGGACCGGTAGATGCTGCTCATGGTTCACCCTTCCACCGCGATGGAAGGCCTACTCTATACGGATTAAAACATCGCTGTCATGCCAAAGAATAGGGAAGTTTAGGGAGTGTTGAGGATGCTGATGTCCGAATGTCGGTGGCGGCGACGGACCACGGCCGTCGGATCCCCGCTGGTGACGCGCCGCGCGGCCCGGCTGGACCGCGCGGCGTCTTCGCTCACCAGATCAGATGTACGCCGTGTTCGGCTCCAAGCCGCACAGCACCCGGCCGTAAAGCTCCAGGTTGGTGTTCGGATGCATCAACGCGTGCATGTTCAGCGTCTGCAGGTCGCGGTCGATCCGTTGAATCGGCACGTCCCGGTAGATCGACGTGCCGCCGCTGGCGGTCCGCAGGCGGCCGACGGCCGCCGCCGTCAACTGGAAGACCCGGCCCAGGCTCACCCGGGCGGAGGCCCGCTCCTGGACCGACCACGGTGCGCCGGTGTCGCTCTTGTCGTCGACGGTGCTGGCCAGCCGGCGGGCGTGGAACTCCGCTTCGTCGACCTCCAGTGCCGACTCGGCGACCTGGAAGTGGGTCAACGGCGCTTCCCGCTGGCTGTCGTAGCTGGTGTAGCTGATCTTGCGTTCGGGCAGCCGGGTGAGGAATTCCTCCAGCCCGGCTCGGGCCAGGCCGATCGCCGCGCCGGTGAAGGTGGTGCAGCCGGTCGCCATCATCGGCTGGCGGTAGAGGCCGTGTGCGGCGTTGATACGCGAGGCGTACTGTTCGCTGAGGACGGCGACCATCGGGATCAGCCGCTGCTGGGGGATGAAGACCTGCCGGGCCACCACGGTCACGCTGCCGGTGCCGCGCAGGCCGACGGTGTGCCAGTCGTCGACGATCTCCAGATCGGCCATCGGCACCATAGCCATCACCGGCCACTGAGTGCCGTCCGGTGCCGGACCCATCGCGATGATCGCCTGCCACTGGCTGTGCAGCGCGCCGCTGACGAAGCGCCACTGCCCGTTGAGCGTGAAACCACCGGCGGTCGGCTCGACGGCGGCCGAGGGGGTGAGCACCCCACACACCCGGATGTCCGGCGAGCTGAACACCTCGTCCTGGACCTCGTCGGGAAACAGGCAGGCCAGCCAGTTGCTGATCGACCAGACCGATGCCGTCCACGCCGCGGACCCGTCGCCCCGGCCGAGTTCGGTGATCACGTCGAGGACGGTGCGGGCGTCGCTCTCGTAACCGCCGTACCGGTGCGGGATGCGCATCCGGAGCACCCCGGAGGCGGTCATCGCTTCCAGGACCTCGTCGTGCAGCCGGCGGTTCTCCTCGTGCCAGAGGGCGTGCTTACGCAGCAGCGGCACCAGTTCGGCGGCTCGGCCGACGAGATCCGGACGATGTGGCGCTTGAGTGTCCAACATGATGTCCTCCTGGAAGTCGCGATACGAACCCGTGGTGCGGCGCCCTCCGCACGGGTAGCCATCCTGAACCTGCCAGCTGATCGGCGGTGCGGCACCTTCCGGGTTGCGCACCCGAACGGAGTGGCCGGGTCCGCGACGGTGGTGCGCGCTCACCCGGTACCCGTGTTCCACGGAGGCGGAGTGAACCTCGACCACGCGCCGAGGTCACGGTGACCAGCTGGGAATTCTCAGCGCGCGCACAGCTGCCGCATACGATTCCGCGAGCCGGCTGCCTGACGCTCGGGACCATGACCACGACACTGCCTGCGCCTGACGCGTCCGCTCCGGGACATCCGCCAGCCGACCCGGCGGGATCAGCGGCCGCCGCTGGCCGCGTACCGCTGACAACCCGCCTGATGCGCGGCCACGCCGAGGATCCCGCCTGGGCCCGCCCCGCGCTGTACGGCCTGCTCCTCGCCGCCGCCGGGCTGTACCTGTGGGGGCTCGGCCAGTCCGGTTGGGCCAACGCCTACTACTCGGCGGCGGCCCAGGCCGGCTCGCAGAACTGGACGGCGTTCTTCTTCGGCTCCTCCGACGCCGGCAACTCGATCACCGTCGACAAGCCGCCGGCCGCGCTGTGGCTGATGGCGCTGTCGGTACGGATGTTCGGGCTGAGTTCGTGGAGCATCCTGATACCACAGGCACTCGCCGGCACCGCCGCCGTCGGCGTGCTGTACGCCACCGTCCGGCGCTGGTACGGCCCCGGAGCCGGCCTGCTCGCCGCGACGATTCTCGCACTCACCCCGGTCACGGTGTTGATGTTCCGCTTCAACAACCCGGACGCGCTGCTCGTGCTGCTGCTGGTCGCCGGGGCGTACGCCATGGTACGGGCGGTGGAGACCACCAGCACCCGGTGGATCCTGCTGGTCGGCGTGGCCGTCGGGTTCGGCTTTCTCACCAAGATGCTGCAGGCGCTGCTGGTGGTGCCGGGGTTCGCGCTCGTCTACCTCGTGGCCGCACCGACCTCGGTGCGTCGCCGGATCGGCCAGCTGCTCCTCGGTGGACTGGCGATGGTGCTTTCCGCTGGCTGGTGGATCGCGATCGTGGAACTCGTCCCGGCCGAGCACCGGCCGTACATCGGTGGTTCGCAGACCAACAGTGTCCTGGAGCTGACCCTCGGCTACAACGGACTCGGTCGGATCACCGGCGAACAGGTGGGTTCGGTAGGCGGGGGCATGGGCGGCGGGTGGGGCCAGACCGGTGTGACCCGGCTGTTCGACCTGGACAACGGTGGCCAGATCGCCTGGCTGCTACCGGCCGCGCTGATCCTGCTCGTCGTCGGGCTGGTGACGACCGTCCGAGCCGGCCGCACCGACCGCACCCGGGCCGGCTTCGTGCTGTGGGGTGGCTGGCTGGTCGTCACCGGCACCGTGTTCAGCTTCATGGCGGGCATCTTCCACGCGTACTACACGGTGGCCCTGGCGCCCGCCGTCGCCGCGTCGGTCGCCATGGGCGCGGCACTGATGTGGCGTCGTCGGCACCGCTACTGGGCATCGGCGGTGCTCGCCGGCACGGTGGCGATCACCGCCGGCTGGTCGTGGGTGCTGCTCGGCCGTAGTCCCGACTGGCAGCCGTGGCTGCGCGTCGCGGTCCTGGTCGTCGGGTTGACCTCGGCGGGGGTGTTGCTGCTCGCCGGACGGGCGACGACGCGGCTCGGTCTGCTGGTCGCCGGGCTCGCTTTGGCCGCCGTCCTGGCCGGGCCGGCCGGGTACGCGGCGGCGACGGCCACTACCGTCCACACGGGAGCGATACCGACGGCTGGTCCGGCCGGGTTTGGGCGGTCGGGCGGACCGGGCGGCGGATTCGGTGGTAACGGTCCCGGTGGTGGTCCCGGGGGTGGTGGTCCCGGCGGTGCCGTTCCTGGCGGTGCCGTTCCTGGCGGAGCCTTCGGCCCAGGGGGCGACTCCGGCACCGACGGCCAGCGCGACGCTGGCGGTGGCGGCCCGGGCGGCGGCCCGACTGGTAGGGGCGACGGCGGCCGCCCGGATGCGGGCGGCGGTGCTCTGCCGGGTGCCGGTGGCCCGGCGGGAACCACTGGCGACCGCCTCGGCGGGGGCGGCATGGGCGGTCTGCTCGGGGCTCCGAGCGCCAGCGACGAGTTGGTCGAGGCGCTGCGCGCCGGGGCGGACGGCTACACCTGGGTCGCCGCAGCGGTCGGCGCCAACAACGCCGCCGGATATCAGTTGGCCAGTGAGCGACCGGTGATGGCCCTCGGGGGCTTCAACGGCAGCGATCCGTCGCCGACTCTGGAGCAGTTCCAGCGGTACGTCGCCGATGGCGAAGTCCATTACTTCATCGCTGGCTCACCGGGGCGCAGCGACTCCGGCAGCGACGAGGCGCACCAGATCGCCGAGTGGGTGGCGGAGACGTTCACCGCCGACGAGATCGGTGGGACGACCGTCTACGACCTCACGAACGGCTGACCTGCCGGACGACTCTGCCCGTTCCACCGGCCCCGGGCCGGCGACACCCGTAACCGACGGGTGTCGCCGGCTGCGGCTGTCGGCTGATCCGGAGCCGACGCGACAACCCACGTTCATAGCCGGGGCACAGCTGGCCCGTAACCGTGGCCTAGGTTCGAACCGCACCGTTTCAGCCATGTCCGCGACGACGTCTCCCACCAACCGGCCACCGACACCACAAGCGACCGCGACACCACGCCGCACCGACGCATCGTACCGGCTCCAACGGCACGGCACGGTCGGCGGACCGCCACCGGTGGTGGACGTGGTCGTCCCGGTCCACAACGAGGAACGCGACCTGGCGGGCAGCGTACGGCGGCTGCACCGGCACCTCGACGCGACGTTTCCCTATCCGTTCCAGATCACCATCGCCGACAACGCCAGCACCGACACCACCGGCCGCATCGCGGTCGCCCTGGCCGACGAACTGCCCCGGGTGAGCGCCGTACGGCTGGATCGCAAGGGCCGGGGCCGCGCGCTCGCGGCGGTCTGGTCGACCTCCACCGCGCCGGTGCTGGCATACACGGATGTCGACCTCTCCACCGATCTGGCCGCGCTGCTGCCACTGGTCGCGCCGCTCATCTCGGGCCACTCCGATTTGGCCATCGGCAGTCGACTCGCCCGGAACTCGCGGGTGACCCGGGGCGCCAAACGCGAGATCATCTCGCGTGGCTACAACCTGTTGCTCCGGGGTGCGCTCGCGACCAGGTTCTCCGACGCCCAGTGCGGTTTCAAAGCGATCCGCAAGGATGTCGCCGACAGCCTGCTGCCCCTGGTCCGGGACACCGGATGGTTCTTCGACACCGAGCTGCTGGTCCTCGCCGAGCGGGCCGGGTTGCGGATTCACGAAGTCCCGGTCGACTGGGTGGACGATCCGGACAGCCGGGTCGACATCATGGCCACCGCCGTGGCCGACCTCAAAGGCATGGTACGGGTCGGCCGGGCACTGGCCACCGGCACACTGCCGCTGGCCGACCTGCGTCGCGAGTTCGGCCGCGTCCCGGCTCACCCGACCGCCGGTGCGCCTACCGGTACGCCTGCGGCCGACGTTCGGCATCCGGCCGGCGTACCGGCCGGACTCACCGGGCAGCTGGTCCGCTTCGTCGGTGTCGGTGTCGCCAGCACCCTCGCCTACATCGTGATCTTCGCCCTGACGCGGACCGTCGTCGACGCGCAGACCGCGAATCTGTCGGCCTTGCTGCTCACCGCGATCGGCAACACTGCGGCCAACCGGCGCTACACGTTCGGGATAGCCGGCCGAGGTCGCCTGATCCGGCACCACCTGCAAGGACTCGCCGTCTTCGCGCTGGGCCTGGCGCTGACCAGCGGATCGTTGGCGCTGCTCGGCGTCGTCACCCCGGATGCCGGGCGGATCGTCGAGCTGACGGTGCTGGTCGCGGCCAACCTGACCGCGACGCTACTGCGCTTCCTGCTGTTGCGGGGCTGGGTGTTCGGTCACCGTACTTCCAGTTCCAACAGTGAACAGCCGTACTGGTTGACTCGTCGGGTGCCGTACATCCGCAGATAGCGGGCGTCCACTCCGGGCATTCGCAGCGTGACGGTGCCACCCGTGCCGTTCTCGGTGGCGTACCGGGTGGTCCAGGTCCGCCCGTCACGCGACGTCTCCGCCCGGTACGCGGTGGCATGGGCGTGCTCCCAGTACAGGGTGACGCTGTCGACCCGCCAGAGTTGGCCGAGATCGACCTGGATCCACTGCGGATCGCTGAAGCCACTTCTCCATCTGGTGCCGTCGTCGTCGACGGTGGCTGACGCGGGCCAGGCCGGGCCTTCCATACCGGACGAGGTAACCGGCCGCCCCAGGGCAAGGTTGCGGCCCTGCGGATGCGGCCCTGCGGAAGCCCTTGCGGCGGCGGGTGGATCGGGCTGGTAAGCGGACGCCGGCACCAGGTCAGCGCACCAGCGCGTCGGGCCCGATGTGCTCCGCCGAGCCGGCCCGCGCGAACGCGGTCAGGCTGGCGACCGTGGCCGACGCGATGTTGCGCAGCGCCTCCTCGGTGAAGAACGCCTGATGACCGGTGATCAGAACGTTGGGAAAGGTGACCAGCCGGGAGAACAGATCGTCGCCGAGCATCTGGTCGGACAGATCCTCGAAGAACAGGTCGGCCTCTTCCTCGTACACGTCGAGCCCGAGGTAGCCGATCTTTCCGCTCTTCAGACCCCGGATCACCGCGGCGGTGTCGACCAGCGCGCCTCGACTGGTGTTGATCAACATCACTCCGTCGCGCATTTGCGCGATCCGTTCCTCGTCGATCAGGTGATGGGTCTCCGGCGTGAGCGGGCAGTGCAACGTGACGATGTCCGATTCGGCGAGCAGCGTCGGCAGCGGAACGTAGCTCGCCCCGGCGGCGACCGCCTCGTCGGTCGGGTACGGATCTGCGGCGAGGACCCGACAGCCGAACCCGGCCATGATCCGGATGAACCGTACGCCGATCTTGCCGGTCCCGATCACGCCGACGGTCCGGCCGTGCAGGTCGAAACCGAGCAGACCGTTGAGGGCGAAGTTGTGCTCCCGGACCCGGTTGTACGCCCGGTGGATCTTGCGGTTCAGCGCCAGGATCAGCCCGGCGCAGTGCTCCGCCACCGCGTACGGCGAATAGCCCGGCACCCGGGTGACGGTCAGCCCGAGCCGACGCGCGGTGGCCAGATCGACGTGGTTGAACCCGGCCGAGCGCAGCGCGACCAGCCGTACGCCGCCTTGGGCGAGGGCCTCCAGCACGGTCGCGCCGAGGTCGTCGTTGACGAATGCGCAGACCGCGTCGCAGCCGGTGGCCAGTTGCGCGGTCTCCGGAGACAGCCGGGGCTCCAGGTAGATCAGCTCGTGGCCCGCGCCGTCGTTGGCGGCGGTCAGGAACCGACTGTCGTACGGCTTGGTGCTGAAAACGGCGACGCGCATCGCTCCACCTCCGCGACCGACGCTATCGGTGCCCGGCACGGCGGGCGCGACGGGGTCGACCGGCGATCCGGTGACCGCCGGCCCTGGCACCGGGCATCCCGGCCGGGACGCTGGCACGCGGGTTCACCTGTTGTCTGTCCGGCGCGCGCCCGGTGGTCGTCACCTCGTCGGCGGGCGCCCCTAAGACATCTGTGTGACCTGGACTTCGAACCCCGCTACCCGCAACCTGGCCGCTGCTCTGGTCGGTACGACGGGCGCCGTGCTGATCGCCACGGCGGCCCTCGGCGCCGCGCCCGCCGACGACGGTTCCGGCCGACTCGGCACGGTCGAGCTGGGCGCGGCCCAGGGCACCGGTACCGACGACCCCATCTTCGCGTCCGCGACGACCTCCGCACCCTGCCCCGATGGCTACGGCTCCGACGCGTTGCTGCGGGTCGGCCCGCCGGGCGGACCGTACACCAACCTGGCCCGTCCGTTGATCGACGGCGGCTACGACCGGCGGCCGGTGAGCGCCCAACCCAACCGGTCGTTCGCGGTCGCGATCGGCGGCACCGCGCCGTCCGACGGCGAGTGGTGGGTCGTGGTCGAGTGTTTCAGCGAGCTGCACGGGCAACATCCGCAGCGGTTCGCGACCTCGATCACCGTCACCGGCGACCAGTGGCGGCTGACCCCCGGTGGTGGTAGCGCGGCCGGTGCGACCGCCACGCCGGCGGCGGCCGCCCCGCCGACCCCGGCGCCGGCATCCGAGCCCGCCGCCGACCCGGGCGACACCACACCGGACGGCGTCGAGTCGACCGCCCCCGGCGACGTGGCCGACGATCCAGCGCTGTCCCGTACCGCGCGGTCCGGTCCGGCCTCGGCGGGCGTCAGCTGGTGGTGGCTGGCCGTGCTGATCGCCGCCGGGGCGGTGATCGCCGTCGTCGTCCGGGTGACCCGGACCTCGCGCTGATCCGCCGTACGTCGGCGGCACCTGCACGAAAGGTGGACCTGTGCACACGCATTGTTCACCTCGGTCATGTCCGGCGTGCAGGAATCCAGGCTCGTGGCGACATCCACGATTCCGAGGCTGCTTCACGACCGGCGTGGGGAGGCGGGCCATGCGTGTGCCGGCACGCACTGGTGAAGGAGACTTCGTGCAGCTACCACGCTTCGTGTTTCTCGCGACGACGCCGACCGCCAACGAGGCGGGACGCCCGGCGGACCAAGGGATTCTCTGGACCCTGGTGTCGCCGAACAACCGACCGTTGGCCCGGGCACCGCAGGCGTTCGCGTCGTACGCCGAGTGCCAGGAGGCGGTACGACTGCTGCAGTCGGCCGCCGACCAGCTGCGGCTGGTCGAGACCACCGCCGAGCGGACCGGGCAGTGGACCTGGCGTGCCGAATTGGACGGCCGGGTGTTGGCCGTCTCCAGCCGTTCCTACCTGCGGACCCGGGAGTGCGCGTACAACATCGGGCGGTTCCGGGAGGCGTTGCCGGTGGCGTTGATCGTCGCCGGCACCCGCGCCGCCCGTCGCGAGCCTCGTCCGCCGGCCGCGGAGTCGCCGTCGCCGCGAGCGCTCGCGGCGGCACCGGTACCCGCACCGGCCCGTACCGGGGAGAGCCGGACCGCTCCGCGCAGGCCAGTCTGGAGTGTCGGCTAGATGGTCACCCTGGCGGGTCCGGTGTCGCCTCCGGACGTGGAACCTGTGGTCGACGACCGACCCCGGCGCATCGTGGTCCGCCGGGGCGGTTCCGACCTGGTGTTTCGAGGCCTTGCCCGGGCCGCTGGCACCGCCGTCCTGTTGATCATGCTGCTGGTCGGCCTCTTCCTGGCGGTCCAAGCCTGGCCGGCCGTCGAACTGGCCGGCTGGCGGTTCCTCACCGTGCAGGACTGGGACCCGGCCGGCAACGCGTTCGGGGTCGCCGGAGTGCTGACCGGGACGATCCTGATCGCCGTCGTGGCGATCACGATCAGCGTGCCGCTGGCCACCGGCACCGCGCTCTACATCGCCGAGTACGCGCCACGTGGGCTGCGCCCACTGTTGGTGAACCTGGTCGACCTGATGGCGGCGGTGCCCAGCGTGGTGTACGGCATCTGGGGCTTCTTCCTGCTCCAGCCGCACCTGCTGGTCGTCGGCGATCAGGGGGAAGGGCTGCCCCGATGGCTCACGACCTACTTCGGCTGGCTGCCGTTCTTCCGCGTCGAAGGCTACGACCCCCGTGACCCGCTCGCCAGTCCGACCGCGCTGACCTCGTCGACGTTCATCGCCGGAATCGTGGTGGCCATGATGGTCGCGCCGATCATCGCCTCGGTGATGCGCGAGGTCTTCGCTCAGGCCCCGGTGGGCGAACGGGAAGGCGCCTACGCCCTCGGCGCGACCCGTTGGGGGATGATCCGCGCGGTCGTCCTACCGTTCGGACGCGGCGGCATGATCGGCGGCACCATGCTGGGCCTGGGCCGGGCGCTCGGCGAGACCATCGCGGTGTTCCTGATCGTCTCCATGGTCTTCACCGTCCAGCCGCGCGTCCTGCAGAACGGTGCCGGGTCCATCTCCGCGTTGATCGCCCTGCGGTACGGCGACTCGACCGCACTGGGCATCGCCGCGCTGATGGCGGCCGGGCTGGTGCTGTTCCTGCTGACGCTGGTGGTCAACTTCGCCGCGTCCGTCATCATCAGCCGGAGCCGGTCCGGCGCGTCGAGTGAGGCCTGAGCGATGACACCGCCGCTGACGCTGGCCACCCCCGAGGTACGCCGCCGCACCGCCGCCGTACGGCGTACCGACGTGTTCGCGGCGCTCGGTGCCGCCGTCGCCGCGCTCGCGCTGACCACGGTGCTCTTCGCCCACCTGGCGCCCTTCGACGGAGTGCTCGGCTTCGTGGTGGTCAGCTACCTGACGTTCCTCGGTCTCTACACACTGCTGGTCTCGCTCGACGAACGAGGCCCGGCGGTCCGTGACCGGCTGGCCGCCGCCGTGGTGCACAGCCTTGCCCTGGTCATGCTGCTGGCATTGGTGGTCGTCGTGGCGTTCACCCTGTGGCGGGGGCGGGAGGCGCTGGCCCAGGCGAACTTCTTCTACGAGGACATGGGCCGGGCCGGGCCGCTGCAGCCGCTGGACGTCGGCGGTATCCGGCACGCCGCGATCGGCACCCTGCAGCAGATCGGCATCGCGTTGGCGATCACCGTACCGCTGGGCTTGGCCTGTGCCGTCTTCCTCAGCGAACTTCCCGGCCCGTTCAGCCGGTTCGTCCGCACGATCGCCGAGGCGATGACCGCGCTGCCGTCCGTGGTGGCCGGCCTGTTCATCTACGCCACCGTGATCCTCGGCCTCGGCCTGGACAAGTCGGGGTTCGCCGCCGCGCTGGCGTTGAGCGTCATGATGCTGCCGATCATCATCCGCGCCGCCGACGTGGTGATCCGGCTGGTTCCCGGCACCCTGCGGGAGGCCGCGTTGGCGACGGGCGCTTCGCAGTGGCGCACCATCTGGCACGTCGTACTGCCGACCGCCCGGTCCGGGCTGACCACGGCGATCATCCTGGGCACCGCGCGGGGCATCGGCGAAACGTCTCCGGTGCTGCTGACCGCCGGCTTCGCCGCGTACACCAACGCCAACCCGACCAGCGGCCCGCAGGTGTCGCTACCGCTGTTCGTCTTCGATGCGGTGCGCCGGCCCGACGAGGCGATGATCTCGCGCGGCTTCGGCGCGGCGGCGGTGCTGATGCTGCTGGTGCTGACGCTGTTCGTGCTGGCCCGGCTGTTCGGCGGGCGGGCCGCCGGCCAACTCGGCAAGGGCCAGGCCCGGCGGCGGGCCCGCGCGTCACGCCGCGACGCGGTGCGGCTTGCGCGGCGCGCCCGGCAACGACTGGCGGACCGTGACGAAGCAACGAGCGACAGGGGGGAATCCTGATGCGATGCGGTCACCGGATCCTGGTACTGCTGACCGCGCTGCTGGTCGGGGTCGCCATGGTGCCGCCCGCCGCGCACGCGCAGCGGCTGGTCCAGATCAGCGGCGCCGGCTCCTCGTGGAGCGCCAACGCCCTGGACAACTGGCGCCGCAACGTTCAGCAGCGCGGCATCTACGTCAACTACGCGTCCACCGGCTCCACCGACGGGCGTAACCAGTTCCGCAACGGCACCGCCGACTTCGGCGTCTCGGAGATCCCGTACAGGCTCAACGACGTGTTCGCCGGGTCCGACCGGCGTCCCGAGCGGGAGTTCGGCTACATGCCGATCGTGGCCGGCGGAACCGCCTTCATGTACAACCTCACCATCGGCGGCCGGCGGGTGACCAACCTGCGGCTGTCCGGCGAGGTACTGGCCAAGATCTTCACCGGCTCGATCAAACGGTGGAACGACCCTCAGATCGCCGCCCACAACCCCGGCCTGACCCTGCCGGCCCGCAACATCGTGCCGGTGGTCCGGCAGGACGGCTCCGGCACCAGCGCCCAGCTGACCCTCTGGATGAGCAAGCGGTATCCGGCGATCTGGAACGCCTACTGCGCCCGGTTCGGCAAACCCACCCCGTGTGGCATCACCTCGACGTATCCGTTCCGCACCGCCGACGGCTTCGTCGGAGCCAGCGGATCCACCGGCGTCGCCGGCTACGTCGCCCAGGCCAACGCCGAAGGCGCCATCACCTACGTGGAGTATTCGTACGCGGTGAACGCCCGCTTTCCGGTGGTCAAAATGCTCAACGCCGCGAACTACTACGTCGAGCCGACGGCCTCCAACGTGGCCGTGGCGTTGACCCGGGCCCGGATCAACGACAATCCGTCGTCGCCGGACTACCTGACCCAGATCCTCGACGACGTCTACGCCTTCGACGACCCCCGGTCCTACCCGTTGTCGTCCTACTCGTACATGATCATCCCGCAGAAGGTGGAGTTGAACGTCACCCGGGACAAGGGCTTCACCCTGGCGTCGTTCGCCAACTACTTCCTGTGTGAAGGCCAGCAGCAGGCCGATGTGCTGGGCTACTCGCCGCTACCGATCAACCTGGTCCAAGCGGCGATGGAGCAGGTCCGCAAGATCCCCGGTGCCCCGCAGCAGAACATCCGGATCGAGAACTGCAACAACCCGACCTTCTCCCGCGACGGCACGAACACCCTGGCCCGAAACGCCCCGCAGCCCTCCACCTGCGACAGACAGGGCACCACGCAGAGTACCGCCGGCACCGCCGGCGCCCGCCAGGAGACGCCGGTCAACGCGGCGGCCCGCTGCGCCAGCGGCGGCGGCCCGTCGCCCGGCCGTACCGCCACCCCGGGGGCCACCGCCACCCCCGGCGGGGGCGCGACCACCGCGCCCCCGACCACCAGCGCCGGTACGCCGACCGCAGCCGTGCCCGACCCGGGCGCGGTGATCGACCCGGACACCGGCGAGGTCGTCGGCGACGGCTCCGGCGACCCGGGCGGCGACCCCGGGTCGGCGGTCGCCGCGATCCCGGTGTCACTGGAGGGCCGCCGAGGCTGGCAGTTGTCGCACACCATGATGCTGCTCGCCAGCGTACTGCTGGTGGGCCTGCTGGTCGGCCCACCGCTGGTCGCGCACCGGTACGCGGGACGCCGGGACCGGGGGCAGTCGTGACGATCCGCGACCCACGGCGGGCCGCCCGGCAGGCCGTCCGCCGCCGTGCCGTCCTGCTCTGCGCCGCCGCCCTGCTCGGACTGCTGACCGTGGCTCCCCCCGTACCGGCCCCGGCCGGCGCTGTTCCGATCGAGACCGTCGGGGCCGGCGCCACCACCCCGGCCGGCGCGCCGTCGGCCGACGCGGCCACGTCCGAGACCGGGTCCGCCGAGACGGTCCGCGGCCGGGCCGAAGGGCCGGAAGACTTCACCGGACTGGAGATCACCGTCTCGCGGACCCGGGACCTGACCAACCAGGCCATCGTGGTCACCTGGACCGGTGGCGCGCCGACCCCGCGTAACCGGCAACTCGGCGTCGACTACCTGCAAGTGATGCAGTGCTGGGGCGACCCCGACGACCCGGCCGACCCGGACGGACTCGCGTTCCGCGAGACCTGCCAGTTCGGCCTTGGCCTGCCGCAGCCCAAGATGGCCCAGGGCGCGGACGCACCGACCAGCAAGAACGCCAGCCGACGCCGGGTCGACCCGTTCGACGTCGCCGGCTACCCGGACCGGGACCCGGCCGAACCGCTCGCAGCCGACGCGCAGATGGTGCCGTTCCGTACCGTCGACGGCGAACGCACCCCCGACGGTAGCCCCGACCAGCCGTTCGGCAGCAAACCCAACCCGGCGGTGCCCGGCGGGGTGATGGACCGCACCGATGACGACGTGCTGCGGACCTACTTCGACGAAGCCTCCACCAACGAGTACCCGTACGCGTTGACCGCCGCCGACGGCACCGGCCGGATCGCGTTCGAGGTGCAGAACGCTGGTCGAGCCCCGCATCTGGGCTGCGGCGCCAGCGTCGGCACCGGCGGCGGAGTCCGCGACTGCCACCTGGTGATCGTGCCGCGCGGCCGGCACAACCCGTACACCGGTGACGACGTGTCCGCCAGCGGGGCGGTGCACGGCAGCCCGTTCACCCCGGCGGTGTGGCGGCACCGGATCGTGGTACCGCTGCGGTTCCGTCCGGTCGGCGCGGTCTGCCCACTCACCCAGGCCGAACGGCGCACCGCCGGCACCGAAATGATCGCCGAGGCGGTCACGTCGTGGCAGCCGGCGGTCTGCGCCGACGACGGGCCGGTCATCGGCTACTCGGCGATCGGCGACTTCGAAGCCGAGGCGCAGATCCTGTCGGAGTCCGCCGCCGCGCCCGGCCTGGTGTTCACCTCCGCACCGATCGAGACACCGGCCGGAGCCGATCCGCTGGTGTCCGCCCCGGTCGCCGCCAGCGGTGTGGTCATCGCCTACAACGTGGACGGCAACCTCGACCCGTACGCGTCGGCGGGGGAGTCCGAGCGGCTGCGCGGCGCGGTCCTGGCCGATCTCAAGCTCACGCCGAGGCTGGTCGCCAAGCTGTTGACCCAGTCGTACCGGCGGGACGTGCCCGGCGTCGGTGGCCCGGAAGGCAACCCCAACAGCGTCAAGTACGACCGGGAGTTCATCGACCTCAACCCGGTCTTCGAACACTGGGACAAGACTCCGTCGGCCACACTCAACGGGCTGATGGTTCCGGTCGGCAACGCGATGGCGACCCGGGAGCTGTGGCGCTGGGTGCTCACCGACGCCGCCGCCCGCCGGTGGCTCGCCGGTGAACCCGACGAACAGGGCATGGTGGTCAACCCGGCGTACCAGCAGGTGCTGGCCGGGCAGAGCGCGCCCGACTACTTTCCCAAGGCCGACCCCGGCTGCGCCACCGAGACGTTCCTCGACGTCGAGTACGCCAACTGCACTCTCGACTATCGCCCGTACACGGGCACCTTGGGCGAGGGTGCGTTGCAGGCGCTGCGGGCCGACACCAAGGGCGCCACCGTCCCGCTGCAGACCATCAATCTGCCCGCCGGCGAACAACCGAAGTGGACCAGGATCCCCCGGCAGGAACCCGGTTTCCGGATGGCGATGGCGGTCACCGACTCGGCGTCGGCCGCCCGCTACGGATTGCACACCGCGCAGCTGTGCCACTCCTCGGTGACACCGGACGGCGGGCACACCGCCACCGACTGCCGGTCGGCCACCGAGGCGCAGCTGGGGACCGCCCTCGACGCGATGGTTCCCAGCACGGTCGAGGGGGTACGGGCGATCGACCCGGCCGCGGTCTGGGCCCGGCCGCAGGCGTACCCGTTGACGATGGTCAGCTACGCGGTCGCGGACACGTCGGCGCCGGCCGATGCCCGCCGCGACTACGCCGGCCTGCTGCGGCACGCCGCCGGGCCCGGACAGACCCCGGGCGTCGAGCCGGGCACCCTGCCGGAAGGCTACGTGCCGTTGCCGGCGGCGTGGCGCGAGCAGACCCGGGCCGCCGCGGACCTGCTGGAGCGCTACGTCGCGCCCACCACGCCGGCACCCACACCCGGTCCCACCCCGTTACCTTTTTGATCGTCCCCAGCCGGGGACTGCTCGGTCGCCCGGCTCGGTATGACTGAATGCCCCTGTCGTACGCATGATCCGGGGGGTGTTGTCGCCGAGCCGGGTGGCGTCGGCGGACCGCTGATAGGGACCCGGCCACCCCGTCGTGGGGTAGGTCTCTCCGTAACGTGGATGCCGGCAGTCCGACGCTATGACCAGCGGCCGAGCCAGGCCATCGCCGTGAGGAGGCAAGCTGTGCACGACGGGTTCGGCGTCTTCATCGGACTCGACGTCGGCAAGGAAGGACACCACGCGGTCGCGTTGAACCGCGACGGCAAGCGGCTGCACGACGCGACGCTGCCCAACACCGAAACCGGGCTGCGGAAACTGTTCGACAAACTCGCCCGGCACGGCCAGATCCTGGCCGTGGTCGACCAGCCCGCCTCGATCGGCGCGCTGCCCGTCGCGGTCGCCCGCGCCTGCGGCCACCAGGTCGCCTACCTGCCCGGTCTGGTCATGCGCCGCCTGGCCGACCTGCACCCCGGCACCGCGAAGACCGACGCCCGCGACGCCTACGTCATCGCCGACGCCGCCCGCACCCTGCCCCACACCCTGCGCCGGGTCGACACCGGCGACGACGCCCTGGCCGAGCTGGAGGTGATGGTCGGCTACGACGACGACCTCGCCGGCGAGGTCACCCGCGTCGCCAACCGCATCCGGGGCCTGCTCACCCAGATCCACCCACCCCTGGAACGCGTCCTCGGCCCGAAACTGCAGCACCCCGCCGTCCTGGAAGCCATCTCGCGGTGCGGCGGACCCACCGGCATCCGCAAGGCAGGCCGGGCGAAACTCACCGAGATCGTCAAGGCCCGCGCGCCACGCATGGGCGCCCGCCTGGTCGACCAGATCTTCACCGCGCTCGACGCGCAGACCGTCGTGGTTCCCGGCACCACCGCCGCCGAGACCGTCCTTCCCCGACTCGCCGACAACCTGCGTGACCTGCTGCGCCAACGCGACAAGGTCGCCGAACAGGTCGAAGGGATGCTTGATGCGCACCCTCTTGCCCCGGTCCTGACCTCGATGCCCGGCATCGGCGTCAGGACCGCGGCCCGCATCCTGCTCGAAGTCGGCGACGGCACCTCGTTCCCCACCCCCGGCCACCTGGCCGCCTACGCCGGCCTGGCCCCGGTCACCCGCCGCTCCGGCACCAGCATCCGTGGCGAACACCCACCCAAGGGCGGCAACAAGCAGCTGAAACGCGCGTTCTTCCTGTCCGCGTTCGCCGCTCTCGCCGACCCGCTCAGCCGCGCCTACTACGACCGCAAACGCGCTGAGGGCAAGAAACACAACGCCGCCCTCATCTGCCTCGCCCGCCGCCGCGTCGACGTCCTCCACGCCATGCTCCGCACCCAACGGCCATACCAGCCCAAACCGGCGGACGAACCCCGCCTCGCTGCTTGACAGAACCCATAGGGACACCCCCCTGCCGCCGCCCCGCCCACCGATCCGGTGCCGCCGCCCACCGCCGCGCCGTCGCTGCCGACCGCGCCGCCGGACCCCGGCGACAACCCGTCGCCGGGACTGGTCGCTAGCCCGCCGCAGCCCGAGGTGGCACCGGCCGCCCGGGCCACCCCCGCCAGTCCACTGGGCATGGTGCGGTATCTGCTGATCGCTGCCTTGCTGGTCGGGCTGGTCGGCGGCATCGCCGGACCGATCCTGCGGCGACTCGCCACCAGGCCACCAGCCGGAACGGCCGGTCCGTGACACCGGGGCACCGCCAGGCCGGTCACCGTTCATCCGGCCTACGTGTTGGCGGAACACACCAGCCCGAAACGTTCGCCTGCCGGCGGTATCTCCCCACGCCGGTCACGAAAGACGATACCCACGGCCCATCTGCCAGCAGAAAGGGAGCAGGATGAAAATCAGATCGATGGGGCGGTTGGTGACCGTCGGCCTCGGCGCCGTCGTCGCCCTGACCGTCGCGGCCACCCCCGCGGTCGCGGATCCGTCGCCCGTCACCGAATACCGGACGCTCGCCGCCACCGGATCGGACACCACTCAGGACGTCCTCAACGGACTGGGCAACGTGATCACCTCCGGCGGCAACCGGGTCATCGCCTCCTGGGACGCCCGGGGCACCGCGACCATCAAGACCAAAGCCAGCGGGTGCACGTTCAACCGGCCCAACGGCTCCGGCAACGGACGTCGGGCGCTGCGCGCGTCCAACGGCGAGGACCTCGGCGGCACCCACGGCGGCGCCGGCTTCTGGGAAGGCACCAACGTCCAGGGCTGCGTCGACGTCGCCCGGTCGTCGTCGTACGGCGGCGGCGAGACTCCGTCGACCACCGGCAACTACACCTACATCCCGTTCGGGGTGGACGCGCTGTCGCTGGCGGTCAACCAGAACGGCGACCTGCCGTTCAACATGTCGTTCGCGCAGATCCAGCGGGTCTACAAGTGCTTCGACAGCCGCATCGCGGGCAACCCGGTGCAGCCACGGGCCATCCAGGCCGGCTCCGGCACCTGGGAGTTCTGGATGACCAAGATGCAGATCAACGAAACCGAGATCAGCCTCGGTGACTACCCCTGCCTGACCACCCTTCCCCGGGTGCAGGAGCACGACGGCACCGCGCTGACCGGCAACCCGACCCACGTCCTGCCGTTCAGCTCCGGGCAGTTCCTGGCGCAGTCCAACACCGCCGCCATCCAGAACCTGACCGGTGTGACCGTCGCCGACCGGCGCGGTCCGGCCCGGCCGGTCGGGGTCAGCATGCCCGGCCAGCCGGTCGTGCAGCCGATCGTCGGCGGCGTCACCAACCCCAACTTCGGTCTGCGCCGGGACGTCTACAACGTCGTCCCGACCGCGAAGCTCACCGACCCGCTGATCGCGTCGACCTTCGTCGGCGGATCGTCGTCGGTCTGCACCGCGACGGTCGACGACGGCGGCAGCCCGCGCAACGTGGTGCAGCTGTTCGGCTTCGGCCTGCGGACCACCACCGTGGATCCGCTCAACGCCGCCTGCGGCTACAGCAACCTGCGGTTCAACAGCTGACCTGTCAGCACCGTGCGGGTCCGGGCCACCGTCAGGTGACCCGGACCCACCGCACGTCGGAGCACCACCGGAGGAGACCATGACCAGGACCGGGCGATACCGGACCCTCGCCGCGTCGACCGTCGCCCTCGTCGGCCTCGGCGCCGTCGTCGTCGCGACGCTGCTGGCGCTGACCGCGCCGGCGCAGGCGGCGTCGTTGGGCGAGGTGCAGTTGTCGCAGACCAGCGGCGGTGTGTCGGATGAGCCGATGTTCGTCAGCGCGTCGAGTGCGGCGTGTCCGGCGGGGTTCGGGGAGAACGCTGGTTTGCGGATCGGTCGTCCGGGTGGGCCGTACTCGAATCTGGGTCGTCCGCTTGGTGGTGGTGGGTTCGATTCGGCGCCGGTGACGATCGAGGCGAACCGGTCGTTCACCACGGCGATCGGTGGGTCGGCTCCGGCGGCGGGTGAGTGGTGGGTGATCATCGAGTGCTACAGCCTGACCGAGGGGCGGCACCCGGACGAGTTCGTCACCCCGATCACCGTCTGTGACACCCTGTGGCGGGTCGGCAGCGGTTGCGGCGCCGCCACCACGACCCAGCTGACGCTGGTGACCGAGCCGGCCGGCCAGGTGCCGTCCGGTGCCGAGGTGACGCTGACCGCCACCGTCGAGCCGGCGACCGCGACCGGCGTCGTCCGCTTCCGCAGCAGCACCGACGACGGCAACGGCGCGCCCGGCGACCTCGGCGAGGCGACCGTCACCGACGGCGTCGCGCGCCTGGCCACCACCGGCCTCACCGTGGTTTTCGGCACGCAGGTCGCGTACACGATCACGGCCAGTTTCGTCCCGGCCGATACCGACGTATACGCACCGTCGTCGGCGACCGCCCCACTCCTGGCATACGTCGGGTTGCCGCCCGCCGGGCTGGCTCTGGAGGTCAGCCCGGACAGCCCCGCGCCAGCCGGTGCTCCGGTCGTGCTGACCGCCCGTACCAGTCCGGGTGACGTCGCCGGCACCGTCAGCTTCAGCCGTAGGCTGGCCGACGCGCCGGTCTTCGAGCCTTTCGCCGAGCAGGCCGTCACCGCCGGGACGGCGACGGCCACAGTCTCGGGGCTGGCCGCCGGCCGCTACGACTTCCAGGCCCGGTTCGTGCCGGCGGCCGACAGCGGGTACGCCGAGTCGGAGTTCGTCACCCTGGCCGGCTACCAGATCGGCACCGCCGCCGAGCCGCAGTCGACCAGTACGTCGTTGACCGTGTCGCCGGCCGGGCAGCGGACCGTGGACACCGAGCTGACCCTCACCGCGACGGTCACGCCGAACGCGGCCGCCGGCAGCATCCGGTTTCTCGACGGTGACGTCACCCTGGCCACGGTCATCCTCAGCGGTGGGACGGCCAGCCACCGTACGGCGTCGCTCGCCCTCGGCAGCCATCAGCTCAAGGCCGTCTTCGTGCCGGCGGACGCCGAAGCCTACACCGCCTCCGAGTCGCCGGTGACCACTGTGGAGATCACCGCCAGCGGTGGTGGCGGTGGTGGTGGAGGAGGCAGCGGTGGTGGTGGAGGCAGTGGTGGTGGGAACGACGACAGGCTGCCGAACACCGGTCTGCCGCTGATCACCATCGGGCTTGTCGGTCTGTCGCTGATCGGCGTCGGCTCGGGCACGCTCCTGGCCACCCGCCGTCAGCCGCAGCGACCGCCGGTGGACTGGCCGGACGCCGACGTGCCGGACGGCCCCCGGCCATGACCACCACGCTGCCACCGGCGGCGCTGTCGACGCCACCCGTACCGGACCCGGTCCGGCGACCGGAACCGTCCGACCCGGTCGGGTCGTCGCTGCCGCCGCAGCGGCTCACCTACTACCTGCCCGGCACCGCGCTGACCATCCTCGCCGTGGTGCTGCTCGGCTTCGTGGTGCACCTGACGGTCATCTCCCACCTGCAGTACGCCCGCAACCAGCAGACCGCGTTCGCCGACTTCCGTGCGGACCTGGCCCGGGGCACCGCGCCAGTCGGCCAGACCCAGGTCGAGTACGTCGACGGAGTTGCCGGCCAGGAGCATGTCGTCGACCCGGGTACCCCGGTCGCGGTGCTGCGGATTCCAGCGATCGACCTGCAGACGGTGGTGGTCTCCGGCACCAGTGGCGAGACGCTGCGGCAGGGGCCGGGCCACCGCCGTGACACGGTGCTGCCCGGTCAGCCCGGCACCAGCGTCCTGCTCGGCCGCAAAGGCGCCTACGGTGCCCCGTTCCGAGACCTGGACCTGCTGCTGCCCGGCGACGAGATCGTGGTGGTCACCGGACAGGGTGAGCACACCTATCGGGTCCTCGGTGTACGCCGGGCCGGCGACCCGGTTCCGGCGCCGCTGACCGACGGCGACGGCCGGCTCACCCTGGTCACCGCCGACGGACCGCGCTACCTGCCCCAGGATCTGCTGCGGGTCGACGCCGACCTGGTGTCCGAACCGCAACCCGCGCCACCCCGACGGTTCGGCGCGGCGGCGCTACCCGCCAGTGAACAGGCACAAGCCGGCGACGACGCCGCGTGGACGCCGCTGATGCTGTGGTGTCAGGCGCTGTTCCTGGCCGGGTTGGCCGTCGCCTACCTGCGGGCGCGGTGGGGCGGCTGGCAGGCGTGGATATGCGGGCTGCCGGTGTTCGCCGCCCTCGGGTTCGCCGCCACCGACCAGATAGCCCGACTGCTGCCGAATCTCCTGTGACGTACCTCGACAAGGGAACTGCCATGGCCGCTGCCGCCGAAGCCGACCTGACCCGCACCCGGCTGGACCTGGCCGCCGTGGGTGACCAGCCGCCCGATCCCGATCGTGACGACGCGCATGGCTCTGCCCCTGGCCGGGCCGGCGACGCCGCTGGCGCGGTCGGCGACGCCCCGGGACGGGCCGGCGACGCGGCCGCGCTGGGAACCCTCGACGCCCGAGCGGTCTCCGCCTGGTTCGGCGAACGCAAAGTGCTCGACCGGGTGTCGCTGACCATGCCGGCCGGGCAGGTGACCGCGCTGATCGGCCCGTCCGGATGCGGCAAGTCGACGTTCCTGCGGATCCTCAACCGGATGCACGAGCTGGTACCCAGCGCTGCCCTCGCCGGAGAGGTCCTGCTCGACGGGCACGACCTCTACTCGCCGCAGCGTCGGCTGACCGACGCCCGCCGACAAGTGGGCATGGTGTTCCAGAAACCCAACCCGTTCCCCGCGATGTCGATCTACGACAACGTGCTCGCCGGCCTCAAACTCACCGGCACGCGGGCTTCCCGGTCCGTCCGCGACGACCTGGTCGAGGAGACACTCAGCAAAGCCGGCCTCTGGAAGGAGGTCCGGGACCGTCTACGTTCCCCCGGCGGGGCGCTTTCCGGCGGGCAACAGCAACGGCTCTGTATCGCCAGGTCGCTGGCGATCCGCCCCCGAGTGCTGCTGATGGACGAACCGTGCTCCGCGCTGGACCCGACCTCCACCCGCCGCATCGAGCAGACCATCGCCGAGCTGGCCAGCGAAGTCACCATCGTGATCGTCACCCACAACATGCAGCAGGCCGCCCGGGTGTCCCATCGATGTGCCTTCTTCCTCGCCGAACACGGCACACCAGGGGCGATAGTCGAACATGGATCGACCGCTGCGATGTTCGACGCGCCGCGCGACGAGCGGACCGCCGACTACGTGCACGGCCGGTTCGGATGAGCGTCGCTGGGGCCGGCACCGGAAGTTAGCCTCCCGCACGTTCGGCGGAGACGTTGGCCTGCCCACCGGGTCACGACCCGTGTGAAGCCTGAGTGCCGGCCGGACCAGCAAGGCCCGGCCTAGCGCCACCTCAAGAGAGGAAGTGATTCATGAGCAAGCGTGTGTTCGCTCGTGCGGCCGCGCTGCTGGGCGCCGCCGCGCTCACCGGCGGCGTGCTGGTGGCCGTCGCCGCGCCGGCGCAGGCGGCGTCGTTGGGCGAGGTGCAGTTGTCGCAGACCAGCGGCGGTGTGTCGGATGAGCCGATGTTCGTCAGCGCGTCGAGTGCGGCGTGTCCGGCGGGGTTCGGGGAGAACGCTGGTTTGCGGATCGGTCGTCCGGGTGGGCCGTACTCGAATCTGGGTCGTCCGCTTGGTGGTGGTGGGTTCGATTCGGCGCCGGTGACGATCGAGGCGAACCGGTCGTTCACCACGTCGATCGGTGGGTCGGCTCCGGCGGCGGGTGAGTGGTGGGTGATCATCGAGTGCTACAGCCTGACCGAGGGGCGGCACCCGGACGAGTTCGTCACCCCGATCACCGTCTCCGGCACCACCTGGCGGGTGCCGATCGCCGAGGCCACCAGCACCACGCTCGCCGTCGCCCCGGCCAGCCCGGTCGAGCAGGGCGACGAGGTCACCCTGACCGCGACGGTCACCCCCGGTGCGGCCGAGGGAACCGTACAGTTCCGTCGGGGTGCCTCGGTCATCGGCACCGCGCCGGTCACCGGCGGGACCGCCACCCTGACCACCACCGCGCTGCCGGTCGGCACCCACTCGCTGACCGCGACCTTCACCCCGGCTGACGCCACCGCCTTCAGCGGCTCGGTGTCGTCCGCAGCGACCTACACGATCACCGCGAGCAGCGGCTCGATCAACGACCAGCAGGAAATCATCGCCGACGTCGAAGCCGGCGCGTTCACCCTGGACGTCGCGGGCGACACCGCACTGCTCACCGGCGGATCGGTCGGCGGCTCGGCGACCGGCGAACTGCACAGCGCCACCGTCACCGACCTGCGCGGCAGCAACGCCGGCTGGGACCTGACCGGTCAACTCGCCGACTTCGTCGGTCCGACCGCGACGATCTCCAGCGGCAACCTCTCGTGGACCCCGTCGGCCACCCGTACCAGCGGGTCCGGTGTGGTCACCGCCGGTGCCACCGCCGACCTGGGGGAAACCCGCACCCTCTGCTCGACCGCCGTCGGTGCCAGCGCCGGCCAGTTCACCTGCGACGCAGACCTGGAGCTTGCCGTCCCGGACGACGTCGCGCCCGGCGAGTACAGCGCGACCCTGACGCTGACTCTGGCCTGACCCGTCAGCCGGCGCCGCCGACCCATGTCGCCGGCGCCGGTCCAACCCGACCAGGGTGGGGACGACGCGACATCGCGTCGTCCCCACCCGCCGTAATTCGACGTCACCCGTGGAGCCGCCGAGATGAGCACGAACCCACGCAGCACCCGCGTCCTCGCCCCGGCCACCCCGGTACGGGTGGGCCGAGCGGTGGCCCTGCTGCTCGCCCCGCTGCTCGCCCTGACGCCGGCGCCGGTCGCCGCCGCCCCTGGGCCACTCAGTGCGCAGGCATCTACCGTCCCCGCCGACGAGTTCCGGTGGAGTGTGCAACCGTCCAGCCCGAGCGGCCCCAACGGCCGCAGCGAGTTCGAATACGAGCTCGCCCCCGGCGAGCGGATCAGCGACTGGCTGGCGATCAGCAACCTGACCGACGGTCCGCTCACCGTCGACGTCTACGCCACCGACGCCTTCACCGCGCCGGACGGCGGCTTCGCGTTGCTCCCGGCCGCCGACGCACCGACCGGCGCGGGAGCCTGGCTGACCGTGCCGAAATCGGCGTACACCCTGCCGGCCGGTAAACGCGCGGACATCCCGTTCCAGCTGACCGTGCCGGAAAACGCCACTCCCGGAGACCACATCGGTGGTCTGATCGCGTCGGTGACCACCGACGAGACGCAACCCGGCGGGCAGACCATCGCGGTCGAGCGGCGGATCGCCGCCCGGGTCTACCTGCGGGTGGCCGGACCAGCCGACCCGCGGGCGCTGATCACCGCGGTCGACGTGGACTACGCCGCGCCGCCGCTTGCGGTGCCGGGCGAGGACCTGACCGTAACGTACCGGATCGCCAACGACGGCAACGTCCGCTTCTCCGGCACCGCCCGGGTCGTGGTCACCGGCCCGCTCGGGATACGCCTGGGCACCAGCGACACGATCGAGATCCCGGAGCTGCTCCCCGACTCGGAACTACGACTCACCGAGACCCTTCCCAGCGTGCTCCCCGCCGGCTGGATCAGCGCCACACTGACCGTGAATCCGCAGGCTGGCGAGGACCCGCTGCCGCAACTGACCGGATCCGCGTCGATGTGGGCGGTGCCGTGGCTGCTGATCGTGATCGTCGGGGCCGGTGGACTGATCGCGGCAGGGCTGTGGTGGCGTCGCCGCCGTGATCGGGCCCTGGCCGCCGCTCCCGGTTTCGACGACGATGTGGTCGCCACGACCCATCCGGCGCCGGCGTCATGAGCCGTCTGGTGCCGCGCCTGCTCGCCGTCGCCGGAGCCGCCCTGGTTCTCGGCTTGCCGGCGGCCGGAGCGGCCGGGGCGGCCGGCGAATCGGACACCGACGACGGCGTACGGATCGTCGTATCCATCGCACCGGCGCCGGGTACGACACCGACCGGCTCGCCCACCCCGAGCGCCTCCCCGACTCCGACGGGCACACCGCCTCCGTCCGTCACGCCGACACCCAGTGGTACGGCTCCGCCGTCGACCCTCGCGCCAACCGGGTCTCCGACCACCGCACCACCCGGTGGTGGTCCACTACCTCGCACCGGTGTGGCACTGGGCGGGCTGCTCGCCACGGGAACCCTGCTCGTCGCCGCCGGTGCCGGCATCCGCCGGCTGGCCCGCCGCCCTGACCCACCCGGAACGCCCGGAGCCGCCCGGTAGGCTCGCCCTGACCACGCTGCGCGGGCGACGGCGGTCGAGCGCGTAACGGCAGTCGAACCGGCACCGGGCGGGTCGGGTCGGTCGGGTCGGTCGGGTCGGGTCGGTCGGGTCGGCAGAACAGTCGGGTGGAACAGCGGCGGAGAGGGGTGTGGCGATGACCGAAGCGGCTAGGGAACGGTCGGTCACGAACTGGGCCGGCAACGTCGTCTTCGACGCGCGTCAGGTGCACCGCCCGACCAGCATCGACGAGCTACGTCGGATCGTGCGGGTCGCGACCCGGATCCGTGCGCTCGGCACCGGACACTCGTTCAACCGACTGGCCGACACCGACGGCGATCTCGTGTCGGTCGCCGGGCTGCCCGCCACGGTGACCATCGACCGGGAGCGCTCCACGGTCACCGTGGGCGCCGGCGTCCGCTATGGCGAACTCGCCGCTCACCTGCACCAGCACGGATACGGCCTGCACAACCTGGCGTCCCTGCCGCACATCTCGATCGCCGGCGCGTGCGCGACCGCCACCCACGGATCCGGCTGGCGCAACGGCAACCTGGCCACCGCCGTACGGGCGATCGACCTGGTCGCCGCCGATGGTGAGCTGGTCACCCTGGACGAATCCGACGCCGACTTCGCGGCGGCCGTCGTCGGCCTCGGCGCTCTGGGCATCGTCACCGCGTTGACCCTGGCGATCGAGCCGAGCTTCGACGTCGCGCAGTACGTCTACGAGGGTTTGTCCCGGGACGCGCTGGGGCGGCACTGGACGCCGATCATCCGCAGCGGCTACAGCGTCAGCCTGTTCACCGACTGGACCGGTACGGACATCAATCAGGTGTGGGTGAAGCGTCGCACCGATCGGGACCATCCGCCGATCGACGCCGACGCCTGGGCGATGACGCCGGCCGACGGTCCACGCCACCCGGTGCCCGGCATGCCGGCGGACAACTGCACCGGTCAGCTCGGCGTGGCTGGGCCCTGGCACACCCGGCTGCCGCACTTCCGGTTGGACTTCACTCCGAGCAGCGGTGCGGAACTGCAGTCGGAGTACCTGCTCTCCGCCAACGACGCGATCGGTGCGCTCGACGCGGTCGGCCGAATCCGTGACCAAGTGGCGCCGGTGCTGCAGATCAGTGAGATCCGTACGGTGGCGGCCGACGAGTTGTGGCTGAGCCCGAACTACCGGCGGGACAGCGTCGCCATCCATTTCACCTGGATCGCCGACACCTCGGCGGTAACTCCGGTGATCGCGGCGGTGGAGCGGGCGCTGGCGCCGTTCGCCCCGCGACCGCACTGGGGCAAGCTGTCCGACGTCGGTCCTAACGAGTTGCGCACCCGCTATCCGCGCTGGTCCGACTTCGCCGATCTGCTCGTCCGCTACGACCCGACGGGTACGTTCCACAACGCCTTCCTCGACCGCTACTTCCCTCGCTGACCGGTCACCCCGGCCGGACGCGACCGTGACCTTCGGCGTGCTGACAGCGACGGGACACCGCTGATCCGGGCCCGGGTCCGACTGTCGTCAACCACCGGCCCGGACCGGATTCCAGCCAGACCCGGCCGGTGCGGCGATCGGCAGGGTGACGACCGCCATCGTCGCGTCGCCGCCGACCGCAGCGGCGTCCCTGGTCGCTTTCGCCGCCGCCCGGGGCAGCCAGCGGCGCATCCGGTGGGCCTCGGCCGTGGCGGCGGCGGCTTCGGTCCGCAGGCTCCACGCGGCGGCACGAGCGACCTCCGCCGCCTGCCAGGCGTCGCGTTCCCAGGCGCTGGCGGCACGATACTCGGCGTACCGCCGGTCGCGGATCACCGCACGCAACACGAGTTCCTGCTCGACGGGATGCCTCCGTGGGTCCCACCCGTTGCGGCTGGCCAACGCGTCGGTGAGCTGCCCCACGGACAACTCCCGCCGCCAGTAGGCCGCCATCGCCGCCCGGTGCAGGTACCGCTCGCGGTCGGCGTACTCGATGGGGGTGCGGGCGGTGGTGGGGACGGGCAGCGCGGCGGCCGCGGCGATCCGGCGGACGGCCAGATCAGCCGCGTCGAAGGTCCGCCAGGCGGCATCGACCTGGTTCTGGACGGCCAGCCAGTCGTCGTGCCGGCGGCGGGCCGTGCGGGCCGCCCGGTCGGCGGCGACGGCGACCTCGTCGGCGTAGCGGACGGCGTCGCGGGCCCACTCGGCGCGGTGGGACCGGCGCAGCAGCCGTTGTCGTACGCGTCCGACAGTCTCCGTCAGCCAGCGGCTGGTCGTGCCGGCCAGCCAGCGTCCGGCCGTGGCGGCCAGTCGGTCGGCGGCGGCGCGGTCGGCTCCGGCGCGGTCGGCGGGTTCGGACCGCCGGGTACGGGCGATCAGCACGGCCATGGCCACTGTGGCGAGCAGCAGCAGCCCGGTCCAGATCGCCACGGCGCGGGAGATGTCGAGCAGGAACTGGGAGAGGACCATCTCGGTCAACGGGGGCACCTCGTCGGGTCAGTGGGTGGGTTCGGGCCGCACCGGAGTGGGCCACCGGAGTGGGTGATCGGGGTGGTCGGGGTGACCGGTAGCCGCGACCGCAGGCCTGGTCGGGCGGCACGAATCGGCTTCGAACGTCGCGGTCGTGGCGCGGGGCGACGGCTGGCTGGTCGATCGGCTGGCTGGTCGATCGGCTCAAGCCGGAGACCAGAGCGCCGGTCGCTGGGCCAGGTAGGCCGTCGGTCCAACCGGGCAGACCCGGTCTGGTCAGGCCGCCGGTGGCGCGCGCGGTCCGGCCGGGGTCGAGCCAACGCGTCGAGGGCCGGAACCGGCCGACTCGCGCGGGCGGCCGACATCACCAACGGCCGGGCGTACGATCGTCGTCGCGACTTCGGCGCCGTCGGCTTCGGACGCGATGTCGGTTTCGACCTGGACCTGGAACTTGATCTGGGTTGACGGCGCGTACCCGGCGGCCGGATCGGCCGCGTCGGCCAGTCCTGGCGCGGTGGTCGACGGCGTCGTCGGGTCTGCTCCGGGCGCCGGTACGGACCCGGTGCCGAGGCCGACGGAGAGTGCGACGACCGTGATCGCGAAGCAGGTCAGCAGCCGGATCGAGCGCCGCGCCTCCCACCACAGTGGTGAGTGGAGCGCCGTCAACCGCACGCCGACAAATGTAGCGTGTGCCGAGCGGCGCACCGAAAGGACATGGCAGGCATGAACGAGATTCACGACTCGACCGGGGTGGCCCTGGTCACCGGTGCGTCACGCGGGCTCGGCGCGGTGATCGCCCGCGCACTCGCCGCAGCCGGCTGGCCGGTCGCGGTCAACTATCGGTCCGACGCGCACGGGGCTGACGAAGTCGTCCGGGCGATCGGATCGGCCGGCGGCACGGCGGCCGCGTTCGGTGCCGACGTCACCGACGAAGCGGCGGTGGCGGCGCTGGTCGACGAGGTGGCCCGGCGACTCGGCCCGGTACGGGTCGTGGTCGCCAACGCCACCGGACCCCAACCGGAGGTGCCGGTCGAGCAGCTCACCTGGCAAGACCACCTCGACCAGCTGGCCTTCTTCGTCAAGAGTCCGACCCTGCTGGTACGGGCCACGCTGCCCGGCATGCGGGCCGCCGGCGGTGGTCGGGTGATCCAGATCGGCTCGGACATGGTCGAGCGCGCCACCCCGGGCTGGTCGGCGTACGTCGCGGCGAAGGGCGCGCAGCTCGGACTGACCCGTACCTGGGCCCGGGAGCTGGGGCCGTCGAACGTGACGGTCAACCTGGTCGCGCCGGGATGGATACCGGTGGAGCGGCACGCCGACACGACCGAGGAGGCATTGCGCGGGTACGCGGCCCAGGTCCCGTTGGGCCGGGTCGGCCGACCGGAGGACGTGGCCGCCGCCGTCTGCTATCTGGCGTCACCGGCGGCCGCGTTCGTCACCGGGCAGCGGATCACCGTCAACGGCGGCCACACCATCTGAGCCGATGCCGGGACGCCAGACGGGCCGACGGCCGAGGCCGACTCGGCACGCCAGGTGGGCGGACGGCGGGACGCCAGCCGACTGGCCGTACCGCCGATGGGCTCAACCCTGGGCGTGGATGCGGGCCTTGACCCCGGTGTTCTCGGCCAGCATGTGCAGCAGTCCGGACCCGTCGATCAGCTCCAGCGGCTTGCCGGAGGCGAACTCGAACGCCGCCGGCAGATAGCCGGCGGTGGTCACCAGGATGCCGTTCGAGGCGCTTTCCGCCTGGACCGTGCCGAACAGGTCCCGGACAGCGGACGCGTCGACCGTGCCGCCGCCCCGACGCGCCAGGACGATCACCTTGCCGCCGAACAGCGGACGTGGATCGTGCGCCACGCATTCGACCGTGCCGTCCGGTCCGGTCCGTACCTGCCGCATCTCCAGACCCAGCTTGGTGAACAGGTCGGCGATCAACTGCTGGAACTGATCGGCCGGCAGGGTCAGCAGGTTGGGCCGCTGGTCGAGGTCGGCGAGGACGTCGATCTCGTCGGCGAACCGCTTGTCCACCTGGTCGAATTCGACGATGGCCGGGATCGGGTCCAGATCGACCGGGTGCGGCGAGATCCGGCCGCCCAGCCGACGTAGGCAGGCGGCCGGGTCGACGTTGGCGAGATTGATCGACACGAACTGTTCGCGTCCGGTCCGCAGGCTGACCAGACACGGTCGGGCCCGGCGGCCGACGCCCGGGTCCACCGTGTCGACGATGCCGTTGAGCACCACCGTCTCCAGCAGGCGGGTGCGGTCGGCCTCGTAGAGCTCGTGCACGGTCCGCAAGGTGATCTGGGTGATCATGTCGGCGTACCGGTCGGTGATTTCCGCCTCCGGGCGGGCGACGGCCACCACCTCGTCGTCGTCCGCCACGTACCGGTATTCGCGGACGCGCGGGATCACGTCGGCCGTGGGTAGTTGGTATTCGACCACCAGTTGGCGGGACTCCGGCAGATAGGCCAGCCGGTAGCGCTGGGGAAAATCATCCGGATAGATTGAGTTGCCGAGCACCAGCCCGAAGTACTCGACGACCGCCTTCGGATCGGCGGCGGCGAAAACCGCGGCGAACCGGTCGATGGCCGCGTTGTGCGCGGCGACCTTGGCCGCCAACTTCTCGCAGGCCTGGCGGTATTTCTCCGTGGCGGCGGCCAGCCGGCGCTGGCGTTCCGCCTCCGCCGCCTCGTGTTTCGCCGTGGCCTGTTCGAACGCCTGCTGCGCCTCGGCGACCTGCTGCTGGTGGCGGACCTCGCCACCGAACATCTTGCCCAGCCCCGCCGGAGCCGGCGGCTCGAAGTCACGCCAGCGCGGCGGGTTCAACGGTACGGCGAGGTTGCCCGGCTCGAACGGGGGTGGGGTCGTGCTGCGCTTGAGACGATCGAGGTCGATGTGGTCGTCGACGGCGAGCGTATCGGCGAGCAGCTGCTCCAGATCGGCCAGCCGGGACCGCAGATTGGCGTTGGCGGCGGCCACCTTCGCCGTTCGCGCCTTGGCGTACAGCCGTTTGCGGTTGCGTTCGTCCTCGGCGGCGGCCTGCTCCGCGGCCCGGCGGGCGTTCTCCGCTTCCCACACCATCTGCTGGTGTTGCCGGAACGTGGCAGCCTGGGCGCGTTGCTGGGCGTGCAGCTGCTGCGCGTGCGCCCGCTGCATCTCCTGCATGCTGCTCATCTGTCGTCCCCGATCGTCGTGCCGGTCAGCTCCTACCCAGCTGGCCTGTGCCACCGTGCTGGCCTGTGCCACCGTGCCGAATACCCACTCTGCCGATCCGGTCACCGTCACCAGACGTACGCCAATCTTGTCTGGCCGTCACAGTAGCGTCCAGTGTCCACCGACGCGTCGTCGGCCGCCGCTGCCTATCCTGGTCCCTACCCGCCACGGGAGCGGGCGGCGCGCGCGTGTTCGGCGTCGGCGCAGGTACGGAAGGGACTCGCAGGTGGCGGTCGAAGGCGTGACGGCGGTCGGTGACGACGAGCATCTCTGGTTGGAGGAGGTGGCGGCTGAGCGGGCACTGGACTGGGTCGGGCGGCACAACACCGAGACCGTCGAGGCGTTCGCCGCCGACCCCCGGTTCACCCGGCTGCGTCAGAGCCTGCGCGAGGTGCTGGACTCCGCCGACCGGATTCCCCAGCCGGCCTGGCGCGGGACGTACCTGTACAACCTGTGGCAGGACAAGCAGCACCCGCGCGGTCTGTGGCGACGCGCCAGCGTCGACTCCTACCGGCAGGCGTCGCCGCTCTGGGAGGTGCTCCTCGACATCGACGAACTGGCCCGGGCCGAGGGCGTCAGCTGGGTATGGCAGGCACCGCACCTGCTGCGTCCCAGCTACGACCGCTGCCTGGTCCGGCTCTCCCGAGGTGGATCCGACGCCGCGGTGGTGCGCGAGTTCGACCTGACCACCCGGGAGTTCGTCGACGACGGGTTCGTCCTGCCCGAGGCCAAGAGCACCGTCGGCTGGATCGACGTCGATCACATCTATGTCGGCACCGACTTCGGCCCCGGCTCGCTGACCACGTCCGGCTATCCACGGACGATCCGCAGCTGGCGGCGTGGCACCGCACTGGCCGACGCCCCGGTGGTGTTCAGCGGCGACGTCGACGACGTGCTGGTGTCGGCGGCCCACGATCCCACCCCCGGCTACACCCGCGACGTCGTCACCCGGCGTACCGAGTTCTTCCGCAGCGAGACCTACCTGCTGCGGCCCGACGGCGCGGCGCGGCGGATCGAAGTCCCCACCGACGCCGAGATCGACCTGCACCGGCAGTGGCTGGTGATCCGGTTGCGTAGCGCGTGGCGGGTCGGAGCGGCCGAGTATCCGGCCGGGGCGGTGCTGGTCACCGCGCTGGACCCGTTCCTGGCTGGCGAACGGGACCTCGCCGTGGTGTTCGAACCCACCGAACGGACCTCGTTCAGCTACCACGTGTGGACCCGCGACCATCTGCTGCTGGCCACACTCACCGACGTCCGCAGCGAGATCACCGTGCTGACCCCACGGACCGACGGCTGGGAGCGGCGGATCCTGGGCGACGCCGGGGGATTCGACCACACGGAGGTCGTCGACACCGAACCCGACCAGGGCGACGGGTTCCTCCTCGACACCAGCGGGTTCACCCGTCCGCCGACCCTGCTACTGGGGAGCGTCGACGGTCCGGTGGAAACCCTGAAACGTGGACCGGCGTTTTTCGACGCCGACCAGATCAGTGTGCGGCAGTTCTTCGCCGTCTCCGCGGACGGCACCGAGGTGCCGTACTTCCTGGTGGCTCCGGACGCCGTCGCGACCGCCGCCCCGCCTGCCGCAGCAGCGACCGCCGCCCCGCCTGCCGCAGCAGCGGCCGGGGCCGCGAACGGTGCCGACGCCGACGGTACCGACGCCGACGCCGGCTCGGCCGCCGGACTCACCCTGATGACCGGGTACGGCGGGTTCGAGGTCGCCTGGACCCCGGCCTACAGCGGGATCATCGGCCGGGGCTGGCTCGCGCGGGGCGGCAGCTACGTGGTGGCCAACATCCGGGGCGGCGGCGAGTACGGTCCCCGCTGGCACGACGCCGCCCTACGGGAGAACCGGCCCCGGGCGTACGAGGACTTCGCCGCCGTGGCGACCGACCTGGTCGCCCGGGGCCTGACCACCCCGGATCGCCTCGGCATCTTCGGTGGCAGCAACGGCGGCCTGCTGATGGGCGTCATGCTGACCCGCTATCCGGAACTGTTCGGCGCGATCGTCGGGCAGGTCCCGCTGCTGGACATGCGTCGCTACCACAAGCTGCTCGCCGGGGCGTCCTGGATGGCCGAGTACGGCGACCCGGACGATCCGGCCGACTGGGCGTTCCTGCGCGGATACTCGCCCTACCACAACATCGCGCCGGGCCGGCCGTACCCGCCGACGTTGTTCGTCACCTCGACCCGCGACGACCGGGTGCATCCCGGTCACGCTCGCAAGATGGTCGCCCGGCTGCGCGAGCACGGCTACGACGTGAGCTACTACGAGAATGTCGAAGGTGGACACGGCGCGGCGGCCGACAACGCACAGCAGGCGTTCAAGTGGGCGCTGCTGCTGGAGTTCGTCCGTCGGGCGCTGACCGCCGATCGACGCTGACCGGCTGCGGCCTGTTCGGTGGTGGGTTGAACGCCTGGGTCCGGGCACTGCTCGACGAGGTGCCAGCGGGGTGATCCGGACGGCGCGGTGACGGCCGGTGCGCGGGGATCCGGTGCCTCGGCCGGCTGGCGAACGCTCAATCTGAGCGGTTGATCCTGGTAGATGTGTTGACAGGCGATCATCTATTAGTGAACTCTCTTTACAGAGAGCGCTCTCTGGACCTGTCACCCCCTCCCACCTTCCGGAGGTTCACCCATGAGACACACCTGGGGAGCGCTGCTGGGCCTGGCCCTTGCCGCGAGCCTGATCGCCGTACCGCCGACCGCCGCCAGTGCCGCGCCGCACACCACCTCGGTCGGTGCCGGCGTAGCCGACAGCCCCGTAGCCGACAGCCCCGTAGCCGACAGCCCCGCAGCCGACAGCCCCGCAGCCGGCGCCTTGCCAGCCGAACAGCTCGCCGCTCTGCGCCGGGACCTCGACCTGACCACCGAGGAGCTGACCACCCGGTTGGCCGTCGAGCGACTCGCCCCGTCGATCGAGCGACGGTTGCGAGCCGAGCTGGCCGACACGTACGCCGGGACCTGGGTCGCCGCCGACGGCCGTACCGTCGTCGTCGGGGTGACCGACCCGGCGCGGGCCGACCGGGTCCGCGCGGCCGGTGCCCAGCCCCGGATCGTCGCCCGGAAGCTGGCCGAGCTGGACCGGCTCGCCGCCGGACTCGACCGGCGGGCCGCGACCGCCAGCCCGGCCGTGCACGCCTGGTACGTCGACCCGGTCAGCAACACGGTGGCGATCCAGGCGGCGAACGCCACGGCGGCCACCACCTTCGCCCGAGCCGCCGGGCTGCCCGTCGACGCCGTCTCCGCCGTCGTCAGCGCCGACGCCTACCGGCCGGTGTACGACATCCGGGGCGGTGACCAGTACGTCATCAACAACTCCGTGCTCTGCTCGGTCGGCTTCGCCGTCGCCGGCGGCTTCGTCACCGCCGGCCACTGCGGCGGCGTCGGCGCGTCCACCGCCGGCAGCGGGGTCGCCCAAGGTACGTTCCGGGGCTCGTCATTCCCCGGCGACGACTACGCCTGGGTGCAGACCAACGCCAACTGGGTGCCCCGGCCCTGGGTCAACAACTACGGCGGCGGCACCGTCACCGTCACCGGATCCCAGGAAGCGGCGGTCGGTGCCGCCGTCTGCCGCTCCGGCCGGACCACCGGGTGGCGGTGCGGCACCATCACCGCCAAGAATGTCACCGTCAACTACTCCGGGCAGCTCGTCTACGGACTGGTGTCCAGCACCGCGTGTGCCCAGCCCGGTGACTCCGGCGGCTCGTTCCTCGCCGGCACCCAGGCCCAGGGCGTCACCTCCGGAGCCGGCGGCACCTGCGGTTCCGGTGGCACCACCGTCTACCAGCCGGTCAACGAGATCCTGTCCCGTTACGGGCTGACGCTGACCACCACCGGTAGCGGCGGCGCGACGAGCCGGCTCATCGGGCTGGCCGACAAGTGCATCGACGTACCGAATTCCAACGGCGTCGACGGCCAGCACCTGCAGTTGTACCGCTGCAACGGCACCAACGCCCAGAACTGGACGTTCCCCGGTGACGGCACCATCCGGGCGCTGGGGCTCTGCATGGACGTCGCCTGGGGCTCCACCGCCAACGGCGCGGTCGTCCAGCTGGCGAACTGCAGCGGCAACCCGGCCCAGCAGTGGGTGCTCTCCGGTGCCGGTGACCTGGTCAACCCGCAGGCGAACAAGTGCGTCGACGTGGTCGACTGGAACACCGCCGACGGCGCCCGACTGATCATCTACGAGTGCCACGGCGGTGCCAACCAGAAGTGGCGTCGCGGCTGACCGGTTTCCGTGAGCGGCATGCCCTGCTCAGCTTCCGTGACCGGTGTCATCCGCCCCCGACGAGCCCGGTCGGCTGCTGCGGCCCTATGTTGAGATCCGGGTGCGGGACGCGCTCGCGGTGACCGGCGACGGATCGGTCGCCTTACCTGCACGACGGCCGGCCGGTGGGACCGCACCGGACGGGAGAGAGGACCGAGACGTGGGCATCTACGACATTCCGCTGACCACTCTGGCTGGTGCGCCAGCGTCGCTGGGGGACTTCGCCGGCAAGGCCATGCTCGTGGTCAACGTGGCGTCCAGATGCGGGCTCACTCCGCAGTACGCCGACCTCGAACAGCTGCACGAGCAGTACGCCGAGCGGGGCTTCACTGTCGTCGGCTTCCCCTGCAACCAGTTCGGTGGCCAGGAGCCGGGCAGCGCCGAGGAGATCCAGGAGTTCTGCTCGGCGACGTACGGCGTGACGTTTCCGATGTTCGACAAGGTCGAAGTCAACGGCCCCGGCCGGCACCCGGTCTACACGGAGCTGGTGACCGCGACCGACACGGACGGCAATGCCGGCGACGTGCAGTGGAACTTCGAGAAGTTCCTGGTGGCACCGGACGGCGCGGTGGTCGGCCGGTTCCGGCCGCGGGTCGTGCCGACCGACGCCACGCTGGTCGCCGCGATCGAAAAGCAGCTGCCCCGGTAGGAGCACCGGCGGGACGGCGGTCTTCTCCTGGTCGATGGTCCGATGCGATCGAGGGGCGGTTCTCGTGGGCGGCTGGCCTCGGCCAGCCGCCCACTCACGAATCGACCATGTCGTCGCGGACCGGTAGGAACACCGTGGCGACGGCCATCGCCGAGGCCGGTCGGTCAGCGGCCGTACCGCGCCGAAGGCCGCCTCGCGTAGGCCCGCCACGATGGTCAGCGGTGCCAGCACCAGCAGGACCAGCGCGATGAACAGCCCGGTCGCCGGCGTCCTTCCAGCGGGGACCCCAGCAGGCGGCCTCACATCGGAGCCGGTTCCAGGACCGCCAGGTGTGGCCGAGAGTGCCCAGCACGACGAGGGTTGCGGCCAGCGCGACGCCAGCCGTGGTGTTCGACGCCCAGTCAGAGCCGCCCCCCGCCGGGTGCCGCCACGTCGACGGTCAGCAGCACGAGCAGGACGACCGCCGCCGCCCGGGCCGGGCCGGCGACCAGTGGCAGCAGAGTGAGGACCGGACGCAGGATCAGCAGTAGGACTCGGACCAGGTAGGCGGGCCAGGCGCGACTTACCGGCCAGGTGGCGCGGTACATGAGATGGACAAGTCGGTTGGCCAGCCCGTACCGGTAACTGACCGGCAGATCGCGTACGGTCTCGCTGCCCAGCGACACTCGACGGGTCAGTTGACCCCAGAGGCTGACAGCCAGTCTCGGCGCGTTGATTCTGCGCCGGCCGCACAGGTGATTTACCTCGGCGTAGCTCGGTCGTGCCGTCCGGGCGCGGGCGGGTACGGCGCAGCACGTCGATCTCGGCGACCGCGCCGCCGATCCAGGTCGCCAGGCTGACCCCGCCGCGAAGTGCCAACGCGATCCGCAGCTCGCGGCAACTCGTCTGATCGGCGTCGGGTTTCCCGTCGCGCTCCTTGCCAGACGTTTCGGCTTGGCGTTGGGACATGATCGATCACCACCAGCTCAACGGCCCGCCTTCGGCGACGTTCCCTGCCGTGATGGTGACACAACGTGAACAAGACTCGGGATAGTTTACCCGTACCGGCGGGATGAACGATCGACCGCCAGTCGAACCATCACCCCGTGATAGGGCGGGACCGGTATCCCCAAAAACATTGAAGAACGTACGTTTATCGATAGTGTTCGCACCGGGTACCCGCCGCGCCTGTCGCTCAGGCCATCCCACATCTGGTCCACGCATCGCCCACAAGGCCGTGCGGAACCCCCCGAAGATGAGGACACCGCGACGATGAAGCTGTTTCCCCTCCTGTCCCGAGCGCTGCTGGTCACCGGGTTCGTGATCGCCGGCCTGGCCGTGCCGGCCGCCGCCAGCGCCGCGCCCCCGTCGAGCACCGCGGACGAGGTCGGCACCCTGGTGGTCAACGGCCGGCCGGCCACCGAGAACTACTCGTTCATGGTCTACACGTCCGGCTGCACCGGCTCGTTGATCAAAGCCAACTGGGTGGTCACCGCCAAGCACTGCCCGACCCCCAGCTCGGTCCGCGTCGGCAGCGTCAACCGCACCAGCGGCGGCGTCGTCGTCCGGGTGACCCGGGCGGTCAACCACCCGACGATCGATGTCAAGCTGATGCAGCTGGCCAGCTCGGTCAGCTACGCCCCGGCGCCGATCCCCACCACCTCCGGCGCGGTCGGCACCGCCACCCGGATCATCGGCTGGGGGCAGACCTGCGCACCCCGGGGCTGCGGCTCCGCGCCGACCATCGCCCACGAGTTGGATACCTCGATCGTCGCGGACAGCCGCTGCCTGGGGATCAACGGGCGGTACGAAATCTGCACGAACAACACGAACGGCAACGCCGGTGCCTGCTACGGCGACTCCGGCGGCCCGCAGGTACGGCTGGCCTCCGGCCGCTGGTACCTGATCGGTGCCACCAGCCGCGCCGGGAACAACAACTCCACCTGCGCCACCGGCCCGTCGATCTACGGTGACCTGACGTCGATCCGCAGCTGGATCAACACCCAGGTCGGCGGTCTCCCCGCCTGATCCACCCGCTCGGTCCGCCCCCGAGCCATGGGGCAGCCGTTCGACACCGCTCCGGTTCGCCGCGCGAATCACCGCGCGGCGAACCGGAGCCGCCACTGCCGGTATGGTGCCTGCTGTGCAGCCCCCGACCCGCCCGCGCCCGCCCCTGTTGCGGCGGGCGCTCCAGGTCGTCGTCGTCGGAGTCTTCGTCGGCTTCATCGTCTGGGCCGTCGCCGGCCAGTGGTCCCAGGTACGGGCCACCGCCGCCGACCTCTCACCGGCCGGCCTGCTGCTCGCCACCGCTGCCGCGCTCGCCGCGTTGTGGTGCACCTTCCTGAGCTGGCGGGCGATCCTCAGCGACTTCGGCAGCACCATCCCGGTCGCCGCCAGCGCGCGGATCTTCTTTCTCGGCCAGCTCGGCAAGTACCTGCCGGGCAAGCTCTGGCCGATCCTCACCCAGGCCCGGCTCGGTCGCGCCTATCAGGTTCCCGGCCGGGCCTCCGCCGCCGCCGCGCTGTTGGTGATGGCCGTCTCGCTCGGCACCGGCCTGCTGCTGACCGCTGCCCTGCTGCCACTGGTCAGCCCGGCGGCGTTCGACGACTACTGGTGGACGTTGCTGGCGTTGCCGCTCGCCGCGATCGCGCTGTGGCCGCCCGTACTCAACTGGGGTCTGGCGCGAGCCATGCGGCTGGCCCGCCGCGAACCGATGCCCCGGCCGCTGACGCCGCGCGGCATCAGCCAATCCGTCGGCTGGTCGGTCCTGGCTTGGCTCGGCTACGGCGGGCACCTCTGGGCGTTGTTGTGGGGGCTCGACGCCGAGGCCGCACACCTGGTCGTTCTCTCCGTCGCCGCGTTCGCCGGTTCGTGGGCGATCGGCTTTCTGCTGCTGGTGGCTCCGGCCGGCGCGGGGCCCCGGGAGGCCGCCCTGGTGGTCATTCTCGGTGCCAGCGTGGGTCAGCCGGTCGCGCTGGTCGCCGCCGTGCTGTCCCGCCTGCTGATCACCCTCCTCGACGTCGCCGCCGCCGTGTTCGTCATCGCCGTTCACCGGCGTCGTACGGCAGCGGCCGGCGATCCCGCGCCGACTGGCCCGACACCGGTCGGCGATGCCGCACCCGTCGGCGATCGGGCACCCACCGGTGCCGGGCACCAGGACGCCGTGACACCGACGGGACCGTAGCCAGGATCGGGCGGATCGCGGACGCGGCGCTACACTGCCTCCGTGCGTTGGCTGGTGTTCGGAACATACGAAGCGCAGCGGCACCCCCGGATCGCGGTCCTCATCGAGGGACTTCGCAGCGCTGGCGACGACGTCGTCGAGATCAACGCACCACTCGGCCTGGACACCGCCGCCCGGGTCGCGATGCTGCGTCAACCGTGGCGACTGCCGCTGCTCGCGGCGAAGCTGGTGCGCTGCTGGACCTCCCTCGCCCGGCGGGCACGCCGACACCGCAAACCCGGCGCGGTCGACGCCGTCCTGGTCGGATACCTCGGCCACTTCGACGTCCGGCTCGCCCGGCTGCTGTTCCGGCGTACCCCGATCGTGCTGGACCATCTGGTCTCCGCCGCCGGCACTGCCCGAGACCGGGGTCTGACCAGCGGTGGTCCCGCCGGTAGCGGTGGGTTGAAGGCCCGGCTGATGCGGACGATCGACTCCGGTGCGCTCCGTAGTGCCGACCTCGTCGTCGTCGACACGGCCGAACACGCGTCCGCGCTGCCGCCCGGGGCCGCCGATCGAGGAGTGGTCGCGCTCGTCGGGGCCGGCCGTGACTGGTTCGCCGCCCGCCCGACCGCGCCGGCCTTCCCCGAGGCGGACCCTGCCATGGCCGGGCAGAGCACCCCGACCGCCCCGCCCGGTCGCCGCCTGCGCGCCATCTTCGTCGGTCTCTACACCCCGCTGCACGGCACCATCACCCTCGGTGCGGCGCTCGCCCAACTCGCCGACGACGACCGGATCGAGATCACCATGGTCGGCACCGGCCAGGAGTACGCCGAGTGCCGGGCCGCCGCCGCCAGCAATCCCCGGATCACCTGGATCGACTGGGCGACGTCAGCCGAGTTGCCGGATCTGGTCGCCGGCCACGACGTCGCACTGGGCATCTTCGGCACCACCGACAAAGCGCTCGATGTCGTACCGACCAAGGTCTTTCAAGGCGCGGCGGCCGGCTGCGCCGTGCTGACCTCGGACACCCCGCCGCAGCGGCGGGTCCTCGGCGACGCGGCGATCCTCGTACCGCCGGGCGACCCGGCCGCGATCGCCGCCGCGTTGCGTCGGCTCGCCGACGATCCGGACCTGCTGCGGCTGCGGAGGGCGGCAGCAGGTCGCCGGGCCGACGAGTGTTTCCAGGCCGTGGCCGTCGTCGAGCCGGTACGGCGCCGGGCGGCCGACATGGCCGCCCCGGCGCACCGGTCCCGGCCCGGTCAGTCGGCGGGAAGCGCGGCTCGGATGTCGCCGACCCGGGTCAGCCCGTAGCCACCTTCGGTGTCGATGGTCGGCACCGAAGGCGCGATCCAGTCCGGACGGCGATCAGGGCGGAACAGGACGAGGTCGTCGGATCCGGCCTCGTCCAGCAGGTCCGGATGCAGCGCCTGCGGCGGCAGCCCCCAGTAGTACGACACCCAGCGTGGCGTGGTGATGCCCACCACCCAGCCGCGTCGCTGATCCGGTCCCGGCTGATGGGCGGCGACCAACCGGCCGGCGTCCGCCGGCCGGTAGACGTAGTCGCGGGCCATCGGACCGAAGACGATCGCGCCGAAGGCGACCGCCAGGCCGGTCCCGGCGGCCACCGTGCCCGTCCCGACCGCCAGTCGGGGAAGCCGGCCGGCCAGTACGTCGAACAACGCCCCCATCGCGACGACACCGGGGATCAGCACCGGATAGGCCCAGTAGTCGTGAATGAACGAGCCGTTGTTGAGCCCGATCACCCAGGCACCGACGAACGTCAGGGTGACCAGCAGGTAGAACCGGGTCCGGCGGACGATCAGTCCCGCCAGCGCGGCGAACGGGAACAGCACCAGATACCAGGTCGGCAACATTTCGGTGGCGTAGTCGCGCTGGCGGACCAGGAACTGCCGGGCGGTGAATCCGCCGCCGGCGGTGCGGAACTCGGTCTGGCTGGTCAGGTCGGCCATCCCGCTGACGCCGACGATGAACGCCAGACTCACCACCACACCGACGACCATGCTGGCCCCGACGGCGACGGTCACCCGGTCGACGCGGCGGGCGGCCAGCAACCACAGCCCGAGCACCGCAGCCAGGGCGATGCCCGGCCAGGACGCCAGAGTGGTGAGCAGGGCGGCGACGCAGCCCCCCACCACCAGCCAGCGGGGCGGTTCGGGTCGGGACCGCAGCGCGACGACGGCCGCCGACAACGCCAGGATCAGTCCCATGTCGAACATCAACGGGCTGTAGAGCCAGAAGAAACCGGTGGCGGCCATCGTCGCGACCGCCAACAGGGTCGGCAGCCATCCGATGGCGAACGCCCGCAGCAGTGCGGCCGCCGCCGGAACGACCAGCAGGCCGAGCAGGAACGGTCCGATCAGGATCTCGTACGCCCCGCTGCCGGGTAGGGCACCGAAGCTCGCGTCGAGCAGGTTGAGCAAGGGCGGGTGGTGGGCGTACGGCTGATCGCTGTAGGGCGACCAGTCGGCGCTGAACGACGAGCCGACGATCCCTTTTTCCTGCAGGTTCTGCAGGTGCAGGCCGTGCCGGGCGAAGATCCGGCCGACGTGGTTGTCGCCGAACGGCAGTGCCAGTTGCGGTGCCCAACTCGCGGCGACGGCCGCGGTGATGGCCGCGACCGCTGTCCATCCCCATCGGTCGGCGGTCGGTCGGGCCGGCTGTGCGGTGACGGTCACCTCCGCTGGGGTGAGGGTCGTCGTGGCCATCAGTCGGACCGGGACCGGACGATGAGGTCGGCGAGGAGCGCGACCGCGGCGATGATCAGACCGGTCAACATGATCATGATGGTGTTGGTGGCGACCCGTACCGGGTTGGCGACCACGTCGTAGATCAGCTTGCCGGAGCCGAGCGCCAGCAGCCACAGGGCCGGTGGCATCAGCACCTTGAGCGGGTTGAAGTACATGACCATCCGCAGCACCTGCAGGATGTAGCGGTAGGCGTCCTTGACGAAGTGGAACTTCGACGATCCGGAGCGCTTGGCGTAGTCGATTGGCAGGTACCGCACCTCGTGCTGGTTGTGCAGGAACGCCATGGTGATCGTCGTGACGCAGGAGAAGCCGGGGGGCAGCAGCCGCAGGTACGGCAGGGCCACCTCCCGCCGGAACGCGCGTAGCCCGGAGTTGAGGTCCGGGATCGTGGTGCCGCTGAGTCGTTCGGCGACCTTGCGGATCAGCCACTTCGCCGGCACCCGCAACACCTTGTGGGTGCCCTGTTCGCTGGTCCTGGCCCCGACGACCTGGTCGATGACCGGTTCCTTCTCCAACAACTGGACGAGCTCGGGGATCCGCTCGTTGGGATAGGTCATGTCGGCGTCGGTCCAGACCACGATCTCGCCCCGGGCCTGCTGGGTGCCGATCCGGCGGGCGGTACCGGAACCGCCGTTGCGGTGGAACGGCATCAGACGCAGGTGCGGGAAGCGGGGTTGCGCCTCCTGCAGCACCTGCAACGTCCGGTCGGTCGAGGCGTCGTCGATCGCCAGTAGTTCATAGGTGTAGCCGCTGGTGTCCATCGCGGCGGTGATCCGTTCGATCTCCCGCAGCACGTGGTCCTGCTCGTTGTAGCAGGGGAGCACGATGGTCACGTCGAGTGGTTGGCCGATGTTGCCGCGGCGTACTTCGCCGGTCGGTTCGGTCACTGGCCAGACGCCGGTGCCGAGCCGGTCGAACCGGCTTGTCGTCGTCATGCGGATCTCCCGGGGGCGTCAGGCGACGACCGAGCACCGCAGTGGCTCCCGCGCCGCAGTGCGTCATGGTACACGTCCGTCCCGCCGGGGCCAGCCGCCCGACCGTCCGTCCTGCGTGGTTCGCTCGACGGGTCGGGCGTGGTCCGCTCGACCCGTCGGGACGGTAGCGCAGGAGCGGAGCGCCGGACGGGAACGCCGGACGAATTCCGAGTGGGCTGAAGATCGGCGACCCCTGCGGTACGACCGCTCGGCGCGACGGAGTGCGACGCCGATGTCGGTCGACGGTGACCGGCCGCCGAATCCGTGCTCCTCGCCGGTACATGGTCGCCGTCGGGTGGATTTTGTCACCCCGAGGCACCGATGGCTGGTGCCGATTTCTCTGCGTCTCCGACTTGTTGCATCGGGTGGATGACTCGCGCGATCTGGTCGAGGCGGGTGAATGTGCCCGTCTGTGCCAGTGGGGATCTGAGCTGGGACAACAGGTTTTTTTGATCGAGGTTGAACCCCCGCCATTGGCCGAAAGTATGATGTCGGCGGGTTGAGGGGGTTCCGTCAATTTTCCGCTCACAGTAAGTCTGACTAGATTGCGGTTTCGGCAGCTTGACAGCGATGGAAAGCCGCTTTTAGCGTGTCTTCGCGTAAACGTGGTGCGATCTCGTTCCGGCAATGGAAGTGGGCGTATGAAGGCACCCGTTTGAGTAGGTCATCCAGAACCACGTCTGCCTCCACCGGACGACGCCGGTCAACCGCGCCGCCCTCGACGAGAAGGAGTAGGTAAACCCCATGTACAGGTCGGCACGACGGCGCAGTTCGACCACGCGTGGCCGAAACCAGCGCGGCATCAGTGGTCGCAACAAGCGGATCATCGCGGTCCTCGGCACGGTCACGGTGTTCGCCGGGATCGTCGCGGTCACCCAGGTCTCTTCGGCCAACGATCAACTCAGGACCTCGTCCGAGTGTGTGGCGCCGAGTCCCGGCGCCGCCGCCGAAGGCGGTGTCACCACCACGGTGACGAGGGAGAACGGTCGGGACGTACGCCATCACTGGGGCGACGGTCAGACCACACTGGAGGAGTGTGAGGGCGACTCGACGGTCGTCGCCGCTCCAACGATCGTCTGCCCCTCGGTCGAGGACCGGTTGCCGGAGATCCCGGCTGCCGCCCGTACCGAGGTGACCCGCAACCTCGAACTGCTGCAGACCCAGATCGACGAAGCCAACGCCCGACTGGCCAACAGCGTCGGCCAGGGTGGCCCGAACTTCATCAACAACGCCATCCTCGGCCCGCTGGCCAGCAAGCGGGTCGCCACGCTCGACCGGATCGCGATCGCGATCGGCCGGGTCGCCCCCCGTCCCCGGGGCCTCGACGAGCTGGCCACCTGTGAGCTGGTCAACCAGCCCAGCCAGGACAACGGCAACGACGGTGGCAACGGCAACGACGGTGGCAACGGCAACAACGACGGCGGCGGCAACGGTCTGGAGATCCTGGCCGACAGCTGTGAGAACAGCAATCTCGACGACCACGACGGTTTCCAGATCGGCAACCGTTGTGTCGACACCGAGATGGGTGAGGTGGGCTCCGCCGCGAACAACCCGTCGCTGCTGATCACCGAGTTCCCCGAGGAGGTCAACGCCAACGAGCCGTTCACCATTCGGGTGAGCACCCGCAACCTGGTTCGGGATCGTTTCCTGCCGGCTGGCCAGGGTGGCTACTACATCGAGAGCTCGCTGCTCAACGAGCAGGGCCTCACCCGCGGCCACTTCCACACCGCATGCCGCATCCTCGAATCCACCGAGTTCGCTCCGGACCCGGCTCCGGTCCCGGCCTTCTTCGTTGCCACCGAGGACGGTGGCGGTGGGGCACAGCCGGACCAGGTGACGATCCAGGTTTCCGGTCTGCCGCAGTCGGGCATCGCGCAGTGCTCGGTCTGGGCCGGCGACGGGTCGCACCGGGTGCCGATGTCGGAGCGGGCCAACCAGACGCCGGCCTTCGACGCGGTCCGGATCCGGGTGAACTGACCTCGACCACACCTTCGATTCCCCGCCTGTGCAGGGCACGGACCATGTGGTCCGTGCCCTGCACGGCGTGGGGGACAGGCCGAAGACCGCCGGCCTGCGTCGGGGCTGGAACCGCGACGGGGCGGGGTCGGGACCTCAGGACAGGATCGCCAGGTGGAAGTTGCGGTCGGCCAGGGCGCCCGCGCTGGTGAAGGTCTGGATGAACACGCCGTTGGCGATCCCGGCCCGCCCGACCACGGTGATCTCACCGGGGGCGGAGGCGCCGGAGCTGCCGGGCAGGCCGATGCTGCCGACGTACGCCGAGCCGGTCAGGTCGTGGGTGGACACCACCTGGTAGGTCCCGGTGCTGAGCCGGGTCGCGGAGACCACACCGAACCCACGGACCAGGCCGCCGGCCGAGTTGACCACCGCGAAGAACGTCTGGGCGGTCGGTGGCATCCCGGCCCCCGTGGCCGGGACGAGAGCGATGCCGGCCCGTTCGCGGTCGGTCTTGGTGGCGGGCGGTTGCTCGGAGACGGCTGCGGTGGCTGTTTCGTCAGACATGGTGACTCCTCAGGGTATGGGTGCACGGCGTGGACGACTGGCCGTGCGAAGGGGATGAGGGTGACTTCGACCCGGGGGCCCTACCGGAATCGAATCTGACTCCGAGCCTACGTTTGATTGCTCAGAGTAGCTATCTCGAGCGTTGTCCAATCAGAGACAGCCGGCTGAGGCTCTCCCTCAAGGTCGGTCGTCGGCGCTGCCCAGCAGGCGTTTCAGGAGGTCCGCGAGGGGGATCGACTCGCCGTCTCGGCCGCCGGCGCCAATCACCATCCGTGGTTCGGTCGCGGCGATGCGAGCGCCGAAGAGCCATGCGCGCAGACTCGGCGGCACCGACAACAGGTAGAGCTGACCGTCTGTGCCGACGGCGAGTGAGCGGTCCGCCTTGAGGTACCAGCCGTGCAGACCAGTGCGGTACCGAGGCCATCCACGGTATGGGCGGGCCACCAGCGGTACGGGCGCGATGTCGTGCAGCGCGGCTGCCCGAACGAAGTCGGTCAGCAGTCGGGCGGCGTCGCGCGCTTCGACCGCCCGCCGCTGTCGCTGCGCGGCGTCGTGTGCGGCGATCGCCCGTTGACGTCGGTCGGCCCAGTCGTCGGCTTGGCTGGTCTTGTCGATCGGGTCAGCGTGGCCCGCTTGGTCGGCGTGACCCGGGGACGAGTCGTCGACGGACCGGCCTGCCTCACCCATCAGCCCACTGTACGTACACCTCTGACAGCTCCGTCGATGACCCGGTCATCGTACCTGTTTGTTTAGCTTGCAAACTATTGACAGGGGTCGAGCCGCTGTGTGACTGTCTGCTTCTGGCCGGTGGTGGGAGCCGTCACCCGGTCGCGGGACTTTGGGCGACCCGCGCAGACCTCGTCGTGTCCGCATCTTCGCCTGCCGACATCCCGTCGCCGGCTCGACCCGATCTGACCGTGGTCGGCCGATGACAGTGCCCACCAGCCGATCCCGGTCGACCGCTGGTGCGCGTGCCGGCAAGGCGCTTCGTCCGTACCTCGTCAATCCCTTCACCGGATCGTGCAGGAAGGAAGCCGAACACATGCGAAGAACCCTTGCCGGTGCGCTCGCCGCCGCTGTCGTCGTCGGTGCCGCTGCCGTCGCGACCCAGGTGGTCGTCAGCGGTGCCACGTCCCCGGCCCAGGCCGCCGCCGCCGACCCCTACTCGTGGCGCAACGTTCGCGTCGACGGCGGCGGCTTCGTGCCGGGCATCGTCTTCAACGAGACCGAACCCGATCTGATCTACGCGCGGACCGACATCGGCGGTGCCTACCGGTGGGATCCGGCCGACCAGTCGTGGACTCCGTTGCTGGACTGGGTGGGCTGGGACAACTGGGGCTGGAACGGTGTCGCCAGCCTGGCCACCGACCCGGTGGAGACCAACCGGGTGTACGCGGCGGTCGGCATGTACACCAACTCCTGGGACCCCAACAACGGTGCGATCCTGCGCTCGAGCGACCGGGGCGAGACCTGGCAGGCGTACGAGTTGCCGTTCAAGGTCGGTGGGAACATGCCTGGTCGGGGGATGGGCGAACGGCTCGCCGTCGACCCCAACGACAACAGCGTGCTCTACTTCGGCGCGGAGAACGGCAACGGTCTCTGGCGCAGCACCGACCACGGGCAAACCTGGGCCGAGGTGACCAGCTTCCCCAATCCGGGCAACTGGTCCGAGGATCCGGACGATCCCAACGGTTACCTCGATCATCAGCCCGGTGTGGTCTGGGTGACCTTCGACAAGACCACCGGCGGCCCGGGCACCGTCAGCCAGCACATCTACGTCGGTGTCGCCGACTTGGACAACACCGTCTACCGCAGCACCGACGGCGGCGTCACCTGGCAGCGGCTGGCCGGGCAGCCGACCGGCTTCATGGCCCACCAGGGCAAGATCGACTACGCCACCGGGACGCTCTACATCGCGACCAGTGACAACGGCGGCCCGTACGCCGGCGATCACGGTGACGTCTGGAGGTACGCGACCGCGACCGGCGAGTGGACCCGGATCAGCCCGACGCCGTCGGACGACACCGCCAACAACTGGTACGGCTACTCCGGGCTCAGCGTCGACCGGCAGAACCCCGGCACGGTGATGGTCACCGGCTACAGCTCGTGGTGGCCGGACACCTTCATCTACCGCAGCACCGACGGCGGCGACACCTGGACGTCGTTCTACGACATGGCATACCCGAACCGGACCAATCGCTACACGATGGACATCAGCGATTCGCCGTGGCTGTCGTGGGGCGCCAACCCGCAGCCACCGGAAGTCACCCCCAAGCTGGGTTGGATGACCGAGGCCTTGGCGATCGACCCGCACGATTCGGACCGGTTCATGTACGGCACCGGAGCCACCATCTACGGCTCGACCAACCTGACCGCGCTCGACAGTGGCGGCACGGTCGCCATCCGTACCATGGTCAAGGGCCTGGAGGAGACCGCGATCCTCGACCTGGTCAGCCCACCGGTCGGCGATGCCTTCCTCATCTCGGGCATGGGTGACATCGGCGGGTTCCGGCACACCAGTGTGGACACCGCTCCCGAGCTGATGCACCAGCAGCCCAACCTCGGGGCGAACACCAGCATCGACTACGCCGAGCTGAACCCGATGCAGATGGTACGTGTCGGCAACGGCGAGGGCGTCAGCCACATCGCCTACTCGTACAGCACCGGGGAGAACTGGTATGCCGGCGGCGAGCCGGGTGGGGTGACCTCCGGTGGCACCGTGGCGGTGGCCGCCGACGGCAGCCGGGTGGTGTGGAGTCCGGGCGGCGCGGCGGTGCACCACTCGACCAGCTTCGGCGGCTCGTTCAGCCCGTCGACCGGGGTACCGGCGGGCGCGCAGGTCCGGTCGGACCGGGTGAACGGCAGCACGTTCTACGCCTACTCCGGCGGCCAGTTCTTCGTCAGCACCAACGGCGGGCAAAGCTTCACCGCCTCGCCCGCCACCAACCTGCCGACGGAACAGGTCAACTTCAAGGCGGTAGCCGGCCACGAGGGTCACATCTGGCTGGCGGGGGAGACCGGGCTGTTCCGCTCCACCGACTCCGGGGCGAGCTTCACCCCCGTGGCGGGGATCAGCGCGGCCCGTAACGTCGGATTCGGCAAGGCCGCTCCGGGCGCGGCCTACCACTCGATCTATCTGGTCGGCACGATCGACGGGGTGACCGGGGTGTACCGGTCGGACGACACCGGCGCGACCTGGGTCCGGATCAACGACGATCAACATCAGTACGGCAACATGGGTGACGCCCTGACCGGCGACCCCCGGGTGTACGGACGGGTCTACCTCGGTACCAACGGTCGGGGCATCCTGGTCGCCGACCGGCTCGGCGCCCCGCCGTCGCCCACGGCGAGTCCGAGCGTGAGTCCGAGCGTGAGTCCGAGTCCGAGCGTGAGTCCGAGCGTGAGCCCGAGCGTGAGTCCGAGCGTGAGCGTGAGCCCGAGCGTGAGTCCGAGCGTGAGTCCGAGCGTGAGTCCGAGCGTGAGTCCGTCGGTCGGGCCGACTACGCCGGCGCCCGGCGGGTGCTCGGCGACGTACCAGGTGACCGGAACCTGGCCGGGTGGTTTCCAGGGTGAGGTACGGGTGACCAACACCGGCAGCTCCGCCTCGACGGGGTGGACGGTGACGTGGAGCTTCCCGGACGGGCAGACGATCAGCCAGCTCTGGGGCGGTACGCACACTCAGACCGGTGCCACGGTCACGGTCGGCAACGCCGCGTGGAACGGGAGCCTGGCACCGAACGGATCCACCTCGTTCGGATTCCTCGGCAATGTCACCGGCGGCAACGGCGTACCCGCGAACGTGCGCTGCGTCCGGAGCTGACCGCGTTGGGCCCGGTCGCCGTACCGCGCGGCCGGGCCCAACGCGGAAGCCCCGCCCGGCGGGTCATCGCCGGGCGGGGCTACCAGCGGCCTCGTCGACGTCGACGAACTCGATCCGGCTGTCGACGCCGCGCGCGTCGTCTCGGGCGCTGATGGCGGAGCGGGCCATCGCACCGGCCAGCCAGCCCAGCGCGACGCCGGCCGCGCCGGCACCGACGATCCACGCCCACGGCAGGCCGGGACGGCGTCCGGCGAGCGCGTCGAACGCCGCCATCGCGCGGTGTCGGGCCTCTGTGCTGATGGGTCCGACCCGGTGGCCGGCCTCGGCGGCCAACTGAGAGGTCTGCCGGCGGGCCGAACGCGCCGAGTCGCCGGCGGAGCCCACCGCCGAGACGAGATGTTCCCAGGCCTGGTCGGTGATCCGCTGCGGCTTGCGGCGGCGTTCCAACAGGTTGGTCGCGAACATGCTGCTACCTCCTCGTGCGCCACGGGCGTTCGTGGCAGGGTGCCGACGACCGCAGCGCGGCTGCGATCGTTCTCACGTGCCCGGTGGGGGTGTGTGGCAAACGTGCAGCTGGTACCGGTCCTGGTGTTCGCGTCCGCGTCGATCCGGCACGGCGCGGTGCGTTAGCTCACGTATGGGCGATCCGCGTCGTACCGACGGGTCAGTTAGGGTCATTACCTGTCGCCTGTCGGGCGTTCGTCGACCACCCGTGGGCGAGCGGTTCGCCAGTGACGCGGCGCCTCCGACCGGCCCGACCGGCCGCAGGAGGCGCCGCACCGTCTCTCGCCCGCACCACCATCTTGTCGTACCGATCCGCTACGGTAGGAGTGACGGTCAGTCATGGCGTGTACCGCCGATCCTTGGGGGTTATGCTCCAGGATGTCTGATTGTGAGGCACTGTTGTCCGCGTAGGGCCGGAATCCGACCAGGCAGAGGCTGGCGGTGGCGCGTGCGAAGGAATACTCTCGGTCGCGGCCCGCGTACTGACGAGGCGCCCGCAGGGGCGAGTGGAGGTGCTTGCGTGAGCCTGTCGATTGGCACATCGATGCTGCCCGGTGGGGTCGTGGAGATTTCACCGCGTGGCGAAATAGACGTCGACACCGCGCACGAGGTCCGTGAGGCCGTGCAGGCGGTGTTGACCAAGGGCCGTCCGGCCCGGATCCAGCTCAACATGCGGCTGGTGACGTTCATCGACTCGGTCGGCATCAGCGCCATGGTCGCCGGGTTCCAGGCCGCTGAGGTCAGCGGGATCAAACTCGTCGTCACCGAACCCAGTCGATTCGTTCACCGTCAGCTCTGGGTCACCGGGTTGCTGGGTCTGTTCGGTGCGCCGGAGCCCTACGTCGGCGATTCGGCGGACCGCGAGGTCCCGCTACCCGGTGCCTGACGGCCGCCGCTGCCTGCGGAAGCGGTGCGGTCGCCTCGTCTTCGGATTAGCTCCGACGAACGGAGCGGTCCTCCGATGCCGAGCGTATTAGCAGCTCGTTAATCCTCGGTTGTTGACCTTGTCGGGCATGAGATCGTGCCGGAGGATGGTCGCTTGTGACATGGTTACGGGCGGGTACCACCATTCTCCGGCGCTATGTCGTTCTTTGTCCGATCGGCCAGGGCGGCGTGTCCGTGGTCTACCGGGCGGTCGACGTCCAGTCGGCGCGCCCGTTGGCGGTCAAGCTGTTGGCCCCGGCGGCGGCCGGCGATCCCCGGCCACGTGACGACGTCCGTCATGAGGCGATGATTGCCGAGCGGTTGCGGCATCCGAGTGTTCCTCGCGTCTACGACGTCGGCGAACTTCCGCTCGGTGCCGGGGCCAGTTCCTCATACATTGTCATGGAACTCTTCGCCGGCCGGCAGCTGGCGCATCGGTTGGCCGACGGCGCAATAGCCTGGCGGGACGCGGTACGGGTCGCGGCCACCGCCGCAGACCTGCTGGCCGTGGCGCACCGGCGGGGAGTCGTACATCGTGATCTGACGCCACACAACGTGATACTGGCCGCGACCGGGGCCAAGATCGTCGACTTCGGTCTGGCCGCCCTCGTCGACGGATCGAACCCGGCCGGGCCGCCCAGGCCCAGCGATGACGTCTACGCCCTCGGCGTGCTGCTCTACCATATGTTGACCGGCCGCTCGCCTTATCCGGGGCAGTCCGGATCGCCGGTGGGCGGTGCCCGGCACAGCGCCTTGGCGCCGACCCCGGTGCTGGCCGTCGCCGGCCTGCCCCGAGCCGTGGCCGACCTCTGCCGTCGCTGTATGAGCAAACAGCCCGAGGCCCGGCCGACCAGCAGCCAGGCGGCCTTGGCGCTGTGGGGGCTGCTGGACCAGCCGGCTCCGCTCGGCCATCCTGGATTGCTGGACCAGCCAGCTCCGCTCGGCCGGTCGGGTCCGTTGCGGATGCCGACCGCTGGCCCGCCGGTCGCGGCGGCATTGACGCCCGCTGGCCCGCCGGTCGCGGCGGCATTGACGCCTGCTGGATAACAGCGGTCCCGCCCCCACCGCGCTGGTTGTCAGGTGTCCTGGGAGCTTTGGGTTCTATATCCCGATTATCAGCATCTGATCTTGTTTCCGATCATGCCGTGCCGACCCCGGCCGGTACGGCATCGTCGACGACGAGGACCCTTTCCCGGCGCTGTGCGTCGGGAAAGGGTTCCTCCTTCATCGGGTGCCTACGACGCCCGTCAACCCAGCTGGAACGGCACCCGGATCGTCGACGGGGCGGCCGTGGCGGGAGCGTTCACCCGTACCGTCGTCGGCGCATTGCCGATGGCGTTCCAGAGCTCGAGCCGGACACATCCATTGCTCATCGGGGCGAAGCCGCCGCTGGCGGAGAGCAGGCCGGCGCTCTCCCGGTAGGTTTCGGTCCCCGGCACCGGGTCGGTGGCGAAGTAGCGGTAGGTCTCCACCCGCCGGTACGTCCCGGAGCCGGTGAAGTCGTAGGAGATCCGGGCCTGCACGCCCGCGCCGACCGCCGTACCCGCGTCGACCTGCAAGCTGAACGCGGTGGCCGCCGAGCGGTACGGTCCGGTCAGACCGCAGGCCCGCAAGGTGACCGGATCGCGGGGCGTGCCGTCGTGGTTCGCGCCCCCAGCCGACGGGATCGTCACCGTGGTGGCGGCCGTCCCGGCGGTGGAACTCAACACCCCGCCCGAGCGCAGATGGAACAGGTCCGAGGTGACGGGCGGACCGGTCGGCGACGGGCTCGGTGTCGGTGACACCGGCGGGGAGGCACTTGGCGAGGTGCTGGGGCTCGGCGACACCGTGGGGGGTGGGGTGGTGCCCGGGCCGCCGGTGGCGTTGCCGCCGCTCCAGGTGAAGGCGCCGGTGGTCGCCGTACGGCCGGCCGGCACGACGAGCCTGGTGCCATCGGAGAAGGTCACCGTCAATGGTGTGGCGGTGATGTTGGACGCCACGTACGTCCGGGCCCCGCCTCGGTTGAACACCGCGTACAGCGGGGTGTTCGCGGTGATGCCGGTGTCCACCCGACCCAGTGCGGCCAGGTTACGGATCCAGTGGAAGGTGTGTGCCCGACTTTCTCCCTCCTCGACCGGATAGTTAGGGTTCGCCCGCAGGTTGGTCAGGGCGGCGTCGCCGGCGCCGAGTGCCTGGAACGACCAGAGGATGTCCTGCCAGACGGTTGGCGGACCACCGTTGTTGGTGACCAGGGCGTTCCAGTTGGTCGTGACGTAGTCCGGCCGGTAACCGAGGTAGAGCGACCCGCCGGTGATCGGGAGCATGTTGATCCCCTGGATCATCTCCGGCTCAGCGCTGAACCAGGTCGCGTACGCGCCGCCGTCGCCCCAGACCATGCCGACCGACCGGTGACCGAACGCGGTGGGGAAGTTGGTGTCCGACGAGTCGAACCAGTATTCCTGGATGGCCGCCGACTGGGTGGTGTAGATGTACAGTCCCGCGTCGCGGATCGCGGTGTTGCCGGTGGCCAGGCCCCACTGGATCAGCGCGTTGGCGAAGTTCATCCCTTCCGACGACGACTCCTGGTTGTTGCCGGCGAAGAACGCGCCGTGCCCGGAGGCCCAGTCGTGGCCGGCGTAGATGTCGAAGTCGCGCAGGAACGGGAACATCGGGTCGGCCCGGTCCCAGCTGTTGGCGTCGCGGATCAACAGGTTGACCATGCCGCCGTACTGGTTGGTCGACGCCCAGGTCGGGTCGAACTTGGCCAGTGTCGCGGCGGCGGCGATGTAGTAGCCGTAGTGGAAGTGGTGGTCGTTGAGATCGGTGTCGGAGCCGTACGAGGCGGGGTAGCCGACCAGCGTGCCCCAGGCTTGGTCGTAGAAGAAGACCCGCTGGCTCTTGCCCGGGCTGGCGGTGAACCAGTCGGTCAGTCGGGTCCGGATCGCGGCCAGCAGATGATCGCGTTGCGCGGTCCGGCCGAGCTGGTCGGCGATCTCGGCCAGCCGGGCGGCCCGGCCGAGCGCCTTGCCGGTCCAGTAGGTGTCGTTGTTGAACCCGGCGAACGGATCGCCGGACGCGGCCTGGTCCAGGTGGGCGGTCAGCGTCGCGAGATCGGCGCCGGCGCTGGTCGCCACCGCTGGCACCTCAGGCAGTACGCCGTGGAACCGCATCGCGGTGCCGAACGAGCTCGCGCCGACCAGGTTGCGCATCGGGCCTCGGGCCGAGACGTAGGTCTCCGGGATCGGGCTGCCGGCGGCGAGGTGCTTCCACTGGTGGGGGTAGAGCGAGATCACGGTCCCGTTCGTTGATCCTTCGCGGGCCACGGTGGTGACGCTGTAGGTGGCCTGCACGGTGCTGGTCGCCTGCTGGTAGTTCCAGCTCACCCGGGTCCCGGTGACGTGCGCGTGCGCGTACTGGCCGTAGCTGTCCATCAGCGCGACGCGTCGGGCGGTGGTGGTGCCGGGGGTGGTCGGCAGCAGTGCGACGGAGAGGTAGCCCCGGCCGGAGAGCGTCGAGGTGATGGTGGTCCCGGAGACCGTCCAGCTCGCGCCGCTCGGTGCGTAGGCCACGTAGTCGTGGCCGCGCATGGAGAAGCCCACCCGGCTGCCGCTGTGGTGCCAGACCGTCGGGGTGCCGGGAAAGCTCAGTTGCGCGTTGCCGCCGGTGACTTGGGCGTACACGAACGGCAGACCGTGGCCGACGGTGGCCCGCAGGGTGCGGGCGCCGTCCGACCAGTAGGGGCTGACCGTCCAGTCGCTCCAGCCATCGACCTTGACGTCGGGTGCGGCGAGTCCGGCCACGCCGAGGGTGAACTCCCGGGTGTACGGGTAGTGGTATTCGCCGACGCCGGTCGAGGTGCCGGAGATGGCGGCTTCGGTGGTGTACGAGATCCCGAGGCCGCCCGAGGTCGGCTGGAAGGACATCGGGTGGGCGTGCAACGGTTCGGAGTAGGCGCAGTTGTAGCGCTTGAACAGTAGCGACGACCACCAGTCATTGGTGGGTACCGCGCCGGCGGGGGCGTTGGCGGTGACGTACTGCCGGGGGTTGGTGGCGATGGTGCCGCAGGCGGTGGGGGCTGCCGCGCCGGCGGGCCGGGTCGTGGTGTAGCTGCCGGCACCGACGGTGGCGGCATCGGCGGTACGCAGTACGCCGAAGATCAGCCCGCTGGCCACCAACGCCGTGGCGGCGGTGGCGGCCAGGAGCCGGCGTGGGACGCGGCCGGATCCCACTCCACGGATCGACAGGTTCATGGTGCCTCCGGTTTGATCGGGCGCGTCGATGTCGGTAAGAAATTTCACGCCCATTAATGAGTTATTGCCAGGAGGTCACCAGAGCGGCAGACCTCTGTCAATGTCCGGGCACCGGTTTTTTCGAAGTTCCGGACCGGTGGGTCGTCTCTGTTGACAGTGCGGCCGGTGGTGCTATATAAACGCCTGAGAGAGCGCTCTCACGGGCTGTTGGGTCGATGATTACGCTGGTGAGCGGCCATGCTCTCTCATGTCGAAAGAGCGCTCTCAGCGACAGATTGTCAACTGTGGACGGTCGGCGACAGGGTCTTGCCCTCCGCGACGGGGTGCTATTGATTTCGGACGTGGACGCGGCACGAAGGCGGGCTCACCGGTACCGGTGAGCCCGCCTTCGTGCCGCGTCTCGTGCCGCGCTGCCCGATCAGTAGACGGAGAGGTGAACGTGGTTTGTGTGGTCGCTGGACGGGTCGCCGCCCGCGCCGCTGTACGCCTTCCAGCCGCTGCTCGGCAGCCAGATGCGCTTGTACCAGATCACGTAGAGCACGCCGAGTCGGTCGGCGTTGTTGATGTAGTAGTTGGCCAGGTTGTCGCCGTAGGTCTTGTCCCCACCGCTGGCGGCCCCACCGAAGCCGTTCGGCTGGGCTGCGAAGTCGCAGGCGCGTCCCTTCGGGTGCTCACCCGAGCCGCCGTTACGGAAGCAGGAGACGTATCGGGTGAAACCCGCCGCCTTCGCCTGGTTGAGCGCATGCAGGGTCCGTGGCGTGATGCAGCCCGAGGTGGTCGGGTCGTTGATGCTGCACGATTCCGAGGGCCATGAGCCGTTCGCGTTGCGTGGTGCCGGCGTGGCGGACGCGCTGCTCGAGCCCGACGACGACCCGGACGACGACGACCCGGACGACGACGACCCGGACGACGACGACCCGGACGACGACGACCCGGACGAGCTGCTGGCGGCTCGCTCGGCTGCGGCGGCCCGTTCGGCCTCGGCACGTTCCTCGGCGGCGATGGCGACGGCGAGCGCCCGCTCGGCCTGGTTCTTGCGCTGATCCATGATGGTGAGCTGCTTTCGCTGCTCGCGGATCTCGTGGTCGATGGCAGCCTTCGACCGGGTGACCTGGTCGCGGGTGCGGTACAGCTCACGCAGCTGCTTTTCCTCGTTGGCGGTCACGGCGCTCAGCGCGGCCGCCCGGTCCAGGAAGCCTTCCGGCGAGGTGCTGTTGAGCAACGCGGAGACCGGTCCCAGCCGGCCGTTACGGTACGCGCGGTCGACGAGTTGCCCGACGTTGTCGTTGCGCACCCTCAGGTCGGCCTCGATCCCGGTCAACTGTTCGGTCAGTTGCCGTTCGCGTTTGGTCGAGTGGTCGAGCGCTGCCTTCGCGTCGATCCAGCCTTTGGACGCCGCGTCGAGTTCCTTGCGCAGGCTGGGCGTGCCGCCCTCGTCGTCGGCGTCGGCGGGGGCGCGGGTCGGCGGTGCCGCTTCGGCGGACGGGCCCGGCGGGGCCCCGGTGATCGCGATCAGGACCACGGTCAGCGCCGCGAGTAACCCGAACCGGGCTCTCCTGTCAATTGTGGATGTCACGTGCGGAGTTCCTTCCGTCAGCCGCCGACCGGGTTAGCTGACGGGTTCGGGACGGAAGATCCCTACCGCTGGCGCGGATGCACCCCAGGAACGTGGTTCCCCGGCTCGCCGTGAGGCGATTAGGCGACGGCCCCCGCGAGCGCCGGAGGGGCGCCGCCCTGACGGTGGCCGGAGCCGAGACTACCGGCTGTGGAGGCTCCTGTCTCGACATTGACCAACATGTTTTGTCCAGATTAATAGGAAATATCAGATCAGCGAGGTGGCTAGTGTCGCGGGAAGGTCACGAGATTTAAGCATCCACTAATCACCAGTGGGTCGGTCCGCAGGCGTCGGTCGGTGTCGGAGGTTCGACTTGTAGCGTAGCGTGATCGATCCCGAACTCGCGGTGCAAAGCTGTTCTGGCGTCGCGTAGCACCCCGCCGATCTCGGCCGCCGGTTCCACGGTCAGGTGCGCCGAGGCCACCTCCATCCCCGAGGTGAGCGTCCAGACGTGCAGGTCGTGCACGTCCCGCACCCCGGGTACGGCCGCCAGACAGTCCCGCACCCGCGGCACGTCCAGGTGCTTCGGGGCGGCCTGCACCAGGATCCGGATCGCGGCGGTGGCCAGTCGCCAGGTGCGCGGCAGGATGAACAGACCCACACCGACGGCGACCGCCGGATCGGCGTACCACCAGCCGGTGGTGGCGATCACGAGCGCGGCGGCGATCACGCCGACCGACCCGATCAGGTCACCGAAGACTTCGAGGTGGGCGCCGCGTACGTTGATGTTGTCCCGCGCGCCGGCCCGCAGCAGGGCGAAGGCGACCACGTTGGCCACCAGTCCGGCCAAGGCCACCACCAGCATCGGTCCGGCCGGCACCGGCTCCGGTGCCGCGAACCGGCGGACCGCCTCGACCAGTACGTAGACCGCGACCCCGCCGAGCAGGATCGCGTTGGTCAGGGCGGCCAGCACTTCCAACCGGTAGAGGCCGAAGGTGCGCTGCGGATCGTCAGTGGGTCGGCGGGTCGCGGTGATCGCGGCCAGGGCCATTCCGATGCCCAGGACGTCGGTGAACATGTGACCGGCGTCGGAGAGCAGCGCGAGGGAGCCGGTCAGCAGCGCGGCCACCGCTTCGACGACCATGAAGACCGCCAACAGGACGAACGCTGCCCAGAGTCGCCCCCGGTGCCGCAGGCCGGCGGCGCTCGCGCCGTGATCGTGTCCCGCGCCCACGCTCGCCACCTTCCGTCGTCCGGCCCACCAACAGCAGATTAATGCGCACATCGCTATATGTGCAATAAAGAGCGGTGGTGAAGTCGGCCGAGTCGTCTCGCCAAGTCGTCCCGCCGAGTCGAAACCCGCCTACCGGCCGGGGACCTCGCCGAGTCCGACCGAGTCGTCCCGTGCCTCGTCGATGGTGATCAGCCGCTGAGTCGCGCGGGACAGTGCGACATAGAGCGTGCGCACACCTGCCTCCGACTCCGTACGGATCTCGGCGCCGCCGACCAGCACCACCCCGTCGTACTCCATGCCCTTGGCCTGCAAGCTCGACACCACCCGCAGCCGGGGGTCGGCGAAGCCCTCGAGCCAGCCGGCCACCTCCTCGTGCCGGGCCAACGGCGCGATCACCCCCACCGTCCCCTCCACCGCGGTGAGCAGTGCGGTCGCCGCGTCGCGTACCGCCGCAGGCAGCGCCGCCGCCGCGACCCGGTCCTGCCGTGGCACCACGCCGGTGGACCGTACCGCCGCCGGCAGTACGGCGTCGGGCGCGATCTCCCGGATCACCCCGGCCGCCAACTCGAAAATCTCCGCCGGATTGCGGTAGTTGGTGGTCAGCACGAACTCCCGTCGCGGCCGCCGCCCCAACGCCCGGTCCCGGGCCTGGGCCAGCTCGACCGGATCCCCGGTCCACGACGTCTGCGCCGGATCCCCGACCACCGTCCAGGAAGCGAGCCGCCCCCGACGCCCGATCATCCGCCACTGCATCGGCGAGACGTCCTGCGACTCGTCGACCACGACGTGGGCGTACTCCCGGTAGTCGGCGGGCCGCTCGGCGGCCATCGCCCGCGCGGCCCGCTCCCGGTCCGCGAACGTCGTCACCTCCCGGACCCCGGCGGCGACCTGGAACGGATCCCGCCGCTGGCGGCGCGGTTGCGGCGGCCGACCCAGCATCTCGTCCAACTCGTCCAGCAACGCCACGTCGGCGATGGTCGGACCCCGCTGCGGCACGTCCTGCCAGGAAGCCCCGAGCAGTGCGACCTCCGCCGGGTCCAGCACGCCGCGCGCGTACCGGCGCAGCCGTTCCGGCCGGGCCAGCCAGGCCAACACGTGCCGGGGGAGCAGCCGTGGCCACCAGGCCCGCAGGAAGTCCCGGAAGTCGGCCCGCTCGGACAGATCGTCCTCGAACTCGGCCTGTGTCGGCAGCCGGTCCGCCGATACCAGCCGCTGGGCCTGCGCCCACAGCGCGTCGAACAGCCCGTCGATCCCGGCCCGACGTACCTCGTTGCGCCGGGCCCCCCGAGGCAACGCGCGAGCCCGGATGCCGTCCAGCTCCGCCGTCCGCAGCCGCAGCAGCTGACCCCGGTAGAGTAGCCGAAGCTCGGTGGGACCATCGGGTACCGCGTCGCGGACCGCTCGCTCCAGCACCCGCCGCATCCGCAGCGAACCCTTGACCACGGCCACCGCCGCCGGGTCGGTACGGACCGCCGACGTCCCGGGCACCAGTGAGCCCAACGACCGCAAGGTCGCGGTCTCCTCGCCCAGCGCGGGCAGCACCGCGGCGATGTACTCGACGAATACCCCGGTCGGACCGACCACCAGGATCCCGCCGCCAGCGAACCGGCTGCGGTCCGAGTAGAGCAGATACGCCGCCCGGTGCAGCGCCACCGCGGTCTTGCCCGTGCCCGGACCACCCGAGACCACCGTCACCCCGGAGCCCGGCGACCGGATGGCCAGATCCTGCTCTTGCTGGATCGTGGCGACGATGTCGCGCATGCCCCGGCCCTTGGCCCGCGCCAGGGTCGCCAGCAGCGCGCCGTCGCCCACCACCCGCATTCCCGCCGGAGCCGACCCCGGATCGAGCAGGTCGTCGGAGACCCCGGTGACCTGCTCACCTCGGGACTGGATGGTGCGTCGCCGGACCACGCCGCGCGGCTGCGCCGGAGTCGCCTGGTAGAAGGCGGCCGCCGCCGGCGCCCGCCAGTCGATCAACAACGGCTCGGCCTGTTCGCCACGTACCCCGAGGCGCCCGACGTACAGCACCCCGCCCTCGCGGAGATCCAGCCGGCCGAACACCAGTCCCTCATGTTCGGCGTCCAGCAGATGCCGCCGTCGGGCGGCGTGGAAGACCATCGCGTCCCGTTCGACGAGCGCGCCCACGTTGCCCACCCGGGCGAGGCGATAGCCGTCGCGCTCCGCCCGGACCGCGTCGCGTCGCAGTTGCGCCAGCCGGGCGTACACCCGGTCGACGTGCCGCTGCTCGACGGCGATCTCCAGTTCCAGCGTGGTGGCGTCGGTCAACGCAGTAGCTCCTGAACAGTGGGCGAGCCGGCCACGGCGGCACCGGCCGCCAACGGGCGGGTCACGCTCCGGGGACGGGTCCGGCGCAGACGCGGGTACGTACTGACGCCCGGTCGGGCCCGGCAGCCTTAAGACGTTACCGTCCGGCCGCCACCGGACTGCCGTCCGCCGTCGTCGCTGCGCGGCGTTCATACCCGGATGATCAGTCGCCGACAAGTCATGTCCCACCAGATGATCGTGATGGTGAGAAGACTCGCAACATCCTTCCCGACCGGTGGGTAGCACGCCACGCTGCAACCATGTCGTCACCCACCAATCCGTCGCCGGACCCGCGAGCACCGCGGCCGTCCGGGCCGCCGCCACCCGACCACCCCGGGCCGGCAGAGGCACTCGCCGAGCTGCTCGCCGGCAACCATCGGTTCGTGACCGGGCAGCCACGGCACGGCCACGACATCTCGGCGGCCGCCGCGAGCGCGGCCCTCGGTGAGCAGCATCCCATCGCCTTCGTCCTCGGCTGCATCGATTCCCGGGTGCCGCTGGAGGCGATCTTCGATCAGAACTTCGGCTCCATCTGCGTCGGGCGCTCCGGCGCGCAGGTGCTGGACCAGGCGATCGTCGGGTCGATCGAGTTCGCTGTCGAGGTACTGCGCGTACCTCTGGTGGTCGTCCTCGGCCACGAACGCTGCGGTGCCGTCGCCTCCACCATCACCGCGCACCGGGCCGGAACCCGGCCGGACGGCAACGTCGGCTACCTGGTGGACCAGATCGTCCCGGCGGTGACCGACGTCGGCGTCGACCATCCCGAGGTGCAGCCGTTGGCGGTCCGCGCACATGTCCGCCGTACGGTGCGGCGACTGCGGCAGATCGACGCGCTCACCGCCGCGCTGGACGCCGGCCGGATCGACGTCACCGGCGGGGTGTACGACCTCGGCAACGGCCAGGTCGAGATCCTCGACTGACGCGGGAGAACCAGAGCCGACTGACGTGGGGATAACCAGAGCGGTCGATCCCGTCGACGCGGTCGATGGCGCGCTGACGCCTCGCGTACCCCTGACCGGGCACCCGCTCGGACGAACGCGGAGCCCCACCGGCACAGCCGGGCCGGTGGGGCTCCGCGTGATCAGTCGATCGGCCCCGCGGGTCGACGACCACCGTCGGGTCGGGCGATCAGGCCTCGAAGACGCCGGCCTCGACCAGCCGCTTCTCGGCCAGCTCCCAGCCGTGACCAGGGTGCGCGGCGGCGAGGGCGTTGATCTCCGCCCGGATCTTGGCCGCGTGACCCGCACCCGCCAGAACGCGGATCTCCTCGACGAAGGCGTCCGAGTCGGTACGCAGGTGCGAGGTCTTCCCGTTCGTCAGGTTCCGCACGTACGCGTGCTTGCCACCGTTGAGCGGGATCAGGTACTTGAACTCGCCGAGGACGCTCAGGGCACCACCCTGACCGGCCTGGCCGGCGCGGACTGACGCGCGCGCGGTCTTGGAGGTGTTGCTCGCCACGGGGGGACTCCCTTGCAGGACTGACGGGATGAACGGACTGGGTCGTGCTCCGCTCACGAGCTGTGCCGCTCGCTGACCGGGTGTAGCTGGGTGACCGGACACGGCCGGCTGTTTCTCAGTCAGCCGTGTCGCGGTCGGCACACGCCGGCCTCATCCTACCTGATCGGGTGACCAGGCCAGGAGCACCGCTCCGGCGTCAGCAGGCACAACGGCCAGCCCGCGACGGACATTCCGTCGCCGGGCCTGCGGCCGGTACCCGATTTCCCGCCACCAGTTTTCCGATTCTCTGGCGCACCACCCGTCACAGCAGTCATCATTGGTCACACGCGCACCACTCGGTGGTCGAGGTCGTAGGGGAAGACGTACCTCGCTCTCCGGGAGGTCACCGTGCCAACGCGTGGCGTCGTATACGTCCACTCGACCCCGCTCGCCGTGTGCCCTCACGTCGAATGGGCCATATCGCGCGTCCTCGTGGCGCCGGTCAACCTGCACTGGACGGCGCAGCCTCTCGACCCGAGCGGCCGCCGAGCCGAATGCGGCTGGACCGGTCGACCGGGGACCGGGGCCGAACTGGCCGCTGCCCTCCGGCAGTGGCCGATGATCCGTTTCGAGGTCACCGAGGAACCGAGCCCAGGGGCCGACGGCGAGCGCTACATGCACGTACCCGGTCGCGGGCTGTTCCGGGCGACCATCGGCGCGGCCGGTGACATCCAGCTCGGCGAAGACCGGATCCGAGCCATCCTCGCCGCCTCCCCGGCACCCGAAGCCATCGCGCACGCCCTCGACAAAGCCATGGGTACGGCCTGGGACACCGAACTGGAGCCGTACCGGCACGCCGGCGAAGGCGCCCCGGTGACCCTGCTCACCCGGGTCGGCTGACCAGCGGTCGGGCGGTCACCCACGCGGATGACCCGGCTCGGCCCGGCGGACCGGCGTGGTGTCAGGTTGCCGCCGCCCCCGTAGCCTGATGTGATGGCCGGCGTGTTCTCATCACCCCGAGTAACTGTTGCCCTCGCCATGTTCGCCGTACTCGGCGTCACGAGCGGCTGCGCCGGCACTGGTACCGCCGTGCCGAACCCGAGCCCGAACAGCCCGGACAGCCCGGACGGGCCACCAGCCAGCACAGCGGCCACCAGCTCGAGCCAGTCTCCGGCGGCTCGACTCGCCTCGACCCTCAGTGACGAAGACCTGGTCGGGCAGGTGCTCATGCCGTACGCCTACGGCGCGTCGGCGACCGAGGTCTCGGCCGGCTCGGCGGCGGGGAACCAGCGGCTCGCGGGGGTGGACACCCCGGCCCAGATGATCGAGCGGTACCGCCTCGGTGGCCTGATCCTGGTCGGGTTCTCCGCCGACGACCCGACCGGGAGCAATCAGCCCACCACCAACGTCGACAGCACCACCCAGGTCCGTGCCCTCACCACCGGCCTGCAGGAAGCCGCCGCAGGCCTGCCCGCCGCCACGCTGCCCGCCGCCGGCGACCTGCCGTTGCTGATCGGGACAGACCAGGAGTACGGCATCGTCACCCGGATCACCCAAGGGGTGACCATCCTGCCCAGCGCGATGGCCGCCGGCGCTGCCGGCGAGCCGGCGCTGACCGAAGCCGCCTGGCGGGCCGCCGGCACCGAACTCGCCGCGCTCGGTGTCAACGTCGACTTCGCCCCGGTCGCCGACGTCCTGGGCGTCAACAGCACGGTGATCGGGTCGCGATCCTACGGCGCCGATCCGCGCACCACGTCGGAGCAGGTAGCCGCCGCTGTACGGGGGCTGCGGGCGGCCGGCGTGGCGGCCACCCTCAAACACTTCCCCGGACACGGACACACGGCCGTCGACTCACACGGTGACCTGCCGGTCCTCGCGCAGGACCGGGATGCTCTGGCCGGTGCCGACCTGCCCCCGTTCACGGCGGGCATCGACGCCGGTGCCGGGCTGGTCATGTCCGGGCACCTCGACGTCACCGCCGTCGACCCCGGGGTGGCGGCCACCTTCTCCCGCAAGGTGCTCACCGATTTGCTGCGCGGGGAACTCGGCTTCGACGGGGTGGTGGTCACCGACGGCATGAACATGGCGCCGGCGATGGCCCTGCCGCCGGGCGCGGCGGCGGTAGCCGCGATCAACGCCGGCAACGATCTCATCCTGATGCCGCCGGACCTGGCCGCCGCCCACCGGGGCCTGCTCGACGCGGTCCGGGACGGATCGCTGTCCCGGGCCCGGCTGATCGAGGCGGCCACCCGGGTGCTGACTCTCAAACAGCGGCTGGCGGGGTCTGCGCCGCCGCCCATGTCGGTGCTGGGCGCGGCCGGGCACTACGCGGCTGCGCAGCGTCTCGCCGCGGCCGCCGTCACCCAGGTACGCGGGTCCTGCGGCGGCGTCGCCGAACCGGTGACGGTCAGCGCCTCCGGCGGCCGGGACCGAACCCGGGCGTTGCTGATCGAGGCGCTGCGTGAGCGCGGGGTGGAGGTGGTCGCCTCCGGTGGCACCGTGGTCCACCTGGTGGGGTACGGCGACACCGCTGGCGATCTGCGATCCGATGCCCAGGTGATGGTGGCGATGGACACCCCGTACCTGTTGGCGAAGGCGCGGTCCCCGGTGCTGCTGGCGACGTACTCGTCGAGCGCGGCGTCGATGTCCGCGCTCGCGGCGGTACTCGGCGGCACGGCACCGGCACCCGGCCGGCTGCCGGTGCCGGTGGACGGACTACCGGCCACCGTCTGCGCGGGCTGACCGGCGTCGCACCCGCGTCGCACCCGCGTCGCACCCGCGTCGCACCCCAGCGGCGGCGACCCGACCTGCTCCGGCCGTTGCCGGAGCAGGTCGGCGGGAACGGCGTCGAGAGCGGAACCGGCAGATCTGACTCAGTGGTCATACCTGCGGTCAGACCCGGGTGAAGACCAACGCCACGTTGTGACCGCCGAACCCGAACGAGTTGTTGAGGGCGGCGGGGATGTCCAACGGGCGGGCCTTGTGCGCGGCGACATCGAGATCGAGCTGGTCGTCGGGGTCGTCGAGGTTGATCGTCGGCGGCACCATGCTGTCCCGGATCGCCAGTACCGTCGCGATCGACTCCAGCGCACCGGCCGCGCCCAACAGGTGACCGGACATCGACTTGGTGGCGGTCAGGACCGGGTGGTCGCCGATGGCCTCGCGCAGCGCGGTCAACTCGGCGAGGTCGCCCGCCGGAGTGGACGTGGCGTGCGCGTTGACGTGCACGATGTCGGCGCCGGTCACACCGGCGTCGGCCAGCGCCTTGCGGATCGCCCGAGCCGCCCCGATCCCTTCGGGATGCGGCTGCACCATGTCGTACCCGTCGGAGGTGAGCCCGGACCCGGCGAGCCGCGCGTAGACCCGCGCCCCGCGCGCGGCCGCGTGGTCGGCGCGCTCCAGCACCACGATCCCGGCGCCTTCGCCGAGGACGAATCCGTCCCGGCCCTTGTCCCACGGCCGCGACGCCCGTTCCGGGTCGTCGTTACGGGTGGACATCGCCCGCATCGCGGCGAAGCCGGCGATCGGTAGCCCGTGCACGACCGCTTCGGTCCCGCCGGCCACGACCACGTCGGCGCGACCCGCCCGGATCATGTCCAGGCCGAGCGCGATCGCTTCGGCTCCGGTCGCGCAGGCGCTGGCCACCGAGTGCACGCCGGCCTGCGCGCGCAGTTCCAACCCCACCCAGGCGGCCGGACCGTTCGGCATCAGCATCGGTACGGTGTGCGGCGACACCCGCCGAGCCCCTGAGGCCTCAAGGATGTCGTCCTGGGCCAGCAGGGTGAGCGCGCCGCCGATACCGGAGCCCACGCTCACCCCGAGCCGTTCCCGGTCGACGTCGACGTCCGCCAGCCCGGCGTCCGCCCATGCCTCGCCGGCGGCGATCAACGCGATCGCCTCGGACCGGTCCAACCGGCGCAGCTTGACCCGGTCCAACCGTTCGCTGGGTTCGACCGCGAGCTCGGCGGCGATCCGGACCGGCAGCGACGCGGCCCACTCGTGGGTGAGCGGGCCGATTCCGGATTTCCCGGCGAGCATGGCCTCCCAGGTCGACGCGACGTCCCCGCCGAGCGGGGTGGTCGCGCCGAGCCCGGTGACGACGACGTCGACCATCGTCACGCCTGCGCTTCGATGTAGGCGACGGCGTCGCCCACGGTCTTCAGGTTCTGCACCTCGTTGTCCGGGATCTTCACGCCGAACTTCTCCTCGGCGGCCACCACGACCTCGACCATGGAGAGCGAATCGACGTCCAGGTCGTCGGTGAACGACTTGTCCCCGGCGACGTCGTCCGGGTTGACTCCGGCGACCTCTTCGAGGATCTCGGCGAGGCCAGCGGTGATCTCGTCCTTGGTCATGGGTTCTGTTTCCTCTCGTGGATGGAACTGTGGCGCGAGCTCCGTGTCGGTGGAGCTTACGGGCAGCGAACTACCTGCCCGGCGTAGGTGAGGCCGCCGCCGAAACCGAACAGCAGCACGGGGGCGCCCGACGGGATCTCCCGCCGTTCGACCAGTTTCGACAAGGCCAGCGGCACACTGGCCGCGGACGTGTTGCCGGATTCGACGATGTCCTTGGCGACGATCGCGTTCGGCATGCCGAGCCGCTTGGCGATGCCGTCGATGATCCGGGCGTTCGCCTGGTGCGGCACGAAAGCGGCGATGTCGGCCGGGTCGACCCCGGCGCGTTCGCACGCCTGCAGAGCCAGGGGTGCCAGTGCGGTGGTCGCCCACCGGAACACCGACTGTCCTTCCTGCTCGACGTACGGCCGCCAACCCTCGATCCGGACGGCGTCGCTCTTGTCCGGGGCCGAGCCCCAGACCACCGGGCCGATCCCGCTCGGTTCGTCGCCGCTGGTGGCGGTGACCACCGCCGCGCCGGCACCGTCGCCGAATATGATGCAGGTGGAGCGGTCGGTCCAGTTGGTGAAGTCGGACAGCTTCTCCGCGCCGATGACGATGGCGTTGCGGGCGGCGCCGGCCCGTACGGCGTGGTCGACCGTGCCGAGCGCGTAGCTGAAGCCGGAACAGGCGGTGTTGATGTCGTAGGCACCTGGGGCGTGGATGCCGAGCCGCGCGGCGACCCGGCAGGCCACGTTGGGACTGCGGTCGATCGCGGTGCAGGTGGCGACCACGACGAGGTCGATGTCGGCGGGTGTCAGGCCGGCGTTGGCCAGTGCCTTGTCGGCTGCGGCGGCGGCCATGTCGGAGACGGTCTCCGAGTCGGCGATACGTCGGGTGACGATGCCGACCCGGTCGCGGATCCAGGCGTCGTTGGTTTCCACGAGTTGCGCGAGTTCGTCGTTGGTCACTACCCGCGACGGCTGGTAGTGACCGAGTGCCAGGATCCGTGATCCGGTCATCGTTGCTGCCTTCCCGGCGCGCCGCTGCGGTGCGCCCTCACAGTGGGGATCCGCTGATCCGGGCCAAGGGCTGGCCGGGCGCGACCGGGTCGTCGTGGTGGGCGAGCCATTCGGTGAGTACGCCGTCGTCGTGCGCGCCCACCTCGACCGGTCCTTGCCGGGTGGCGACGTGGCCGATCACCTGACCGGCGGAGAGCGGGTCGCCTTCGGCGAGGCCGGCGGCCGGTTCGAAGATGCCGGCGCTGGCCGAGACGACCACGCGGAACTGCATGGTGGGTTCGTGGCGGGGCACCCGTCCGTGTCGCGCGATCAGGTCGCGCGCCGCAGGCAGGTCGTCCGGTGTCTTCAGGGTCACGATCTCCGGTACGCCCCGGTTCTTGAGTTCCCGCTTGACCAGTCCGGCCAGGGTGCCGGCGGGCGGCAGTTCCAGCACGCCGGTGACGCCGAGATCGGCCAGCCGGTGCATGCACAGGTCCCAGCGCACCGGCGCGGTGACCTGGCGGACGAGGCGTTGGAGCAGCTCACGGCCATGGTCGACGGGTGCGCCGTCGAGGTTGGAGAGCAGGATCTTGCTGGGATCCGCCGGGATGACGCCAGCGGCGACCGTCGCCAGCGCCTGCTCGGCGGGAGCCATGTACGGGGTGTGGAAGGCGCCCGCGACCTGCAGGATCGCCACCCGCGCGCCAGCCGGTGGCTGCCCGGCGAACTTCTCCAGCCGGGCGCTGGCCCCGGCGACCACGATCTGACCGGCACCGTTGTGATTGGCGGCGTGCAGTCCGTGGTCGTCGACGGCGCTCAGGACGTCGGACCGGTCGCCGCCGAGTACGGCGGCCATGCCGGTCGGTTCCACCGCGCACGCGGCGGCCATCTCCCGGCCCCGTACCGCGGCGAGGGTGATCGCCGATTCGGCCGGCAGTGCCCCGGCCAACGCGGCGGCGGCGAGTTCGCCGACGCTGTGGCCGGCGACCACCGCGACGTCGTACAGTCCGCTGCCGCGGTGTCCGGACGGGATGGCACCGGGCAGGTGTTCGGCGGCGAGCAGCGCGGCCGCGACCAGCAGCGGCTGGGTCCGGGCGGTGTCCTTGATCTCGTCCGCGTCGGCGGTGGTGCCCAGCCGTACCAGGTCGACCCCGGCGAGCGCGGACCACCAGCGCAGGCGGGCCTCGGCGCCGGGCAGGTCGAGCCAGGGCAGCAGGAATCCAGGTTTCTGGGAACCCTGACCGGGGGAGAGTACGGCGAGCACGGTCATGACTCTTCCCGATACCGATGGGTCACTTGGGTGTGCTGAGGTACCAATCCGCACTAGCGTCGTTGGAGATATCCTACAAACATCGGCGGACGTGTCTATGATTTGCCGGGATTGCCAGCTAGTGGGGCATTCAATTGGTCGGCCGGCGCAGCGGCGGTGGCGGGTCCAGACGCCCGATCGCCAGCGCCATCTGCAACGCGTACGCGTCCCGGGCCACGAACGGGGACAGGCCGGTCACCTCACCGACCCGGCGCAACCGGTAACGTACCGTGTTGGGATGCACGAACAGGGCACGGGCGGTCGCCTCCAACACGCCACCGGTAGCGAGGAAACCGTCCAACGTCTCCAACAATTCGCCCCCGGCCCTGGCCAGGGCGGCGTACACGTCCCGGCGTAGCCGGCGCCGGGCGTCCGGATCACCGGCGAGCGCCCGTTCCGGCAACAGGTCGCCGGCGGCGACCGGGCGGGGTGCCGCCGGCCAGGCGGACGCCGCCCGGAAACCGGCCAACGCCGCCCGAGCCGACTCGGTCGCCTCGTCGAGACTCGCCACCACCGGCCCGACCACCACCGGGCCGGCACCGAAGGCGTCCAACAACGTGCCGGCCGCCGCGAGGGGATCCGGCGCACCGCCGAGCACCACGACCAGGCGGTCGTTGTGCACCCCACCGATGGTCTCCACCCCGACCCGCCGGGCGGCCCGGTAGACGATGTGCAGGACTGCGGTGACCTCACCGCCGGGCGAGCGGCCGACCACCACCGTCACCGGGGAGGCGTCCGCCCAGCCGAGGGCGGCTGCCCGGCTGGCCAGTACGTCGGAGGAGTCGCCGCGCAGCAGGGCGTCCACCAGCAAGGCCTGCAGCCGGGCGTCCCAGGCCCCCCGCGACTCGGCGGCCCGTGCGTAGACCCGGGCGGCGGCGAAAGCGATCTCCCGGGAGAACCGCAGCACCGCTTCGCGCAGCAGTAGTTCCTCACCCGGGGCGGCCAGGTGCGGCACCTCGGCCTCGACCACGTCGATGGTGACCTTGATCAGCGCCACCGTGTGTTGCAGGCTGATCGACCGGGCCAGCGCCCGGGGTGCCGCGGCGAACACCTCGTCGGAGACGGCCTGCGGGCTGCCGGCGGCCCCGCCGCCTTCCTGCAACCACTCCACCAGCGACCGGACTCCGGCCTGGGCCACCATCATCACCCAGGCGCGCTGGTCGGCCGGGAGTTCCCGAAACCATGGCAGGGTCTCGTCCATCCGCGCCATGCTGGCCGACGCCAGCGCACCGGCCGACCGTTCGATCTGCCGCAGCGTGGCGGCCAGGTCCTGCCCTTCCGGTTTGTCGGGACCGCTTGGGGCGTCCGGCCCGTTCCGCGTGATCGGCACGCTGTCAGCCTGCCACGGCCGGCGGGCGCGCCGACACCGGCCGTGCCACCATGGGCGGGTGATAGCGCGTCCACCGCTGGCCGTGCCGCTGCTGGCGCTGCTCGCACTCGCCCTGTTGACCACGGCGTTGATCGTCGATCCGGTCGCGGTGGCGCGGGTGGACGCCCCGGTCAGCGAGTGGCTGCGGGTCCACGTCGAGCGGCTTCCGGTGCTGGTGGCGATCTTGCGGGTGGTGACCGACCTGGCCGCCACCGTGCCGTTTCTCGCCGCCGGTGCCGGCGCGGCCGTGCTCTTCGCGGCCCGCGCCGACCGGGTACGGGCGGCCTTCTGCGCGCTGGTCACCGTGCTGACGCCCGTTGGCTGGGCACTCGGCCAGTGGCTGCTGCACCGGCCCCGCCCGGTCGACGGGTTCATCACGGTCACCGCGAACGGCTTCCCCAGCGGTCACACCTCGAACGCGGCGGCGGCCGCCCTCGCCGTCGTTCTGCTGACCTGGTCCGGCCTCCGGCCGGCCGGCCGGACCTGGCTGGTCGTGACGGCGGCCGTCACGGTCATCGGCATTGCCGGAACGCGGCTCGTGCTGTTGGCCCATTGGCCGGTTGATGTGGTCGGCGGCGTCCTGTTCGCGACGGTCGTCGTATCGGCGGTTGCCCGGTCGCTTCCGAGGAAAGTACCGGGGGGCCAGGCCACGCCCGATTCCCCGCCTGGCAAGGTGTCGTCTCGGGACGGCTAGTGCGAGGTGAGGAGACCATGATGACGTACGGGGGCGCGGGTCCCAGCGGTAGCGCTGGGACCGATCATCCGGGTGAGTGGGGTCAACCGTCCCCGGGCCGGCCTGCCTCGCCGTACGGCGAGGATCGGATCGAGACGTCCAGCCACCGTTCGGCGTCGACCTGCCGGGCGGACCAGCATGGCTGGGCCGGCGCGCACCGGCACGGCGGGGTACGCCCCCGACGCCGGGCGCTCCGGCGGGAGCGTCCGTCACAGCGGTGGTGTTGATCAAACGGTGGTGTCGATCAGCGGGTACGCCGCCGGACCAGCAGAGCGATCCCGGCCAGGCCGAGGGTGATGCCGACCGCCACCGCGCCGTTGAGCAGCAGTGCCTGACGTAGCTCGCCGAGTGCCCGGCCGAGGTCCTCGCCCGGGGTGAGCGCGTCTTCCGGGATCACTCGTTCACCGCCGCCGATCCCGCCACTGATGCTGTCCGGGCGTTCGGGCAGAGGGGCACCGGCGGCCCGCAACGTCTCGGACATGGTCAACCGGCCGTAGAACCAGGCTGCCGTGGACTTGCTGCCGTCGGGTTGCTCCGCCGGGCGGAACGCCTTGGGTCCGCCCTTCGCCAGTGGATACAGCTCGTATGCCCGGGTCGGCTCGTCGTCGATCAGCACCACCAGGAGATATTTGGGGCCGAGGTCGGCCGGTTCCGGCGAGCTGGTCTGACCTGAGCCGGCCAACCAGTCGACCTGTCCGAGGAGGGCGGCGAACAGCTCCGTGTTGCCGTCGGCGTGCACCGCGAGCGGTTCGGCCAGGTCGTCACCTTCGATGGTGACGGTCGTTGGTGCTGGTGGTGCCGCCTGGGCCGGCGTCCCCGCCAGTGTCGTGACGCCGAGCGCCAGTGTCGTGACGCCGAGCGCCAGAAGCAGCGCACCGGCCGCGACGAAACGGCGGCCTGTCCGCTGTCCCATGGTTGTCTCCCTCGCCCCGCGGCGGTTCGATCTCGTTGACGTGCGCACTACCCCGTCGTGTCCCGGCGTAATCCGTGGTGGTCGGATCCGGCCCTCATTGTGAAAGACTCCGCAGGACGCTGGACGGTTGCATCCAGCGGGCGGATTTTCCGGGAACCATCGGAGACCGTTGGCCGACCAACTAGGAGTCGGCCGTTGGTGGTCCGGGCGCATCTGGCGACAGATGGTATCCGGCGAGCGCGATAGGTGGGGTACAGGGTGGTACGCGTTCGGGCGATGTTGCTCGCGGTGTTGATCGGGATGCTTTCCGTGCTATTCGGAGCGTCGCCGGCACAGGCGCACAACGTCCTCACGGGTAGTGACCCGGCCGACGGTGCCGAACTCGCCGAGGCACCACAATCGGTCCGGCTGACCTTCCTGGCCAAGCTCAACCCGGAGCAGACAACGTTGACCGTGACCGGTCCGGACGGCTCGCCAGCGTCGGTCGGCGAACCGCAGATCGACGGCTCGGCCGTCAGCGTCGCGTTCCGGCCCGGCCCGGCCGGGGTGTACATGGTGGACTACGACGTGCTCTCCGCCGACGGTCATTGGGTGCGAGGCGACCTCGAATTCACCGTGACCGTCGGTGCGCAGCCGAGTCCCGAGCCGAGCCCGAGCCCCGCGCCGAGCCCGAGCCCCGCGCCGAGCCCGAGCGTTGAGCCGACGCCCGGTGCCGACGCTTCGGGTCAGGCGTCGGCCGAGGCTCCGGCCACCAGTTCGTCGCCGCCCGATCCCAACGCCACCAGCTCCGAGCAGACCACCACCTGGTGGCCGTGGTTGCTGCTGGTGGTCGTCGTCGTGGCCGTGGCGGGGTTGGCCGGAGCCTTCCTGGTCCGGCGTCGGCGCTCCTGAGCGAGGCCGGCCGGGTCGGCCACAGCGTGGTCGAGCCCCGCCTGACGCGGCCCGTACGGGCTCAGCCCAGCCGGGCGCGGGCCGCCCGCAACCGCCGCAGCGTACGGTCGCCACCGAGCACCTCGAGCGACTCGAACAGTGGCAGGCCGACGGAGCGTCCGGTGATCGCTACCCGGACCGGTGCCTGCGCCTTGCCCAGCTTGAGACCGCGTTCGGCACCGACCTGCTCCAACGCCGCCTTGAGTGGCTCCGCCGACCACTGCGGCAGCGCGGCGAAGGCGGTGATCGTGGCGTCGAGCAGCTCGGCCGATCCCTCCTTCATCGCCTTGGCCCAGGCGGCCTCGTCGACGACCGGCGTGTCCAGGAAGAGGAAGTCCACGTTGGCGACGATCTCGCTGAGGACGGCGATCCGGGTCTGGGCCAGCGGCGCGACCGCCGCGAACGTCGTGGGGTCGTAGTCGACCGGTCCCCACGGCGGCGCGGCGATCGCCGTACCGGTGGGTGCCCCGGCCTCGCCCACGGGCGCGGCGGATGGCTCTGGCCCGGTGGCGGTCAGCCAGGGCTGGCAGGCGGCGATGAAATCCTCGACCGACAGCGCCCGGATGTATTCGCCGTTGAACGCCCGCAGCTTCTTCTCGTCGAAGAACGCCGGGGACGGGTTGACCGCGTCGAGCCGGAACTCCTCCTCGATCACCGACCAGGGGACGATCTCCCGGTCGTCGCTCGGAGCCCAGCCGAGCAGCATCAGGTAGTTACGCATCGCGTCGGCGAGGTATCCCTCGTCGCGGTAGGCCTCCAGGGCGACCTTGTCCCGGCGCTTGGACAGCTTCTGGCGTTTCTCGTTGACCACCACCGGCACGTGGGCCCACACCGGCGGCTTGACCCCGAGCGCCTCCCACAGCAGTTGCTGCTTGGGCGTGTTGGGCAGGTGTTCCTCGGCGCGGATCACGTGGGTGATCCCCTGGGAGATGTCGTCGACCACGTTGGCGAGCAGGAACACCGGCGAGCCGTCGCCACGGGCGATGACGAAGTCCTCGATCAACTTGTTGTCGAACGCCGGTTCGCCGCGGATGAGGTCCAATACCACCGTGGTGCCGGTGTCGGGGGTACGGAATCGCAGCGCGCGCCCCGGGCCGGCCTCGAGGCCTCGGTCACGGCAGAAACCGTCGTACCCCCGGTATTCGCTGCCGGTGCGGGCCTGCACGTCGGCGCGGGCGCAGTCGCAGTAGTAGGCGCGGTCGGCCTGGCGTAGCCGCTCGGTGGCGGCTCGGTGCTCGCCGGCGTTGGTGGACTGGAAGTGCGGGCCTTCGTAGCTGCCGCGGCGGATGCCGATCCAGTCGAGCGCGGTGAGGATGCCCTCGATCCATTCGGGGCGGTTGCGGGCCGCGTCGGTGTCCTCGATCCGCAGCACGAACACGCCGCCGTGCTGCTTGGCGTAGATCCAGTTCTGCAGGGCGGACCGTGCCCCACCGACGTGGAACATCCCGGTGGGCGAGGGGGCGAAGCGTACGCGTACCGTCACGTGCTCCAGCCTACGGCCCGCCGGTCGCCGGTCGCCGGTCGGTCCGGGAGGCGGCCCGGCCTCCGGCCGCTCCTCGGGCACTGCTGACATTGACCGATTCACGAAGGCTGCACCTTTTGAGGTTATTGTGCTTTACGCTGCGGCTGTCATGACCGAGTAGGCGGAGGCGGCAGGCGGATGATCCTCATCGAACGCAGCGGACGGGTCGAGGCACCGATCGACACCGTCTGGGCGGTGATCCGGCAAGCTGAGCTGCTCCCCGAATGGCTCGCCGGGGTGCGGCAGGCCGAGGTGGTGCCCGGCGACGGCCCCGGTAGGCGGATGCGCGTGCACACCGTCGACGGCGCCGCCGCCGACGCCGAGGTCATCGAATTCCAGCCGCCCAAACTGATCGCCTGGCGGGAACGGGCCGCCGGACCCGGCCTGTGGGCCGAGAGCCGCACCGAGGTCCAGGTCGAGCTGACCCCGGAAGGGGACGGCACCGCCGTCCGGTTGACCGTCGTACGGTGGCCCGCCGGCCAGGTCAGCGCCGCGTTGCTGCGACTCGGCAAGCACCGGGTCGGCGCCGACCTGGAGTCGTCGCTCGGCCGCCTCGGCGAACTCGCCGCCTCCCGACACGTCGCCGACCTCTGCTGACCGGCGTTGGGTCACCCCGACCAGATGCCCGACGGGCCCGGCCGAACCTTCGACCGGGCCCGTCACCTCTCGTCATCCGCGCTTCGTCGTCCGCACAGTTTCGTCCGCGAAGTGTCGTCCGCGATCAGGAGTCCCCGCCGGTCTCCCCGACCGGAGCGGCGTTGACGTCGTCGATCGCGTACTTCTTGGCGGCGCCCGCCGGCACCTCGGCCGCCACCTCACCGCTGACCGCCAGTTGGCGCAGCGTCGCCACGGCCACCGACTCCGCGTCGACGTGGAAGTGCCGGCGCAGCGCGTGCCGGGTGTCCGACAGGCCGAACCCGTCGGTGCCGAGCGAGGTGTACGCGCCCGGGATCCACCGCGAGATCAGGTCCGGCACCGCCCGCATCCAGTCGCTGACCGCCACCACCGGCCCGGCGGCGTCGGCCAGGGCGGTGTGTACGTACGGCACCCGCTGCTCGCCACCCGGGTTGAGCAGGTTGTGCTCCTCGCAGGCGATGGCGTCACGACGCAGCTCGGTCCACGAGGTCACCGACCAGACGTCGGCCGCCACCTGCCAGTCCTCGGCGAGCAGCTGCTGGGCCTTGAGCGCCCACTGCATGCCTGTGCCGGAGGCGAGGATCGTCGCCCGGGGTGCCTCGCCGCCGTCGGCCCGACTCACCTGTGGAGCCGGCGAGTACCGGTAGATGCCCTTCAACAGTCCTTCGACGTCGAGGGAGTCCGGCTGGGCCGGCTGCAGGATCGGCTCGTTGTACACCGTCAGGTAGTAGAAGATGTTTTCCGGCGACTCGCCGTACATCCGGTGCAGGCCGTTCTCCACGATGTGCGCGATCTCGAACGCGAACGCCGGGTCGTAGGCCACCACCGCCGGGTTGGTCGCGGCGAGCAGGTGCGAGTGACCGTCCTCGTGCTGCAGGCCTTCACCGTTGAGCGTGGTCCGCCCGGCGGTGGCACCGAGCACGAACCCCCGGGCCATCTGGTCGGCCGCCGCCCAGAAGGCGTCGCCGGTGCGCTGGAAGCCGAACATCGAGTAGAAGATGTACAGCGGGATCATCGGCTCGTCGTGGGTGGCGTACGAGGTGCCGGCGGCGGTGAACGACGCCACCGAGCCAGCCTCGTTGATCCCCTCGTGCAGGATCTGCCCGGCGGTGGACTCCTTGTACGACAGGAACAGCTCCCGGTCCACGGCGGTGTACTTCTGCCCGTGCGGCGAGTAGATCTTCTGCGTCGGGAACAGCGAGTCCATGCCGAAGGTACGGGCCTCGTCCGGGATGATCGGCACCCACCGCTTGCCGAACTCGCGGTCCTTCATGATGTCCTTGAGCAGCCGGACGAAGGCCATCGTGGTGGCGACCTTCTGCTTGCCGGAGCCGCGCTTGACGTCGCCGAAGCGTTCGCTGTCCGGGATCGCCAGCGGGCGGCCTACGGTCCGCCGGGTCGGCACGTACCCGCCGAGGGCCTTGCGGCGCTCCTGCAGGTAGGTCATCTCCGGGGAGTCGTCGGCCGGGCGCAGGTACGGCGGAAGGTAGGGGTTCGCCTCCAGTTGCTCGTCCGGGACGTCCAGGTAGAGCCGGTCCCGGAACGTCTTGAGGTCGTCCAGGGTCAGCTTCTTCATCTGGTGGGTGGCGTTGCGGCCCTCGAAGTGCTGGCCGAGCGTCCAGCCCTTGATCGTCTTGGCCAGGATGACCGTCGGCTGGCCGGTGTGCTCGGTCGCCGCCTTGTACGCCGCGTACAGCTTGCGGTAGTCGTGCCCGCCGCGCTTGAGGTTCCAGATCTCGTCGTCGGACAGACCCTCGACCATCTTGCGAGTGCGCGGATCGCGGCCGAAGAAGTGCTCCCGTACGTACGCCCCGGATTCGGCCTTGTACGTCTGATAGTCGCCGTCCGGCGTGGTGTTCATCAGGTTGACCAGCGCGCCGTCGGTGTCGGCGGCCAGCAGCGGGTCCCACTCCCGACCCCAGACGACCTTGATCACGTTCCAGCCGGCGCCCCGGAAGTAGGCCTCCAGCTCCTGCATGACCTTACCGTTGCCGCGTACCGGGCCGTCCAACCGCTGCAGGTTGCAGTTGATCACGAAGGTGAGGTTGTCCAGCTCCTCGCGCGCGGCCAGGCCGATCGCGCCCAGCGATTCCGGCTCGTCCATCTCACCGTCGCCGAGGAACGCCCATACGTGCTGGTCGGAGGTGTCCTTGATGCCCCGGTGCTGCAGGTAGCGGTTGAACCGGGCCTGGTAGATGGCGTTGATCGCGCCGAGACCCATCGAGACGGTGGGGAACTCCCAGAAGTCCGGCATGAGCCGGGGGTGAGGGTAGGACGGCAGCCCACCGCCGGCCCCGGCGTGAGAGAGCTCCTGGCGGAAGCCGTCGAGTCGCTTTTCCGACAGCCGGCCCTCGACGTACGCCCGGGCGTACATGCCGGGGGAGGCGTGGCCTTGGAAGAAGATGTGGTCGCCGCCGCCGGGATGGTTCTTGCCGCGGAAGAAGTGGTTCATGCCCACTTCGTAGAGGGACGCCGCGCTGGCGTAGGTCGAGATGTGGCCGCCGACGCCGATCTCCGGCCGCTGTGCGCGGTGCACGAGCACAGCGGCGTTCCAGCGGATGTACGCGCGGATCCGCCGCTCGATCATCTCGTCGCCGGGGAACCAGGGTTCGCGTTCCGGCGGGATGGTGTTGATGTAGTCGGTCGTGGTCAGCGGCGGCACCCCGACCTGACGCTCCCGAGCCCGTTCGAGCAGGCGCAGCATGACGTACCGGGCGCGTTTGGCACCGCGTTCGTCGATCACTCCGTCGAGTGACTCGACCCATTCGCTGGTTTCTTCAGGGTCGATGTCCGGAAGCTGGCTCGGCAGGCCGTCGCTGATCACCGGGCGCTTGCGTTCCGTGGCCACAGGCGTTCCCTCAGTTGTGTGTGGGATAGGTCTCTACCGACCCATCCTGCCCCCTGAAGGCCGGTTGCGTCACGCGTGGCCGCCATAGAGGCGATCTGAGACACAGATACTTGTCGGTAACCGAGGGGTCCGGCCAGCGGTGACGGCCGACTGCACGGTGCGACGGCGGCCCGAGACGTCAGCCGGAAGACTAGCCGGCGAGGAACGAGAAGCGGACCTTGCGGTCGGCGTTGTCGCCGTTCGGGTCGACCAGGCAGATCGACTGCCAGGTGCCCAGGGCGAGCCGTCCACCCAGCACCGGCAGGGTGGCGTACGGGGCGACGAACGCCGGCAACACGTGGTCGCGGCCGTGCCCGGGGGAGCCGTGCCGGTGCCGCCACCGGTCGTCGGTCGGCAGTACGTCGTCCAGTGCGGTGAGCAGGTCGTCGTCGGAACCGGCACCGGTTTCGATGATCGCGATCCCGGCGGTGGCGTGCGGCACGAACACGTGCAGCAGCCCGTCGCCACGCCCGGCGACGAAGCGTCCCGCCTCGGCGGTGATGTCCCGTACCGCCGGGCGGGTACCGGTCCGGATCGCGATCACCTCGGAGTCCATGCCGCCAGTCTGCCATCCGAGCCTTCGCCGGGTGGCGCGCGGCGAACGCCGCGCGCCACCCGCGGCAGCGGTGCGTGCTCAGACCGCGATGTCGCGCCGGGTGAAGCGCCAGGTGCCGGCCGCGACCAGCGCGGCCGCGACACCGAGGAGCAGCAGTACGCCGCCCGCCTGCACCCCGTTGACCAGCGGGTCCCCGGCCAGGTACCAGCGGAACGGGGAGAGACTCCGGGTCCATTCCAGCGCCTCGACCTGGGGCAGGACGGCGTTGGCCAGGTAGCCGAGCACGGCGACCACGGCGCCGACGCCGAGCGCCGTGGCGCGGCTGCCGGTGGCGGCACCCACCCCGTACGCCAAGGCGGCGAACGCGATGCCGAACAGCACCAGGTGCAGACTCATCGCGGCCAGTTCGCCGACTCCGACGGCGGTGAACTCGGCCGGCCCACGGATCGCGATCAGGGCCAGCCAGAGCAGCGCGCCGGTCAGCGCCAGCCAGACCGCCACGGCGGCGAACCGCTGCAGCGCGGCCTTCGCCCGGCCGACCGGGTGGGCCAGCAGCAGATCCAGCGAGCCGGCCTCCTCGTCGCCGGCGATCACCCGCGCTCCGGCGGTGATCCCGAAGACCGCCACCAGCAGTGGGATCAGCAGGCCGAAGACGGCGCTACCGAGGTAGCCGGCGGGGCTGGTGACGTCGTTGAAGTTGAACGCCTCCAGCATCCCCTCCGGGTAGGCCGCCATCGCCTCGGCCATCTCCGGCGTCTGCATCGTCGGCCAGAACGAGGCGTACATGGCGCCGACAGCGGTGATCGCCACGGCCCAGGTCAGCATCGACCGGCTGGTGTCGCGCAGGGCCTTGGTGAACGGGTCAGACAGCAACATCGTCGGCCCCCTCACGGCGGTAGAAGGTGAAGAAAAGCTCTTCCAGGTCGGGCTCCTCCGACAGCATGCTGATCACCGTGTGCCGGCTCGCCGCCTTGATCAGCGCGTCCGCCCGGCCGTCGAGCCGGCAGCGCAGCCGCTCACCGATGGCCACCACGTCGCTGATCCCGGGCACCGCCGCGAACTCGCTGGCGTCGACCGGGGCGTCGAAGACGATCTCGATCTGGCGTACGGCGCGTTCCCGCAGGTCCTCGACCCGCTCGACGGTGACCAGCCGGCCGTCGCGGATGATCCCGACCCGGTCGGCGGTCTGCTGCACCTCGCTCATCACGTGTGAGGACATGAAGACGGTCTGCCCGGCGGCCTTCGCCGCACGGACCATCGCGACGAACTCCTGCTGCAGGAACGGGTCCAGGCCGCTGGTCGGCTCGTCGAGGATGAGCAGCTCGGGGGAGTGCATGAACGCCTGCACGACGCCGACCTTCTGCCGGTTGCCCTTGGACAGTCCTTTGATCCGCCGGCCGAGATCGAGGTCGAGGCGTTCGGCCAGTTCGGTGATCCGGGCCTTGGGCACCCCGCCACGGAGGTTGCCCAGGTAGGTGAGAAGTTCCCGGCCGGTCTGCCGCCCGTCGACGATGAAGTCGCCGGCCAGGTAGCCGATCCGGCGGCGCAACGCCACGCCGTCGGCGCGCGGGTCGAGCCCCAGGACGCGGGCGGTGCCGCTGGTGGGGCGGATCAGGTCCAGCAGGAGCCGGATCGTGGTGGACTTGCCGGCTCCGTTGGGGCCGAGGAAGCCGTACACCTCGGCGGTCTCGACCTGCAGGTCCAGGCCGGTGAGGCCGCGGTTGCGGCCGTACGTCTTGACGAGTCGCTCGGTACGGATGGCCGGTTCAGCCATCGGACCTCGCCTCCTTGCCTGTTCTGGGGTGTTTCCCGGACTGCCGACGCTCCGCTTCGAAGCGTTGGACGATCAACGGCATCTCGCGTTCGATGAACGCGTAGAAGTCGCGCAGGTAGACGAGCCGTTCGCTGGTGCGCGCCTGCGGACCACCGATCAGGTCCACTCCCCGATCCAACAGCTCGCGGAAGATCCGGAACTTGTTGGTGATCTCGGGCTTGGTGAGGCCGGTCGGTTCGATCTGATAGGCCACTCCCCGCCGACCGGGCTGCGGTACGCGGATCACCAGCCCGCCCTGTTCGAGCAGGCGGATGCTGGTGCTGACCGAGCCCTTGGACAGCTCCAGCGCGGCCGCCAGGTCGGTGCTGGTCTGGCTGGGCGGGTCGCAGATCAGCAGCCAGCCGAGGATCTTGCCGGCCGCCGGTGGCAGACCCATTCCGCCCAGTACGACGCCCGCTTCCTCGGCGTAGCGCCGAGCCGGGGGGAGTTCCTCCAACATGATCAACCTCGTTGCAATGTTCAAAAGTTTCTGAACCAAGTGTAGTCAGGTGTGGCAAGCGGCCCCGCATCCACCCGGCGCGGCTGTCCTGCCCGTGGCGGCGCGCCTGCGGCGCGGCTGTCCTGCCCGGTGGCGGCGCGCCTGCGGCGCGGCTGTCCTGCCCCGTGTGGCCATCGCGCGTAGCATCGCGACCATGACCTCCCCGGCCACCAGCAGCGCTGTCGCCTGCCCCGACCCGGTCGAGAGGTGGCACCCGCGCCACCCGGTGGCCGGGGAAGGCGGCGGTCGGTAATGCTGTCCGACGTGACCACTCCGCAGGATCTCGACGAACGGTTCCGCACCGCGGTCGCCACGATGCCCGACGCGGTGGAACGACGCGCCGTCGAGGACCCGGTCCGCGACGGCACCGGCCTAACTGGACGAAGCGCCCTCGCGCTGTTCGACGCACAACTCGCCAGCCGGCATCTCGACCTGGCCAAACGGTGGCTACGCAGCTTCGGCGAGGGGTTCTACACCGTCGGCTCCTCCGGACACGAGGGCAACGCCGCGCTGGCCGCCGTCGTCCGGGTCACCGATCCCGCGTTGCTGCACTACCGCTCCGGCGGGTTCTACTGTGCCCGGCTCGCCCAGGCCACCCCGCCGGCCGAGGACCACATCGACGACGGGACCGACGGCGACGGCGGCGGTCCGGAAACCGATCCGATCGCCGACGCGGCGCGGGACGTGCTGCGGGGGGCGGTGGCCTCCGCCGCCGACCCGATCACCGGCGGCCGGGGAAAAGTCTTCGGCAGCACCGCGCTCAACATCATCCCGACCAGCGGCACCGCCGGCGCCCACCTGCCCCGGGCGGTCGGGCTCGGACTGGCCATCGACCGGATGCGCCGGGTCGCCACCGTCCGGCAACGCCAGCCCGGCCCGGCCCGGACGGTCGGCACCACCCGCCAGTATCTCGAACCGCGCTCCCCCTGGCCGGACGACGCGATCGTCATCTGTACCTTCGGCGACGCGTCGATCAACCACGCCAGCGCCACGGCGGCCCTCAACACCGCCGGCTGGGCCGACCACGCCGGCCTGAAGGTGCCCGTCCTGTTCGTCTGCGAAGACAACGGCCTCGGCCTCAGCGTCCGGTCACCCGACGGCTGGGTCGCCGCCGCGCTACGGTCCCAGCCCGGACTGCGCTACCTCGCCGCCGACGGGTGCGACCTGGTCGACACGTACGACACGGCGGCCGAGGCGGCGGCCTGGGTGCGCGAACACCGCCGACCCGCCGTACTGCACCTGTCCACCGTACGGCTGATGGGTCACGCCGGCGCCGACGCCGAGGCCGTCTACCGCAGCGCCGACGACATCGACCGGGACGTGGCGCGTGATCCGCTGGTCGACACGGCGCGGCTGCTGATCGGCGCCGGCCTGGCCACCCCGGACGAGATCATTTCCCGGTACGACGAAGTCGGCTGGCAGGTCCGCAAGGTCGCCGAGGAAGTCATCGGCGAACCCAAACTGGACGCCGCCGCCCGGATCGTCGCGACCATCGCCCCCCGCCGACCGATCCGCGTCGCCCGGGTGGTCGCCGATACCGGAGCCCGAGCCGCCGGAGCGGCGGCGACGACCCGCGCCGCCACTCTCAGCACCCGGCTTCCGGAAGAACGCGGGCCGTTGACCCTCGCCCAGACGATCAACGCCACCCTCGCCGACGCGCTGCTCACGTACCCGGCGATGACGGTCTTCGGCGCCGACGTCGCCGCCAAGGGTGGTCTGTACGGCGTGACCGCCGGGCTGCGGGACCGGTTCGGACCCCACCGGGTCTTCGACACCCTGCTCGACCAGACCTCCATCGTCGGCCTCGGCCTCGGTGCCGGGCTGGTCGGCCAGCTGCCGGTGCCCGAGATCCAGTACCTGACCTACCTGCACGCCGCGGAGGACCAGCTGCGCGGGGAAGCGGCCGCCGTACAGTTCCTGTCTCAGGGCGGCTACCGCAACCCGATGGTGCTGCGGGTACCCGGGCTGGCCTACCAGGACAGCCTCGGCGGGCACAGCCAGAACGACAACTCCCTCGCCGTCCTGCGCGACATCCCGGGGCTCGTGGTCGCCGTACCGGCCCGGGCCGAGGACGCCGCCGGGCTGCTGCGCTCCTGCCTGGCCAGCGCTGCCGTCGACGGCAGCGTCTGCGTGTTCCTCGAACCGATCGCCCTCTACGACACCCGTGACCTGCACACACCCGACGACGGGCACTGGCTGGCGGCGTACACGCCGCCAGCCGACTGGGGCGGCGGGCACATCCCCGTCGGCCGGGCCCGCACCTACCTGGTCGGCGCCGGCGAGGACCTGACGATCATCACCTTCGGCAACGGCGTACGGATGTCGTTGCGGGTCGCGGCCCGGCTGGCCGCCGAAGGCGTCGGTTGCCGGGTCCTCGACCTGCGGTGGCTCGCCCCGCTGCCGGTGGCCGACATCACCCGGGAGGCGACCGCGACCGGCCGGGTCCTGATCGTCGACGAGACCCGTCGATCCGGCGGGGTCGGTGAGGGAGTGCTGGCCGCCCTCGTCGAGGCCGGGTACGTCGGCGCCGCCGCCCGGGTGGCCGCGCTGGACTCCTACGTCCCGATCGGTCCCGCCGCGCGTCAGGTTCTGGTCGACGAAGATGCCATCACCCAGGGTGCCCGAGCGCTGCTGGCACGGTAAATTCCGGTGAACTCGGTGCGCCACTTGCGCCCGGCCGCACAACTGTGTGAACTACCGGCTATCGGTGTCTGATGGATACCGGCAGCTCAAGACGAGGAGGCAAGCAACAGTGAGCGCGACCGCTGGTCAGGCCGCCGACGGCGTACGGAGCCTGGCGGACCGGTTCGGCATCGAGCCGGGCATGGTGGTCATGGAGATGGGCTATGACGACGACGTCGACCAGGATCTCCGCGACGCCCTGACCGACCGCTGCGGGGAGTTGGTCGACGAGGACACCGACGAGGTCGTCGACGCGGTGCTGGTCTGGTACCGCGATGGGGACGGCGACCTGTTCGAGCTCCTGGTCGACGCACTCGGCCCGCTGGCTGACAACGGTGTGGTGTGGCTGCTGACGCCCAAGGCCGGGCGCGAAGGCCACGTCGAGCCGAGCGACATCAGCGAGTCGGCGCCCAGCGCCGGCCTGCAACAGACTTCGATGGTCAACGCTGGCAAGGACTGGAGCGCCGCCCGGCTGGTGTCGCCGCGTGGTGCCCGGGCCAAGAAGTGAACAAGGGAGAGGCAATGCCCGTCGAGGTGGGAACCGTCGCACCGGATTTCGTGCTGAAGGACCAGAACAACCAGGAGGTCGCGCTGGCCGACTTCCGTGACCGGCGGGCCGTGCTGCTGGTCTTCTACCCGCTGGCCTTCACCGGCACCTGTCAGGGCGAGCTGCAGGCGGTCCGGGACGACATCGACGCCTACGTCAACGACGACGTGCAGACGTTGACCGTCAGCGTCGACTCGGTCTACGCCCACAAGGTCTGGGCGGAGCAGGAGGGCTTCCAGTTCCCGCTGCTCGCCGACTTCTGGCCGCACGGCGCGGTCGCCCAGGCGTACGGGGTGTTCAACGAAGCGGCGGGGATCGCCAACCGGGGAACCTTCCTCATCGACAAGGCGGGAGTGGTCCGGTTCGCCGAGATGAACGGGCCCGGTGAGGCACGCGACCAGCAGGCCTGGCGCAAGGCGATCGCCGAACTCGCCGGCTGACCATCGCGCCGGCTGACCATCGCGCCAGCTGACCATCGCGCCAGCTGACCATCGCCGAGCCCGCCGGTTGATCACCAACCGGCGACTCGAGCGGGACCGGCCGACCGTCCGGCGGGTCCCGCTGACGGCTGGTGCGCCGGGGACGGACGTCCCGGGCCGTGGGAACGCGCCCGCTGATCCCGGCCGGCGGCAGGGTAAGCTGACCGCCACCGGGACGAGAAGTACGGTCATGCCCGGGCGCGTAGCTCAGTGGGAGAGCACTCGCCTTACAAGCGAGGGGTCGCAGGTTCGAAACCTGCCGCGCCCACCCATCACGACCAGCGACGGAACGTCGTCGAGGGTCAGCCAGCCGGCCCGCTGACAGCAACAGCGTTCACGACAGCCCCCATCGCCTCATCCGGGTTCGAATGCCGTTCGGCGCCGCTCCGTGATGCAGGTCGCCAATGGACACATACCGCTCGGCAGCCGTCGGAGTTGGCTGACCGGGTCACTACCCGCTGGCTTGAGCCAGTTGGAAGTCAATGGCGAACACTTGTTGGCGGCTGGCTTGAGCCAGTTGGGGTAACGTGGAGCGTGCTGTTGACCCTAGTGACAGGCGGCAGACATGGACGAGCCGACCAGCACCGACAAGCGACCACCCAGCCGACGCATAGCCGATGACCTGCGCCTAAGCATCCAGGCGGGCGAGTTGGCACCCGGTGGCAAGCTGCCGTCGGAGCGAGACCTTGCCGCCAGGTACGGCACGGCACGCAACACCGCCAGGGAAGCGATCAGCATCCTGCAAGGGGAGGGCCTGGTCGTCGTGCAGCACGGGCGCGGTGTCTACGTCCGCCCCAACCGGCCCCTGATGCGCCTCGGTGCCAACCGCTACTCCCGTCAGCTCCGCAACGAAACGGGACTGTCGCCGTTCCGCATCGAGGTCACGAAACAGGGCCGCGTACCCCGGACCGAATGCCGGTCGGTCACCCGCGACGCCCCACCGCCGGACGTCGCCGAACGCCTCGGCCTTGACGCGAACACCGCGACCATCATCCGGCGGGAGAACTGGTACTTCGCCGATGACGAGCCCGTACAGGTCGGCGTGACGTACATCCCCGTCAACGTCGCCGACGGGTCGCCGCTGGCGACCGAGCGGACCCTCGGCGAGGGCAGCATCTACGCCAGGTTTGAAGAACTCGGCCACCGGATCACCCGCATCCGCGAGGAGATTTCGGCGAGGATGCCGTACCACGACGAGTCGACCGGGTTGGGGATGCCGCCCGGCGTACCGGTCATCGAGGTGCTGCACACCAGCTTCGACGAGCAACACACCCCGTTCGAAGTCACCAGGTTCGTGATGCGCGGGGACCTGAACGGCCTGGACTACGACATGCCCGTAGAGGACTGACAGGATCGCCTGATGAGTCGAGGCAGTCTCGTCCGGCTGATGATGCTCGCGTTGCTCTGGGGGTCAGGATTCCTCTGGATCAAGCTGGCGCTACGCGGCTTCACCCCGGTGCAGATCGTCCTTGTCCGCCTGGCCCTCGGTGCACTGGTGCTCGTCCCCGTCGCCTTGCACCGGGGGCTGCGGTTCCCTACCGACCGGAGAACCTGGGGGCATTTGTTCGTCGCCGCGCTGGTCGCCAACGCCATCCCGTACACCCTGTTCGGCATCGGCGAGCAGACCGTTGACTCCGGTGTCGCCGGGGTACTCAACGCCACCACGCCCCTGTGGACGGCGCTGATCGCATTCGTCGTGGGGACCGACCGCACGGCGACGTGGTCGCGGGGATCCGGACTGACCCTCGGCTTCGTCGGCGCGGTCGTCATCTTCACGCCGTGGGAGTCGGCGAGCGAGGTTGCCAGCTGGGGAGGGCTGGCGATCCTGGCGGCGTCCGCCAGCTACGGAATCTCCTACGTCTACATGGGCAGGTTTCTCACCAACCGGGGAATCGCGCCGATCATGCTGTCAGCCGCACAGCTCGCTGCCGGAACGATCCTGATGATCCTGGCTCTGCCCCTCGGCGGACTGACCATGCCTGACCTCCGCTTCGACGCGGTGGTCAGCCTGCTGATCCTGGGCGTCTTCGGCACCGGGGTCGCCTACGTGCTCAACTACCGGCTCATCACCGACGACGGCCCTACCCTGGCATCCACGGTCACGTACCTGCTGCCGGTCGTCGCGGTGGTACTCGGCTTCCTGGTCGTCAACGAGCGGGTGACCGCGTTCATGGTTCTCGGCATGTTCCTGGTCCTGGCGGGCGTCGCGCTGGTGCAGCGCCGACCTCAGCGGACCGAGGCCACAGCGCCCGTGCCCCTCGGAAGGAATCGGAATGATCGTCGTTGACCCGAATTTCGTCCGACTGATGCGCAGACTTCGACTGGAACGCGGGATGTCGTTCCGGGACTTGGCAAAGAAGGCGTACTTTTCACGCTCGTACCTGTGCGAGATCGAGAACGGCAAGAAACCACCCAGCCTGCATCTTGTCAAGGCGCTCGACGCTTGCCTCAACGCCGAAGGTCAGCTTGCGCGACTCGTGACCACGGTCCCCGATGACCGGGAAACCGAACGACGATCCCAATCTCCATCTCGATACACGGCCTGTGGCGATGGCACGGACCGTGCCGTGGAAGCGTGGCAGACGCGTTCGCCGTGGTCAGCGCAGTTGGGCGGACCGGCGCTCGTCAGCGCATCCCAATGGGCGCATGTCGCGACGATGCTCTACGACGTATTCGTCCGTAGTCGACCACCGCTCATGCGCCTCGGGCCAGATCGGTATGCCAACCCGTCCCTACGGCAGCAGAACCTGACACCGTTCGCTGCCGAGGCAAGCACGCAGGGGCGCGCACCACGTGTCGAGTGCCGCAACGTATCCCGACTGCGGCCACCAATCGACGTAGCCGCCATGCTCGCACTGGACCCGGATGACACCGTCGTTCTCCGAGAGGACACGTACCTTGCCGACGGCCAACCTGTCCAACTCGGCCACACATACCTCCCAACGAAGGTAGTTGGAACATCAACCCTCGCGACCGAACTGGACTTGGGGCCAGGGGGGACCTTCGTGGCCCTTGAGCGACTCGGATACCGGGCCACACGGATCCGAGAACAGATCACCACCCGATTCCCGACTCGCGACGAGGCAGAGGCGCTGAACCTCCCGCCCGGTGTGCCCGTCATCGTGCTGCTGCACGCCTCCTTCGACTCCGACGGCATCCCGTTCGAAGCGACCCGCTACGTCATGCGTTCCGACGCCATGGCGGTGCAGTACGTGGCGGAGGTCGATGCCTGACCGCCGGTGCCGGTTTGTGAAAAAGTCGTCGTAGGGCCGGGCGTACGGACGGCCAGGACATGGTGACTGGTCGGCGGAGACATCGGTCCGCACGCCCTGCGGGCCACGCCGTAGTCTGCTCGGACCTACTTCGTCCCTGTGGGAGTGCCGTATGAGCGAGGAGACCTGGCTTGCCGCGCGCCTGATCCCGACGTCGGGCATCAATGGTGCGGAAGAGCAGGAACGACGTGCGACGTCGGCTCTCCTCGCCGTACTCAGCGCGGTCCGTGAGTTCGGCAGAGCGATGACCCAGCCGTACGGCGCGCCGGTCGGTTCGGTGCAGACCTTCATCGAGGTCCCGTTCAAACTGGGCGACCGGAAGTTCTTCCCGGACGGCGTCATCCGGGTGGTCCGTGGTCAGCGGCAATGGACCGCTCTGGTGGAGGTCAAGACGGGAAGCGGTGAGTTGCAGACCGAGCAGCTCGAACGCTATCTCGATATCGCCCGAGACCACGGGTTCGATGCGCTGATCACGATATCCAACGAGATTCCGCCGGTCCCCGGACAGCACCCGACGCCGGTTGACAAGCGGAAGCTGCGGCGTGTCGCGCTTCATCACGTCCCGTGGTCGGAGGTGCTGACCGTGGCGGTGATGCAGAAGGAATATCGGGGCATCGCCGATCCGGATCAGGCGTGGATCCTGGGCGAGTTGATCCGATATCTGGAGCATCCCCGCTCGGGTGCGCTCGAATTCAGTGACATGGGGCCGAGTTGGGTCCCGGCGCGCGAGGCGGTGAACGCGGGGACGCTGCGCCCCGGTGACGTCATCGCCGCCGACGTGGCGGGCAAGTTTGACGCGTTGGTCCGATTCGCCGGACTCAAGCTGGGCAGGACACTGGGTACGGAGATCCTGCCCGCGCTCAGCCGACGCGAACTGGCCGATCCGGCGGCCCGCACACAGGATCTGGTGCAGCAGCTCACGACGGCGGGGTCGCTCACGACGGCGGGGTCGCTCACGGCGGGACTGCGGATACCCGGCGCGGTCGGCGTTCTGTACGTTACCGCCGATTTGCGGGCGGGCAAGATCACGTGCCATGTCGGTGTGGACGCGCCCCGTCGAGGCCGACCGACGACGCGGGTCAACTGGCTCGTACGGCAACTCAAGGACGTGTCCGGGACCATTCGCCTCGAAGCGTTCTCGGCGTACGCGAGAGGTCCCGGTAGTGCCGAACTGCTGGAAACCGTACGAGAGAATCCCGCTCTGCTGGTCGCTGACCGGGGCAGGGAGATCAAGTCGTTTCGGATCGCGTCGGTCTCGCCGTCGGGCACGAAGCGCGGCGTCGGTCGGCAGTCGTTCATCGACTCGCTGCTCGACGCTGTCGACACCTTCTACGAGCAGGTGTTGCAGAACCTGAAACCGTGGATTCCGACGCCGCCGAAGATGCGTTCGGTTGAGGACGCAGTCGACGTGGAACCGGTCGCACCCGCGCTGGTCTCGACTGCGATCTCCTCCCAGGACGGTCCGCAGACCGCCGGAGCGGACTCGGCAGAGCCTGTCCCTGTCCCTGTCCAGGAGGCGTGAGCGTCAGGTGGTTGTCTGCGGGCCGGCGATCGTGTGGTCCCGATCACCGCTGGCGGCGGCTGGCGAGCCACAGTCGGTGGGCGAACAGGCCGGCGTATCCGGCGAGCACCGCACCGAGCAAGGTGAGCGCGCCGCCGTCGGCGCCGGTGCGGGCGGTGTCGAGCAGTACGCCGAGCATCGCCGCGCCGACGATCAGCGACACGTGGTTGGAGGCCCAGAAGACCACCGGGGTCATCCGTCGCTGGTCGAGGTCGCGCATCTCGCCCCGGCGCAGCCGCAGCACCAGCCAGACGGAGATCGCGGCGGTCGCCGTCATCGGCGCCCAGACCAGCCAGGGCACCCAGCCAGCCACGGCGAAGCCGGTCAGCGCGGCGTACGCGACCGGCTGGGCGGTGACGATGATCCGTACCGCCCGGTCGTAGCCGACGATGACCGGGACGGTGCGCTTGCCGACCTGGGCGTCGGAGCGGCGGTCGCCGAGGTTCATCACCATCATCCGTACGGTCTGCAGCAGCGCGGTCGGGGCGAGGATCGCCAGCAGCAGGACCGGTACGGTGCCGGTCTGCAGCAGCACGGCGACCACCGGCCACAGCCCGTTGAGGATCGCGGCGACGGTCACCTCGCCCAGTCCCCGGTAGTTGAACCGGCCGGGTGGCGCGGTGTAGAACCAGGCCAGCACGACGGCGGCGGTGGCGGCCAACCGGGCCGGCCAGGTCGGCATCGCGACGATCATGAGTTGCGCCACAGCGGCCAGCACGAACGCGGTGCCGAGCGCCACCACCGGCGGCACCAGCCCGTCGACCAGTGCGCGGCTGCCGCCGGTCCATGGCGTGAAGTAGACGTTGGCCCGATCTGCCGCGAGGTCGAAGTACTCGTTGCAGTAGTGCGTCATCAGGTGAACGGTCCAGGCGAACAGTTGTGCCAGGACGTACCAGCCGAGCAGCAGCGGATGACCCTGGTGCACCGAGACCGCCACGGCGAGCCCTACCGGTAGCAGGTTGTAGAGCAGAAACCGCAGGCGGGCCAGTCGGACGAAGCCGCGCCAGTCGATCGGGGCGGTCTGACCCGGGGTGTCGGTCGCGGGATCGGTCGCGAGCTCGCTGACCGGTTGGTTCGTGACAGCCATCGTTTGGCGTACCTTTCCGTAGCTGGCTCGTCACTTCATCTTGGGTGTGGATTGTTACCGGTCATGGCGGGTTTTCGGCCGACTCGCCGCGGGGTCGCTGGTGTGCCGGTGGAGTCGGCAACGGCAGGCGGCCCGCAGTCCGTCGTCAACTCTGGATCGGCGAGTTGACCTCGTCGGCTGTACTGCCGGCGGCTTGGATGACCAGCACTTCACCTGTGGGGGTGTGTGAATAGATCACTCGCCGGCCGACCCGGCGACTGCTGACCAGTCCACAGTCCCGCAGCACGGACAGGTGTTGACTCACCGCGCCAGGGGTGACCCCGATCTCCGATGCGAGTTCGGTCGTGGACGTCGGGGCGAGCAGCGCTTCGAGCACCGCCGCGCGGACGCCGCCGATGAGCGCGGCGAGCGGACGGGCCTGTTGGGCGTCGTGACTGAAGATGCTCGCGGTCCAGGGCTTCGGATAGACGATCATGGGCTGTAGCGGCGGGAGCATGGTCAGCACCTTGGGACCGCAGAAGACGCTGGGCACCAACACGATTCCTCGACCACCCAGCTCCTTGCGGTACTCGTAACTGCTGTTGGTGATCAACGTGTTGTCGGTCCACCGCACCCGTTCGTTGAGTGAGGAAAACACGCCGGCCGCGCCGACGTTCTCCATCACCTGCATGCGGGAGCGCACGTCGAGCCGTAACTGGGTGCGCAGATGCGACCAGCAGGGCGCCAGTGCCAGCTGCCAGTAGGTGTCGAGTAGCCGTACCAGGGTGCGGATCCCTGTCTCCGGAGCGTCGAGCATCTTCTGCTGCAGGGTCGCGTTGGCGGTGCGCCACGACTCTGGTGTGACCTGGTCGACCATCAGCCACTCCACCTGCTCGCGGAACTGTGCGATCGGGGTTTCTCGGATGATCTCCAGCTCGCTGGCGAAGGTGGGCGGCTCGGTGCCCGGAGCTGGCGTGAGGAAGTCCGGGATGTATCCGGACGGTGGGATGACCGCGTTGAGCGGTGCGAAGTCCACGCTTCGCAGCTTGTCCAGGGTCGCGCGAGCCCAGGGTAGATGCAGGTGCCGGCGTTGCGGCGTGGCCAGGACTCTGAAGCTGTGCACCGCCTCACCAACCGGCGACAGCGCGAATCTGAGTTTCGCGAGGTCGTCCGCGGTGGCGATGTATTCGATCATCGATCTCACTTCCGTCTGATCCCGGGCGAACGTCTGATCTGTTCAAGGGGTTGCCTGGCGGGTCGAGCACCACGCGGGCGCTGGCGACGCCGACGTGGGATGTCGGCCGGCGGGGGTGGCCCGGCCCGTACTCGGTTGGTGGTGCCGGGCGGCGGCCGGCCGTACCGAACGGGCTACTGGGCCATAGTGGACCACCGAGTCTTGTCGGTCCACGAAGGATGCCCCCTGGTAGCGAACCTAGCTGGACGTATAGACATCGGCTTGGACAGATTTCTTGCTGAATCAGGGATAGGTGGAAGCGCGCTCTTGCTCGCCCGGAGTCTAACAAGGCCGATCTACGGCAAGTGCCTGCTTGTTCGGCCGTCCGCCGCAGCGGGTATAGGTGACTGTCGACATCCGGCCACCCGGTCTGAACTGGCAATATTCATGCTAACTGATTCACTGGTAGGTCGGTAGCCGGGCTGGGGTCGAATGCGGTGAGCTGTATGTCGGTATTGCGACGGACATTCGAGGCATATGGATCGAACGGGCTTCCGGCCGAGTGGCGCGTGACTCGGCGCCGTAGTCAAAAGCCCTAGTCGGAGCACGGATTGAGGTCCGCCGTGGTGCCGATTTAGGGGCAGCTAAAAATCTGGGTCGGCGTGGATCGTGCGGCTACGCTCGTGCTTGCTTGCCGGCTGGCAAACCCTGACTAGTAACTCGCCTGACTGGTAACTCGGTTTCCATCCCACCTCCCGCCATGGCCTGCGGTGGTGGAGCCGAGTCGACGAACCGGGGGAACAAGGAGTGGGCTCATCGGGTGCGAAACCGCGCCGGTGGTGTGAAGTGCTGTCACCGGCGGGGGTGCGCTGGACGCTCCCATGACCCCTGACGTTCGTCGACCGGACGTGTCGAGTCGTCGACAAAGGGGTCTGTGGCCGATGGTTACGCAGATCACCGTCGGCGTCATCAGACTGGTGGACGCTGCGCGGAGAGAGGAGTGGTACTGCGGCGACAGATGCGCCGTGTGCCGAGTGGCACCGAGCCGCGTAGCGACCCTGCAACAGGTGCTCGAAGTGGCTCTGTCGCCTGCAATGTCTGCCGGATGTCCGACGCAGCTGGTACGGGTTCTGGACTTATCACGGCACCTGCGATTCCCGGACGATCTGCGACGTGGGCGATGCTGAATCGTCCAGCCGGGCGACCGAGGGTTGATCGGAATTATTGGTAACGACCCTTCATTCGTACGTACAACGTTGGGTGAACGGCCGGGGTGGCCAGGAAAACGGAGGTTCCATGCCACGAAATGACGGGCTATTGACCGTCGCCGACGACCTCGTCGCGCTGTTCCGTCGGTCCGCGCGTCGCCATCCGGACCGCACGGCGATAGTGCACAACGGGCAGCCGATGACGTACGCCGAGCTCGACGCGGCCGTCGATCGTGTCGCCGATCAGCTCGGGCCGAACCCGGGGGTGATCGGAGTCTGGACCAGCCGCTCACCCGACACCATCGTTCACCTGCTCGGTGTACTGGCGGCGGGCGGCACCTACTGTCCGATCGACCGCGCATACCCAGCCGAACGCCGCGACGCGCTGCTGCTCGCCAGCGGCGCTCGTACCACGCTGCCGACCTCGACCGCCGTACCGACCGTGGCGGCCGCCGTCGGCGCCGCGCCGGACCGTGTCTCGGACGGCGAGTATCCCGCGTACATCCTGTTCACCTCGGGCTCCACCGGAGTTCCCAAGCCGGTGCTCACTCCTCGCCGGGCGATCACCGCCTCGGCGAGCGCACTGGCCGCGCTGTTCGACCTGACCCCGCAGGACCGAGTCCTCCAGTTCGCGTCGCTCAACTGGGACACCTGCTTCGAGGAAATCCTGCCGAGCCTGATCAGCGGCGCGACGCTGGTCTTCAACGACGAGGCGTACGCCGGATCCTTTCCCCGGCTGCTTCGCATGGTGGCCGCCGAGTCGATCACCATGCTCGACCTGCCGACCGCGTTCTGGCACGAGTTGGTGCACTACCTGGTCGAGTACGAGACGACGCTGCCGGACAGCGTACGGCTGGTGATCATCGGCGGAGAGGCCGTCAGCGCGGCCCGCCTCGCCGACTGGCGGTCGCTGGACACCGCTGGCATCCGGCTGATCAACACCTATGGCTGCACCGAGACCACGCTCGTCACCCACGCGGCCGACCTGCACGGACCACTCGCCGCCGGCGCCACCTCCGGGCCGGCTCCCATCGGCTGGGCGCTGCCGCACGTCCGCGAGGACATCAGCGACGAGGGCGAGTTGCTGATCGCGGGTCCGTCGGTCGCCGCCGGCTACCTCGGCCTGCCGACTGAGACGGCCGCCCGGTTCGTCACCCGGGACGCCGGCGACGGACCAGAGGTGTACTTCCGGACCGGTGACCGGGTCAGTCGCCGACCCGACGGGGCGCTGTCGCACGAGGGACGCCTCGACAACCAGATCAAGGTTCGGGGAGTACGCGTCGATCCCGGCGAGGTCGAGACGTACATCGCCGAACACCCGGGCGTCGCGGCCACCGTCGTCGTTGGTGTCACGGTCGCCAACCACACCACTCTGACCGCGTACGTGGTGCCGAAGGTCCGGGCCGACCCGCCGACACCGGTCGATCCAGACCTGTTCGGCGCGGACGTCCTCGCCTACCTGCGGAGCCGCGTACCCCGTCATCTCATTCCCGATCGGATCACGGTCGTGGCGGACCTGGTCTACACACCCAGCGGCAAGGTCGACCGCGCTGGAACCCACCAGCGTCATCGATCCACCCGCCGTCCAAGGAGCTGATCACAAGTGAGCGTTGCCGTAGTGACCGAGATCTTCCGCCGAGTCCTGGATACCGATGACGTCGGCGAGACCTCCGACTTCTTCGCGTTGGGTGGCGATTCCCTGCTCGCCACCCGCGTATTGAGCGCGGTGGCCCGTGAGTACGGCGTCGAACTGTCCTTCGAGGACTTCGTCGACGGTCCCTCACCCGATCTGCTGTTCTCCACGATCGTGAGCGTCAGCCAATGAAGGTCGTCGTGGTCGGCGCGGGACTCGGCGGTCTGACCGCCGCGGCCGGCTTGGCGAAGGCCGGGATCGACGTGACCGTGCTGGAGGCCCAGGACCGGGTCGGTGGCCGGACCCACGGTATCGAGGTGGCCCCCGGCAACTGGGTCGACGCCGGCGCCGCCTACCTGGGTGAGAGGCACACCGAACTGCTGGCGTCGCTGGCCGAGGCGGGTCTAAAGACCACGCCGACCGGCATGTCCGGGGACAGCACCTTCGCCGTCTCCGCGTCTCAGTCCGCCGCGCCGACGACCCGCTCCGGCCGGTTTCCGCCGCTCAGCGCGGTCGCTCTCGGCTCCATGTTCGATCTCCTCGACGAACTGACGGCCACGGTGCGGGTGGACGCGCCATGGCTCACGCCCAACGCCGCCGAGTTGGACGCGACCACCGCCGAGCAGTGGGCCGACCGCCATCTCACCCACCCGGACGCGAGAAGGTTCTTCCCGCTGTTCCTCGGCGAGATGATGGCCGCCGACCCGGCCGACGTGTCGGTGCTGCACATGGCGTTCTACCTGCGGTCGGGTGGCGGCCTCAGATATCTCAACGCGTTCGAGGGCGGCGCGCAGGAGGAACGGGTCGCCGGTGGCGCCCACCAACTGTGCGAGTCACTCGCCGAGCGGCTCGGCGAGCGGGTGCGGTTGGGGGAGCCGGTCACCGCCATCGATCAGGACGCCGACGGGGTGACGGTACGGACGAGTGGTGGCGCCTACCGCGCCGACCGGGTCGTGGTGGCCCTGCCTCCGCTGCTGGCGGACGCGATCAGGTACGAACCCGCGCTCCCGGCGCCCCGTTCCACCGCCGCGACGGCTCCCGGCTGTGCGGTCAAGGTGCACCTGATCTATCCGAGTCCGTTGTGGCGGCAAGCGGGACTGTCGGGCTGGTCGGTCAGCGCACAGGGACCGCTGCTGTCTACCGTGGACGACTCGCCCGAGGGTGGCGTCGGGGTCCTCACCGGGTTCGTCACCGGTGCCGCCGCCCGCGACTACGGCGCACTGCCGTTCGCCGAGCAGCGCGAAGCGGCACTCGCGCAGGCGCGGCTGCTCTTCCCGCGACTGCCCGAACCGATCGGGTTCTTCGTCACCGACTGGGTGAACGCCGAGTACAGCCGGGGCTGCTACGCGGCGCTGCTCGGCCCCGGTGATTGGACGCGCGTCGGTCCCGACCTGGCCCGCGCACACCAGCGGGTGCACTTCGCCGGCACGGAGACCAGCACCGAGTTCTTCGGCCTGATGGAGGGAGCGATCCGCTCCGGACATCGGGTCGTGTCGGAAATTCTCGCCCTCAACTGAGCTAGGAGAATCTCGATGAGTGGCAACAGCCCTCTCGCGCCCATGTCGGTGCGGCGAGAGATGATGACCGACCCCACGTTGGGTGCCGGCAACTTCCTCCAACGCGCCTTGGAGCTCAACCCCAACCGGGACGTTCCCTACGCGTTCACCCACTCCACCGACCATCGCGGCAACGTCGTGCTCCGCGGCCACAGCCTCACCGATCTGGCCGCGCTGCGCGACCGGTACGCCAGCTGGTATTGGGCCAACGGCGTCAAGCCCGGCGACCCGGTGGGCATCCTGGTCGCCGAGGGCCTCGAACCGCTGCTGCACTACTTCGCGCTGACCGCTCTGGGCGCGATCCCCGTTATGATCAACGACGCGATGCCGGTCAAGCCCGCCATCCGCTACCTGGACCACGTCGGCGTGGTCGGCGCGGTGGCCGACGACCCGACCCGGCTCGTCGCCGGATACCGCGCCAACCAGCGCCGGCCGCGGTTCGTGGTCCCGTCCTCGGAGATCAAGGCCTACGACCCGGACAGCGGCGGGTTGCCGCAGAACTACCCGTACCAGCACGCCGACGACGAGGTCGTGGCACTGATCCACTCGTCCGGCACCACCGGCGTGCCGAAGTCCACCATGCTCGCCCACAAGCAGTTCTGGGACGGCAAGCAGCCACGCATGGTGCGGTTCCCGGCCGAGCCGTACGACAAGCTGATGTCGTTGATGCCGCACACCCACGCCGGTGGGCTCAGCTACTTCCTCACCACCACCCTGATCGGGGTGCCGACCGTCGTGATGGGTGACTGGCGCCGGGAGACCGTCGAGCCGGTCATGGAGGCCTTCCAGCCGACCATGGTGGCGTCCTTCCCCCGTACGTACGTGCAGCTGGCCACCGGGGAGCTGCCGGTGCGCGGCGCGGCGAAGGTGCACAGCTGGTTCAACACCGGCGACAGCGCCCACTACGGGCACATCAGCCGGCTCGTCACGCTCGGCGAACGGCCGGCCGGCCTGATCAAGCCGTGGCTGCTGCCGAGCGACGCCGCTGCCGAGGAAGCCCTGCCGGGGTCGCAGTTCATCGACGGACTGGGTTCGTCCGAGATGGGCATGGCGCTGTTCGGGCAGGTCACCACCCCCGAGTCCGAGCGTAACGACCGGTGCGTGGGCAAGCCGACCGAGGTCGTCCGGAAAGCCACCGTGCTGGACGAGCAAGGCCGGGAACTGCCGGTCGGCGAGGTCGGACTGCTCGCGGTGCAGACGCCGTCGCGTACCCCCGGCTACTGGAACGACCCCGCGCTGACCCGCAGCTTCGAACTCGAGGGCTACTGGCTGACCGGCGACGTCGCCTATCGCGACGCCGAGGGCAACTTCTACCACCTGGACCGCACGGTCGACGTGATGGACACCGCGTCCGGTCCGTGTTACAGCCTGCCGATGGAGGAGGTGCTGCTCGCCGACTGCGGCGACCTCTTCTACGACTGCTCGGTGGTCGGTGTGCCGTCGCGTGACAACGGCGCGATCGTACCGGTGGCGGTGGTCCGACTCCAGGCGTCCGCAGGCGACCCGACCCCCGAGGACCTGCTGGAACTCACCAACAAGGCGTTGGCGCAGGCCGGCCTGCGGACGCTCGCCGCGCTGCTGGTGGCCCGTTCCGCCGCGGACTTCCCGACCGGTGTGACCGGCAAGGTACTCAAGCGCGAACTGCGAACCAGGCTCGCGACGCTGCTCACCGACGAGAACCGGCGCTCCGAGTACGCCGCTTGAGATCTCTGACTGGGCCCGGCGCGGTACCTGCCGCGCCGGGCTCGGACGGAGACCCGACACATCGCGTACGGGGGAGCCGTGACCGAAAGCAATGCCACCTCACTGTGCATCATCGGGTTGGGACCGCGCGGTCTGTCGGTGGCGGAACGGCTTGTCGCCAACGCCGCGATCAGCGACCGCCCGCTGACCATCCACCTGGTCGATCCGTACGTGCGGATCGGTGGCCGGGTGTGGCGGGTCGACCAGTCCGAGCTTCTACTCATGAACACGGTCGCCTCCCAGGTCACCATGTTCACCGACGACAGCGTGCGCTGCGACGGCCCGATCGTCAGCGGCCCCAGCCTGTACGAATGGGCGCAGCTGGTGCTGTTGATGGATCCGGGCGGTGAGTATCCCGCACACGTACTCGCCGAGGCCGGCCGGCTCGGCCCCGACTCCTACCCGACCCGGGCCTTCTACGGCCACTACCTGCGGTGGGTGCTCGACCGGGTGGTGAGCACCGCGCCGGCGACGGTGTCGGTGCACCGGCACGCCCGTACCGCCGTCCGGCTCGACGACGCGGCCGATGGTACGCAGAGCGTGACCTTCGACGACGGGACCCAGCTGACCGGGCTGCAGTCGGTGGTGCTGACTCTCGGCCACGTCGACATGCCGGTGAGCGCGGCCGAACGGCAGCTGCGGGCGTTCACCGACCGGCACGACCTCACGTACCTGCGTACCGGCAACCCGGCGGAGGCCGATCTCAGTCGGATCAGGCCGGGGCAGGCGGTCGCTCTGCGCGGCATGGGGCTGAACTTCTTCGATTACCTGACCTTGCTGACCGTCGGGCGGGGCGGGCGGTTCGTCTCCGACGGCGGCCGACTGACCTACCAGGCGTCCGGTGCGGAACCCCGGATCTTCGCCGGTTCCCGGCGGGGTGTGCCCTACCACGCCCGAGGCGAGAACCAGAAGGGAGCCTTCGGCCGGCACATGCCGATCTTCCTCACTCCCGAGGTGATCCACGGGTTTCGGCACCGTCGCGAGGCGGGCCAGCCGGTCGAGTTCGTCGCGGACGTGTGGCCACTGGTCGACCGCGAGGTCCGGGCCGTCTACTACCACGCGCTGATCGCCGGCCGAGCCGACCAGGCGACCGCCGACGCGTTTTTGGCCGAGTTCGGTGCGCAGCGGACGCCACCGCCCGGAGCCGACGACGAACTTCTGGACCGTTACGGCGTAGCGGAGTCCGACTGGTGGGACTGGAACCGGATCGCTCGACCTTACGGCGACCGGCGGTTCACCGACCAGACCGACTACCAGGACTGGCTGCTGGCTCACCTGCGGCACGATGTCGAACAGGCCCGGCTCGGCAACGTCACCGGACCGCTGAAGGCGGCCCTGGACGTGTTGCGTGACCTGCGCAACGAGGTCCGACTCGTCGTCGACCACTCCGGCATCACCGGGAGTTCCTACCGGGACGAGTTGCAGCGCTGGTACACCCCGTTGAACGCGTTCGTCTCCATCGGACCACCGGCCACCCGGATCGAGGAGATGATCGCCCTCATCGAGGCTGGGGTGCTCACCGTCATGGGGCCCGGGCTCGAAGTCGGTCCGGCCGAACTCGGCGCGACCGATATCGGTCCGGCCGACGACGGTCTGGCCGACGTCGGTGGGGCGGACGACGGCGCAGGCCGGAGCGGCGCGGCGTTGGTGGTCAGGTCGACGGCGATCCCCGGATCGGAGCTGACGGTGACCGCGTTGATCGAGGCACGGTTGCCCGACGTCGATGTACGGACCACCGACGATCCGTTGCTCAGCAGCATGCTGTTGCGCGGGCAGTGCCGGGCGTACGAGATTCCGGACAGCTCCGACGGCAGTTACCGGACCGGGGCGTTGGCGGTGACCCGGCGACCCTGCCGGCTGGTCGACCGTACCGGGCGGGTGCATCCGAACCGGTACGCGTTGAGTATCCCCACCGAGATCGTCCACTGGGCGACCGCGGCGGGCATCCGACCTGGTGTCGACTCGGTGATCCTCGGCGACGCCGACGCCATCGCCCGAGCCTGCCTGGCTGTCGACGCACGCGGCGTACCGGCCCAGCGGCAACCATCCACCCCGGCCCCGGGCCGGGTGCTGGCCGGTCCCAGAGGAGGGGCCTGATGACCGGACACACATCTGACCAACCGGGTACGGACGCCGGGCTGCTCAGCCCGTCGTGGGCCGCCGCCGGGGTGCACCCGCTGCTGTCCGACGAGGCCTGGGTCGCGGCGATGGTCGAGGTCGAGGTCGCCCTGGCCACGGTGCAGGCCCGGCTCGGGGTGGTGCCACCGTCGGCGGCCGAGGCCATCGCCCGGACGGCGGCGGCGACGTCTCTCGACGTCACCGCGATCGCCCACCGGGCCACCGGCGCCGCGAACCCGGTCGTCGTGCTGGTGCAGGAGTTCACCCGGGCGGTCGCGCAAACCGATCCGTCGGCGGCCGAGTACGTCCACCGTGGAGGCACCAGCCAGGACATCCTCGACTCCGCGGCGATGCTGCTGGCCGGCCGGGTCCTGGACCGGATCGACGCCGACCTGGTCCGGATCGCCGGATCGTTGGCGGCGCTGGCCGCCGGACACCGGGACACCCCGATGGCCGGGCGTACCCTCACCCAACACGCGGCACCGGTCACCTTCGGGCTCAAGGCGGCGGGCTGGCTCACCCTCGTCCTCGACGCCGTCGACCGGGTCCGGCGGGTACGGGCCGGTCTGCCGGTGCAACTGGGCGGTGCGGCGGGCACGCTCTCCGCCTACCAGGCGTACGCCGGTTCAGCCGGCGGCGCCGGCACCAGCGGCGCTGGTCACGGGATGACGCTCATGGCGGGCCTGGCCGGCGAACTCGGGCTGGCCGAGCCCGCCGCGCCGTGGCACACCCAGCGGACGCCGCTGGCCGACCTCGGCTGGGTGGCGAGTGTGGTGACCGGCGCGCTCGGCAAACTCGCGGTCGACGTGCTCGGCATGTCGCGCACCGAGGTGGGCGAAGTCGCCGAGCCGACCGGGGAGGACCGTGGCGTCTCCTCGGCCATGCCCCAGAAACGTAACCCGGTCCTGGCGACGGTGATCGTCGCGGCGGCACGTCAGGTGCCGGCGTACTCGCTGGTGCTCGCCCAGAGCATGCTCGCCGAGGACGAACGCGCGGCCGGTGGCTGGCAGTCCGAGTGGCAGCCGTTGCGCGAGGTCCTGCGATTGGCCGCCGGCGCCGCCACCGCCGGCGTCGAGCTGGCCGCCGGCTTGTCGGTCTTCCCGCAGCGGATGGCCGCCAACCTCAACCTCACCGGCGGTGCCATCGTCTCGGAACGACTCAACGTGGAGCTCGCTCCACTGCTGGGCAAGGCCGTGGCCAAGAAGCTGCTCGCCCGGATCTCCCGCGAGGCGGCTGCCACCGGCAAGCCGTTCGCCGAGCTGCTGGCCGTGGCGCCCGAGCTCGACGGTCGGTTCGCCGACGCCCGGGTGGCCGACGAGCTGCTGGACCCCGCCAACTATCTGGGCGCAGCCGACGAGATCGTCGCGCGCGTGCTGCGCCGTCATCAGTACACCAACGCGCAGGGACATGAGGATCGATGACTGTCTTTCCGGACATCCGGCCCGGCAACGAGATCGACCAACGGCAGCCCTACGAGTACGTCCGCACCCCGCTCGTCGAGCCGGACTGGCGCCGGCTGCCCGGGTGGCGTGACGTCACCGCGGAGCAGTGGCGCGACGCCCAGTGGCAGCGTGCGCACTGTGTGAAGAACATCAAGCAGTTACGCGCGGTCGTCGGGAACCTGTTGGACGAGCACTTCTACGAAGACCTCGCCGCCGACCAGCAGCAGTTCGCCACGATGAGCATGCTTCTGCCGCCGCAGATGCTCAACACGATGGCACCGCACACCGTGTCCGACCCAGCGGCCTTCACCGCCGCGTTTCTCGCCAATCCGGTGCGCCGCTACATGTTGCCGGTCCACAGCGACCGGGACGCCGTCGCGCCCAGCCACCCGTACGCGGAGCGGGACTCGCTGCACGAGGCGGAGATGTGGGTGGTGGAAGGGCTGACCCATCGCTACCCGACCAAGGTCCTGGCGGAACTAGTCTCCACCTGCCCGCAGTACTGCGGGCACTGCACCCGGATGGACCTGGTCGGCCTGGCGACCCCGCAGGTGGAAAAGACCCGGTTGGCGTTGCGTCCCGTCGACCGCCAGGACCAGATCGTCGACTACCTGCGCCGTACCCCGACGGTGCGCGACGTGGTGGTGTCCGGCGGGGACGTGGCCAACGTGCCCTGGCCGCAGCTCGAGGCGTTCCTGATGCGGCTGCTGGCGTTGGATTCCATCCGCGACATCCGGCTGGCGACCAAGGCGATGATCGGGCTGCCACAACACTGGCTGCAGGCGACGGTACGGGCCGGGCTGGAGCGGGTGGCGCGGGTCGCCGCGAGCCGGGCCGTCAACCTGGCGATCCACACCCACGCCAACCACGTGGCGTCGGTGACTCCGCTGGTCGCCGAGGCCGCTCGCGCCGCGCTCGACGCAGGCGTCCGCGACGTCCGCAACCAGGGCGTGCTGATGCGCGGCGTGAACGACACCGCGACCGATCTGCTGGATCTCTGTTTCGCGCTGCAGGGCGAGGCCAACATCCTGCCGTATTACTTCTACATGTGCGACATGATCCCGAACGTCGAGCACTGGCGGATCAGCGTCCTCGCGGCGCAACGGCTGCAGGACGACATCATGGGTTACCTGCCCGGATACGCCACCCCACGGATCGTGTGCGACGTGCCGTACGTCGGGAAGCGATGGGTGCACCAGGTGGCCGAGTACGATCACGAGCGTGGCATCTCGTACTGGACCAAGAACTACCGTACCGGCGCCGAACGGGTCCTGTCCGACGACGCGGCGTCGGTTCTGAACCGGCCGTACGCCTACTACGACCCGATCGGGACGCTGCCGGAAAGCGGCCGCCGCTGGTGGCGCGAGCACGGTGGTCCGATCGGTGGAGGAGACACGCCCTGATGGACGTCGTGAAGCTGAACCGCCGCGCCGTATCGGTCAGCGCGGACATCGTCGCCGCGTTCGGCGACGATGCGCTGGCCGCGCCCACCCCGTGCGCGCAGTGGGACGTACGCCGGCTGCTGGCACACATGACCGCGCAGCACAACGGCTTCGCCGCCGCCGCTCGTGGTGCGGGATCTGACGACGCGGTGTGGGCGGAGGAACCGCTGGACGATCCGCGCGACGCGTACGGCGCCTCGGCGCAGCGGGTGCTCGCGGCGTTCGACGAACCCGGGGTGCTGGACCGCATGTTCGTCCTGCCCGAGATTCGGCGCGACAGCGGCTTTCCGGGCCGAATGGCGATCGCCTTCCACCTGCTCGACTACCTGGTGCACGGCTGGGACGTCGGCGCCGCGGTCGGCGCACCGCCGGCTTTCGACGACGAACTCGTCGCCGCCGGTCTGGAGGTGACCCGGCGGTTCGTCCCGGACGGTCCGGCCCGGAGCCTGCCCGGCGCGGCGTTCGCGCCACCCGTCCCGCCGGTGGCGGGCTGGTCCGACCAGGAACGTCTGCTGGCCCTGCTCGGTCGCTCCCCGTCCTGGCCGAACTGACCATGGGTGCCGTCGCCCGCCAGGTGTTCGCTGACCTGCCGTACCCGATCGTCTCCGCGCCGATGGCCGGCGGGATGTCGACTCCGCGACTGGTGTCGGCGGTGTCGGCCGCCGGTGGCCTCGGTTTCCTGGCCGCCGGTTACCGCACCCCCGACGACCTGCGACAGGACATCGACGAGGTGCGCGCGGCGGTCGAGGCGCCGTTCGGCGTCAACCTGTTCGTTCCGGGTGAGCGCAACGGCGTCGACCCTGCGGTGGCGGCCTACACTCGGCGGCTCGCCGCCGAGGCCGACCGGTACGACGTGGTTCCCGGTGAGATGCCGATTGACCACACCGACGGCTGGGACGAAAAGCTGGACCTGCTGGTCCGCGAGCGGGTGCCGGTGGTCAGCTTCACCTTCGGTTGCCCGTCGCGGGCCGTGGTCGATCGCCTGCACGAGGCGGGCAGCACCGTTCTGGTCACCGTGACCAGCGCTGACGAAGCGCTGATCGCCTCCCGGGAAGGTGCCGACGCCGTCTGCGTCCAGGGCACGGAGGCGGGCGGGCATCGGGGCTCCTTTCTTCCGGTTCGTCCGGGGGCCGAGACGCCCGGTCTGCTGCCCCTGTTGGCGAGTGTGCGGGCGGCGGTTCCCGACATGGACATCGTTGCGGCCGGCGGCATCATGGACGGTGCCGGGATCGCTGCGGCACTGAGCGCCGGTGCCCGCGCCGCCCAATTGGGCACCGCATTTCTTCGTACGCCGGAGAGTGGTGCCCATCCCGCCTACAAGTCGGCGCTGGTGCGGCCCCCCGGGGACGGCACGGCGGTGACGTGGGCGTTCAGCGGCAGGCCGGCGCGAGGTCTGCGGAATAGGTTCATCGCCGAGTACGGCGCGCACGCACCGATGGCCTATCCGGACGTTCATTTCGTGACCGCGCCGATTCGCCGGGCCGCGACCCGGGCCGGTGACGTCGACGCGATGGCGCTGTGGGCGGGGCAGGGACACCGGCTGGCCCGCGATCTGCCCGCCGCCGTACTGGTCGAGACGTTGGTGGCCGAGGCCCGGCAGGCGGTGCGGTCGGTCGGTGACCGGCTCGAACCATCCGTCGCGGCCGAGCCGTGATCAGGCGGTGCCCGGCCGGCCGCTGATCATCTGGCTGTGGCCCCGGAATTCCGCGATGACGGTGCCGTCCGCGCGTCGTACGGTCACGTCGTAGAGGCCTGCCCGGCCGAACCTGGAACGTTCCACCGCCTCGGCCCACAGTTCGTCGCCCACGGCGGCGGGCCGTAGAAACGTCACCTGGGCGCCCTGCGCCACCGTCGTCGGACCGTGGGTGTTGCAGGCGAACGAGAACGCCGCGTCGGCGAGGAGGAACAGGTAACCGCCGTGCGCCATGCCGAATCCGTTGGTCATCGTCTCCGTCACCAGCATCCGGACCGTCGCGTGTCCGGGGCCGGCCACGTCGAGTTCGATGCCGAGGGACCGGCAGGTACGGTCGTTGCCGTGCAGTTCACGGGCCCGGAGCTGGGCGGTGGCTTCGTCGGTCCGTGGCGTGCTCCGGGTCGGGACGCTGGTGGCTCCATCGGCCATCGATGCACTCCTGTCGCTGCGCGGTGCGGATCCTGAGGGACGCGTCACGGGTGATGCCATTGCCGGAACGGATCGGTCCGTGGACGACATTAGCCTGTGGATCAGCGTCGACCGTCGCGGTGCCGCAGTCCGACAACGATCCAGAGTCGGATGTACGGCACCTATCACACTTGACAAGTGGGAGTACGGAGTTCTGCGGAGACAGGCATTTAGCTGGGCCTGAATCAATTAGCCGACGTAATGCACATGTGATGCAGATCACATCGACTGATGGTCGGGTCCGCCGGTCCGTGTGTGTCGAGCGATCCGAAGGAATCTGCTGGTCACCGGGTTCTTGGGGGAGGCTGGTCGGGCAACCACGGACGCCGCCGGGGGTCGAATCTCCCCTTCCGGTCGGCGGGTCGGTGTGTAAATGTGTAAGCGCCGACAGCAATCGCCGATCGAGCCTGTCCCGCTCGTCGTGCGACTGGAGCCGACACCCCGTCGGCCATTCACCCTCGAACGCTGGCAGGGGCCGAATCTTGACTCTCGACGCATCGTGGTACCAAAAGCTGGCCGACACCCCGTTCTCCGAGCGTGCGTCGGCCCTCGAGGCCCTCGTGGTCGCCGAGTTCAAGACGTGGTTGTTGATGGGCGACGCGGAGACGCTGCCGCTGGACGAGAGCTACTTCGAACTCGGGCTGACCTCGCTCGGCGCCACCGAGATCCAGCAGCTGCTGGTGGCCGGGTTCGGGCGGCCGATCGACGCGGTGAGCCTGTTCAACAACCCGACGGTCGGCCACCTGCTCGAGTACCTTCGCGCCGAGGTGTTGCGGGAGCTCTTCGTGCAGGGTGGAGCCGCGCCGATCCACGGCACGCCCGCGCCTGCCGAGCAGCGCTACCCAGGCATCTCGACGTCAAGTGACGCAGGTGTGACGACCAAGGACCTCGTCGACGACATTCTTGCAAAACTCTACAATTCCTGACCGCCGGATTTCGCGGTACCAATGGGGGATGGCGTGACCGAGCAGATTTCACACGTCCGTAATGACGATCTCGTCCGTGACCTGCTGATGGAGAAGTACGAGCCGATCGCCATCGTCGGCATGGGCCTACGCCTGCCTGGCGGCAACGAGACCCCCGAGGAGTTCGCTGATTTCCTCCGTTCCGGTCGAGCCGGCACCGGCCCGATCCCGAGTGACCGCTGGGACGTGGAAGGTCTCTACAGCGATGTCGACGGAGAAAAGGGCAAGGTGCTCACCGCCGGTGGCGGATTCGTGTCGGGCATCGACGAATTCGACCCGAGGTTTTTCAACATATCGCCCAAGGAAGCCGGCTACGTCGACCCGCAGCACCGGCTCGTCCTCGAGTGCGCCTGGAAAGCACTGGAGCACGCCAACATCGACCCGACGTCGCTACGGGACGGAAACGGCGGCGTCTACCTCGGCATCAGCTCGATGGACTACACCATCGAGGTGGACCGGCTGGATCCCACCGAACTGACCTCGCACATCGCCGCCGGCACCGCACACAGCGCCATGTCCGGGCGCCTGTCGTACTTCCTCGGCTGGCGCGGCCCGTGCATGAGCATCGACACCGCCTGCTCGTCGTCGCTGGTCGCCCTGCACGTCGCGGTGCAGGGCCTACGCCGGCGTGAGTGCGACATCGCGCTCGCCGGAGGGGTCAACGCGGTGCACCACCCGCGTAACCACGTCGTGTTTTCCCAGGCCAACATGCTGGCCGCCGACGGTCGCTGCAAGACGTTCGACGACAAGGCGGACGGATACAGCCGCAGCGAGGGCTGCGGTGTCATCGTCCTCAAGCGCCTTTCCGACGCCAAACGCGACGGTGACACGATTCTGGCGTTGGTCCGTGGCTCGTCGGTGCGCCAGGACGGCGAGAGCGGTGGTCTGACCGTACCCAACGGCACGGCGCAAGCCATCCTGATGCGCGAGGCGTTGGCCAGCGCGATGCTCACGCCCGCCGACGTCCAGTACGTCGAGGCGCACGGGACCGGCACCTCCCTCGGCGACCCGATCGAAATGGGAGCGATCGACTCCGTGTTGTCCGCCGCCCACCGTGGGGGCGACCCGGTGATCGTCGGCTCGGTCAAGACCAACATCGGCCACATGGAAGCCGCCGCCGGAGTGGGTGGCGTCATCAAGACCGTGCTGCAGCTCGGCGAAGGTGTGGTCTACCCGCACATCAACCTGGACACGCCGTCCCGGCACATTCCCTGGGACCGCTACCACGTTGCCGTGCCGACGCAGCCGATGCCGTGGTCCGGCGGAACGCGGCGGGCCCTGGTCAACTCGTTCGGATTCGCCGGCACCATCGCCACCGTCGTTCTCGAACAGGCTCCGCCGACGCAGGCCGTCACCCCGCCCACCGACGACGACCGGTCCGTGTTCACGCTGTCGGCCCGGACCCAGTCGGCGCTGCGTGCCCTGGCGTCGCAGTACCGGCAGGTTCTCGCACAGCAGCCGGAGTTGTCCGTCGCCGATCTCTGCTACACCGCCAACATCGGCCGGTCGCACTTCAACGTACGGCTGGCCGGTCCGGTCACCACCCGGGCGGACGTCGAAGCGCTGCTGGACAAGCAGGCGACCGGATCCACCGAGGACGCGGGAGCGGCCTCGGCCGGCGAAGGCGAGTTCCGGGGCGGAAACGTCGCGTTCCTGTTTACCGGTCAGGGTTCGCAATACCCTGGTATGGGATCGGCGCTGTACGAGCGGTATCCCACCTTCCGCGAGTCGTTCGACGAATGCGATCGGTTGTTCGGGCCGCTGCTCGGTCGATCCATCAAGGATCTCGTCTTCGCCGCTGACGGCGCGGACGGGCAGGAGATCCACCAGACCGCCTACACCCAGCCAGCCCTGTTCGCCCTCGAGTACGCCACCGCCCAGCTCTGGATCTCCTGGGGCGTACGACCCACCATCCTGCTCGGCCACAGCATCGGTGAGATCGTCGCCGCGACGATGGCCGGGCTGTTCAGCCTGTCGGACGCGGTCACCCTCGTCGCCGCCCGGGCGCGCCTGATGCAGTCGGTTTCCACGCCCGGCGGCATGGTCGCCGTCCGCGCCACGGCGGCCGACGTGGCACCGCTGCTGGCTGGCTACCCGGACGTCAGCTTCGGCGCGATCAACTCGCCCGAGCAGTGCGTCGTCTCGGGAGGCATCGCCTCGCTGGCCGCGATCACAGAACAACTCGAGGCGCGGGGCGTCAAGTCCAAGGCGTTGCCGGTGTCGCACGCGTTCCACTCGCCGTTGATGGCGGAGGTGTTCGACGCGTTCCGGGAGGCGATCAAAGAAATCGAATACCATGAGCCCGAGCTCAGCTTCGTATCGAACCTGACCGGATCGGTGGCGTCGCTGGCCGAGGTCGGCAACCCCGACTACTGGGTGCGACACATCGGCGAGCCGGTCAACTTCGCCGCCGGCATGGCCTTCGTGCAGGCCCGGGGCCGGCACGTCTTCGTGGAGGTCGGACCGTCCGCGGCGTTGACCGCGATGGGCCGACAGTGCGGTGATCCGTCGCCGCACCTGTGGCTGAGCAGCCTGCAACCCGACGACACCGAAGGCCGGACCATCCGTCGGTCGTTGGCCCGCAGCTACACGGCGGGACTCGCCATCTCCTGGTCCGGCTACCACCGTGGGTCGCCGCGTCGACGGGTCGACCTGCCGACGTACGCGTTCGACAAGAAGCGCTACTGGCTCCCGGTTCCGCCCGGTGGCGGGCGGTTCGCGCCGTCGGCGACGTCGACCGTCAGCGAGCATCACCCACTGCTCGGCGCCGAGGTCTCCACGGCCGAGCAGCGGGCGGCCGGCCAGCGCGAGTTCTCCACCCGGTTGTCCCCACAGACCCCCGCCTACCTGGCCGACCACGTGGTGATGGGCCAGACCGTGTTCCCCGGTGCCGGCTACGTCGAGGTGCTGTTCGCCGCGCAGGACGCCGTGTTCGGCGAGACCACCCGCCCGGTCCGTGACGTCGCGATCCACGAGCCGCTGTTCCTGCCCGAGGACGACCTGACCGAGGTACGGACCCGGCTGTCCACCGACGCGGACGGCACCTGCCAGGTGGAGATCGTCAGCCGGCTCGCCGCCCGCGACGGTGGTGCCATCGAACGCCGGCACGTCACCGCCCGGCTCGGCGCCGAACCTGACGGCCCGGCCGGCTCGGCGGACCTGATCGCCGACCTGCGCGACCAGGACGCCCGCCGGGGTACGCCGATCACCGTGCACCGGGCCGACGACCTCTACGCCGACTTCGCCGACCTGGGACTGCCGTACGGTCCGGAGTTCCGCCGCATCCGGACGGTGGAGCAGCACCCGGACGGGTTCGCCGTCGGCGACCTGCGGGGGATCGACACCGCTACCGTCGGGCACCTGCACGCCTCCGTCCTCGACTGTGCCATGCAGACCCTGGCCGGCGTCGCCGACCTCGGTGACACCTATCTCCCGGTGGGGTTCAGCCGGGTCACCCTGCTGAAGAAGCCCAAGAACGACCTGCGTACGCTGCTGCGGCTCAACCGGCCCGACCCGGCGGCCGGACCGGCTGCCGAGCTCACCGCCGACATCGTCGTCCTGGAGGGCGACCGGCCGGTGTTCGTGGTGCATCAGGCGCGGCTCAAGCGGGTGGCGAACACGTCCGGCGGCGCCGGGCGGGGGATGCTGCACGAGCCCCGCTGGCTACGCCGTTCGCACGTGGCGGCGCGGACCGGTGGTGACACCCGCCGCCAGGTCCTCGTGGTGCACCGGACCGAGTCCGACTTCGCCACGGTGTCCGAGTCGCTGGCCGAAGCCGGCATCGGAGTGCGGTTCGCCGCCGACGCGGCCCAGATCCGGTCACTGCTCGCCGCCGACACCACGATCACCGACCTGTACTGGTTCTGGCGTACCGCGCCGGACCTCGCCGGTGAGGCCCGGCTGCGGGCCGAGACCGAGGTCAACTACCGCGACCTGCTCACCCTGGTCGCCCAACTCGACGGGGTCGGCGTCGGCCGGGACCTACGGGTCACCCTGGTCACCGAGGCCGCCCAGCTGCTGCCCGGTGACGTGACCACCGGCCGCGACGACGAGAGCCTGGTCGCCTCCTCGCTGTGGGGTTTCGGGCACGTCATGCTCAACGAGTACCCGGCACTGCGGACGACCCTGCTCGACCTGCCCGCCAACCCGTCCGGGGTCGCGGATCTGCGGCCGCTGGTCGACGAGCTGGTCGCCGGTGACTCCGGTGGTGACGAGTTCCAGGTCGCGTACCGGGACGGGCTCCGTTTCGTGCGGCGGGTGTTCCCGCAACCGGCCGGTCCCGGATCCGACGACAACGTCGAGCTGACCATCACCGAGTACGGCCAGTTCGCCAACATCAAGCCGGTGCCGGTTCCGGACGTGGACCCGGTCGGTGACGAGATCGCGGTCAGCATCGAGGCGGCCGGACTGAACTTCAAGGACGTGCTCAACGCCCTCGGCATGCTCAAGCAGTACGCCGTCGACAACGGCATCGAGTACAAGCCCCTGCCGCTGGGCTTCGAAGCGTCCGGCACCGTCGTCGCGGCCGGCCCGGACGCCGAGTTCGCGGTCGGCGACGACGTGGTGCTCAGCCAACTCGGCTGCATGCGTCGCCGGATGACGGTGTCGTCCACGGTCGCCGTCCGCAAGCCCACCGAACTGGGCTTCGCCGAGGCCGCCGGCCTGTCCGCCGCGTACGTCACGGCCTACTACGCCCTGCACAACCTGGCCGGCATCAAGGCCGGGGACCGGGTGCTCATCCACGCGGCGGCCGGCGGTGTCGGCCAGGCGGCCGTCCAGCTCGCGCAGCTCGCCGGCGCCGAGGTGTTCGCCACGGCCAGCCCGCGCAAGTGGTCGTTGCTGCGGTCGCAGGGCGTCGAACATGTGATGAACTCCCGGACGCTCGAGTTCTCCGACGAGATCCTGCGCATCACCGAGGGACGCGGTGTCGACATCGTCCTGAACAGCCTCAACAAGGAATACGTCCCCGCCGGGCTGCGCGCGCTCGGCACCGACGGTCGGTTCGTCGAACTCGGCAAGATCGGCATCTGGTCCACCGAACAGGTTCGTGCCGAACGCCCGGACGTGGACTACCACAACTTCGACCTGAGCGAGTTCGCGCCGGACGAGCTGAACCGGCTCAACAAAAACATCCTGCAGACCGTCGTGGACCTCATCGACGCCGGGAAGGTCAAGGCGTTGCCGACCGTCGCCTACACCCTGGACGAGGTCGAAGAGGCGTTCGGGGTACTGAGCCGGGGCGCGAACACCGGCAAGCTGGTGCTGCTGTTCGGCGACGACCGTCCGGCTGAGCAACCGCTTGTGGTCACGCCCGACCTGACCTACCTCATCACCGGTGGACTCGGCGCGCTCGGCGTCGCCACCGCGCGCAAACTGGTGGACCTGGGCGCCCGGCACATCGCCATGGTCTCCCGACGGGACCTGCCGGAGGCCGAGGTCAGCGCGGTGGCCGGGTCACTCGGTGACGACGTCGTGCTCTCCGTACACCGGGGTGACGTCGCCGTCGCCGCCGACGTGGACCGGATCATGGCGGACATCGCCGGGTCGGGTGCCCCGCTGGGCGGGGTGATCCACGCCGCAGGTGTGCTCGCCGACGCCCCGATCGCCAACCAGACCTGGGAGAGCTTCGAACGGGTCCTGGCACCAAAGGTGTACGGGACGTGGTTGCTGCACCGGGCGGCGGCGGCCGTACCCACCCTGGGGTTCTTCGTGGCGTACTCCTCGGTGGCGTCGATCATCGGCGCGGCCGGACAGAGCAACTACGCCGCCGGAAACGCGTACATGGACGGTCTGATGCGGTGGCGGGTCGCCCAGGGGCGGCCCGGTCTGAGCGTCAACTGGGGTCCCTGGGCCGAGATCGGCATGGCCGCCGAGCTGACGGCGGCCCAGATCCGCAGCATCGAGGACCGGGGCGTCAAGTTCGTCAAGCCCAGCGACGCGACCCGGGCACTGGTCAAGGTCATCGGCCGAGGAGTGCCGCAGAGCATCATCAGCGAGTTCGACTGGGACCGGTTCGTGTCCGGTCAGCCGGTGACCGACGCGCTGTACCGGCAGGTTCTGTCGCACGACGCCGGTCCGGTGCAGAAGGTCGACATGGACGAGCTGATGCGGCTCAACCGGACCGACCGGGACGCCGCGATCCGGACCATTCTCCGGTCCAAGGTCGCTTCGGTGTTGCACTTCGACTCGGTCGACGACATCGAGGTCGATGCCCGGTTCGTCGAGCTGGGGCTTGACTCGCTCGCCGCCGTCGAGCTCAAGAACGCATTGGAGTCGGTGTTCCAGGTGCCGTTGCCGACGTCGATCCTGTTCGACTATCCGGCGGTCGGCTCACTCGCGGCCTTCATCGGTGAACAGCTCGCCCCGGCGGGCGCCGACGACGCGGCGACGGTCGAGCAGAAGGCGGACGACGACCAGTCCGACGTGCGAGGGCTGGACGACAGTGCTGCGGACGCCGAGCTCGACGCCCTGCGGGCGTTGGTGCAGTGATTATCCGGACACGCTCGGTGGACCGGTGACGGGGAGCCCACGATGACGAGCTACATCGACCAGCTCGAGGCGATGTCGAAGAAGCAGCTGATGGTGATGCTGGCCCGGCAACGTCTCCAGGAGACGCAGGCCATCGCGGTCGTCGGAATGGGCTGCCGGTTTCCCGGCGGGATCACCGATCCGGCGGGCTTGTGGGCGCTGGTGCGGGAGGGCCGGGTCGTGCCGACGGAGTCGGCCGGCCCGCCCCGCGACAGCCTCGGCCGGCCACGCTGGAACCTGGACGCCCCCGATCTCGCTCCGATGGCGGACCTGCTCGGCTCCGGGGGGTACCTCGACTCGATCGACCTGTTCGACGCCGACTTCTTCGGGATCAGCGCGCAGGAGGCGGAGCGGATGGACCCGCAGCAGCGGCTGCTGCTGGAGGTCACCGTCCAGGCCCTGGCCGACGCCAACCTGACCCGCGCCGAGCTGCGGCGACGCCGGCTGGGGATCTTCATGGGCGCCAGTACGGTGGAGTATCCGCTGGCCTGGATCCGCAATCGGATGACCGTCGACGACCTGTCCCCGCACATGGCCCTCGGCAACACGCTCAGCTGTACCTCCGGGCGGATCGGATTCGTGCTGGGGGCCAACGGGCCGGCCATGACGGTCGAGACGTCGTCGTCGTCCGCTCTCACCGCGATGCACCTGGCCGTGCAGTCGCTGCGTCGGCGCGAATGCGACATCGCACTCGTCGGCGCGTGCCAGCTGCTGCTGTCGCCGTTCACGACCGCCGTGCTGGCCAAGCCGGGCATGCTGTCGGCGGCGGGGCGAAGCCGCCCGTTCACCGCCCACGCCGACGGACATGTCCGAGGCGAGGGCTGCGGGGTGCTGGTCCTCAAACGTCAGGCCGACGCGGCCGCGGACGGTGACCTCACCTACGCGTTGGTACGCGGAACGGTCGTCCATTCGCAGGGCGACCGGCCGTCGATGGCGATGTCCACCTCGGCGGGACAGCGCACCGCCATCGAGTCGGCGTTGCGCGACGCGGGCGTCGGGCCACTCGACGTGCAGTACGTCGAAGCACAGGCGAACGGCTCACGGCTGGGCGGCATGATCGAGGCCGAGTCGCTGGCGCAGACCTACCAGCGAGGCTCGGCTGCGGCTCCGGCGCTCTACCTCGGCTCGTGCAAAGCCAACCTCGGATACCTGGAGACGGCGTCCGGCGTGGCCGGGATCATGAAGACGGTGCTGGCTCTCGCCCACGGCGAGATCCCGCCGCAGCCGGGTGCCGACGAGCTCGATCCCGGCGTGGCCTGGGACCAGATGGCGCTGCGCTTCGCCAGCAAGCCGGTGCCCTGGCCGGTCGCGCAGCGACGGATGGCGGGGGTCAGCGCGTTCGGGTTCACCGGCATCAACGCGCACGTGATCCTGGAAGGTAGCTCCCCGACGGGGCCGGCTCGTACCGAGGCGGCCGCGCTCGATCCGGACGACGCCGAACCGGTCCGGGCCGAGGCGGCACGGGCCGAGGCGGCACTGTTGCTGGTGTCGGCGCACACCGACGAGGCGCTGGCGGCGACCGCCGCCGCCCTGCACCAGTACCTCGCGGAGCGGGCCGACTGGGAGGTCGCGACGGTCTGCCGCACCCTGGCCCACGGCCGGGATCACCTTCCGGTCCGGTCGGCGGCAGTGGTGGCGGACCGCTCCGACGTGCTGGACCGGCTGGCCGCGCTCGCCGCCGGTCGGTCCGTCGAGCAGCCGGACCCGACCGGGTCAGCGGCCGCCGCGACCGGGCCGGCCTCCGCCGGGTCTCCGGTCGCCTCGGCGGTGTCGACCCTTGCCGCCATCGGCGAGCGGTACGTAGCCGGCACGGAGGTCGACCTCGCTGACGTGACCGGCGCCGGCCCGATGTGCCGGCTGCCCGGTCCCGCGTTGATCGGACGTAGTTTCTGGCCGGACGGCTATCGATGGTCCTGACAGGCAAGCGGATGGGACGGGCGACATGTACCACCCTCAGTTGAAGACCGTCGTCGACACGGTCACCTTCCACGCTGGCCGGATTCCGGACAGTGTCGCCATCGAATGCGAGGGCCGTGAGGTCACCTTCGCGGCGTTGCACTCCGGCAGCAACCAGACCGCACAGGCCCTCGTCGCCGCCGGAGTCGCACCCGGGGACCGGGTGGGCTTCCTCGGCCGGGAGTCGGAGCGGTACTACGAGATCTTCTTCGCCTGCGCCAAGGCGGGCGCGGTGCTCGTACCGATCAACTGGCGGCTGGCGTCCGGCGAGGTAGAGCACATCCTGCGGGATTCGGCAGCCGTGCTCGTCTTCGCCGAACGCGAGTTCCTCGCCACGGTGCACGCCGCCGCCGACGGCACAGCCGACGGCGGGGCCGACGACGGCGTGACCTCGGGCACCACGTCTAGGGTCGTCGTCGACCTGGACGGCGACGGCGCGCCCGGCGAGGCGTTCGCGCGCTGGAAGGCCGCCTACCCCGACGAGGACCCGAGCGGGCAGGTCAGCCCCGAAGATCCGATCGTGCAGCTCTACACCAGCGGCACGACCGGCCTGCCCAAAGGGGTCGTCCTGCCGCATCGCAGCTTCTTCCGGATCAACGATCTGCTGGTCGAACACGGCCGCGACTGGATCGACTGGCAGCCGGGCGACAAGAGCCTGATCGGCATTCCCGGGTTCCACGTCGCAGGCATCTGGTGGGCGATGCAGGCGATGAACGCCGGCGTCCCCAGCGTCTCCATGCGCAGTTTCGTCAGCACCGAGGCCGCCCGGCTGATCCGCGAGCGCGGCATCACCACGACGCTCGTGGTGCCGGCCATGCTGCAGATGATCCTCGCCGAGCCACGTACCGGCCCCGACGACTTCGCCAGTCTGCGCAAGGTCGCCTACGGTGGGTCGCCGATCTCCGAAAGCCTGCTGCGGCAGTGTATCGAGGTCATGGGCTGCGAGTTCGCCCAGCTCTACGGTCTCACCGAGACCGGCAACTGTGTGGTCTGCCTGCCGCCCGCCGACCACGTGCCGGGCAGCCCGCTGTTGCGGGCCGCCGGGCTGCCGTTGCCCGGGGTCCAGCTGCGGATCATCGACTCCGAGGGTGCGGACCTGCCCGCCGGTACGGTGGGCGAGGTCTGTGTCCGTACTCCCGCGATCATGATCGAATACTGGGGATTGAAGGCGGCCACCGACGAGGTCCTGCGGGACGGCTGGTTCCGCACCGGCGACGCCGGCCACCTCAACGACGACGGCTACCTGTTCATCTCCGACCGAATCAAGGACGTCATCATCGTCGCTGGTGAGAACGTCTATCCAGCCGAGGTCGAGAACGCCCTGTGTCGGCATCCGGCGGTCGCCGAGGCCGCGGTGATCGGCGTACCGGACGAGAAATGGGGCGAGTCGGTCCGGGCGTTTGTCGTGCTGCGGCCGGACACCCAGGCCACACCTCGTGAGTTGATGCTGTCGCTGCGCGGGCAGATCGCCGACTTCAAGATCCCTGCTCGGTACGATATTGTGGACAGTATTCCCCGTAATCCCAGTGGGAAGATTCTCCGCCGGGTTCTCCGTGACGAGTTCTGGGCGCACGCCGACCGGAACGTGAACTGAAGGGGAAGTCCTCGATGAACGTCGCGCTCCTCGCTGTCAAGACCGGACTGCGCGCCACGTCCGTGGTCGCTCCGGGACTGGCCGGGAAGATGGCCTTCGCCCTGTTCTGCCGGCTCAAGAGCCCCGCGCCGGTGCGCGCGACGGACGCCGAGATGCACGCGCAGGCGGTCGTCGATCACATGATCCACGATGGCCGGCGCATCGCCCTCTATCAGTGGGGCGACGGCGCGAACCCCGTGCTGATGGTGCACGGCTGGGAGTCGCGGGGCTCGCGGTACGCCACCTTGGCCAAGGAACTGCTCGCTCGCGGCTTCAGCCCGGTCACGTTCGACGCCCCGGGCAACGGCGACTCCGAAGGCAACCGCACCACCTTGCTGGAGTACGCCACGATCATCGAGGAACTGCACCGCAGGTACGGCCCGTTCCGGGCGATCGTGTCCCATTCCTTCGGGACGCTCGCCACGTTCCAGGCCCTCCGCGCCGGAGTCAAGGCCGACAAGGTCGCGACGATCTGCGGGGTCAGCGAGTTCAGCTATCTCGTCGACGTGTTCAGCGACGTCCTGGGTCTGACCCCGAAGGTGCGCAGCGACCTGACCGTTCGGTTCGCCGGCCTGTTCCCGCAGGAACACGACATCTACCGCCGGTTCTCCGCGACGCACGAAGCGGAGAGCGTGACGATCCCCGTACTCGTCGTTCACGACACCGACGATGCCAAGGTGTCGATGCGGCAGGCGCAGACGATGGCCGACGCGTTCCCCAACGCGCGGCTGGTCACCACCAGCGGACTCGGCCACAACCGGATCCTCACCGACCCGACGACCATCGGCGTGATCGCCGACTTCGTGACGGAAACGGCACAGTGACGCCCGTGCCGTCCGGCGCCGATCAGGCCCCGGTGTAGGCGAACGCCGCCCAGTACCTCGGATCGGCGTAGGGAAACGCGCCCGGCTGTCCGGCCGGAGCGATCCCCGGTAGCAACGCCACCAGATCCGCTGTGGACGCGGTGCGCAGCCAGCCCTGCGCCCGGTGTAGTGCGATCGCCGGTTCGTCGCCGTGTCGGCACCACCGCTCGTAGAAGGCGGTCATCAGATAGGTCGTGGCCAGGTCGTCGACCGCCCACGCCGAAGCGATGACGCCGGCGAAGCCGAGCTCGACGAGCGCCGCCGGCAGGCCGACGATCTCGTTCGGCAGGTCCGCGCCGGTCAGGTTGGTGTGGCACGCCGACAGGACCGCCAGCCGCCGTCGTCCCACCGCCAACGCGGCGCGCAGCTGCGCCAAGGTGACCTGGCGGTCGGCGAAGTACAGCCGACTGTCCATGATCCGGCGCGGGTCCGCGAAACCGTGCATGGCGAGGTGCCAGACCGTGTGCCGCTGCGCCTCGGCGCGGAACTCCGCCCAGGTGCACGCGTGCACCGGCCGGGTCGGCCGCCCGGTCCAGCGTCGGGAGACCTCGGACGTCTCCCGCGCCACGTACCGAAGCTCGGCCGCGCCCTCGGCCCCGGTCCCCGCCGGAACGTCCACCGCGAGCAGGGCCTGCTGAGGACCGAGCTCCCGGGCCGCCGTCCGGCACCAGCGCAGACCGCGGGTGTTCGGCGCGTACCGGATGGCCGAGTGGTTCCCGAGGTACCACCACTCGGCGGGCCGGTCCCACCTCGGTGTGCCGGCCGCGTGCAGCGGCAGCAGACTCAACAATCCGACCGGGATCAGGGTCACCACCTGACCGCCTGCGCGAAAGACGAGCTCCTTGATCCCGTCGTCCCACAGCGCCCGGAGCGTGCCGGTCAGCGGGCCAGCGGTGGCCTCGCCGTCTGGCGGGAGTTCGCGTAACCGGCCCGGCCCGGGCGCCCGCACCGCGCCCATCGGGGTGGTGTCGACGGCAGGCGCGGTCCGGTCGATCAGCCCGGTGACCCGGGCCCGGTCGAGCCGGGGCAGGTCGACGTACTGCGGATCATGGTCGGCGGCGACCACCAGGGCGTAACCGCCGGCCGCCGCCGCGCTGACGAACACGATCGCGCCGTCACCGGTTTCGGCGAGAACGTCGTCGTAGCTCAGGCCGGGCCGGCTGGCGTCGCGGCGGCCGAGCGCGTCGGTGAGATCGACGGCCCGGCCGGTCTCCAGGGCGAGCACCGCCTCCCGATACCTGCCGGTACGCGCGAGCCAGTATCCGGCGTCCTCGGCGTACTCCTGGGCTGCGGTCAGCACCCGACGTCTCGCCCGGGTGCCGGAGCGTTCGACGGCGTCCCGCGCAGCCAGTCCGACGAGCCGGTCGTACGCGTCGGCCGCGAGCTCCGCGTTGCCCGTACCGACCGCCCACTCGGCCCAGGCCGCCGCCAACCTCGCCTGCTCGGCGGTGCGGCTCGACCTGTCGAGCGTGCCGCGCCAGGCCAGATGTCGCCGTACGTCGTCGGGGCAGCCGGTCGCGGTGTCATGTGCCGCGAGCACCTCCTGGAGCAGGATCTGGTCGTCGACGCCGGGCCGACGCCAGGGGCGGCATCGGCGTCGCATCAGCCGGACCGCCTGGCGTACGTCGTCGGACCCCGGTCGGCGTCGCCACAGCAACAGCCGCGCCAGGGCTGCGTCGGCGGCGGTGCTCCGCCGCCACCAGCGCAGCCCGGCCCGCCGCCCGAGCTGGCACCCGCGTACGGCGTCCTCGACACGCTCTGGCGTGTGGCGGGCCAGGAGCAGCCCATGGGTGGCGAGGATCTGTGGCCGCAGCCCTCGGGCGAGCGGACCGGTTTCGCCCGCTGCGAGCCGCAGCTGCTCGATCGCCGCCGGCAGGTCAGCGGCGACCACCTGACGCCGGGCGTACAGCAGCCGGGTGAGGGCCGGCGAGGTGCCGCTCGCGGCGAGGTGGCGGAGCAGTTCGTCGAGCGGACCGACATCGTCGTGCAGGTCGGCGTTGTCGAGCACCCTGTCGATGAGCGCCAACGCGCGTCGGGTGTCCGAGGCGAGCAAATCGACCAGGCGCGGCGCGCTCGGGATGGCCTGCCGCGTCGGTCGCTCGGGTGCCGGCGGCCACGACAGGGGCGGCAGACACTCGGCGGCGGTGGCGACGGATCGCCGCTGCCGGGCGATGGCGGTCCGGGCCCGGTGCTGAGCACGGACCTCGCCGACTCGCTTGAACGCACGGTGATGGTCGGGGTTGAGGAGGTCGCCGAGTCGATCGGCGACGTCGCGCATCGCGGCGTACAACTCGTCCGCACGCGGATGGTCGACCGACGATTCCTGGCTGAGTACTTCGGCGCACATCGACACGAAGCCCCGGGCGACCGTCCGACGGCCGTTGTCGGTTCCAGCGTCGCGCGTGTCGATGAACGGGTAGTCCGCCATCAGCTCGGGTATCGCGTGGTCGAAATCGCCAGCCCTGGCCGCGAGCAGGATAATCTCGTGCGACGACGTCGAGACCACTGGATCGTACTCGGCCCGACGCGCTTGGCGCTGCCGCTCAGCGTGGTACGCCACCCAGGCGTCGGCGGCCGATCGCTGGGCGTCGCGGAACAGGGCGTCCTTGTACGCCCAGACATGCTGCTGAAGCCGAGCGAACTGCCGCCAGAACGGGTCCGGGCTGGTCAGGTACCGCGCGATCTTGTACCGCCGGGCCTCGTGCGCCCAGGGCTCCTGAAACGTGGCGTCGGTCGGCCTCCCGCAAATCCGACACGGGTACGGCCAGGATCGCGGGGCCGGAGCGTCTCCCGTACCGCATCCCTCGTTGTTGCACTCCCAGCCCTTCACCTGCGCTCCGGCTGGTGCCAGGTAGCCGTAGGAGGTGCGTGGCGGGCGTCGACTCACCTGCGTTGACCTCCATCCGATCGTCCACCTGAGCGGCGTGACTGCTCGTAGGAACCTGACGGACACCGCCCCGCGTTCCTGCGGCTTGTCCGTCAGAGGCCGGCATGGGACTGTTCCGTCGCGCGCCCCGGTCACCGTTTCCCGCCGACATGCTGCGATGGCTCGACCGATTCGGACGCTCCTCGTTCGATCCGATGGGCAGCGGGATCGAAACCGACGAGATCATGGGCCGGCTCGGGTCACTGTACGAGTACGCGACCAGCGATCCGGACGGTTTCATCGGCGAGTTGTCCGCCCTCGTGCAACGGGACCGAGGCGGATTCGCGACCTATGGGGCGGCGAGCCTGATGTGGGAGATGTATGGCGGCAAGGCACTCCGAATGCCGGCCGCTTTGCCGCTGATCGACGCCGGGATTCGATTCAAGCTCTCCCGGGGTCTGCCGACTGCGATGCTTACCGGCTTCGAAATGGAGCGGCTCGGTCGGCTCCGTGAACGGAACGGCGGGCAGCCGCCACCGCTGTGAACCAAGCACGTCGGAAACCGAAGTAAGGAGAAGATCATGGAGAGCCTTCTGTGTTTCGCGGTCGTCGTCGTTCCGATCGCCATCATCGGCTGGCAGCTGTACGAGACCCGGCAGGCCGTCGCCACGACGACCGTCGATTCACCGTACGAACCGGCCCAGGTGGCGCAGATCATCCGTGACGCGTTCGGCGGGCCGCGCGCCGTGCTGTGGACCACGACCGGTGGGCCGGGGACGATCAACATGCGTCGGCGCGGAGTTCGTGGCGGCATCACCATGTCGATCGACATCGAGCCGCTGTCCGGCGGCGGCACCCGGGTCGACATGTGGGCCTCGGGGACGGTCGTCTACTTCGGCTTCCTGGTCAACTTCGCCGGTGTGGTCAACCGCCGCAAGCGGGCGATCGCCCGTCGGCTCACTGCGGAACTCGCGGCCGGCCACACGGCCTGAGCACCGGGTGGCGGGGCGACAACGATCAGGGCACGAGGTGGATGCGGACGCGGCGGGCGGTGACCGCCGCGTCCTGCAGCACCGCGAGCCGGGGCTCCGGGCAGTCCAGTAGGTGCGCGTGGCGCAGCGGCAGCAGGAGTGCCAGCCGCCGGTCGGCGAGCACCGCGTCGACCATCAGGCGGTCGCCGCCGCAGACCAGTGCGCGGATCGGCTCCTCAGCGCCCGCACCGGCACCGGCGCGGGTGTCGGCGGCGGACTCGGCAGCACCCGGCACGTGGGGCAGCAGCACCCGGGCCACGATGTCGGCGGCCTTACCGGCGGCGGCGGTGGCCTGGTTGTCGCGCCGTCGGGCGTACCGCTGCTGGGACTGGCCCCCGGCGGCGGTCCGCCCTTGCACGTAGTGACGCTCCACCTTGGATGCTGTAATCGTGGTGCCGTCGACGATCCCGGCGGCCACCGCACCCTTGCGGGCCACCAGCAGACCGATACGCGGCGGCCGGATCAGCGCGGTGAGCAGGCCGTCGATGTCGGTGACCCCGACCACGCCCGGCGGCGGGTGCAGGGTGGCGGTGTCGCCGTTGCTGGCCCCGGTCACCGTCAGACCCTGCTCGGTGGCGCCGTCGTGCCGGCCGTAGAAGCCGTCCAGCCAGCCCCGGATCCGTTCCGGCGAGATCTCCACCCAGCGTCCGCCGCCGGCGGCCGGCCGCGCGCCCCGCATCGTCAGTCTCCCGGTACGGCGGGGGAGCGGGCCGCCAGTCGATCGCTTCGCACAGTCAACGCCTTCACTTCCGTGATCAGCTGGTCGACGTCGGGTTGGCCCCGTTCGTCGGCGGCGACGATCCTCGGTAGCAGTTCGGTGTAGTCGAGGGTGAGCTCACGGTACCGCCGCAGGAAGTCACGCCGCTGGTTGGTCCTGGCCACCGCGCGTTCGACCGTGGCGTACCGCCGGTCGAGGTCGATGATCCGCTGGGCCAGCACCGCCGTGGCGGCGGACAGCCGGCTGCGGCTGTCGGCCAGCTCCTGCCGGTCGGCGGCGCGGGCGGCGGCCCGCCGGCCGACCCGTCGACCGTACAGCCAGGTGACGGCGGCTCCGACGAGCACCGCGAGCACGGCCGCCGCAGCGACCAGGTAACGCGGCAACGACGGGCTGATCGTGCGCGACCCGTCCGGTACGGTGCCCGCCCGGACCAGGAAGTCGTAGTTGACGGCGATCACCTTGACCGCTTCCACCGGCCGGTCGGCGAACTCGTCGATCCCGCGCCCGACGACCATTTCGGCGACGGCGGCGCGGCCGAAGTTCTCGCCATCGCGGTCGGGCAGCAGCGCGCAGCCGTACGTGTCGTAGCCGTCCTGGTCCTCCTCCGGACGCAGCACCAACACGACGGTCCCGTCGGCGGCCCGGCGTACGTCGTCGCAGCCCTCGCGCAGGTCGGCACCGGCCGCCAGGAACACCACGACCAGCCGGCGGTTGCCGATGACCTGTTCGGCCGCGCGTTCGTCCACCGCCACCCCGGGCGCGGCGTACACCGACGACGTGCGGACGTCGCGGGCGATCGGGCCGTCGAGGGCGCCGCCGGACCACAGCGCCCAGCCGGCCAGCATCAGGCAGCCCAGCACGGCCAGACCGAACGGGGTCCCGGCGAACCGCAGCAGCCACCTCATGCCAGCCGGCCCTGCAGGTAGGCGTCCGGGCGGTAGCCGTCGATGCCCACCGTCCGGGCCGTGGCGTCCAGTTCCGCTTCCGCGTCGGTGAGCAGGGCGTGCACGTGCCGGCGCGCAAGGTCGTCGTCGAGCGCCGCCCGAGCCGCCGTCAGCTTGCTGATCGCCCTGGTCAGCGCCGGATCGCCGCGCCGTCCGGTGACGGCCGACAACTCGACGGCCAGCGCGGTCAACCCGGCCAGTCGGGCCGGTACGGTGCTGTGCCCCAGCAGATCGCGTCGCGCGCCGGCCGGGTTCGCGGCCCGCAGCACCGAGCGCGCCGACAAGGCCAGGAAAAGCACCACACAGCCGGCGAACAGCCACGGCAGCGCGGGCAGCGCCACCCGCAGCGGATCGAACGGCTGGTACGGCAGCGGCCGGTCGAACAGTCCGGCGTACCGGACGTCGGTCACCCGGCCCAGGTAGGTGCCGAGCACGGCGGTCTGCGGGTAGTCGTAGCGGCTCAGCCGATCGCCGAACTGGCCGTAGAAGCTGGCGGCGGCGACGTCGGCGAATTCGTCGGCGGCCGGCCCGTGATATTCGACCCAGGTGCCGTACAGCACGATGGTCGGGATGTCCGGGAAGATCGCGGTCAGCGCCGGACCGTACGCCGGCAGCGGTTCACCGTACGGCTGGCGTGGCAGCACCACGTAGTGCACGTCCCGGTCCGGGAAGGCGGTGGCCGCCGCCCGGCGCGGCACCTCGGTGAGGGTGGCGCCGTCGGCGACGTGCTGCCCGCCGGCCCGCAGGTCGGCCGTGACGGTGGCCAGCTCGGACTCGGTCGGCTCCCGCCATCGGACGCCGTCGACCTCGGCCGGGTCGGGCCGGTCGTCGAGCGCCACGATCAGGGCCACCAGCTGGTCGGTGACGTCGCCGGTGGCGAACTGGGCTCGCCAACCGGCCAGATCGGTCGCGACCGCCTGGTAGAAACCGCCACTGACCTGCGTACCGATGATCCGGACCGTCGCGTTGTCCACCTCCCGGACCCGGTCGCGTTCGTCGCTGTCCAGTCCGGGTGGGGCGACCAGGATCCGGACCTCGCTGTCGCCGATCGCCGCCCGCACCCGGACCGGATCCCATCGCGCGATCGATCCGGGCAGCCGGACGACGTCGTCGGCGGCGACCAGCGCGGTCATCTCGTCGACCGACGGTACGTCCGCGTCGCTGAGCTCTCCGGCCGACCCTTCGTCGATGGTCGGGCCTGACGGTGACTCGCCGTAGCTGACGTCCACGCTATGCCGCTGCGCCAGCAGGAAGATCACCAACACGACGAGGGCCGCGCCGAGCGCCAGCCAGCGCAGCGCCTCCGGCCATCGCGGCCGGATCGCCGGCTCAGTCATTGGTGTCCTGCCGATCGATGTCCTGCCGATCGGCGGCCCGCCGCCACAGGTGGTCGGCGCGCTGGGCGTACCCGGTGGCGGTGTCGGCGGCGGACGGCCCGCCCCGGTCGGCGGCGATGGACTCCGCCTGGGCCAGCAGCCGCTCCGCTTCCGGTATCCGCACGCGCGCGGCGTCCCGGCTGATGGTGGCGCTGTCGATCGCGGCGCGCGCCGCCGACCAGGCGGTCCGGCTCACGCGTCGCCGGGCCCGTCGGCGTGGCAGCCACGTGGTCGACAACCCGGCGGCGACCAGCAGGGCGGCGCCCACCGGCCAGACCAGCCAGGACCATTCCATCGTCGTGACCTACTTCCCGCTGCGGTGACCTGTGGGTTCGCCCGCCGATTCTGCATGATCGACGCCAGCGCGCCACTGGACGGGCGACGCCGGACCAGCCGGCCAGACGTCGACGTCGATCGACATCGATGGAAGGCGGTCGGCTGGTGATAATTGCCACGGCGTGCAGCGGTACGGGCGAATAGTCTGGCCGGGTGCCGCCGCAGATCCCACACGCCGATCCGGGGGTGCCGGACATCCGGGGTCCGCTGCGCTACCTCTGGTGGCTGGTCCGCCGCCAACCCTGGTGGGTGCTCCGGGGAAGCCTGCTCAGCACAGTGTGGATGGTCGGCTTGGCGGTCCGACCGTACCTGGTCGCTCGGGCGATCGACGACGGTCTGCGGGTCGCGGACCAGCGGGCGCTGTGGTCGTGGGTCGCGGTGATCCTGATCGCCGGGGTGCTCATCGCCGTGGTGGGCGTGTTCCGGCACCGCACGATGACCTACATCCGGGAGGACGCCACCGCCCGGACGGCGGCGGTGCTGCTGCGCAAGCTGTCGCGGATCGGGGCGGTGTTGCCGCGCAAGCTCGCCACCGGCGAGGTGGCCACCGTCGGCGGTACGGACATCACCCACACCTCGCAGGTGCTGACCCTGGCCGGCCCGGGCGTCGGTGCCGTCATCGCGTACGGGGTGGTCGCGGTGCTGCTCTGGACGGTGTCGCCGCTGCTGGCCGGCTGTGTCCTGGTGGGTGTCCCGGTCGTCGCCGCCCTGCTCGGCCCGCAGCTGCGGCGGCTGGACCGGGTCGAGCAGGCCTACCGGCGTGAGCAGGGGATGCTGACCGCCCGCGCCGGTGACATCGTGGCCGGGCTGCGGGTGCTCGCCGGCGTCGGGGGACGCACCTTGTTCGCCCGCCGCTACACCGACCACTCGCAACGGCTGCGAGCCGAGGGCTACCGGGTCGCGGCGGTCAACAGTTGGATCGAGGCGTTGACCGTCACCGTGCCCGGACTGTTCCTCGCCGTGGTCGTCTGGCTGTCGGCCCGGATGGCCGTCGATGGTCAGATCAGCATCGGACAACTGGTCGCGCTGTACGGCTACGTGGCCGCGCTCGCCATACCGGTCTGGTTTCTGCAGGAAGGCAGTTACCAGTTCATCCGGGGCCGGGTTTCGGCACGCCGGATCATCGGCCTGCTGCGGTTGACCCCGGATCCGGTGACCGGTGCGGTGACCGGCGCGGCGACCAGCCCGTCCCCCGGCTCGGCCGGTGACGACGCCCGGCGCGGCCGGCCGCCGGTCGACGGCCCGGTCCGGCCCGCCGACCTGCCCGGCCCGGTCCGGCCCGCCGACCTGCCCGGCCCGGTCCGGCCCGCCGACCTGTGCGACCCGGTCAGCGGGCTGACGGTCGTGGACGGGAGCCTGACCGGGATCGCCGCCACCGATCCCGGCGTGGCGCTGGCCTTGGCCGACCGGCTCGGTCGGTTCACTCCGTCCGAGGTCACCTGGGGTGGGCTTGCGCTGTGCGGGGTCCGTCTCGACGAGGTGCGCGCCCGGATCCTGGTCGCCGACCACGACGCCTACCTGTTCGCCGGGACGCTGCGGGAGATCCTGCAGGCGCCCCCGCCGGCGGATGGGTCGTCGTCGCCACCCGGGGGCCACCCCGACGATCGTGACCGTGGCGAGCAGGCACTCACCGCTGGCCTGGAGCAGCGCCGCCTCCGCTCGGCGCTGCGGGTGGCGTCGGCGGAGGACGTCGTCACGTCGGTCCGTGACGGGTTGGACGCCGTGATCGACGCTAGGGCCAGGAACCTCTCCGGCGGCCAGCGGCAGCGGGTCCGGCTGGCCAGGGCACTGCTGGTGGAGCCCGAGGTGCTGATCCTGATCGACCCGACGTCGGCGGTGGACGCGCACACCGAGGCCCGGATCGCGGCCCGGCTGCGGGCAGCCCGCGTCGGGCGGACCACCGTCCTGATCACTACGTCGCCGCTGCTGCTCGGGGCCGCCGACACCGTCGCCTACCTCGACGGCGGCCGGGTGACGGCCGTCGGGCCACCCGGGGACCTGCTGGAACGCCACCCGGGCTACCGGGCCCTGGTCTGGCGGGGCGACGAGGAGCAGGACCAGCCCGTCCGACCGTCCGGGGCGTCCGGGCCGGGGGCGTCCGGGCCGGCTGCGGCGTCCGGAGCGGCCGCGTCGCGGTCGGCCGGCGTACGCCAGCGGGAGGCACCGTGACCGCGTCGACCCGGGCCGGCCTGCCGATCGCCGACCGGCGTACGGTCCGCCGTGGCACCCGCGAACTGATCGGCCGGGAACGGTGGGTCGTCGCCGGCGTGCTGGCCCTGCACATCGCCGCCGCGCTGGCCGGCCTGGCCGGACCGTGGCTGCTGGGTCGCATCGTCGACCAGATCACCGCCGGTGCCGGGGTGGCGATGGTGGACCGGCTCGGGCTGGCGCTGGTCGGCTCCGTACTGGCGCAGGGGTTGTTCGTCCGGTTCGCCCAGTGGGCCGGCCACCGCTTCGGCGAACGCGCGGTTGCCCGGCTGCGCGAAGACTTCGTCAACCGCACCCTCGGCCTGCCGGTCTCGGTGGTCGAACGCGCCGGCACCGGCGACCTGGCGACCAGGAGCTCGATGGACGTCAGCACCGTCGGCACCATGGTCCGGGACGTGGTGCCGGTGGTGGTGATCGCGTCGGCGCAGTTGTGCCTGCTGTTCGGCGCGGTGTTCCTGCTGCACCCGCTGCTCGGTCTGGTCGGTCTGGTCGGGTTGCCGTCGATCGTCGCGGTGACCCGCTGGTATCTGCGGCGGGCGCGGGGGGCCTACCTCGACGAGGGGGCTGCGGTGGCCGCCCTGACCGACACCCTGACCACGACGGCCGACGGCGCCCGTACCGTGGAAGCGCTGCGGCTGCGCGACGACCGGGTCCGGCACGGCACCGCCCGGATCGCCCGGCTGTGGGCTACCCGGCGCGCCACCCTCGCGCTGCGTTCGGTGTATTTCCCGGTCGCCGAGGCGAGCGTGGCACTGCCGATCGCCGCCGTGCTGCTGGCCGGCGGAGTGCTGCTGCAGCGCGACATGGTCACCCTCGGCACGGTGGTCGCCGCCGCCCTCTACCTGCAGCAGACCATCGACCCGTTGGACCAGATCCTGCAGTGGATCGAGCAGGCGCAGCGCGGCCTGGCCTCCTACGCCCGGGTGCTCGGCGTCGGGCAGGTGCCGCCGGAACCACGCGGCCGGTCCGCCGTACCCGCCGACCGCGGCCTGCGGGTGCGCGGCGTGACGTTCGCCTACGGCGACGGCCCCGACGTGCTGCGCGACATCGACCTGACCGTGGCCGCCGGGGAACGGCTGGCGATCGTCGGCCCGTCGGGGGCGGGCAAGTCGACCCTGGCCCGGCTGCTCGCCGGGATCGACTCCCCGCGCGACGGTACGGTCCTGCTGGGCGGGGTCCCGGTCACCGACCTCGATCCGGCGCAGCGACGTCGGCGGATCGCCCTGGTCACCCAGGAGCACCACGTGTTCATGGGTTCGCTGCGGGACAACCTGGCCTTCGCCGCACCCGAGGCCGACGACCAGCGGTTGCGGTCCGCGCTGGTCGTCGTCGGAGCCGACTGGTACGCCACCCTGCCCGACGGCCTGGACACGCTCCTTGGCGACGGGGCGCGGGAACCGGGCGCCGCCGAGGCGCAGCAAGTTGCCCTGGCCCGGCTGGTGCTGGCCGACCCGGACATCCTGATCCTGGACGAGGCGACCGCCGCGCTGGATCCGACCACGGCCCGGCGCACCGAGCGGGCGTTGGCCGCCGTGCTGGCCGGGCGGACCGTGATCGCCATCGCGCACCGGCTCAACTCGGCGCACGACGCCGACCGGGTGGCCGTCCTCGAACAGGGCCGGATCAGCGAGTTGGGCAGCCACGACGAACTGGTCGACGCCGGTGGACCGTACGCCGCGCTCTGGCGTTCCTGGCACGGCTGATCTCGCACGCTCGTTCCGTGCGGCCCATGCTCATCCGCGACGGCGATCCCGCTTGTCCGCGACGGCGATCCCGCTTGTCCGCGACGGCGATCCCGCTTGTCCGCGACGGCGATCCCGCTTGTCCGCGACGCGCGGCCCACCGGGTGGGCCGCGCGTCGATTGGGCCGGCGACCGGCCGCACCCGTACCATCCGGGCAGATCGGCTCCGGCGGCGCGCGGCAGAGTGGAGGAACCATGCTGGTGGTGCATGGCCTGCTCAGCCCGGGTGGACGTCTGGCGTTGTGGGCGGAGGATTCGAGGTTGCCGGCGGCACCACCACGCCGTCCCGGACGCCCGCCCCGGCGACGCCCGCACCCGTTCGCCGCCGACCTCGACCGGCTGGCGGCGGCGTTGACGCCGATTCTCGACACGGTGGTGGCGAAGGCCACCACGGCGAGCGCGGCACTGGTTCTGCCCACTGTGACCGGCCGGCCGATGGAGTCGCCGGAACTGGTCCGTACCCAGCCGGTCGACGCGACCACCGGATCGACTCCGGTGGCGGGGACCGCGTCCTGGCTGGTGCCGACCCTGGAGTTCGACGTCGACGAGGCGTTGTCGGTGCTGTGCACGTTGCACGACGCGGCCGACGGCGACCCGGACGTCACCGTCGCCGCCTCGGTACGGCACCTCGCGCTGCTTGCCGGGTTCGCCGCTGAGCTGGTCGCCCGGGGGCGGGTCGTGCCGGCGGTGCGTGCCGACCGCGACGAGGGTACGGCTACCGCGTGCTGGCTTCCGGTGCTGACCGGTGCTGACCGGCAGTGGGCCCGTTCGCTCGCCGCCGCCGTACCGCCCGCCGCAATGTCCGCCGCGCTGCCAGCCGGGTCCGGGCCCGCCGCGCTGCCAGCCGGGTCCGGGTCCGCCGCCGGCACCCGATCGTCCGAGGGTTCCGGGCGACTCGGATCCGGGCTACTCGGATCCGGGGCGCGCGTCGTCGCCGCCGCGTTGGACGCGCTGACCGACGCCGCCGCCCGAGCCGTGCTGGACGGGGTTCGCTTGGCCGACCGCCGCTCCGGGTCCGGTGTGCTGGCGGTGCGTGACGCGTGGCTGAGCGCGTTGACCGGCCGGCAACGAGCGTTCGCGGCGCCGGCCGGGCCGCTCGCCACGCTCCGTGCCGGGCTCGACGACTGGCACCGGGAGGTGGCTGTCCGGCCGGTTCGGGCCTGCTTCCGGCTGCGCGAGCCGGCCACGACGGACGCTCCGCAACCGCCGGCCGGCGTCGGGGCGGCCGGCCTTGGGGCGGCCGGTGACACACCGGCCGGTGACGCGGGTGCCGGTGACGCGGGTGCCGGTGACGCGGGTGCCGGCGACGCGGCACCCTGGCGGCTCGAATTCGCCCTGCAGGCCACCGACGAGCCGAGTCTGGTGGTCGACGCCGAGCAGATCTGGCGCGGCGGCGACGGCCTGCGACCACTGACCCGACACACCGGCACCCCGCCGGAGGCGCTGCTGGCCGAACTGGGCCGGGCCAGTCGACTCTGGCCGGCGATCGAGGACGCGCTGCGTACCGCCACCCCGGACGGGCTGGACCTCGACGTCGACGGGGCACACCGGTTCCTGCGTGACGGCGCACCGGCGCTGCACGCGGCCGGGTTCACCGTGCTGCTGCCGTCGTGGTGGCACGGTCGGGGTGCCCGGCTCGGAGCCCGACTGCGCGTCACCAGCCGTACCGCTCCCGGCGCGGTGCAGGTCGACAGCCGGTTCGGCCAGGCCGACCTGGTCGACTACCAGTGGGAGGTGGCCCTCGGCGAGCAGCAGCTGACCGAGGCCGAACTGCGGGAGCTGGCCCGGGCCAAGACCCCGCTGGTCCGGCTGCGTGGCCAGTGGGTGGAGGTCGACGCCAAGCGGCTCGCCGCCGGCCTGTCGCTGCTGCGTTCCGGCGGCCGACTCAGCCTGGTCGACCTGCTCCGGTTGGCCCTGGGCGAGCACGACGACGGCGATCCGCACGACGAGGGCGACCTGCCCCTGCCGGTGCTCGGCGTCAGCGCCGACGGTGCCCTGGGCGACCTGCTCAGCGGCCAGGCCGACCGTCGGCTGGTGCCGGTGAGCGAGCCGCCCGGCTTCCGGGGACAGCTACGGCCGTACCAGCGGCGGGGGGTTGCCTGGCTGCGGTTCCTGCACTCGATCGGTCTGGGCGGGGTGCTGGCCGACGACATGGGACTCGGCAAGACCGTCCAGCTGTTGGCGATGCTCGCCGCCGACGAACCGCACGTCGGACCGACCCTGCTGATCTGTCCGATGTCACTGGTCGGCAACTGGTGCCGGGAGGCGGCGACGTTCGTGCCGGACCTGACGGTGCACGTGCATCACGGGGCGGAACGCCCGCGCAGGGAGGCATTCGCGGCGGCGGTGACGGCCTCCCGGCTGGTGATCACCACGTACGCCGTGGCGACCCGGGACGCCGCCGAGTTGGCCGAGATCGCCTGGCATCGGATCATGGTCGACGAGGCGCAGGCGATCAAGAACGCCGCGACCCGCCAGTCCGTCGCGATTCGCTCGCTGCCCGCCCGGCACCGGGTCGCGATCACCGGTACGCCGGTGGAGAACCGGCTCGCCGACTTGTGGTCCATCATGGACTTCGCCAATCCGGGGCTGCTCGGACCGGCCGCGACGTTCCGCAAACGGTACGCCGAGCCGGTGGAGCGGCATGGCGACGTCGAGGCTGCCGAACGACTGCGCCGGATCACCGGTCCGTTCGTGCTGCGCCGTCTCAAGACCGATCGGTCGATCATCGCCGATCTTCCGGAGAAGCTGGAGATGGAGGTGCTGTGCAACCTCACCGCCGAGCAGGCATCGCTCTATCAGGCGGTGGTCGACGACATGATGCGTCGCATCGAGTCCAGCACCGGCATGGAACGGCGCGGCCTGGTGCTGGCGACCATGACCAAGCTCAAGCAGGTCTGCAACCATCCGGCCCAGTTCCTGCGGGACGGGTCGCATCTGGCGGGGCGTTCGGGCAAGCTGGCCCGGCTGACCGAGATCCTCGACGAGGTGCTGGCGGCCGGCGAAAAGGCCCTGCTGTTCACCCAGTACGCCGAGTTCGGCGCGATGCTGCGGGGCCATCTGTCCGCGTACACCGGTCGGGAGGTGCTGTTTCTGCACGGTGGGTTGACCAAGGCGGACCGGGACACGCAGGTGGCCCGCTTCCAACATGACAGCTCCGGTCCGCCGATCTTCGTCTTGTCGCTCAAGGCCGGCGGCACCGGGCTGACCCTGACCGCCGCCAACCATGTGGTGCACGTCGACCGGTGGTGGAATCCGGCCGTGGAGGATCAGGCCACCGACCGGGCGTTCCGGATCGGGCAGCGGCGGGCGGTGCAGGTACGCAAGTTCGTGTGCGCCGGCACCGCCGAGGAGAAGATCGCCGCGATGGTGGCGGACAAGCGTGGCCTGGCCGCCAGCATCGTGGGTAGCGGTGAACAGTGGCTGACCGAGCTGTCCACCACGCAGCTGCGGGAACTGTTCGCCTTGGAGGCCGGAGCGGTGGTCGAGTGACGGTGGTCGGATGGCAGGTGGTGCGGTGAGTGCGTTCGCCGAGTACGGACGTCCGCGCCGGGTCGACGGCGGGTTGCGGGCACGCAGCACCCGGGGTGCGATCGGACAGTCCTGGTGGTCGCGGCGCTTCGTCGACGTACTGGAGTCGTTCGCGTTGGGCACCCGGCTCAGCCGGGGACGGTCCTACGCCCGGTCCGGTCAGGTCGTCACGTTGCGGGTCGCTCCGGGCGTGGTCACCGCCCGGGTGCAGGGTTCCCGGCCGCAGCCGTACGAGGTGCGGATCGGGCTCCCGGTGTTTCCGGGGTCGGTGTGGCGCGACATCGAGCGGACCCTCGCCGCGCAGGCGTTCTACAGTGCCCGGTTGCTCGCCGGTGACCTGCCTCCGGAGCTGGAGGAGGTCTTCGACGCCGCGGGATCACCGCTGTTTCCGCGCGGAATCGGCGAGTTGACCCTGCGGTGCGGTTGCCCCGACGACGCGGTGCCGTGCAAGCACGTGGCCGCGACCTGCTATCTACTCGCCGAGGTGTTCGACGCCGACCCGTTCGAGATCCTGCACTGGCGGGGCCGGGACCGGCAGACGTTGCTGAGCCGGTTGCGGCCGGCCCCGGCCACGTCGGCTGGCGCCAACGGTTCCGGCGGCGCCGCTGGTGCCGGGGTCCCGGCGGTCGGCGCCGCCTGGGCGTTGGTCGACCTGCCCGAGCCGACCGCGACAGATGCCGCCTTCTGGCGTGCGCCGGTGCCGTTGCCGGCGCGGGCACCGGTGCTGCCGGCCCGCTCCGATCTGCTGCTCCGCCAGCTCGCCGCGCCGTCGGCGGCCGTCGGCGGCCCCGGGCTGGTGGCGTTGCTGAGCCGGGCCTACCGACGGTTCGGCGGACGACCCGGGTAGCGGATGACCGCCCGACCCGAGCCGGTCACCAACGTCGGGCGCGCAGGGCGAGGACCCCGGCGACGCAGAGCGCCACCGTCGAGATGATCGCCGCCAGCCATCCGCCGAACAACGCGAGCGGCGGCACGGTCGCCCACAGCAGCACACTGGCGATGATGGCCATCCGGTTGCGGCGGTTCGCGGCCCGATCACCCACTCGGGCGACGAAGTCCGGATCGGTCGTCCGCAGATGGCGGGCGATCTGGTCGAACCGGCGTTGATCCTCCCTGCTGAGCATGGCGTACCTTCCCTCCAAGCGTCCCCGACGACCGTTGGCGCTCTCGCGTCCGAGCGCGTCACGCTCGTGATGCGCATCGGGTCCGGACCCGCATCACGAAGGCCACCGGCGCATTACCCACTCGGCTGGCGCTCACGCCGACACTTCCTGCGGCTTGCGCGTGAACCGGCAAACTGGTCATCCGATCAGCCGGCGTCCGGGTGGCGTCTGTGACGGCGTTCGGGCGGCGTCGAGCGCGGATACGCCCGGTGCGGCACGCGGATCAAGAGAAGAACGTCGACGTGGGTGAGTGCCGCCGGCCGTGAAGGTTCATCCGACAGCGGCGGCACTCACCCACGTCGAGGGCAGGTCACCTCAGCTGGTGCGACCCACCCGGCCGGCCAGCGTGACGACAACCGGGCGCACTCGGATCACATCGCTCTGCGCAGCGTCGAGACCTGCCGGGGGACCGGGACGGTCGCTGGCACGGCGACCCGCTGGGCCAGGCTCACCGCCGGCACCGACTCGATCGGCGCGCTCCGGGGGTGCGGCAGCCGTCGCGGCGATGTCGCGCTTTCCCGCGCGTCGACGACGATCCGCTGTACGGCGTACGAGTCGGGCACCTGCCAACGGACCTCCTCCGGCCGCACCGCCCAGCGGACGGCACCCTCGGGCAGCAGGGTGGGCGGCGCCGGGATCCACGACCCGTGACCGTGCTGGATCACGTCGAGCGACTCGGCCAACTCCGGCCGCAGCGCGTCGCCGGGGCGTACCAGGAACATCCATCGTCCGGTCGGGGTGACCGCGACGGGACCGCGGAGCTGGCCGTGCCCGGGGGCCGCCGCACCTCCGCGTAGTCGGACCGTGCACAGCACCCGTAGGCCGAGCCGGGCGGGCATCTCCAGGACGTCGAAGGCGTAACCGGTGGCGAGCAGGACCGCGTGCGGTTGTCGCCGCCACCACGAGCTCACCCGGTCGGGGCGGTCGGAGGCGGACCGCTCCCAGCTCTCCAACGCCGGATGGCAGCTGGCCGTCGGACACCCGGGCCGGTCGCAGCAGAACCGACCGTCCTTCAGGTAGGCCCCGGGCGTCACCGGCCAGCCATGAGCGGCATAGTGCAGCGCGCCGCGGCGTAGCCGCAGCCGAACGAAAGGCGGTTGGACCGTCCACCGCATGATCGAGATTCCCCCCAACACGTCATGACATCGGCAACGGGCTCAACCAGGATCGGCGTGTCTGCGCACGCGGGGAGAGAACGCCTGCGCAGACACGCCGTCACGGTGGAGACCGTTGCAAGTTGCATCGAAAACTACGAGCATCTGTGACGGACCTGACGCACAGGCTGTGCGATGAGCTCAGTTGGGGTACGGGGACTGGCTGTGCGATGAGTACAGTGCCGAGGTCCGTACGTTCGGGGGGACGCCACGTCGATCGACCGCTTCCGTCCTGCCGGCCAGGGCTGAGGCGAGGCAAGGGGGGAACATTGGGCGCGGACGATTTACCGATCGGCCGACGGGTCGCCTACTGGCGCGGCCGACGCAAGATGTCGCAGCAGGTCTTCGCCGACCGGCTCGGCAAGTCCAAAAGCTGGGTGGACAAGGTCGAGCGAGGAGTCCGCCGGCTCGACAAGTTCTCCGTCGTCTACGAGATCTCCGACGTCCTGCAGGTCGACGTCCAACTGCTGCTCGGCAAGGAGCCGGAGCGCCGTCCGGAGAGCGTCACCTGCATCGACCAGGTGGAAGTCGAGGAGATCCGGGCCGCGCTCGAACGCTACGACTCGATCAGTGCCTTCTTCGAACCGGCACCGACGCCGCCGCAACTCGCCGAGATGCGCAAGGCCACCAACCACGCCTGGCTGACCTTCCAGCACGCCAAGTACGGGGTGCTGGCCCGGGCGCTGCCCCGGCTGCTGCGCGACGCCCAGGCGGCCGACACCCTCTACGCCAACACCGACGAGGCGAGGGAAGCGTCCAGCCTGCTCGGGCAGATCTACCAGATCGCCTCGACCACCCTGCGCAAACTCGGCGAGCATGATTTGGCCTGGCTGGCCGCCGACCGGTCGATCGTGGTGTCCCAGCGCGCCGGTGACCCGCTGCTCACCGGCGTGGCCACCTGCCGGGTCGGTAACGCGTTGCTCGCCCTCGGCCGGTCCCGGGCGGCGTTGGAGGTCAACGTCAACATCGCCAACCGGCTCGCTCCGGGCACCAGCGGCGAATGCACGCCCGCGCAGTTGTCGGTCTACGGGCTGCTGCTGCTGCAGGGGGCGATGGCCGCCGCCCGGATCGGCGACAGCGCCACCGTACGGGATTTGGTGCATGGTGCCGAGGAGGCGGCACGGGCGCTCGGTGAGGACCGCAACCACTATTGGACCAGTTTCGGTCCGACCAACGTCGAGCTGCACCGGGCCGCCGCCGCCGTCGAGCTGGGCGAAGGACGGATGGCGGTCGACACTCATCGAGCGATCATGGAGATGCCTGGCTTCAGCGCGTTGCTGCCGGAGCGCCGGGCCCACCACATGCTCGACGTCGCACGTGGCTACGCCCAGTTCGGCGAGATCGACAAGGCCAGCGAGATGCTTCTCGAAGGAGACCGGTTGGCGCCGGCGGAGATCCGGTGTCGTCCGATCGCTCACGAGGTGATGTCGGAGGTGCTGCGCCGGACTCGGGGCACCCCCCCGGCGCCGGTGGCGGAGCTGGCCGAACACATGGGGGTAGGGGTATGACAAGTGCCGACGGGTAGCGAGGTGACGGTGTGAACCCGGTCCCTGACCGGACCCTGTACGTGGTCGCCTGTGGAAGTCCGGCCGCTCGACGGGTCGGGCGGCTGGTCACCTTCGCGCAGCGACGTGGCTGGGCGGTGTGCGTGGTGGTCACCCCGGACGGGCGCAAGTTCGTCGACGTACCCGGGCTGGCCGCGCAGACCGGCAACCCGGTGCGGTCCGACTACAAGAACCCCGGCGACCCGGACGTCCTGCCCCCTGCCGACGCCATGATCGTCGCGCCGGCCACCTCCAACACGATCAACAAGTGGGCCGCCGGCATCACCGACACCCTGGCGCTCGGTCTGGTCGTCGAAGCCCAGGGCAAGGGCCTGCCGATCGTCACGCTGCCGTTCACCAACACCGCACTCGCCGGCCATCCGGCCTTCCAGGAGAGCGTGGTCCGGCTGCGGGGATGGGGGGTACGAGTGCTGCTCGGCGACGAGATCCTGCCGCTGCAGCCGCCGGGCATCGGCGAGCAGATCATCGACCGGATTCCCTGGGAACTGACCCTCGACGCGCTCGACGAGCAGATCGAGGCCGCCACCGGTCAGCGTTGAATCGGGGGACGGTGGCGGACAAGTAGGTAAGCTGGGCCGCCGTGGGCACAACTACATCACCGTCGGCGCGGGCTGCGGGCGACCCGGCTGATGTCGTGGGCGGTTCGCCGGTCCGGGTGGCGGACGTCATCGCCGCCGTCGAGCGCCGTTACCCGCCGGCCTGGGCCGAGCAGTGGGACCGCGTCGGCCTGATCCTGGGCGAGCCGGACGCACCCGTTCGCACGGTCTGGTGCGTCGTCGACTGCGTGCCGCAGACCGTGGCGGAAGCGATCGACGCCGGCGCGCAGATGATCATCGCCCATCATCCGCTGCTGCTGCGTGGAGTCTCCTCGATCGCCCCCACCACCTACAAGGGACGAATCATCCACCAGCTCATCCGAGGCGGCGTCGCGCTCTACACCGCGCACACCAACGCCGACGTCGCCCGACCGGGCGTCTCCGACGCGTTGGCAGCCCGGCTCGGACTGACCGATCTGCGCCCGCTGGTGCCGGCCGCCGCCGGCACCCCGGCCGCCAGCGTCGACGGGCAGGGTGCCGGCCGGATCGGCACCCTGCCACAGCCGGTCACCCTCGCCGAACTGACAAGCCGGGCCGCCGCCGCGCTGCCGGCCACCACCTGGGGCGTACGGGCCGCCGGCGACCCCGAGCGGATGATCACCACGATGGCGGTCTGCGGCGGCGCGGGCGACTCCTTCCTCGACGCCGCGGCCGCTGCGGGCGTCGACTCCTACCTCACCTCCGACCTGCGCCACCACCCGGCCGCCGATCACATCGCCGAGGCCGGCCCGGCGCTGCTCGACGCCGCCCACTGGGCCACCGAACGCCCCTGGCTGGACGACCTCGTCGGCCTCCTCGCCACCGAACTGCCGGTGCGGGCGACCGCCTCCGACCTCGATACTGATCCGTGGACCCTGCACGCACCGTCGTCCCCCACCAGCTGACCACCCGAAGGAGCACCACTAGTGAAGGCCGACCCGCAAGCCCAGCGTCGCCTGCTCGACCTGCAGGCGATCGACACCGCCCTCGCCCAGCTCGCCCACCGCCGCCGGACCCTGCCGGAGCACGCGGAGTTGGACGCGCGGGCCCGCGAGCTGTCGGCGCTGGAGGACGAGCGGGTCCGCGCGCAGGTCGCCGTCGACGACCTGGACCGCGACATCGCCCGCCTGGAACGCGACATCGAGCAGGTCCGCGCCCGCAAGGACAAGGACCAGGCCCGGCTCACCCTCGGCTCCGGCCCGGCCCGGGAACTGGAAGCGCTGCAGCACGAGATGGCGTCGCTGACCCGCCGGCAGACCGAGCTGGAAGACGCCGAACTGGAACTCATGGAGCAGCGGGAAACCGCCCAGGCCACCCTCGACGAGATCACCGGGCGGATCGACACCACGCGCCAGCGACGCGCCGACGTCGAAGCGGCCCGGGACAAGGCACTGGCCGAGATCGCCAGCGAGGAGGCGTTCAAGACCTCCTCCCGGGCGCCGCTCGCCAACGACCTACCCGCCGACCTGGTCGCTCTCTACGACAAGGTCCGCGAGAACTCGGGCGGGTTGGCCGCCGCGCTGCTGCGGGCCGGCCGCTGCGGAGGCTGCCGGCTCGAACTGTCCGCCACCGAGCGGAGCCGGATCAAGGCCGCCGACCCGGCGGAGGTGGTCCGCTGCGAGGAGTGCCGGCGGATCATGGTGCGCACCGCTGAGTCCGGCCTGTGAGCGCCGCGATGAAGGTCATCGTCGAAGCCGACGGCGGCGCCCGGGGCAACCCCGGACCGGCCGGGTACGGGGCGGTGGTGCTCGACGGCGTCACCGGTGCGGTGCTGGCCGAGCGGGGCGAGGCACTGGGTATCGCCACCAACAACGTCGCCGAATATCAGGGCCTGATCGCCGGGCTGCGCGCCGCCGCCGACCTGGGTGCCACCGCCGTGGACGTACGGATGGACTCCAAGCTGGTGGTGGAGCAGATGACCGGCCGGTGGCAGATCAAGAACCCGGGACTGCGGCCACTGGCCGCGCAGGCCGCCAGACTGGTCCGCGAGTTCGATACGGTCAGCTTCGGCTGGATCCCTCGGGAGAAGAACAAGCGCGCCGACGCGCTGGCCAACCAGGCGATGGACCGGGCCGCCGGCAAACCGGCCAAGTCCAGCCGGGCCGCGTCCGCCGTCGCGGCGGCTCCGGGCGCTGCGGCTCCGGGCGCTGCGGCTCCGGGCGCTGCGGCTCCGGGCGCTGCGGCTCCGGGCGCTGCGGCTCCGGGCGCTGCGTCGGCCTCTGGCGAGGCTCCGGCCGCGACGGCGGCCAGCGACCCCACGGTCACCACCGCCGGGCCGCCGGCCGCCGAGCCCCAGCCGTCGATGTTCGCCGTCGCCGGATCCGGCGCTGTGCCCGCCGCCTCCTGGGAGCCGCCGGCCACCGCCACCGCCACCCGGCTGATCCTGGTCCGGCACGGCGAGACCGGGATGAACAAGCAGAGCCGCTACTCCGGTCGCGGCGACGTACCCCTGTCCGAACAGGGCGTCGCTCAGGCCGTCGCCGCCGCCGCGCGGATCGCGGTGATCCGGGCCAAGGTCGACGCGATCGTCTGTTCGCCGCTGGTCCGGTGCGTGGACACCGCGCGGGCGATCGCCGCCGAGGTCGGCCACCCGACGGTACGCACCGAAGCCGACCTGATCGAATGTGACTTCGGCGACTGGGAGGGGCGCACCTTCGCCGAGGTACGGGAACGATGGCCGGCCGAGTTGACTTCCTGGTTGGCGTCGACCGAGTTGGCTCCGCCGGGTGGTGAGTCCTTCGCCCAGGTGGCCGGGCGGGTCCGCCGGGTGGTGCGGGAACTGCTCGGCGCGTACCGGGGAAAGACCGTCGTGGTCGTCTCGCACGTCTCCCCGCTCAAGATCATTCTGCGGGACGCGTTGGGAGCCGGTGACGCGCTGCTGCACCGGCTCTACCTGGACCCGACCGGCATTTCGGTGATCGACACCTGGCCCGACGGTGGGGTGGCGGTACGGACCGTCAACGACACCGCGCACCTGGCCGGCATCGCCACCCCCTGACCCGAAATCGCCCCGACTCGATGTCGCCACACCGGGGTCGCGCGTCGCCCCCGCGCCGCTAGCCTCGCAGGATGGATCTTCCCGCGTTCGCGCTGCTGGTCGGGGCCGGGCTGGCCGCCGGCACCGTCAACGCGGCGGCCGGCGGTGGCTCGCTGATCACCTTCCCGGCGTTGATCGCCGTCGGGCTGCCACCGGTCTCGGCGAACGTCACCAACGCGATCGCGGTCTGCCCCGGCTACATCGCCAGCACGGTCGGCAGCCGGGTCGACCTACCGCGCCGCCGAGGGCTGTGGCGCCTCGTCCCGACCGCCGTCGCCGGGGCGGTCCTCGGCTGCGCACTGCTGCTGGTCACCCCGCCCCGGGCCTTCGAACTGATCGTGCCGTTCCTGGTGATCAGCGCGGCGGCGGTGCTCGGCCTGCAGAACCAACTGCGCCGCCTCGTCGGCGAACCCCACCACCTGCCACCCGGGCGCGAACAGTGGTCACTGCAGGCGATGACCTTCTTCTGCGCCGCGTACGGCGGATACTTCGGCGCCGCGCTCGGGGTGATGCTGGTCGCCGGCCTGGCCCTGGTGCTCGACGAAACCCTCAACGGAGTCGTCGCGCTGAAGAACCTGCTCTCGGCGGCGGTCGGGGTCACCACCGTCGCCGTGTTCGCCATCTTCGGCCCGGTCGACTGGGTAGCGGCGGCGACCGTCGCCCCGGCCACCATCGTCGGCGGCTACGTCGGGGCCCGGGTGGTACGCAAGCTCCCGCCGACAGTCCTGCGCTTCGGCATCGTCATCTTCGGCATCGGGATCGGCGTCCTGCTCCTGGTCCGCGCCCTGCGCTGAGCGTCGGTTCGCCCGCTGTCGTGCGGCCTGCCGTCGCACGAGGGGACCCTCCTTGTCGTCAACCTGCCCGGATGACAACCATGGAGGTTCCCTCGATCCCTGCGACAGGGTCGGAGTCGGTCAGACGATGTCCGGTTCGCTCAGCTCGGCCAGCCATTCGGCGGGCGCGTCACGCACGTCGTCGTCGATCGGCGACGCCGCCCGGTCCAGTGCCCGTCGCCACGACAACGCCCGGCTGATCCGGGTCAACCGGCATGCCAGGGCCGCGCTGCGGCGCCGCGCCGCGCCGTCGCCGGGCCAACCCGACAGGTACGCGTCCCGCAGCCGCGCCAGCCACGGATCTCCGGGGGCCAGACGGTAGGCGTATGACGCCGACGACAGGGTCACCAGCAGTGTCCCGAACGGGTGCGCCACGCTCGCGTCACCCCAGTCGAAGAAGCGGTACGGCGCCATCGCGTCGCCGCTGGTCACGTAGCCGCCGTCCGCCACGAAGACGTTGCCGTCGTGCAGGTCGTCGTGCTGCAGCGACGCGGGCATCCCGTCGGCGGCCAACTCGGCACACCAGCGGGCCACGTCGGGTGCCTTCGCGGCGACAGCGGCCGCCCGCTCCGGTCCGAGACCGGCCCGTACCGCCGGGTCGTCGAGCAGGTCGGCCAGCAGCGCTGGCAGCCGGTCCGACCGCTGATCCGGTACGCCGAGGGCCACCATCGCCTCGGCGTGCGGTGCCACGGTGCGCTGCAGGTCGGCGTACTGCTCCAGTAGCGCGACCCAGTGCGGCAACTCGGCGTCGGCGTCGCGTGGCGCGTCCGCCCCGCCGCGCCGCCGCCCGAGAGCGTCCCGCAGGGTCGCGCCCGCGTCGGCGGTGAGCAGCCAGCCGCGTACCGGATGCGTCGCGATCGGGGCGAGGACCGCGTCCGGTACCCAGCCGGCGAGCGCGGCGGCGAGCGGTGCCTCGTAGCGGCAGCCGTACGTGTTCGCCTTGAACCAGTGCCAGCCGGCGGCGGTCGGCGCGCGGTAGGTCACCGACCAGGGACGTACCCGCTCCTGCTCGACCGGGCCGACGGCCGGCGTGCCCCGGGCAGCGAGCTGCTCGCCAACCCATTGCAGTACGCCGTCGCGCCAGGCCGGATCCGCCCAGTCGTTGCCGCCCAGGATCGACTCGTCTGCCGTCAGCACCGCGCGATCGTAGTCCCGGCCCACCGGGTCGAGCACGGAATTATCCGGCTGAGCTGCACGTCCTGCGGTGGATCTAGAAGGATCTGGCCGGTATACCGACCACAATCCTTCTAGATCGGCGCTGGTCGAGGGGGCGCGGCCAGCCTATCGTTCGGCGGTGATCGTGGCTGCGTACGATTGACCCTCGGACGGACGAGTCGACCGGGCGGCCGCGTCAGCGGGGGATATGTCCCCTGTTGCCGAGGAACGTCCGGACTCCTCAGGGCAGGGTGGTTGTTAACGGCAACCCGGGGTGACCCGCGGGACAGTGCCACAGAAAACAGACCGCCGGGCGGTGAAACGCCAGGTAAGGGTGAAACGGTGGGGTAAGAGCCCACCAGCATCCCGGGTGACCGGGATGGCTCGGTAAACCCCACCCGGAGCAAGGCCAAAAGGGCCGGTGTCGCGAGACGCCGACCTGCGCAGGCGTTCGAGGGCTGCCCGCCCGAGCCTGCGGGTAGGCCGCTGGAGCCTGCCGGCGACGGTAGGCCGAGATGGATGGCCGCCCCCGCTGCGTAGCCGGGCAACCGGCGCGTACGGGACAGAATCCGGCGTACAGGTCGACTCGTCCGTTCCACCCCAGTTCAGTACGCCGATCAAGCCGCTGAGCTGCACGAACTTCCCGTCATCGATGGTCGTTCATGGTCGGCTTTGGTCGGCGTCTGACGTCCTGGATTCGCTCTGACGTACGCATTCCTCGGGGTGGGTGTGGAGTTCGCGGACGGCGGCGAGTACCGGACCGGGATGGGGTTTCATACCGCCGGGGTCGCCGTGGGGGCGGCCGATGACGGGGTGGACGTAGGCGGCGAGCCGTCGCGCGATCAGATATTGGGTGACGGCGTCGGCGCTGTTGTTGGACACGATCGCGATCCCGCGTCGGGCGTGGTGGGCGGCCACGATGACTTCCCGCGCGTACGGGGTGGGTTCGGCGACGGTGATCGCGTCCAGCTCGGCGGCGCGGAGGGCGTCGTCGACCAGGCGGACGATGACGGGCCGGTTCAGGGTGGCGGTCCAGCGCAGGACGGCGAGCGGGTCGGGTTCGTCGAGCAGGTCCGCCGGGATGGTGACGCCTTGGTCGACCAGCAGGCGGCGCAGGGTGGCGGCGACCTGGGGCGCGGGGTGGTTGGCGAAGACCTTGCAGACGGGTCCGTCGAAGTCGAGCAGCAGGAACCGGGCGCGGTCGATGACGGCGGCGAGTTCGGCGTTCATGACGTGTACTCGCGGGCGATGGTGTTCCACAGGCTGTTGAACCAGGCTCCGGCCTGCTGCACGTACAGGCCGTCGTAGGATGCGTCGTCGTCGCTGGGGGTGAACGGTAAGAGGATCGCGTCTTTGCCCATGGCGTCGTAGATGGCCATGGGTTGGCCGTCGACGCTGACGGTGTGTTCCACGACGGGGTAGAAGCCGAAGAACGCTTTCTCGTCGTTGATGACGAACAGTTTGAACAGCGGGGCCGCGCCGTGGACGCGTACCTCGGTGGTGGCGGCCTTGACCAGGTCGAGATCGGCCAGCTCCTGGACGGCGTCGATGATGGCGTGGATGGACCGGTTGGTGATGCGGGCCGACCGGGCGCGGACGCGGGGGTCGTCGGCGCGGTCCTCGGCCCGGCACGGGATCGCCATCGGGGCGTTCATGTCGGAGATCAGGATCCGGATGCGGATCGATCCCGGGGTGAGTCGGCCGACGCGGACCTTGTCCAACGTCTCCTGGATGGCGTTGTGGAGGGTCTCGCCGGAGAAGCCGGCGAAGTCGATCGCGACGTGGGTGGCCTCGAAGGCGCGTTCGATGTGCGGGCGTAGACCGACGGGGCGTTCGGTGTTGGCGCGGACGAACGTGCCGCTGCCTTGGCGGGTGACGATCAGTCGCTCGTCCTGGAGCTTTCGCAGGGCGGCTTTGATCGTCTCGCGGGCGACGGAGAAGCGTTCGACCAGGTCGTTTTGGCTGGGCAGCTTCTCGCCGGGGGCGAACTTGCCGGTTTTGATCTCGGCGCGCAGGGCGGCGGCGATCTGCTGGGACGGGGTGCGTGGGTCGTCGGGGTCGAGCGCCATGTCCGGACCATACCTGTTGGCTAGCCAGGCTAGATGTCTCGTGTCTAAGTGTTGATATGGCTAGCCAAGTCGCCCTGCCTTTGATCCACGGCATCTGGCTAGTCAAGCCGGTCTACGAGTGGAGGTAGAGAGGTAGAGCAGTGGCTCTGCGAGGCGGGACGCGGTGTTCGGTCCGGTGTTCGGACGTTTCCCGGCCGTGGACACGTTCACACTGGTGGAAGCCGCGTCCGTATCCGCAGGTCGGATCAGCCCACAATAGACAAGAGTTGGCGAACCGCTCTCTCGGGACCATAGTATCTGCCTCTGATGTCACCACCAGCACGCCAGACACCTGTGGGGTGGGTCAGTTGAAGGTCTTGCTCGTCGAGGATGACCTGCGGTTCGCGCGTGTGCTGGGGACGGCGTTGCGTCGGGCGGGATACGAGCTGACCCATGTCGGTACCGCGACCGAGGCGTTGGCCGCCGCGCCAGCGGACGTGGTGCTGCTCGACCTCAACCTGCCGGACTGGGACGGCCTGCACGTCTGTCGCGAGCTGCGGGCGCGCAGCGAGGTGGTGATCATCGTGTTGAGCGCCCGATCGGAGGAGAGCGAACGCATCGCGGGTCTGCGGGCGGGCGCTGACGACTACCTGGTCAAGCCGTTCAGCTTCGGTGAGCTGCAGGCGCGGATCGAGGCAGTGCTGCGTCGGGCCCGGCCGCGCCCGGCGGGTGTCCGGGAGATCGGCACGTTGCGCGTGGACCTGGATCGCCACGAGGCGTTCGTCAGTGACGAACGGCTGTCGCTGAGCCGCAAGGAGTTCCAGCTGCTGGCCCTGCTGTCTGGCGAACCCGGCACGGTGCAACGGCGGGACCGCCTGATGATCGAGGTCTGGAACACATCCTGGCCCGGCACCAGCCGTACGCTCGATGTGCACATCGCCCGGTTGCGCGCCAAGGTCGAGGGGTCCGTGCACGTCGAGGCGATCCGTGGGGTCGGTTACCGGCTCGTGCCCGTCGACGGTTCTGGGCCTGGTCCGGCGGCGCCGATCGGTGACGAGGCGGACGAGGTGCTCGGTTGATGCTGCGCCGGATACTCGCGGTCCAGCTGGCACTGTTGGGAGCGGCCGTGCTCGGACTGGGTACGCCACTGGCGTGGTCGCTGGTCACTCGACCGGGCGGTACGCCGGTCGCCTGGTGGATCTCGCTGGTCGGGCTGGTGCTGCTGCTGGTCATCGGCGCGGTGCAGGCCGCGCGTCGGCTGAGTCGCTGGTTGGGCGACCCGGTCGAGTCCTTGACGGCCGAGGCTCGGGCTTGGCGGGACGGAACGTCGCAGCGGCCGGTGCCGCCGGCCGGCCCTATCGAGCTGCGCCGGCTCGCCGACGCCTTCAACGATCTCGGAGCCCGAATGGCGGCGCTAGTGGATCGGCAGCGAGCCTTCGTCTCCTATGCCAGCCACCAGCTGCGGACTCCACTGGCCACGTTGCGGCTGGCTGTCGACAACCTTCGGCCGCCGCAGGGCGACGGCCGTGACGATCCGCAGGACGAGTACGACGTCCTGGTCGACGAGATCGACCGGATGACCCGGATCTGCGATTCGTTGCTGGCCTACGCCCGAGCCGAGGCGACCGCCGCGCAGGCCACGGAACTCGACCTCTCGGCGCTGGTGGCCACCCGAGTGGAGATGTGGGAACCGGCCGCCGCGCTGGCCGGCATGCAGATCGTGCGGGGCGGGGCCGACGGGGTCGTCGCATGGGTCGGGGAGTCCGCCATCAGCCAGTGCCTGGACGCGCTGATCGACAATGCGATGAAGTATGCCGGGTCCGGCGCGAAGATCGTCGTCGCCGCGTTCCGTCTACCGGACGGGTGGGCACAGCTCGACGTGATCGACAACGGACGAGGGTTGCTGGCTGAGGAGCTGTCCAATGCCCGGCAGGCGTTCTGGCGTCGAGCCGCCGACCAGAACCAGAGCGGATCCGGGCTGGGCGTGACGATCGCCGAGACGCTGATCACCGCCTCTGGTGGGACATTGACGCTGATGCCGGCCCGGCCGCGTGGGCTGCGGGCACACATCCGGCTGCCCGCCGACGCCCGGCGCCGCTGACCCACCGGGGTCGACCCGGTCCGGGTCGTGGTCCATGGCGCGCCCAGACGACGAGTCTCGCCGCTGTCGCGTGTCGGCTCACCATCTTCCGCCGATGGCCGCCTGTGTTAACTGTTCATCACGTTCCATCGAGGATGCTGGCCGGCGACGTGCTCGGCTGCGAGTCTGCGAGCGACCGATGCGAGGTGCGGAAGGCAGGAGGCCGGTGGACCCATGCGGACCAGAGGCCTGGTGACGTTCGAGGCCGCGACGATGTACGTCTGCGCGAGTTCCTATCGCCGATCGGCTCGGGAGCGGCTGGCCGCCGGGATCGGCGGCGGGGCAGCCGGGGACGTCCAGGGAGCGGCCGCACCGAACGGTGGGGCGTTGATCGCCGAGTTCAGCCAATCCCCGCCGGCGAGGCGGCTACGACGGCTGCTGGATCCGGAGGCGGACGGCGAGGTCTGGGTGCGGTCGGACGGTTACGGCGTTCGTCGGCAACTCGGCAGGCATCAGGTCCTGACCACGCATGATCGACAAGCCCGGATGCTCGCTGACTTGCAAGAGACGTGGCGGTCCGGGGTCGCTGTGGTCCACGAGGATCACCCGGCGCGGGTGCAGCGGGCCACGGAGCTGTGGCGTGGACTGCTCGCCGCAGCTGCCCCCGTACGGGGGGCGAGCGGCTTGTGCCTGCCCCTGCCGGCTGGTCCACTGGCCGAGATCGCGGTGAACGGTGCCGGGCATCTTGGGATCTCAGCCCGGGTGCGGCGTACGACGACCCAGTTCTGCGTGGTGAGTGTCGACAGTCACGTGCACGTCCTGCGGCTGATGCAGCTCATGAGGCAGAGTACGGGTCATGCGCCAGCAGACTTGAGAGGAACTACGTAGGTGAGCTCCGATCCACCGAGTGATCTGACCCCGATGCGAACCATCATTCTGCCGGCCATGGCGGAGGCGACGGCCCCCGATCCGGCGCAGCCGTCACGGCGGCCGCAGCCGCCGCAGCCGCCGCAATCGGTACCGTCGGGCCGGCGGCTGCCTCGGCTCCGTAGGCAGGTTCGGGGCCAGGAACCGCTACCCGGATCGGCGGCCGCAGCCCAGCTCGCGGATGTTCCGATCGATGATCGAGCGGGTGTTCGGCTGGCCAGCGATGTCGCCGGCTCCGACAGCGTCGCGCGGCCCACGACGGGAGCCGCACCGCGGCCGGCGGAGTCCGAGCCTCGGATCACGCCGGACGACTCAGCCGGTACCGGCGAGTCCGGTCGGGTCCGACGGGTCGGAGCCGGCTGGCGGACGCGCCTTGGTCTCACCACCCCGCCAGCGGCAGGTGCGGCGGAGCATACCGGGCACGCGGACGAGCCCTCGGGAGCCGGAGATGTGCTGCCGGCGCGTCGCCGACGCCGACTCCGGGCGGCTGTGGCGGCAGCGGCCGCAGGTATGCTCATCGGCCCGCTCGTCTACAGCTTCGTGACCGGGCCGGGCGGCCAGCCTCCTCGGACGACCGTCCCCCCGGCCGTTGCCCTGGCACAGCCGTGGCCGACGAAGTCTGCCGTGACGACCGGACCGGACCCGTCGCCGGCGACGTCGACCGGGTCCCCGGACACGCTGACGCCGACTCCGGCCGGCGCGGGCACGCCAACCGCAGGCATTCCCGCCTCGGTGCGAAACGGTGCACCGCCACCGGCCGCGATGACTCCTCGCCAGTCGACAACGACTCCGGCCGCAGCCGGCAAGCCGTCCGCCGGACAGCCCGCCGCGTTGGCGAACAGTGCGCCTCCGCCGGCCGCCCCGACGACTGCGGCTGCGGCTGCGGCTGCGCAGGCGACCACGGTCGTCAAGGTCTCCGGAGTCGGCTGCGCGAACGATGCCACGCAGAACTGGTACGCCTCCGGCATGGACGGCAGCTGGTCGGAGAAGAGCGGCGGTGCCAGCGGCTGCGGTCGGTTCGTCGCGATGCCGATGTCCGGCAGTTCATCGTGGGACAGCGGTCGGTACGTGGTGTGGTGGTTCGAGACCAGCCCGGTCGTGACCGGGTCCTGCGCCGTGGCGGTCTACATCCCGTCCAGCGGAGTGGCCAACGACGTCGCCGGCCGCCCGTCGTACTACAAAGTCCTTGGTGGACGTACGAGCAGCTCGGTGTATGCCGGCTTTTCCGTTGACCAGACGGTGAACCGAGGGCGCTGGGTCGGCGTGGGCACGTACCCGTTGCGGAACGGTGCCATTTCGATCCACCTTGCGAACCGTGGGGCCAACCCCAATGGTGAGCGGCACGGCGCGGCGCAGGTCCGGGTGTCGTGCACCAACTCCTGACGGTTCGACGGCCCGCGCCGCGCTGAGGCGTCGCGGGCCGCGTGTTCGCCGGAGCGAGATTCGAGAGGCCATGGCGGTGGGCCATTCGCCGCCGCTTCGCCGTGTGGACGTGACCTGGGACGACATCGTTGATCGGGATGTCTGCGCGTCAGGAATTCGATCCCTTGGCGTCGGGTGGTGTCGCGCCCACGCCAGGCGAGCGGATCGAGCTAGGCCCGTCGTATTCTTCGACCACATGGGTATTCCTTAACCTTGCACCGATCTGCGGTCAGTCATGTTTTTCCAGGTAGAGGTGGGTGGAGTCCTTTCCATGATCATCTAGTTTACCTCTATGAAATATTTGTAACCCATCTCTGTAACGGCCTTGGGCGTAGCCACGTTTGTGGACTGATGTTGTACTAGCCCCATCCATAGTCGGTCGAGTGCTACCGCGAGCGGGAGGCAAGGGCATTGACCAGTCCCAACCTTAATCATGACGTCGAAGGAACCCGTCAGGTCACGGCGGCCTATGACGAGACGCAGCGGCAACTCGCCAGCATCAGATCACGATTCGACGCGGCGGTCGCCGGCATCACCGGGGTCCAGTCGGGTGCCGCGATGGCGATGAAATCGGCGGTGGCCACGGAGGTTGTCCCCCGGTTCAACGCGATCGTGCAGCAGTTCGCCAGCCTCGGTACGGGCATCGGCCTGGCAAACCGCGACGCGGTTCAGGCGAACGAGCAGGCAACCGATTCCGTGGCGAGCTTCCGCAGCAAACTGAACTACTGACAGCTGGTCCGAGCGCAGCGCCGTTACCGAAGGAGCAAGCATGACCCAACCGATTCACGTCAACAACGTCAACCTCGGCGGGGAGCTGGACGGGCTCCGCAGTCTTGTCGTCGAGCTGGACTCGGCGCTCGACGCGTTCGAGACCACCGCAGGTCCCATCCTGGTCAACTGGACAGGCTCGGCACCCGAAGAGTACCGCGTCGCGAAGGCGAACTGGGACCGGCTCATGGGTGAACTCGGCATGGTCCTGAACAGCACCCCGCAGGTCATCTCCGAGATCGCTCAATACCACGTCATGGCGGACCATCGCAGCGCCGGCTACTTCGCGTGAACTGAAAGAGCGCCAACATGCTGACATTCAACCCTGCGGAACTGCGGACGATCATCGCCTCGCTCACGTGGCTCGGTGCCAACATGAAGACGTTCGCCGGCGAGCACAGCGTATCCGCCAGCGGGGCCATGACCGGGATGACCGTTTATCCGGGAAGTTCCAGCTTTCCGGAGGCTGCCGCCCTCAAGACGGCCATCGAGAACCTGGCCACGACTTTCGGGGGAGAGTTCGTCTGGCTCACCGGAGTCGTCGACAAGCTTGTCGTCGACACCCAGCGGGTCGTCGCCACGATGGACGACAGCACCTCGCTGGCGCGGGAGGAGGTGAGCAAGTTCCTGTCGGACTTCCGTAGCACCCTGGATGCCATGGGCGTGCAGACCAACGGTTCGCCGACACTGGAGGACATCATCAAGAACATAAATCCGTCGCCCAACAATAATCCTGGCACCAACTAGCCTTTTGCGCCCTGTCCGCAGACGGTTCGGAGACCGCAATGCCGAGGCACTGGAACGAAGTCGTCAACACGGTCATGACTGTTACCGGCGCTGTCGGCGCCGGGACCAGCGACAATCCGAGCGCTGCGGGGAACCGAGGGCTCATTCACAGTGAGAACTGGATCGTTCCCTACCAAGGCTCCGGGTACTACTTCTGGGTCCGCTATGGCCTGACCATCGGTGACCTCGGAAACCGGCAGGGCAACGGCGGCATCACTACTTCGGTAGCGGAATTCGGCCTGGACCCTCGGGTCCAGGCCGCCTACAACGAACTCGTCAGCGTCGGTGCGCAAGCTTACCGACAGGCTCAGGACGCGATCGACGGACGTGGCGACGTGATCAACGTCAGAAGCCTGCGGGACGCGGCTGCCAACGTCAGGGCGTGGTCGGCGTGGATGTCGTACTACAACAACACCACGGCACAGATCCGGTCACGGGACGCCGCAGGCTGGGAGGGCGGCGCGGCGGGCGCGTTCGACGACATGCTCGCCAACGTCGTCAACGGTTTCAGATCACTCTATGACCAGCTGAACCCCGGTGGCAGGAGCCTGGCCGACATCATCGACGGCACGGCGACGGACCTCACTACCTTCCTGCGGGCATACCAGACCGCGTTCGACGAGTGGCGCAGCAACGACGAGAAGAGCCCCGAGAACCTGGTGCGCCAACAGGTGATGGGCTGGGTGCAGCCACAGGCGAATCTGCCCTGGCGGGAAAACCCTTTCTATCGGATGACTACCTCGGCCGAGGTGCTGGCGTACCTGCGGAGACATCTGCAGGACGGGCCGGTCACCGACTCGGTCAGTGGGGTGAAAGGCGTGTTCGAGCGCGAGATCTTCAAATTCGACGCGGCGGTAGACAACGCGTTCAACCCGCTGATCGTCTCCTACAACACCGCAGGGCCGTCGATCCTGTCGATCGTACGGCCCACCATGAACGCCGTGGGTGCGCCTCCGCCGGGCACTGAGGACCCCTTGGTCGACACAGAGACCGTCACCGACCCCGAGGGCGATCCCAATCAACCAGTGGGTGAGGCTGGCGGAGCAGGCGGTGGGCCAGACGACCTGGGTCTGGGTGGTGGTTCGGGTGGTGGGGATCCCGGGTTGGGTGGCGGGGACATCGGTTTGGGTGGTGGTTCGGGTGGTGGGGATCCCGGGTTGGGTGGCGGGGACCTCGGTTTGGGTGGTGGTTCGGGTGGCGGATACCCCGGGTTGGGTGGCGGGGACATCGGTTTGGGTGGTGGTTCGGGTGGCGGATACCCCGGGTTGGGTGGCGGGGACATCGGTTTGGGCGGTGGTTCGGGTGGTGGGGACCCCGGCCTGGGCGGTGGCTCGGGAGGCGGGGGTTTCGGCAACGGACCTGGCGATCTCGATCTCGGCGGGGGGTTCGGTGACACCCCACCCGGTTCGGGCGGGGGAATCCCGGGCGGGTCGACGGGCGGGATTGGCGGTGGAGGTGGCTTCGTAGGGTCGCCCGGTCTCGTGACCAGTGGATCCTTCGGGGCTGGCGGAGGGGCGGGGTCTGGAGCGGGAGCTTCGCGGTACAACGCGCTGACCTCGTTGGCGGGGGCGGGCGGCGCGGCGGGAACGCCGAGGGTGACGCCCCTTCCGCCGGTGGGCACCGCAGGACTTCCGCCGGGCGCCATCGGCGGTAGCGGCGTGCCGATCTATCCGCCGATGGCCGGTGGCATGGGCGGTGCCGGCGGGGCGGGCGGGGATCGCAAAGAGCGGGAGCGGCACACATGGCTAGCCGAAGACAGAGATGTGTGGGGTTTGGACCCGGACGCATCACCAGCGGTGGTCGGCCGCCCGGGCCGAACCGGTGCCCAGGACCGTGCCGAGCAGGACGATTTCGAGGTCGATCTCGGTCAGGCCGGCCGCCGGATCGTCGACGGAAGGAGAACACGACAGTGAGTCAACCCTTGGAGGCCAGCGCCGAGGCGCTCGTCCGGCAGCTGGAGCAGCAGCAGCGATCCATTGAGCAGTCGATGCTGTCGGCGGGACGGGTCACCGCGACCGCCACCTCGCCCGACCACTCGGTCACGGTCGCCCTCAACCACCTGGGGCACATCACCGAGCTCACGTTCGCAGGCGGCAAGTATCGGTCGATGGCACCGGGTGAGCTGAGCCGGGTCATCACCGACACCATCGCCAGGGCCCGAAACGACCTGCTCGACCAGCTCTCCGGCGCCTACCTCCGGGATGCTCCGGCGTCGCTCGACGTACGCGCAGTGATGTCCGGGAACTTTGACGTGGCGAAGGTGATGCGGGACATGGTCGAAGAAGGCGTCGCGACGCACGATTCGACGTTCGCCAGGTTCAAGACGATGCGTGACGGCGACGCCGGCTCGGGGGACCGGAGGTGAGCCATGCCGAAGGGACTCGACGTTGACCTGAGCAAGTTGCCGGACGTCATCAGAGAGTTGGAGAGTCTCGGACAAAGCGCTGGCGCGATCGCAGCGCAGCTGAGGCGTGTCGCCGCGCTCTATCCCCGCCCGGCAGGTGAGCGTGGCGACGAAATCGGCGACCAGTTCGAGGAGCAGTTCCGAGGTACGTTCAACGCTGCGGTCGAGTACCTGGAGATGCTGGCCAAAGGACTGGACGAGGACGGCAAGAGTGTCGGCACGACCAGTACCTCCCTGTGGAACAGCGAGAACGCGGGACAAGATCTGGTGAATCAGTTCCGTAAGGCGTAGAAACGCCGAGGGGAGGGACGGGTAGGTCCGGTTCCGGCTTCCTCCACTCGGCGTTTTCTGACACTCGGTGTTTCTGACAAGTCGGGAATGGATCCGGACCGTCTATCGTACATGATGACTGCGTCTTTTCGTTTCGGGGGTGTGGTTGTGATCGTGCTGGATACGACGGCGCAGCAGTGGATGTTGTTCTTCTTTGGTGATCTGTTCCCGACTGGAAATGAGGTTGGGTTGCGGTGGTTTAGTCGTGATTTGGTGAACGCGGCTGATGATGTTGATGTGTTGGCGGAGTACGCGGTGCGTGTGTTGGCGGCTGCGCGGCGGGCGGGTTCGGGTGCGGCGGTGGATGCTATGGAGCGGACGTTCGGGCAGTACACGTCGAGTCCGCCGGCGTATTTCGATCAGTTGGGGTCGCAGTTGCGGGGGTTGGGGAGGTATTCGCGGGATACGGCGACGTTGGTTGAGTATTTCAAGTGGATGTTGATCGCTGATTTGGTGGAGACGCTGGCGGAGTTTGCTTTCACGGTGGCGTGGAGTTGGTTGTACCCGGGTTTGTTGCCGCAGTTCGCGGCGCGGACGGCGGCGCGGCGGGCGGTGATCGGGCAGGTGCGTCGTCGGTTGGTGGTGGAGTTGGCGAGTGGGGCGGTGGTGGTGTTGGGGATGCAGGTGGCGATGGATGTGTTGGTGCAGAAGTTGCAGTTTTTGACGGGCGGTCGGGATGTGTGGGATGCGTCGTTGACGGAGGCTGCGGCGAAGACGGGTGGGTTGTCGGCGTTGTTCGGGGCGGGTATCGGGTTGGGGCGTGGTGGGTTGGGTCGGGACGGTGGTGGTTTTCTTGGCGACGTGGTGGACGGGATGTTGAACGAAGGGTTGACCACTTTCGCGTTGACGGGCGCGGTGGATCCGTTCGCGTTAACGGCGGGTGGAGTGGGTGGGGTGTTCGAGGGGTTGGGTGAGCGTCTCGGGCCCGGCAACCTACGGTTACCCGGCACCGAGGACAGTTGGGAGGCCGGCGGTGACGCCAACGCCAACACCAACGGTGGCAGTGCCGGCGGCGGTGGTGGCGGTGGCGGTGGCGACGGCGGGGACAGTGGACCGGTGACACCACCGCCCGGGTCCGTGGCACCTGGTGTGAACGGCAGCCGGGGGGACCGAGACCCGGTACCGCTGGAGGAGCCGGCCGACGACGCGGATGGTGCCGGGTCGACCTCGGCGGGCGGCCTGCCGCCGCTGGTCGGGACGCCGCCGCCAGGGCGGGAGGTCGGGTCGGGCGGCCTGCAGCCGGTGGACGCGCCCCGCGAGCAGACGGGCGACCTTGGATCGTCGCCGGTGCGTGATCGTTCCGCCGACGACGGGCCCGATCGGTCCGGGCTGTCGCAGCCGGCTCCCGATCCAACATCTGGTGGTACGGCGTCGGACGGCAGGAATGACAGGACCGGCACACCTGCTGTGTCCGACACATCCGGCGTGGCGCGCGTGTCGGTCGTCGCCGACGTCGGGTCCAGCCCGGACCACTCGGGCCAGGCGTACCACCCGGACCGCCCGGTCGAGACGACGACGTCCGCGACGACGTCCGCGGACGGGACCGTCACGTCGGTCACCGACCAGGTCGCAGAGGTCGAATCCACCGCACGGCCGACCGCTGAAATCGACTCTGTAGCGCAGCAGACGCCGATCCTGCTCGATGTAGCGGAGTCCAACGGCGTCGTCGCCACCAGCCCGGTGCCGGCCAGTGACCAGCAGACCATGCCCCCACCGCCGGTGGCCCAGACATCGGGCCTGCCCGAGGAACGCGCGGACAGTATGGACCCGGACCCGGACCCGGTCCCGGACCCGGTGCCCGCGTCGAGCGGCCCGGTCGTCGCGACCGTACCGCCGTGGCGAACGGACCCGCAGTGGGTGGGTGGGACCACCGGGAATCAAACGGGAACACCGCTGGCGGGACGCAACCGGCCTTCGGCGAACGGATCAGAGCCGACAGCAGACGTCCCGGCACCGAAGGATCCGACGCTGGCCGAGCGGGCGAAGACCGCTGTGTCGGGACCGGTGCCGGCGACCGAGGAGGGTGGCTCGGTTACGTCGGGCGAGTCGAGTACGCCGAGTATGCTCGCCACGCTGGGCGTTTCGAAGACGTCTGTTGCGTCCAATCTGGTGAAGGCCGTGTTCGGGTCCGGTGGCGACGGCGGGACGCGGGCCACCGGAGGGCCGTTGTCGCGACTGTTCGGGGAAACCGGCGGCACACAGGTCAGCCATGCCGATGACGGCGACATCGTCGGTGATCAGTCCCGGTCCGAGAACGAGGACATGGCAGACAGCATCGGTGACGGTGACACCAGCGAAGCGGGGCGGGCCGAATACCTCGACCACGCGGCGATATTCGAGACGAACCTGGTTGACTGGCTGGGTAGAAACGTGGAGGTTCTGGAGCAGGCCAACATCATGCTCCGGCCGTTCCGTGGTTATCCGAGAGAACTGGCGCTGGTAACCAGCGACGGGAGCGGACGCCGCCGGACACCGGAGCAGCATCGGCGGGAGCTCCAGCACCTTGACGAGGTCATCAAAGGTGACGATCTCGACGCGAAGATGGAGTTGCTGACCGCCCTGTATCGGTCGGGTGCGATGGCCCGGGTCTACGGGGTGACGTTCGAGATCCCGCAGGAGTTCTACGCCGAGCGGCGAGAGTTCGGCGGTGACTGGCACCGGCCGGAGTTCGCGGCGGACTCGGTGTACGTGTCGGCCGCGGCGCGGACCCAGGCTCTGGTACGGCGGGGCACCTCGTTGCCCGCGTACGCGATGATGAGCATGGCGTTGCAGGCGGCGCGGCGCGGTGGTCTGGAGGGCTTCGATCCCCAGGTCTTCCGTAGGACGTTGCTGGCGGGCATGGTCACGTCGGACGGTCACACGGCGCATGAGGTGTTGACGGCCGTCGCCTACGCGGGCCGGGGCAGCAATCCGCAGATCCTCCCCTATCAGAGCCATCGGCGGCGCTACCGCGCCATCGCGGGTCTGGACGAGAGCATTCTGCGCGCCAAGGTCGCGCCGGAGCACCTGTTCCCGGACGAGCGGCAAGATCAGCGTTTCGCCCGACCGGACATCGTCGACGATTTGTCGGACAGCGCCAGCTTCGTCACGGCAGAGTCGTCCATGACCGAGTCGTCCATGACCGACACTTTCACGACCACCGACCCGGTTATGGCCGACCCGGTCGACGAACAGGCCGTCGAGACATCTGCCGGCCAGGCTACCGGGCTGGGGCAGGTGGTCTACGAGCGTGAGGCGGCGAAGTTCGAGGAAGCCCTGGTCCAGTGGCTGCGCCAGGACGACGACGTGCTGCGGCAGGCTGACGTTCTGCTCACACCGTTCCTCGACAAGCCGGCGGAGTTGGCACGGGTGGCGTGGGACAGTGGCGGGCCCAGCCGGACGGCCGACCAGCGGGACTCGGATCTGCGGCATTTGCGGACCGTCATCGACGATAACGATCTCAGCGCGAAGATGGAATTGTTGACCGCCCTGTACCGGTCGGGCGGGATGGCGCGGGTGTACGGGGTGACGTTCGACATTCCGCAGGAGCTTGGCCGCCGGGACCCCGCGTTGCCCGCGTACGCGATGATGAGCATGGCGTTGCGGGCGGCGCGGCGCGGTGGTCTGGAGGGCTTCGATCCCGAGGTCTTTCGTAGGACGTTGCTGGCGGGGATGGTCAATCCGGGTCGGCGTACGGCGCATGAGGTGTTGACGGCGGTCGCCTACGCGGGCCGGACCCGCGAGCCGCGCATCCTCACCTATCACACAAACCCGCAGAGCTATCACACCATCGCCGGTCTGGACGAGAACGTTTTGCGGGACAAGGTCGCGCCAGGGCAGCTGTTCCCGGACGAGTGGCAGTCGGCCAGCGAGGGAAAGCATGGCGAGGTCCTGCCGGACGGCCACGGTGTCTTCTCCAGACCCGACGACTTGGACCTCGCGTCGTGGCGTCGGTGGAACACCCTCAGGAACCGGTACGGGTGGCTCTGGGAAGCCGATCTCACCGCTAGCCGGGCCGGCCGAGAGGCCGATCAGGTGGACGAGGTGTTCGCGCTTGACGTGGTGCTTGGCCAGAGCTGGGGCACGTACGGCGAGGAGACGCCTCCGACGTCTCGCCCGGACGCCCCGCCGATCACGGTCGACAGCTATGCCGCCGTTGGCGCGGCGCTGACGGCGAAGGGTGACCGTGCCGCGCTCACGGTCACCGATGGGGGAGGCGTCACCCGCGAGTTCAACGTGATCCGCGACGCGGCTGGCGACCTGGTGTTCCTCGACCCGAGCACACTAGGCTTGGCGGTGCTCCCAGCGGACCCACAGACCCTGAGCCTGACGTGGTTCGCGCGCGGCCAGGAGACGCCGGACGATCGGCAGGTGAACCTTGCGACGCCGTCTCCGGCGCCTTCGTCCATCGAGCCGGCTGACGTCGTGATCGAGCCCGCGCGTCCGCAGATGCCGACCGGGTCGAACTCGTCCGTTCAGAGTGTGCCAGCAAACCTGATTCTAGTGCTGTTTGGGCATTTGTTGTTCCAGCCCACGACGAACCTGGATACCGGGCTGCTGAGACTAGCGTCGAGCGTGTTTAAACGCGTGGAGCCGGTCGTGATCGCCGCTTACAACAAGGGAAGCAAATCGTTCCAGGTCGGCGGCAAGTCGTACGACTCGGCGGCGCTGGCTCAAGCGATCAAAGAGAGGATCGTCGGCCGCAACGGTCCGGTGTTCTTGATCGATCCGTTCATGAGAAACAACTCTCACGCCGCCGAGCGGATCGCGAAGGCGCTGGGCCGGGCGGTCATCGTACCCGCTGCCGATAGCCAGACGAGATCGGATCCCGTCCTCAGGATTTCCGGCACGCAGTGGTGGGTGGTGCACCCGAGACAAGCTTTGGCTCGTGGCCGAGTCGACTTCTATTCCGTCAACGGGAGCTGGGACGAGGCGGCCGAGTACGCGAAGCGCGGACCGGATCTGGCACCGGTTGACGACGCCAGGCGGGCGGAGGCCGAGGTCGTGACGAGGTCCGATCATAGCGGCAGAGCCAAGTACGAGCTGCGCCGCTACGAGCTCGCGCCCAGGCTGGTGGTGCGGGAGTACACGATCAAGGTGCACCTGGACGGTGTGGTGGACGACACGGTTGCCAGGAGCCGGATCGAGGGCGAGATTGACGAGGAACTCGCAGGGATCAACCGGCCTAGCCTGCGGCTGCCGGCCAGTGGCGATCGGGTGGTCGTCCGGTTGGAGTACGTCGACGATCCAGCGCGGGCGCATCTGTCCGTGACGGTAGCGGCGAAGGGAACCACCCACACGTCGTGGAACTCGAACCTGTGGTTCACCGACGAGCCGGCTGATCGGCGGATCGCGCAGCAGCTGATCGAGCATCTCGATGGCGGGCCGAACGGGTCCGTCTACCTGGGGTCGACCGCGAAGATGCTCGATGCCATCCCTCTCACGGACCTGCCGCATCCGTTGCCGCTGGCCGGTCCTGCTCACGGAGATGTGCCGGTGCCTCCAGCCCTTTCCGGATTCCGACGATCCGGCCAATCTCATCACGATTTGTCAGCGCCGAAGAAGCGTTGGGGTCCCTACCGCGAAGCGGAGGACGGCCCGCGTCGGCGTGATCCGTCGGAGTGGGAGTGGCGCCGCTTCCCGGTGACGATGCAGCATCGCCATGACCCGGCGAACGGTCCGAGTAAGCAGACGTTCTTCGAGCCGGTACGGCCGCTGGTGTTACGCAAGAGCGCTGGGCATGGCGCCGATGTGGACATCCGGCTGTTCGAGGTGGCCGAGGGCGTGTGGGTCCGTGAGTTCACGGTACGGATCGGAATACGGCGCGGCGAGGGCGTGTCGCGTAGGATGGCCATTCGGTTGCACGACGCCGTCCAGCGGCGAGTCGACGCCTATTTCAACAATGCTCCGCAGTTCATCGGTACCGAGTCGGGGCCGCCGCACCAGGTTCATGTGCGGGTCGAGTTCCGGTTGCTGAAGCCGACCGCTGCGGACCTTCCCGTCACGGTGACGGTCGTGTCGGGCGTCTCCGGCGACGCCAATACCTGGGGGCTGGGTGAAGCGCTGACAGGCGGATCTGTCGACCCGTGGTTTGGCGTGGCGGAGATGCTCGACGCTCTCGGGCTCGACGCGACACAGCGACCGCTGGACGCCGAGGAACTCGGCGTCCTGCCGGAGGAGGATCTGCGGCACCTGGATGAGCTGACGGCCGAGCCGGAACACCCGGAGTTCAGGTCCGCTCTGTCGGAGTCGATCAAGCGTGCCCAGGTGCTCGACGACGAGAGCTGGCATCGGTCGTCGCTGACCATGGACGAGGCATGGTGGTCCCGCCCGGACGACCCAGCGCAGCCGCAGCAGTGGGAATTCCGGCGCGCAGGGCTCACGCCTATCACGGTGGACACCAGTCTCGTCGAAGTCAGCGGTGACGGCTACCCGGATGGTCCGCTCCAGGTCGCCTATGACGGCGCTGGTCGTTTCGACCTGGCCCGGTTCGAGGTCGAGCACCCGGTCACCGGCAAGAAGACGTTGGTCCGGGAGCACACGTTGCGGTTGCACCTGAAGCTGACCAATGGCGTGTCCGAGGCAGAGCTCACCAGACTGAAGCGGCGGAGCGAAAGAGTCCTGTACGAGGTGAGCGCCGAAGGCAACCGGTTGCCCAACGGAGACCAGTTCGCCGTGCGCGTCGACTTCGTGGACGATCCCGCCAACGCGCACGAAATCGTCAGTGTCGCGAACGTGGCAACTGCCAACGCGCGCGGATATCACAGTCAGGACCAGTGGTCTTCGGGCATGAGTGACCAGACCATCCTGCATGAGGTCCTGCACTACCTGCTGCTGCGTGACGAGTACCGCGACCGGGTTGCCCTCCGGTCCACCGACGGCGGTCCCGGTCGCCAGAATCGCACCGACGATGGCGTGATGGGCGCCGCAAAGCTCTTTGATCGCCGGTCCTTGATGGCCAGGTACCTGTGGCAGATGGAGAAGCGCACCCAGGCCGTGACGCCGGTGCCGATCGACGGTCTCGCCGCTTTCGGAAGTCTGTCCGAGGCTCCGGACCTCACTCCGTACGACTGGCAGAACGGCAACTTCCTGTCACTGGAGCCCGGCCATGATTTCACCGACCCGGCCGACCTCCAGCCGACGGCATCGATTTTTGGCAACTCGACCGCGACGGTCACCCTCTCGCTCAGCCTCGACGAATGGCAGGATCTGGCCGGGTCGCGCGTGCCGCGACGGGTCGCGCTGCTCGCGCAGATGCTCGCGGCACGCCTGCCGACGGCAACGACGCCGGTCATCGTGACCAACCCGACCGGAGGCACGTTGTCGAGTGCGGCCGGCACCGGACTCGCCCGGGCGCTCGGCCGGCCGGTCATCGCTGCGGCCGCGCCGACCCCCGCGATGTTCAAGCACATACCCGAAGGATCAGCGCTGTGGAATGTCCACGGGCATGACACCACTCTGACCTTCATGGCCGAACGTTCCAGGCCGGTCGTCCGGGTGAACCTGCGCGACGCCAGATGGCGTGCCATCGACGACAATCCCGAGCCGGAGGTCGCCCTGTTCGTGAAGGTGCTCGCGGCACGCCTGCCCGCCGGAACGCCGGTGACAATGCTCGACCCGACCGGTGTCGGCGTGCCGAACATCGGTGCCGGGCTGGCTGCCGCGTTCGGGCGCCCGGTCATCACTCAGCAAAGTCCGCGCATCGACCCCTCGGCCACATCGGTATCGTGGCATGTCGACTGGTCCGATGGCGGCAGTCTGGCCTTGAGTAGTCCCGTCGTCAGGTTCGACGTCGCCGCCACGCTGGAGCAGGGAGTCACCCACGTCGGCGAGATCGCCGCAGCGCTTGACGGTGTGTCGGTGGTGACCGGTTCGGCGGTCGGCGACCAGCAGCTTCTTGATGCGTTGCGCGCCGGTTGGGTCACGTTGCTGCGGGTGTCGTACAACGACCCAGGACGGGTGGCGCGGGTTGTGCGGGAGATCGACCCGAGCCGGACCGAGAGCGGGCTGTTGATCGTCGTGGCCCCCGCGACGTCGGCCAGCGCGACCGCTCGTCTGCTGAACCGGCCGGTGATCGGGGTCGTCGAGGACGGTGGACTCTCCCGCTACCAGGTCTTCGGCCCCGACACCGGTCATCAGGCGACGGAGGAAGAGTCGCTGATCGAGGCCGTTAACCTCATCCACGATGGCGATCGGTGGATGAGTCCTCTGCTCGGCAGGCTCTCGTACTTTCCGGTACCGCCCGTTCTGCAATTCGCCGACAGCCGGCTCCGCAGTAGTCTGACCGACCTGAAGGCGCACCACGTCGACGGCACGATCACCTTCTACCCGACGGTCCTGTCGGACTATTTACTCCGCGATGCCATCACATCACTCGGGCGGGCGGTGGCCCCGGACTCGCCGCAGCGGAGTGAGGTCGCTGCATTCGTTCTGGATGTGCTGCTTGCCGTCACGGCCGTGCCGACGCGCCGCAGCCAGCCAACGGTGGGTGACCACGACAACCTCGACGAGATCGTCAGCCTGACCCCGCCGCGGGCCACTGAGGTGCTGAACGACCTCGCCATGGAGGTGGCGTTCCCGGACATCACGCCGGGCCGCGCCGGGATCCTGGAAAGCATCGGCTACGACAGCCGTCAGCCATTGGCGCAGCGGCTGGCGCGGCTGGCCCTGCTGAACCTGCACCCCGATTCCCGGAGCCAACTGGCCCGCGACGGCCTGTTCCTGGACATGCTGAACAGCCCGTTGCTGTGGGAGGCCCGTTACGCCGGAGTCGTCGGTACGGCGCAGCCCGCACTCGACCCCGTCTTGGCGGTGCACGACGCACAGGTCCGTACCCAGATGCCGACCATCGCGTCGGTGGTGTGGCTCGGCCGGTCGGTCACGGAGACAGTCGAGGCGCGGCTGAGCAACGTCCACGCCACCCTCGCGTCCAACGGTCCGGACCGCCAGCCCGTCGAGCGGTGGGTCGTGCAGGCCCGCACGACGTTCGATGAGATCGAGAACGACGTGCGGGCGCTGATCAGCGACCCGCCTGAAGGTGGTGAAGCCCAGGCGAGGCTGGAAGCTCTGACGGAGCGTTGGAGCCAGACCATGCAGGCCATGCCCCTGCCCCTGCACGCCGATGACGACTCCGATGGTTCGGTCGGCACGTCCGGCGAGGCGTATCGCGAGGCGCTGGGGCAGGTGATCGACCATCTCCAGGAACCCACGGAGACGATGACGACCACGTCGACGGGCTCGGAGGCTTACGAACGGGCTTTCGACGAGGCGTTGTGGTGGGAGGTCCGACTGGTCGGCGGCATAATGATCACCGCTGTCGTAGCCGGGGAGACGCGCCCGCTGCGTCTGAGCGCGGTATTCGTGGACGGCGACCGCCGGTTCGTCGTCGGCGACTCAAGGGTCATCACCCTCAGTGAGGCACGGACGCGGTCTGCCATGCAGGACTGGCGGGCCGCCGGTCAGTACCTGGCCGACGCCAGGACTTCCGCCTTGGCGAAAACCGGAGCGGACAGCGATTCCGAAGCCGGCCGGTTGACGGCCGGACATGGTGCGGATTCCACCGGGGAAGAGGTGACCGGTCCGTGGTCGCCGTCGAATCTGTACGTGCCGGACCGGGGACAGGGCGTGTACGCCAACTCTGGCGAGGTCGGGGTCGATCCCGTGGTCGACGAGCATTTTCCCTGGTTGCCGCAGGTGAACCTGATCATCCGCGAGAATCTCGATCCGGACGTTTTCGCCCTGGTCAAGAATGGTCAACTCAGCCTCGCGGCGGTGGACCGGGCCATCCGTGGCAGGTCGCGGCCGGGAGACCTGGCTGGTCTCGATCCGGCCGTGCGGGCCCGCATCGGCAAGCGGGATCTCCCGACGTCGTACAGCCTCACGAACTGCCACCTCTCGGTGCTCGCCGCGGAGATGACGTTCGCCGACCGCGAGGCGGATCCGTCGTCTGAAGTGGTGTTCGCGTCGCTGGACGCCGATCCGGCACTCATCTCCGGTCTGGACCGCGATGGTGACCCGGACTGGTTCCAGATGAGTTCCTATCAGCAACTGGAAACCTCGATGCGGGCCGCCGCCGAGGCCAAGTCGGCCCAGAGCCGCGAGCCCGGTCGTGAGCCCGGCAAGGAGAACGCCGCGGCTGCCAGCTCCCGCGCCAGGGTGCGGGTGCAAGCGGTCGAGGGCGGGATGTGGCACGAGATCATCGTGGTCACGCATGACCAGCTGGGTGTGGTGTACCTGGACCCGCAAGCAGGTGACCTCGCCAAACTGCCGGCGGATCCGTACGCGGTGTGGCTGCAGTCACCCACCGCCGCGCTGCGCACGGGTCCTCACCACAGCGACGCCGGACCGTTCGCGGAAGTGCCGGTAGCAGCACGGTCCGGCGTGGTCGGCGGCCTCTTCGACGCTCCAGTCAAGGAGCTGATCAAGCAGCCACGTCCCAATGCGGTGAGCATCGCGGCGTTGAAGGAAGCGGACCTGCACAAACTCGCCGCGTCCGAGGTATCGATGATGAGTCCGGGGGTGCTCAGGCTGCTGAGCGCCGGGCAGGTGGCCGCGCTGAATATCAGCATGCTCACCGCCACACAAATGGCGGAACTGACCGCCGACGCGATCAGCGGGATCAGGCATGACCAAGTAGCCGGTCACGGTTCAATTCCTAGTTCTAGCTCTTCTGTCCCCATGAACGATATATTCGCACAATTCACCGCTGACCAGTTCGCTGCCCTGCGTCCTGAAGCGATCTCCGGCCTGCGACCCGACCAATGGCAGAAGCTTTCGGATTCCGAGCCGCTCACCGCACTCTCCGCCGAACAGATCGCTCACCAGCCAGCCACGGCCGATTCGCTCCCACGAGGGCTGCCGCCCGGCTTGATAAAGTCTCTGCCGGACGGCGTGGTGACCCGTTTGTCCAGGGCCCTTTCCGTCGATCACGTCCGCGAACTCGCGCCCAGCGCTGTGCGGTCGCTGACGCGCGATCAGGTAGCCAGGATTCCTCCGGACGCGATCGCCGGATTGACGGCCGCTCAGGTGCAGGATATCCGACCGGCTGCGCTAGCGGGGTTGACGCCTGCCCAGCTGTTGAAGGTCACGCCCGACGCGATCGCGGGGTTGACGCCTGCCCAGCTGTTGAAGGTCACGCCCGACGCGATCGCGGGGTTGACGCCTGCCCAGCTGTTGAAGGTCACGCCCGACGCGATCGCGGGGTTGACGCCTGCCCAGGTGGACAGGTTCAAGCTATCGACGATTGCTGGGTTGACGGCTGCCCAGATGGGAAAGATGACATGGGCGTCCGTGAATGGTCTCAGTCGCGCCCAAGCGCGGACCTTGTCCGATTCCGCCGTCAAAGCGATCAGACCGGACCTGCTTCGGGATGACCCCGCCACCGGTGAACCGGCCACGATCGTTACCAAACTTGATGACCGACAGATCCCGCTGCTCCCCTCACTTGCCGAGCTGGGGTCGGCCACCACGAAAGGGCTCAGCGAAACAGCGATGTCATCGTTGACAGCGGCCAGATCAGATCGATCAGCATCCATGCTGTCGACGCGCTTTCTCCGAAACAGTTGATGATGCTGTCGCCGTCGTCGCTGGCTAATCTCGGGATCACCTCAGTGGCACGGTTCACCCAGGAACAACTGGAGGCCGTCGGCCCGGCGGTGGCTCAGTTGATGCGCAAACGGTTCCTGGCTTTGAAGGAAGGTGCTTCCATCGGGGCGGCCGAGGTCGGCAGGCGTCTTCCGCCGTACCTGACGGCCAGCCAGTCGCTGGGCCCGATGGTGACCGTGACCTCCGTCGTGGACTTCGCCGGGGTGACGACCGTGGTAGACGACGGCCTACGGCGGCTGTGGCCGCGGGTCTGGAAGGGACGAAAGGCGCGCGGCCGATGGGCGGAGCAGGTTCGCGCCGAGCTGACGACCGGCATCGACGACTTCCTCGGTATCGGCAAGACCTACCGGGTAGCGCCCGGCACCACGATGCGGGTGAAGGTGACGTTCGACTTCACGAACGCCCGGATCGCCGATGAGAACGAGGGTCGGACCGACGAGAGCGACGTCCAGGCCACCCGCAACGACACCAACTACCGGCAGGCCCAGTCGGCCACCCAGACGGAGAGCCACGGACCATCACCGACGGTGGCACTCAACGGGGTGGGTTTCGCGCAACCCGTCTTCGTCGCGGTCGGCGTCGCGGGTACCGTACCGGTCTCGACCAGCTCCAGCGCGCTGACCAGCGCACAGTCCGCCTATCACCGGGTCAACAGTGGTCCGATCGGCGCGATGGACCTGAGCGGGGTCACCGCCGAGGTGGTGATCGAGTTCATCGACGACAGTGAGACCGTACTGGCCGCGATGCCAACGGTACGGCAGGACGAGCTCGAGCTGTCCGTGTCGAAGAACCTTGCCAAGGCCGACTGGTCCAACCCGGGCGGGACCAGCGTCACACTCTCGGACGACCAGCGGAAGTTGGCGGGAACGTTGAGTTCGCTCGTCGTCGTCTCCGGTGGCCGACCCGCCGCTGGTGGTAGGGCGTCGCAGCTGCTCAACGTACTCACCGGCGCGGTACGCAAGCGGAGCTGGCCGGTGACCAACCAGCTCAACTCCAACCGGCGGCTCCGCCAGACCCTGCAGGCGGCGCTGCGCAGTCCGACCGCCACGGACGGACTGCGCAGCAGATGGGGCTCGGTGGGTCAGCTGGGCATGAAAGCGGACCTCACCGAACTGACGGAGGTCACCGATCTCCACGGTACGGGCAGCGAAACCGCGAAACTCTGGATGTACGACATGAACACCACCGCGCTCGACGCCTCGGGCAGCCGGTCGAAAGGGCTGGAAGTCGCCCCGCTCGTCGCTGTCACCTTCGGACCGGTGCTGGCGTACGCCGAGGTCGCCCTCGGCGCCGGCAACTCCGCCGGGCGTACCCACGCGGTCGAGGCCACCGTGCTCAAGGGCAGAGAGGTGAAGGGTCCACTCAAGCTCTACAAGGCCAAGGTCGAGGTGACCACTGGTGCGGCCAACTCCTGGGGCCCGTTGGTGTTCAGCAGGGGCGGCGGTAATGGCACGGGCCCGGCGACGGTCACCTACGAAGAGGTGTATGTGCTCCTCAGCGAGACCGACGCGACGTTGCTCCTGCGTCCTGCCGGGGACCTGCCCACCCGGACCCCCGCGCCCGTCCTGGCGCCCGAGACGCTACGCGGGGAGCGGGTCGGACACGTCGCCGTAACCGGCTTCACCGCGACGGAGGAGATCGTCAACAGGGTGACCGGATATCTACGCGGACTCCCACTCGGCCGGCTGGTCAACACGATGGACCTTACCGCGGCGTCCGCGCAGCCGGCGAAGGGCCGGTTGTCGTGGAACGGCCGGCAGGCCGCCGGCCATCTGAAGACCCTGTTGACCGAGTTCAGCCCGGCCGCCCTCGCCGGTCAGTACGGCGCGTTGAGCCGGTCGGCGAAGGACCCCGACACGGGAATTCGCCAGCTAGGCACGGGGGTCTCGGCCAGCCTGAAACTGCGCGGTGCGCTCTACAACACCTATGTCCACGTCGAGGTCCACGATCGAGGCGGGCCCGGCTCGACCCAGCCGACGTACTCGCACAGCGTGCTGAAGCCGGTCGGTCCCAGTCGCGGAACCGGACCGCTCGCCGGCGAAGGCCATTTCATCGACTCCGTCGCGACCAGCCTGGAGAGTTCGGCCCAGGACGCCGGCTATCTCGGGTTCAGCCTCGGCGGACGCAACGCCGATCCGGTGCCGGTCGGCGCGGCGCAGACCGCGTTCGGGGCGGAGGCGCAGTTCGTCGTCGGTAGCCGGCGTACGGCCAGCGCCACCACGTCGGCTGACCATGGCACGTTTCTCACCGAGACCGGCGCGGAGGACGTCTTCACCAAGACGATGAACCTGGGCGTCACCGTCACTCACTACACCCGGCCCCGGACCTGGGTGCGTGCCCTGATCCCGGGCCGGTGGGGGAGACACCTGCCCAAGATGGGCAGCACGGAGATCGACATCAACCAATCGCAGGCGCTGCGCCTGTCCGTGCCGAGCGCGTTCCAGGAGAACGATCACCTGACAGCGAGTGTCGGGCAGGCGCTCGATCCGAACACCCCTCGGACCGAGGTGGCCTACACGCGTGACCTCGTCGCGAAGTTCCACGCCGGCCAGGAGCTGGCCGGACCGGCAGCGGGCACGATCGCGGTGCCCGCGACACCGACCATTGCCCGGTGGTGGGGCGGCGGCGAGGTCATCGGTCAGCCGATGTCGCAGGTCGTCCGGGAGAGTCTCACCGCGAACGCCGTCGACTCGCCCAACGAGGTACTGCTGCTACCCGGATCCCAGGCATTGGCCAGGCTGACCGGGCTACTGCGCCGGGACAAGGCGAAGGCGGCGTACCGCCTCTTCACCGACGGCGGCGTCCGGCTCGACCTGCTGCGCTACCCGAGGCGTACCGGGACGCGCCGGGGAACCGTCATCGTCGCCATGCGCGCGGTGGCCCGGCCAGACCCGACCGGACCGAAGCACGACGACGACCCGGTCATCCTGCAGCGGTTGACGGGGATGGGCGGTGAGAAGCCGAACAGGGGCAGCACCAGCGCGTCCAAGGGCAGCCGGTCCTGGCTGCGTCTCAACCTACGGCCACGGGCACTGTTCAACGGGGCGGGCAGCACGACGATGAGCACGGCGCAGACGGCGGACCGCTGGCATACCCGGCTGCAGCTCGGTCCCCGGTGGGCATTCACCTGGCGCAGACGCAGCGACCTCACGGTCAGCGGTGGCATCGAGCGGACCGCGGTCACCCACACCGAACGCAACATGTACCTGGTGAGCGCCAAACTGGAGCAGTTGGTGATCCAGCACTCGGCGGACACCAACACGAACATCCGCGGCAACGAGAGCGTGACGGCGCACCTGTTTCGGGGGCGCAACCGTGTCGAGCTGGTCCTCGACGAGGAGCAGGTGCGCGCGCTGGGCCTGTTGACCGAACTTGACAAGGCCGCGTTCCCGGCACCGTTCCCGGCACCGCCGACGGCGTCCGGTTCCGGGGTGCTCGACGCCGACCCTTCCTCCGCCAAGCCTGAGGAGTGGGTGCCGAGGTTGGCGCCCGCGACAGACGACACGGGCACGCCGTGGAAGTTGGCCGTGCCCGCCACCATGCCGGTGCCCGCGCCGGGACCGCCCGCCGACGCGGCGGTGGCGGCGTTGGGACTCGGACACCTGCTGGACGACATCGACCTGCGCGAGGCGCTCGCCGCGAGGCTGCACGAGGAGGTCGGCAGGTTCACCCTGCCGTCGCTCGGTGAGTTGTTCACCAACGATCAGACCGTGTGGCGGCGGTTGACCACCAACAGGTACCAAGGGCTGCGCAGATACCTCGCCAAGGATCTGCTCGCCGACAAGATGCAGGCGGAGCGGACGCTCACGGCGTTGAGCTCCCCGGCCATCGGGCAGGCGCACCTGGACAACATCCTCGACGGTGGCTGGACGCTGGCCGCCGAGCAGAACTTTGACGGCAGCCGATACGAGTTGAGCCTCTCCGCAGAGGTGGCCGCCGTCGATTTCGAGGACGTGCGGGCCGACCGGGAGACCGAGTACGTCACGGTCGGCAGCCAGGCCACCGGAACGGGGCAGTCGCACAGCCGGAGTAGCGGATTCGACGTGTCGGGCCGATTCGCGCAGGGCCTGCCCGACGACGGGCGGCGGGTGTTCCAGGCGACCGGCGCCGTGTTGGATGGTGTCGTCAACGCCAGCCAGGAGCACTCCGAGCAGGACGAGACCAGCCAGCGGACCGCCACTTACCAGATCACCTACGGGGTGGGGGCCGTCATCAAGGCGAGCGTCGAGTACCGGCTCGTCGTCACGCGCGACGGCGAGGAACTGTTCACCATCCGGCACGACCCCGCCAGACCACCGGAGCAGTCACTGAGCAGGACGATCCGGTACCTCACCCCAGCCGACGACCTGATCGTCGAATCCGAGAGTCAACGCCTGCCGCCGCGGCATACCTCGGCGACCAGACCGGTCGTCGTCAGTCCGGCGCAGTGGCTGGACGTGGCCGCCCTGAAGGCCTGGCGCGACAGTTCATCGTACAAGCTGCCGGCCGACTGGACGCCCACCGGAGGCCTGCTCAACGTCGAGCGGTTCAAGGAGGCTGCGGAACTGGCGTTCCAAAAGGCGGGTATCTCTGCGGATCGGCGCCGTCTGTCCGAGATTCTCACCAAGGAAAGCCTGCAGGGCAACGTGCGCCGGATGACCACCTCCGGTTTCAAGGTTCCCACCAAGGATCCTGGTTGGTGGCTTGGCGGTAGGGCCGTCGACCTCGAGGTGCATGCCAAGGTCGACTACGCCGAGATCGTCAACCTCACGGACTCCGTCCGCCCGGAGTACCTCGCCACGACCAGAACCACCCACACGGCCACCGACAGCTCCGGCGAGAGTGTGGGCTCTGGGCTGACCCTCGGTACCGCCCCCACGGAGACCATCGTGTACGTCAATGACGGCGCAGGCGGATCACCGTTTGCGGGCGACATCGCGCACGGGGACGGCTCGGCCGTGGCGCTTTCCGGCCAGACCGCCGACGTCCCCTACCAGCGCCCGGTTCACCAGCGAAACGCGCTTGTGCCGCTCGCGATGACGTTCCGGATGGTACTGAACGCCGGCCTCTCCAACCCGCCGCAGGTGGTGGTCGAGTTCTCGGCTCCGCTGGCCGAGGTCGCCCGGATGCACCTACCCGCCGCGCTGAGATTGGTGGGTAACCCCGTCGTGCCGGTCGACCTGCATAGCAAGCTCGACGTGAAACGGGCCGCCGAGCTGAAGTTCCAGCAGTCGGAACGCGACGCCTACCTGGCGGTCGGCTCCGTCGAACAGCTAGCCCGCAGCAAGGCGGAGGCACCCCTGCGAACGCTCTTCGACGCCGCCCGCACTGCAGCGCGGAACCTGGCGACGGCAGAGCACGACTACCTGGCGGCCGACCCGGCCGACCCAACCGATCAGGCCGCCAAGCTGGCGCTGTACACGGCGGCCAAGACGGCCAAGGATGCCGCCGACACCGCGCTTCACCAGGGAATACGGGACTGGACCGCGGCAAGCACCGACAACGATGTGGTCAACAAGCGCGCGGTCGCCTACACGGCCCTGGCGAAGGCCGCGCAGGACAAGAAGGCGTGGTTCGTCGCGAAACGCGAGGCCGACGAGCAGATCGTCGACCTGGTCCTGCGTCAGCGAGTCGCGGCGATGACCCGCCACCTCAATCCGGCGACCGCTGACCCGTCGGCCGCGAAGCAGATGTTCGACCTGCTTCCGCAGGAGACAGCCGACCTGCACATCGACGTGCCGGGCACTCCTGGCGTGCCCGCGGGCACCGCCGCACGAAACGCCTGGCTGGCCACGGTCACCGACCCGCTGATCACCGTCACCCCACCCGGTTCGGGAAACCTGCGGCTGACCATTGCCCCCGAGTCTTACCGGCGCTACACGGACCCGGTCACGGGCGTGACCATGGTCGTGCTCGACATCGACAGGCTGAAGGAGTTGGCCGGGGTGGCCGCACCATGAGTTCGGGCGGATTCGCAGGGGAGTGGCCAGGTCTACCCGTTCCCGATGCGGGGTTGCTCGACCTTGCCGACGGCCGCGTTCCGATCGCGACGTGGTGGAGCCCCACCCCGGGCGTTCTGGGCGTGCTGGCACCGGCCGATGAGTCCGACGTCGACGTGCCAGAGCTGGGGGAGCGGATCGCGGCCGATCCCGGATGGAACGGTCGGCCCGTCGTACTGGCCGGGGTCGAACCGGCGGCGGGCTGGTTGGTCCAAGTGCTGGCGGACCAACTGCAGGCACCGGTGATCACCGCCGCCGACCCAGCGGGCACATCCGGCTGGCACGTGGCCCGACCGCGTACGGCAGCCGGCGGGACCCGCCTGCCGTCGTTGCTCACCGGCCGCTACCCGGTGGCAGTGTCGGCTGTGGAATCTGCCACGGCTGACCCCACAGCCATCCCGGTCACGGCCGCGTCAGCACCGCCGTGTCTGGCCAACGCCGAACTGGCGATCCCCGGTGCGGCCGAGTGGGCGACGGCCAGGCTGCCCTCGGAGATCCGCTCTCCGGTCGGAGCCTACGCCGTTCTGCTGGAGCTGGCCGGGGATGCCCGCCGACCGTTCCTCTTCGGCGACGAGCAGGTCACCTGCTGGCAGGCCGCGACCGCGCTGTGGGCCGTACGCGATCACTGGCACGGGCAGGTGCTCGCGCTTCATCCGCCTGCCACGCCGCGCGCGTACGCCCAGATACTGGCGAACTACCTGGGCGTGTCGGTGCGGTACGCCGGACCAGACGCCAGTTGGCCGGTCTGCCAACCCCGCGACGCGGCCGCCGTGCGAAGTGGGGTCGCGGTCCAGCTTGACGCGGCGGCGGCGCCCGAGGACCCGGTGTTCAGCTCCGTCCGGTTCATCACCGACCTGGCCGAGCTCTTCGACGACCCGACCGAGACGCCGGTGACACGGCCTACGGCCACGGTAGTGCCCAGATCGGGTCTCCCGTCCGATGGGCGTGCGGGAGGACCGGTAACCGTGCCCGTTCCGCCGGTGGCTGGCCACGTTGATGGTCGGACAACCACCGAGGTCGCTGTGGCCACCGCGCCGATGGTCACCGCGCTGCCCGAGACCCGCAGTAGCGCCCTGCGGGACCACGCGACCGTCGTCCACGCCGTTGTGCCGAGACGTCCACCGGCCTCCGTACGGCACCTGCCGGTGGACGGCCCGTCGGCGGCGAAGCCCGGCCGGACCGCCATCGCGGACCTGGCCCCGCCGGACGGCCCGGCGGTGCCGCCCCCGCTGCCGGTGCCGCCGTCCGAACCCACTCGTCGGTCTGAGCCGGTCTTGGAGCCTGAGCCCGCGACGACGGCCGACCCGGCCGAAGCCGGTCAGGTGCTGCGGGAGCTGCTTGGCTGGCGATACGACGTCCATGCCCGAGCGGTCTCCCGACTGCTGGCACAGCGACCCGGCATGCGTGACACCAGTGGCCCGGAGGCACTGGTGACCGAGTTGGTGGCGGTCAGCGCGCTGCTGCACCACGATCCGGTGCCGGCGCTGTCAACCGACCGGTCGGCCACCCCGGAGCAGCGGATCTACACTGGGTGTTTCCTGCGCGGCCTCGCGCGGCTGCCAGCGCACTTCGGACCGGTGTACTCGGTGGTCCTTCCGGCTGACCCGAACACGCACATCGACGCGACGGTGTACGCGTCGGGCCGTGTCTTCGTGGAACCGGGCGTGCTGGCCGCTTCGACCGCCTTCCCGTCGATCACCGAGGCGGTCGTGGGGCGGCGTCTGGCGATCTGGTCGTGGTCGGGCCGGCGGGTGGAAGGACTGGCCGAGCGGGCCGCCCGGATGGTGCTCTTCCCGCCAGAGCTTGCTTTCCAGGTGCTGCTCGCGGAGCTGGACGGGACCGGTGCCGGCTGGGTATATCTGCGTGAGCTGCCGTCCGGCACCGGGGCCGGACCGGCGACCGGTGATCACGGCGACAGCAGCTACATCCTTGATCGGCTCCGGAGCGCGACCGGCGGGGAAATCCAGACGAAATGAGGGGTCGTATCCTGGACGCGGCAAACGGATAGCCATGCCGAGCTGTCCGTCAACGGCAGACTGAACACTGGTGAGGCCTGGGTGACGCGGTGGCTGGGGCGACGAAGCGGGGCAGAGCCGGCAGCCCGGGCACGGGAATCGGACGGTGGCCGACGAGCGGGGGAGCAGGGCCGGGCTGCCACGACGTGGGACACCAGCGCGGGTGTGCGTCGGTCGGAACAGCCGAGATCGGAGTGGATAAGCGACGGCGTGCTGCTGGTCGGCCCGGATCCAGGCTGTGCCGTGGCGACGATCGCCACCGACCTTCCGGTCGAACCGGGTGTCGTGACCGTGGTCAGCCTGCTGACCAACGCTCGAGACTGGCGGTGGCTGGCCGAGGCTGTCGCGGCCTCGGCGCCCAAGGGCGTCGCAGTCCGGCTGGCGGTCTCCAACGCCGGCGCACCGCAGGAGGGCGACGGGCAGTCGACCGCGCGACTGCTGGCTGAGCGGCTACGGGCCGATGTGATCGCGCCGGACGGACAGGTGCTGCTGATACCGGGAGGCAGCGCCTTCGTCGTGGCGCCGTCCGGGCAGGGCACGCAGCCGACCGGCGAGTCGGGACGATGGGTGCGGTTCAGTCCGGATGGCACGGTGGTGCCGTTGGGGGCACGGTTTCCGGAGCCGCCATGGGCGCAGGCAGCGGCCCGCCTCATGGGTGACCGGGGTGGCGGGGTGACGGTCGTCGAAGTCCCGGCCGGGCTTTGGGCGTCGACCGGTGGCAATGGCTCCGCGCCACGGTTGGACGATCTGGCGTTCTGCGTCCCGCTCGACGCCGAACTGTGCACGCTCATCGTGGGCTCGGCGGCCGGAACACGCCCCGATCCTGAGGCGGTGGTGTCAGCGCTGGTCGACCTGCCGCCGGCGGCGCGTGATCGGCTGTTGGTGGCACCGTACGGATCAGGTGCCCGGAGTGCGGGTGTTGTGGCTGGCGAACTCGCCCGTCGCTGGGACCGGCCGGTTTACCTGTCCAACGGCATCCCCGCGATCGGTTCGGACGGGGTGCGTCGGACCCTGGTCACCGAGGACGACGGCTCGCCGTTGTGGTGGCCCGCGAGCAGCCGGGTGCGGTGTGGCCCGGAGGGCCCACCGGTTCCTGTCGAGCCAACTCCGCTGTTAGCGGACGTCCCGTCGGTGGCTGACCGGGTGTGGGCGCTGCGCGAACCGTGGCTGGTGGAACAGACCCACTTCGGCTTGTGGATTCGTCATCTGGATGCGCCTGCCAGCGTCGAGCAGGTGGCCCAGATTCCCTGGGATCCGCGGTGGCTCACCGTGGTGGCGGGTGTGCCGGGGCAGCCGTCGGACGGTGTTCGGCCCGTCCTGGCCGGGCTGCTGGGTCGGTTTCCCGAGCAGGTCAAAGCACGGACCCGGGTGGTGTCACCAGAGTTGTTGTCCCGGCTGGCCGGGCCGATCCGGCGGTAGTCGACAACTAGAGCCCCTTCCACGCATCTCCGATGCGACAGCGATCCCTGCTCTAGTGACCGTAATGGCCCTGCGGTAAAGCCGACGCAAACGCTGGATTATATGATTTGAAACAATTATTCGGCTCCGGTGATCTGGTCTGTGTGTTTTGTCGCGTCGTCATGTATGGGTCGTAACGTTTCCGAATTCCGGTGAGTCGTGAATGCGCCAGCTCGTGCGACGAATCAGGTACGCCAAGATCGAGCTAATTTACATATCGGAAACATATATGAATTGATACAGAAACCTCGTGGCCGTCGAGAGTGCTGGTGGCCGAGTGGTGGACTCGTGGTTGTGAGCGAGCTGGATGCGACGGCCCAGGGGTTGGTGCAGTTCTTCTTTGGTGAGCCGTATCCGACGGGTGATCAGCGTGAGCTGCGGGCGTTTGGTCGTGATTTGGTGGGTGCTGCTGGTGATGTGGATGTGTTGGCGGAGTACGCGGTGCGTGTGTTGGCGGCTGCGCGGCGGGCGGGTTCGGGTGCGGCGGTGGATGCTATGGAGCGGACGTTCGGGCAGTACACGTCGAGTCCGCCGGCGTATTTCGATCAGTTGGGGTCGCAGTTGCGGGGGTTGGGGAGGTATTCGCGGGATACGGCGACGTTGGTTGAGTATTTCAAGTGGATGTTGATCGCTGATTTGGTGGAGACGCTGGCGGAGTTTGCTTTCACGGTGGCGTGGAGTTGGTTGTACCCGGGTTTGTTGCCGCAGTTCGCGGCGCGGACGGCGGCGCGGCGGGCGGTGATCGGGCAGGTGCGTCGTCGGTTGGTGGTGGAGTTGGCGAGTGGGGCGGTGGTGGTGCTGGGGATGCAGGTGGCGATGGATGTGTTGGTGCAGAAGTTGCAGTTTTTGACGGGCGGTCGGGATGTGTGGGATGCGTCGTTGACGGAGGCTGCGGCGAAGACGGGTGGGTTGTCGGCGTTGTTCGGGGCGGGTATCGGGTTGGGGCGTGGTGGGTTGGGTCGGGACGGTGGTGGTTTTCTTGGCGACGTTCTGGGTGGCGGAACGAACGAGTTGTTGACCGAGCTCATGCTGACCGGGCAGGTGAACCCGTTCTCGTTCACGGCGGGTGGGGTGGGTGGAGCGTTCGAGGGGTTGGGTGGGCAACTCGGGCCCGCCAACCTACGGCTACCGAGCCGCGCGGCCGACGGCAATGGCGGCGATGGTGGCGATGGTGGCGATGGTGGCGACGGTGATCCGGTGACACCGCCGACCGGCGACCTGGTCGGATCGAGCGAGCCGTCGCTGGTGCGGATTGGTTTCGAGCGGTCTACCGCGCTGGATTCACCACCTGCCCAGGACCGGGCCGGCGGGAGCGGATTTCCGCAGCCGGTCCCGGACCCGACATTGCGCGACCCGGGGCAGGCATCGATGGATACATCGAGCGGATCTCTCATCTCACCACCGTCGGAACCGGCCGGTGCGGACGCGTGGTCGGGCGCGACGCGTCCCCCTGCCCTCGCCGACACGCCGAACGGCACGAGTCCACCGAGTCAGGTGCCCGACCCGGCGGGCCAGTACACGCCCGCCCGGTTCGGCGGTCCGGAGTCGACAAGAGACTGGTCCACCGGCACTGGTTCGGTCGTCACCGGCTCCGCCGTCACCGGCTCCACCGTCACCGGCTCCACCGTCACCGGCTCCGCCGTCACCGGCTCCACCGTCACCGGCTCCACCGTCACCGGCTCCACCGTCACCGGCTCCACCGGCGGCGGCTCCACTAGCGTCGGCTCCACCAGCATCTTCCCGACCGGGGACTCTTCGGCGGCGTCCACGCAGCCAGTGGACCAGATCACCGGTCTGCCCGACGTCGGCGTGGGCGCCGGAACGTCGGCTGCCGAGCCGGGACCGGCCAGCGCCGACTCGGCGTCCCAGGTCGCCGTCGGCGACTCCGGGTCGTTGGACGCCCAGCACCCGCTGGCGGTCAGCACGGCGTCCGGGTCGGGTGTCGTCGACACTCCGGCCAGCGCGGTCGTGACCGGTCCGCAGCAGGAACGATCAGACGGGACCTCGCCGGGCGGAACCACCGCGACGACAGCCACATCAGAAGGAACCAACGGGACGGCACCGGGGACCCGTTCGGCAAGCCCACTCCATACCCCGGCGAAAGCCCCGCAACGGTCGGTCAAGGCCCGGGCGATGAAGGACCCCACGCTGGCGGCTCGGGCGAAGACCACAGTGTTCGGGCCCGCGCGGCAGGTCATGCTGAGTGCGTCGGGTGTCTCGGCGTCGTCGGTGACGGCGGGCGGTGACGGGTGGCTGGTGGATGGTCTGCCGGTGACGTCGACCGTGCTGGACGCAGGGGTGGCCTTCCTGACCGGGGACGAGGCAGCCTGGTTCGTCGAGGGATGGTCTAGTGGACCCGTCGGCAGTGATGGCGTGGTGGCGGTGCACGTACAGGATGGGTTGGCGTGGGTGCCGGTTCAGGCTGGATCGGGGGTGCGGTGGCGGGGGGTGTCGCCGGAACAGCTCGCGGTTCTGATCGGCGGGGCAGTGGCGGGGTCGACGGTGACGTTGGTGGCGTGTGCGTCGGCGGCGCGGGGCGTCGGGGTCGACGGTCGGTCGGTGGAGACGTTCGCGGGGCGGCTCGCGACAGCGCTGGGTCGGGACGTGCTGGCACCGGAGACGGCGGTGTCGGTACGTGCGGATGGTGAGGTGTTCACCGGGGGCGGGGTGTCGTGGCGGTTGTTCACCCCGGGTGATCCGGACGGCGACGGGTGGGACGTCGTCAACGACGGAGTGGACGGCGAGGTGCCGTTCCTGACAGTCGTGGCTCGGCCCGTACCCGAATCGGAACCGGTCTCCTCCGCGCAGGGCGACCCGCGACCGCGCCTGGTGACGCTGAGCTCGGTGCCGACGGTGGCCCCGGACCTCACCACTGGCGACGACTCCGCGCCGACCCAGGCGGCCGTGGGAACGGCCGAGACCGTGGAGGTGGCCGCGACGGCCGCGATCGTGGAGGCAGTCGAGACGACCGAGACGACCGAGACTAGGGAGACCATCCAGCGGACCGAGACGGTCGGGACGTTACACGCGGTCGAGACGGTCGGGACGCTACACGCGGTCGAGACGGTGATCCTCGACACCAGAGATGCTGACGAGGTCACCGACGACGTCATGGAATTCGCGGTGACCGTACCGGCGGCGGCTCAGACCGGCACCATGGTAGAGCCGGCGTCGACGGATCACACATCGGAACAGGCGGACCCCGAGGACGTCGTGACGGCGGCGGTGCGGCAGGTGCGGGACGCCCCGCAGCGGTCCGGTGGGCGGGCGTGGTCGATCGAACACCGTGCCGCCGACCAGACGGTCGTCTTCCGAAGCGGGTCGAAGACGGTCGCCGTCGCCATCGACCTGTCCACCCCCGTGCTGACGCCGACCGCGGTCACCCTGATCGAGCCGGGCCGCCGGCAACCTACCCTCCGGATGCCTCCCGGCGCGACGGCACACGAGATCGCCACGGCCCTCGTACGGGTCGGCACCGAAATCGCCCGAACCGGTAAGACCACGATCCATCGCGTGGGCCGGACGCAGCTGCATCGAGGGAGCAGACATCAGGATGGCACCGACACCAGCGGCCGCCCCCGCCTGCTCGGCTCGGCTGATCACGCCCTGCTGGCCGGGGTGGCGCATTCCCTGCACCACCTGGCCAGGTCGTCCCACGCACAGGACGCGGCCAAGCCGGCCACCCAACTGATGGCCGGGCTCACGGCTCTCGGCGCGCTGCCGGACCAGCCCGGCGGGCCACGGCGGGCCTGGGCACTGCGGCGACTGCTGGGCAGCCTACCGTCGGTGACCCCGCCTGCCGGACACGACGACACCAGTCCTTCCGTTGGCGACCTGCTCATGGCCAGGCTCTTCGACACCAGGTCGGAGCGGTCGGAGAAGGAGACACTGGAGTCGGTCGCCAACGCCGCGAGTCGGTACCGGTTTCACTCGACCCTGGTGCGGGGCGTCCAGCTGCAACCGAAGGACAAGAACGACCCGGCGGGCGTGAACCTGCTCCTGGTGGCGAAACGACCAGAGCCGGATGGGCCGCTGACCGACGCCGACATCAGCCGGTACGTGGTCAGCGTGGTCGCCGCCGCCGCGAGCGACCCGCCGCACCTGCCCAGTCGACGGGCGGTGTGGCTGGTGGGCGCCGGGACCGGCCGGGTCGTCACGGTACGTCGCGACGCCAGCAAACTCGCGATCGAAGTGGACCTCGCCGGCGTGATCGCCGAGCTGACCACCGGTCACCCCGAGATCGGGCTCGCCGAGCAGTACCGCACCCTGATGCGGCACTTCCGGCAACGCAGTGCGTTGTCGCGGACGGGCAGTGACCTCACCCGGCGGCTCTTCGGCCGGAACCGACACCTCACGACGGGTCAGATCACCCTGATGTCGGTCACCTTCCGGTCCACGCTGCGGTTGCAGACCATCGACGAGCAGGTGTCGGCCCGAGCTCTGGACCGGATCGAGAAGGGGCTGCGCGAGATCGCGCGGCTGCCTGCCGAATCGGCCAACCCGACGATCATGGAGGCGGTACGGTCGGCGCTGCACGAGACACCGCAACCGGTCCGCCGTCCCGTCTCGGGTCAGGCGTCGTTGGGGCTGCACCTCGCACGACGCGGCACGAGCGCGATCGCCTCCGTGGCGTACACGATGGCATCGAGCACCTTGGCCGAGCGGGCACCCTATCTGACGTACGCCAGCGTGGCGGCGACGGTCGGTCAGCAGGGCGTCCAGTCGGTCTCCGACGCCAGCTCCAGCGCGATGACCACCGCCGGACCGCCGAAGTCGGTGCTGTCCACGCCAGCGGAGCTCGCGAAAAAGCCAGCGCTCAAGCTGCTCGAACCACCCCACTACGGCTACGGCGGGCCGCAGTTGGTGAAGCGATCGCCAGCCGGAATCGCCCAGTCCTCAGTGAACGCTCTGGTGCTCGGCCTGGCGGGCGGCCCGAGTGTCGGCCTGGTGCCCGTCTACGGCGGAGGCGTCACCGTCGGGTCCAACCTCGCGCAGGCGTTCGCCGACTACATCTACGACCGGTCCGAGGCAGAAGCGAAGGACCGGCGTCAGCGGCTGGCGAAGCTCAGCCCGGACCACTTCCGCAACATCGGGGTGGCGGGCGTCTACTACCGGCTACGCGAGCTGGTCGGCCGGCTCGGACCGAAGCCGGTCGTCGACGATCTGTCGCAGCCACTGGTCGCGGCCGACACCGCGCTCGCGCAGCACCTGACGGAAGCCAGGAGAGATCTGGCGCTGATCAGGGACGCGCTCAAGGACGAAGTCGACGCGCGGGTCGCCGACATGACGGCCAGACGGCGGCCGATGAACCGGAAGAAGGGGCAGCAATCCGGCACCACCTACGACCCGGTGGCCCGGGGGATCCCGCTAGGAGCGCCACTGGCCTGGCACAACGCGGTACGGGTCGGGAGTCAGCAGACCGCTTCGACGGTACCCTCGCTGGCGCTGGCCGTGATCGGCAACTCCGCGATCGAACTGGCCACCGTCAACCTGGGTGCCGGCGCCGGATACGGGCTCGCGTACGGCGCCGGCTGGAGCCTGCTGAAGCCGCACGAGTTCGCGGACGCGGCGACGGTCGCCGCCTGGGATGCCTGGTACCAGGCGGCGAGATCAGTCGAAATGATCGACTACCTGCTCGGAACGGCCGCCGACCCGCCAGCGGACCCGCTCGCGACGATCGACCCCAGGGGTTGGAGTGGTCTGCGCTGGCTCATGCCCGACACAGCCGACATCCTGACCCAGCGGCGGGCCAACAAGGTCAGCGAACGGCCGGAGGAGGTCTCCGCCACGCTGCAACTGCTCTACAAGCACGTCCCGGCGGGGGTGTCCAAGCTCGCGGCCGGCGGCGCGCTGGTCGCGGCGACCGGCACGACCGGCGGCACCGCCGCCTTCATCCTGCTCGGCGGTGTCGTCGTCACCGCCGGCCTCGCACTGGGCGAAAACGCGCTACGGGTCGTCGCGGCGACCTACGCCCAGCGGGCGGCGAACACGGCGGCCAGCGCCGAAGCCGCCGCCCTGGCCCAGACGACCGACGAGTTCGTGCGGGTGATCAAAGAGCTCGCACAGGAGACGCTGACCTTCCAGAACCTGATCGCACCGGTGCCGGTGCCCGTTCCACGTACCTGGACCGGCTACGTCACGGACGAGAAGGCCAAGGTGGGCCGAGCCGCGCGCCGGTTCGTCGACCGTCTGAGCACGGTCCCCACCAACGGGAGACCACCGCGGGCGTTGTCGCGAGGTCCGGTGCCGGCCGACACCCTTCAGCTGACCGGCGCCGACCTGACCGAGGTCGACAGGCTGTACGAGCTGGTCGAGGAGTACGACAACGCCGCCCACCCGGACCACAACGCTCATCCGTTCCATCTGAGCCCGGCGCAGCTCACCTCGCGCGACTCGGACCCCATCTCCGACGCGCTGCTGATCGCGCTCGACGACCTCGGTCTGCGCAAGCAGCAGTCCGGCAGCGACGAACGGTGGGCGGCAGTCAGGACCTCGATGCTGGCCCGGCACGGCATCGACCTCGACACGCGCCCACCGGTGGGGCCACGGCTGGCGCAGTTGCGCGACGTCACATACGACCCGAAGGCGGTCGCGCCGCAGGCCGGGACCCTGGCGGCGAAACTCGCCGAGCATCGCGGCTCCGACACGCTCACCGACAGGCTGTGGGCGGCGGTCGCCCAACCGAGTGTGGCCGGTACCGGACACCGGTTCGACGTTCAGGCCGGCGGTCGCGTCATCGTCCACCCGGGGACCGGTCGCCCGTACACGATCGTGGTCAGCGCCGGGCCGGTGGGCACGCGGGCCGCCGCCGAGCTGGACTCGACCGGTACCGGCACCGACCGTGCGCCGTACCGGGTGACGGTCCCCGCCGCGACCCTCGACGATCCCGAGCTGCTCGCCACGACGCTGACCTGGGCGATCGGAATGGTCCCACAGATGGCTGGGCAGACCATCCAGACCGGGCAGCCGGCGTTTCCCGACGTCCATGTGCTGCCCCGGCCGGTGGCCGGTTCGCAGCCCGCCGATACGGCGTTCCAACAGGTGGCATCGGGTGTCAACCTGCCGGCGGTGGACGAGGGGGACGACCGGCGGCACGAGACGGTCACTGTCGCGGCCACGCCCGGCACGCTCGTGGTGCACGCGCGGATGACCGCTGGCCTGCTCGACATCGACGGCGAGCTACTCGACGTCGCGCGGTTCGCCGACCGGCTGCGCGCCTCGAGCCGGCTGACCGGTACGAGCCGGCTGGTGCTGGCCGTCGGCCAGGCGGGAGCCGGCGGCCGGAACTCGTTCGCGGAGCACCTCGCGCTGCGGTTGGGTATCCCGGTCGTCGCCCCGACCCGGGACGTGTGGCCGAGCCAGGGACGGCTGTTCTCGTACTCGCTGTCATCCGGCGACGAGGCCGGTCCGTCGCACCGCGCGGGGCAATGGCAGGTGCACGATCCGGACTACGACTCGCCGCAGACGGTGCCGTCGCTCGCGGCGGACGACCCGCTGAACGCGCTGCTGGTGAGCGGCATGCCGTGAGCGCGAAGCGACGCCCGCCGGGTCAGACGCCCGCCGGGTCAGACGCCCGCCGGGTCCGGCTCGTCGGAGGCCCGGGGGCGAGCCGCCGAGGTGTCGGCCGGCCCTGGCTGGTCGTGCGGCACCGGATCGGACAGCTCCGACGGCTCGAACAGGCCGCGCAGGTCGGTCGGCACATCCTGCTCCACCAGCGCCCGCAGGTCGTCGGTCGTGGGAGCGATGTGTCCCCGCAGCCGGTTGGACTGCCGGACCACCATGTCGTCGAGGACCTGTCGGGCCAGCCGGGCATTGCCGTGATCGGCGGTACGCGCCAGTGACGCGAACAGCTCCAGCAGCCTGGCGTCGGCGGGCGGGCGCAGCTCGTACCCGAGGCTGTCGGCCATCTGTCGAAGGATGGTGACCAGCTCCGGCGCGCTGTAGTCGGTGAACCGTACGTGCCGGGAGAAGCGGGAAGCCAGGCCGGGGTTGGCCCGGATGAACCGGCTCATCTCGGCCGAGTAGCCGGCCACGATGACCACGACCTCGTCGCGGTGGTCCTCCATCAGCTTGACCAGTGTGTCGATCGCCTCCCGGCCGAAATCCCGGCCGTCGCCGCCGGTCGGTGCCAGCGTGTACGCCTCGTCGATGAACAGCACGCCGCCTCGGGCCTGGTCGAACGCGGCGCGGGTGCGTTGGGCGGTGTGTCCGATGTATTCGCCGACCAGGTCGGCGCGGGCCACCTCGACGACCTGTCCGGAGCGCAGCACACCCAGGGCGGCCAGGATCCGGCCGAACAGCCGGGCGACGGTGGTCTTGCCGGTGCCGGGCGGGCCGGAGAAGACCAGGTGTCGGCCGACCTGAGCGACCGGCAGGCCGGCCTGCTGGCGCAGCCGCGACGACGCGATGAGGTTGACGATGTCGGTGACCTCGTTCTTCACCGCCGCCAGCCCGACCATGCCGGCCAGCTCGTCCAGCAGGGTGGCCAGATCATCGGTGGCCGCGGCGGCGGCTAGCGGTGGCGGCACGTCCTCGGGAAGCAACGTGGCCAGGGCGGCCTCGTCGGTGTCCGAGCTGTCGGCGAGGCGCTGCGCCTGCCGCGTGATCATCGTCTCGAAGACCTGGCGGGCGGTCCGCGCGTTGCCGAAGTTCTCGTCTCGGGGTACCGAGGCGAAGTACGCCCGCAGGGTCTCCCGGGTGCCGTACTCGAGTCCGAACCGGTGCTGACTACCCAGCGCTTCCACGATGGTGACCAGCTCGTCGTCGGTGTACGGGGCGAAGACGACCCGCTTGCCGAACCGGGAGCTGAGGCCTGGGTTGGCGGTCAGGAACTGCGCCATCTGCTCGGCGTATCCGGCGACGATCACGACGACGTCGTCGCGGTGGTCCTCCATCAGCTTGACGAGCGTGTCGATCGCCTCTTGGCCGAAGTCGGGGCCGTCGCCCCGGCTGGAGCTGAGCGTGTACGCCTCATCCAGGAACAGCACGCCCCCGAGCGCGCGGGTGAACACTTCGGTCGTCTTGATCGCGGTGGCGCCGACATACTGGCCGACGAGGTCGGCGCGGGCGACCTCGACCACGTCCCCGGTCCGCAGGACGCCCAGCGCGCCGAGGATCCGGCCGTACAGCCGGGCGACGGTGGTCTTGCCGGTGCCGGGCGGGCCGGAGAATACCAAATGCCGGGCGATCGGCGGTACGGGCAGTCCGGCGGTACGCCGCCGTTGGGCGAGCAGGTTGAGATTGACCAGTGACTTGACCTCGTCCTTGACCCCGGCCAGCCCGACCAGGGCGCGCAACTGCTCCATCAGGGCGTTGACGTCGTCGGACGCGCCGCCGAGGCGTTCGGCGGGCGGCGTGGTCGTGGTGCCGGCATCGGCGGGCGGCGCGGGCTGGGCGCTCGGCGGGCGGTGTGTCACCCCGCCGGTGGAACGGTCGCCGGTGGAACGGTCGGTGAACAGCCCACGTGGGTCGACGCCGGGGCCGGTGCGCACCTCCTGCCCGCTGTTGCCGCCCAGCCGGCAGTCGCGGACCGAGACCTCGTCGCGGGTGAGCACCACGAGTCCGTCGCCCTCGTTGCCGAAGATCTCGCATCCGGCGAGCGATCCCTGGGACTCCGCGTCGAAGCGCGCCCCGTCCGCCCCGCAGCCGTGTATCCGGGTCCGGGTCAGTGTCAGCACGGCGCCGGCGCGGGCCAGCATCCCGGTCTCGGCGGCTTCGGTGATCACGCAGTCGCGGGCGGTGAGCTCGCCGTTGTCGACCACCACGCTGGTGGTCGCGCTCTCGCGGAAGCCGCAGCCGTTGGCGCGCACGGTGGCGTCGTCGACGGCCAGGGCGGCGCCGCCGCTCGTCGCGATCTCGCAGTCGTCGAGAGTGGCGACGGATCGGGTCTTCACGAGCATCCCGTTGTCGCCGCTGCCGGTCACCGTCAGACGGCGCAGGGTGGGGCGGGCGCCGTGGTCGACGACGACGCCGTGCCGGCCGGCGCTGGTGACCTCGACGTCCTCGAAGACGCCTTCGGCGTCGTTGACGACCAACGCGTCTGTCGGACAGTCCCGGAGTCGCACCACACTCAGCTTCGCGGTGGCCCGGCTGTCGACCCACACCGCCGCGAGCTGGCCGCCGCGTATCTCACACTGGGTGATGGTCGGGGTGGCGCTGCGTCCGATGTAGACGCCCAACTGGGCGGGAGCCTCGGCCTCCGGCTCGGAGCCGCCGTCGATCAGGCAACCGCGTACGGTGGTGCGGCTGCCATCGTCGACGGCAAGGGCCGGGCCGACGCAGCGTCGCAGCTGGCACCGTTCCACGGTGCCGGCGGCCTGCTCGGTGGCGCACACGCCGTTGCCGGCCGCGTCGCTGATGACGCAGTCCAGCAGGTGCGGATCGGCGCCGGAGCTGATGATCACCGCGGAGCTGCCGAACTTGTCGAACCGGGAGTGCGCGACCAGGCCACCCGCGCCGTCACTGAACATCACCCCGGCCCCGCCGATGTTCGTGAAGTGGGACTCGTCGGCGTTGAACACGCCGGCCCCCTGCACCGCGACAGCGGCCGCGGAGTTCGCCAGGATCCGGCAGCCGAGCAGATCGAGTTGTCCATCCCGTACGTCGACGGCGGCGTCGTCGGGATCAGCGTGCCGCAGGATCACTCCGGCGACGGTCGCGCTGCCACCGAGCAGGGCCAGCGCCGGGCTACCCGGCGCGGCGGTGACCACGACGTTGCCGGGGTTCGTGGCGGTCACCCGTACACCGTCGGGCAGCACCAGCGACTCGTCGTACCATCCGTCGGCGAGCGCGATCACCGCGCCGGGCCAGGCCACCGCCAACGCCCGCGCGATGGTGGGGTAACAGCCGGGCGAATCGGGGTCGACGTATAGCACGGTGTCGTCATGCGGCGGCGTCTTGCCGGTGTGGACGACGAGGTCGTCGGTCAACCGTTCCTCCCGGGTCCCGTGGAGCGGCTGTGTGCGATCCTAGGCCATGCTTTACCGGTTCCTGCCGGCGTGTGTCGCGCTGCTGCTGTCGGCGCTGGTCGTGACCGTTCCCGGCACCGCGGCGCACGGCGCCAGCGGGTTCCCCACCAGGTACGGCGTCCCGAGCGGCGCCGAGGCACTCGCGCCGCTGGTGGTCGGCACCCTGCAGTCGGACACCGGCCTGCCCAGGCGACAAACCGTCAGCGGACGGCAGTGCGTCAGCGGGTCGCGGATCGTCGCGACGTCGTTGCCGTGGGCGCAGCGCCGGTTCGCCCCGACCCGGGTCTGGCCGCTGTCCACCGGTGACGGTGTGCTGGTGGCGGTGGTCGACTCCGGGGTGAGTCGGCAGTCCACCGCGTTGACCGGCGCGGTCGCCTCCGGGGCGCGGGTCGCTGGCGCGGGTGCCCCGGATGTCGACTGCGACGGTCACGGCACGTTCGTGGCCGGCGTCATCGCCGCCCGGCCACAGCCCGGGTCGGCCTTCGTCGGCCTGGCACCGGCGGCGCGGATCCTGCCGGTGCGGGTCACCGACGACGAGGGCACGGTGACCGTCGCACGGCTGGCCGCCGGGATCCGAGCCGCCGTCGACGCCGGGGCGAAAATCGTCACCGTGTCGTTAGTGCTGTCCGAGTCAAGTCGGTCGCTGCACGACGCGGTGCGGTACGCCACCGCGCGGGGCGCGCTCGTGGTCGCCGCCGCCGACATCGAGAGCGATGACGACGTGATCGGATACCCGGCCGCCTACCCGGAGGTACTCGCGGTGGGCGCGGTGCACTCCGACGGGGTGCGGGCCGGTTACTCCGCCGCCGGCGGCAACCTCGGTGTGGTCGCACCCGGAGCGGACGTCACCAGCGTCGGGGTGAGCGGCCCGGGGCACCTCGTCGGTGGCGGCAGCGGCGTCGCGGCCGGATTCGTCTCCGCCACCGCCGCGCTGACGCTGGCCTACCGGCCCGGGCTGAGTCCGGCACAGCTGGCCCGGCGAATCAAGACGACCGCGGACCGGCCGGGCCGCGAGGTCCCGGACAGCGAGTACGGCTACGGCGTCGTCGATCCGTACGCCGCGGTCAGCACCCTGCTGCCGCAGGAGTGGTCCGGCCCGGCAACGAACCCGGTCTCGCCACCGGCACCGCCGTACGTAAGCCTGCCGGTGCCGGCCGACCCGCGTCCGGCCGTCATCGCGTACCTGGTCACCGGCGGCGCGGTAGCGGTGGCCGCGCTGACGGCGTTGGCCACGGCGGTACGCCGACGGCACCGGGCGCAGCAGGCGCGGCGGCCCGACGATCCGGCCGACCGGTCACCGCCGGGTGAGGCGCCGGACCGGGCGATCGGTCAGCCCGTCGCGCCGTCCCGGAGGTAGGCGGTCTGGATCAGGGTGGCGCCGCGCCGGGTCACCAGCTGGGCCCGGCCCGCCGGCAGTACCCGGCCTTTGACCGGCGACCCGGCCGGGGTGTCCATCGGCGGGCACGACAGCATCAGATCGGGCACGTTCAACTCGCCCAGTTTGCGCAGCAGCGGATCCATTCCGGTACGGCCCGATCCGGCCGCCCCCCGGGCGACCACCACGTGCAGCCCGATGTCCGCGCCGTAGGCCAGCAGATCGAGCAGCGGGTCGATCGGGCTGTTCACCGAGGAGGCGAGTAGGTCGTAGTCGTCGAAGACGAGAAACACCTGCGGGCCGCTCCACCACTGGCGATGGCGTAGCTGTTCGGGTCGGACCTCCGGGCCGGGCATCCGGTCCCGCAGCGCGGGCGCCACGTCCGCCAGGGTCTGCCGGGCGCTGGCGGCGGTGACCGCGTACCCGATTCGGTACTCCTCCGGCAGCCACTCCAGCAGGTTGCGGCGCAGGTCGACCAGGATGACCTTCGCCTCGTCCGAGGTGTACCGGCTGGTGATCGCGCGCAGCACCAGCCGGACCAGGTTGGTCTTGCCGCTTTCGGCGTCACCGAGCACGCTGAGGTGCGAGTGCACGTCGAAGTCGTGCCAGACCGTGGCCAGGCTGCCCTCCGCGACGCCGATCGGGATCCGTACGTCGCCGTCCGGCGTGGGCAGCGTGTCGGCCGGCAGCGTGTCCGGCAGCACCCGCAGGCCGGGCGCGCTCGGGCCGGACCAGGCCGCGCTCACCGTCTCCACCAGTGCGGTCTGGCCCACGGTCAGATCGGTCGGGTCGCACTGGCCGTCGATCCTCGGCAGCGCGACCAGGAAGTGGGCCTTCTCCGTGGTCAGTCCACGCCCGGCGGCGACCGGGACGGTCGCGGCCAGCCGGATGTCCACCGCGGAGTCGATTGCCTCACCCATTCGCAGCTCCAGCCGAGTGCCGAGCTGGTCGCGGACGCTCATGTGGATCTCGCTCCACCGCGCGGCCGTGACCACCAGGTGTACGCCGTAGTTCAGCCCTCGCCCGGCGATGGTGCGCACCGCCGGCTCCAAGGCTTCGAATTCCTGCCGCAGCGTCGCCCAGCCATCCACCACCAGGAACACGTCGCCGTACTCGTCGTCGTCGAACCGCCCGGCGTCGCGCTCCCGGCGGTACGCGGCCATCGAGTCGACGCGGTGCTCGGCGAACAGCCGCTCCCGGCGGGCGAGGACGTCGCCGATCTCGCTGACGATCCGACCCACCCGGTCGATCTCGGTCCGGGCGGCGACCGCGCCGACGTGCGGCAGCCCCGCCAGCCCGCCCAGGGTGCCGCCGCCGAAGTCCAGGCAGTAGAACTGGACCTGCCGGGGGGTGTTCGACAACGACAAGGAACAGATCAGCGTACGGAGCAGCGTGCTCTTTCCGGTCTGCGCGGTGCCGGCGACGCCGATGTGCCCGCCCGGACCGTTGACGTCTGCCACCAGCAGCTCGCGTATCTGGTCGAACGGCCGGTCCACCACGCCGATCGGTGCGGCCAGCCGGCTGTCTCGATTGTCCGGGCCGAGGCCACGCGCCGGATCGAAGACGAGCGCCGGCAGCAGCTGGTCCAGGGTGGGCGATTCGGCGAGCGGCGGCAACCACACCTGGTGGGCCGGCGGCCCTTGGTCGCGCAGCGCCGCGATGATCATGCCGAGCAGGCTCTCCTCGCCCAGCGCCGACTCGCCCTCGGGAATGTCGGGCGTCTCGGGCCCGTCGGGCTTGGCCTGCGCGGCGGCGTGTTCGGCGAACCACCCGGCCGGCCGCGGTGTCGCCTCGAAGGGCAGGACGGCGCGGGAAGCGACCTCCGTCGGACGGCCCTTGCGGCTCACCGGTCGGACGTACGGTCCTGACACGTACGCCGCCTTGAACCGCACCATCGACGTCACGTCGAAGCGCAGGTACCCGTTGCCCGGCGCGGACGGCAGCTCGTACGCGTCCGGCACGCCCAGCACGGCACGGCTCTCCGAGGCGGAGAACGTCCGCAGACCGATCCGGTAGGACAGGTGCGTCTCCAGCTGGTTGATCCGCCCGTCGTCGAGCCGCTGCGAGGCCAGCAGCAGGTGGACGCCCAACGACCGGCCCAGCCGGCCGATCATGACGAACAGTTCGATGAACTCCCGGTGCGCGGCCAGCAGTTCGCTGAACTCGTCGACCACCACGAAGAGGCTGGGCAGCGGGTCCAGCGGTGTCCCGGCCGCGCGGGCCCGGTTGTAGTCGTGCACGGAGCTGAAGTTGCCCGCGCTGCGCAGCAGCTCCTGGCGGCGGATCAGCTCGCCGTGCAGCGCGTCGTACATTCGGGCGACCAGCGGGAGCTCGTCAGCCAGGTTGGTGATCACCGCCGAGGTGTGCGGCAGCTGATCGCAGCCGAGGAAGGTCGCCCCGCCCTTGAAGTCGATCAGGACGAAGTTCAACGTCTCCGACGAGTGTGTCACGGCGAGGGACAGCACCAGCGTACGCAGCAGTTCACTCTTGCCCGACCCGGTGGCACCGATGACCATGCCGTGTGGACCGAAGCCGCCCAGCGCGGACTCCTTGATGTCCAGGTCCACCGGCGCGCCGTCCATGCTCATCCCGATCGGCACTCGCAGCCGGTTGTTCCCGCCGCGCGCCGCCCACAGGGCGTGCACGTCGAGGTCGTCCAGGTCTCCGAGACCGAGAAGGCTGGCCAGGCTGATGCTCGCGGTCGCTGGCTCGGCGACTTCGGCGCTGTCGCTGGGTCGGAAGGCGGCGATGGTCCTGGCGAGCGCCCGCGCGTCGGCCGTGGAGAGCTGGTCGGGCCGCCCCAGTACAGTGCGCTGCTGCCGCCCGTCCGGGGTCCGGTCCATCATCGTCACCTCGGTCGCCGTCACCTCCAGGTGCAGCAGGTCACGGACCGATTGTTCGGCCAGGTGACCGTCGAGATCGATGAGGATCGCGTTGCGGTAGCCGGCGCCGGCGAACCGGTTACCGGCCGACGCCTCTACCCCGTCCACCAGTACCACGACGAACGGCTCGTCAGCGGCGGGGACCGCCCCGACCTGAAACCGGTTGCGGCCGGTGAACGACTCACCGAGCGCCGACTCCACCGCGGCCAGGTCGGTGCAGAACAGCGGTGCGGCACCCGCCCCCAGGCTCGACATCGTGTGTGGCGTCCATTTCGCCCAGTCCCACCGGGCCGACCGGTGCGGGGAGGCGCAGATCACCAGTCGTAGGTCGTCCGGGCCGTGCAGGGTGATCAGCTGGGCGAGCACCGCGGTGACCAACCCGCGTACGGCCTCGGGGTCGCCGGTGAGCCGCAGCGCCCGGAACCCCCGCAGGTACAGCGCGAACGGCAGCTGCGCCACCGTCGTGTACGCCTGGACGAAGCGGCGCAGCCCCTGCGCGGCCAACGGTTCGAGGTCTTCGACCGGCCGGGTCTGGGCCGGGGTGATCCGGGCGCTGAACCGCTGCACGCCCAGCCCGGCACGGACCTCCGCGAAGTCGGCGTGGTGGGCCCGCCGTTCCCACAACCGGTCGCTGATCGCCACCGACCAGAGCGTGTCCGGCGCCGGATGGTTGAACGCCATCGACTCGCGCTGTCGGTCCACCATCTTGCGCACGAGTCGGCGCAGTTGCGACAGATAGCGGAAGTAGTCACGTCGCTCCCCGCGCATGCGCTGCTTGCGCTCCTTGGCGGTCTGGCCGAGCTGCCCGACCAGCATGCCTAGGGTGGCCACCACCATCAGCCCGGCCGCCATGTACATCAGCACCGCGTTGCCCGGCGACACGAACAGCAGGATCACCACGCTGGACGCGATCGCCATCGGTAGGTACATCAGGACCATGCCCATGTTGCCGGTCGGGAACTCCGGCACCGACGGCGGTTCCTGCACGGTGATGTCGCCGGTGGGCAGTTCCGGACCCTTGCGCCGGGCCGGTCGTCGGAATGGGATGGTGCTCACCTGGTGTCTTCCTCCCTGCCCAGCCGACACGTCGACCGGCCATCGGCGCACCACCGCGCCGCCAACCGCGGACAGTGTGGCAGACTCGCGCCGTCGTCTTCCGTCCCCACAGTGAGGTCGCTTGATGGCCACCACCGAGGCCGCGCCGCTGTGCCGGTTGACTGTGCATGGACCCCGCCGCAGCGCCGACCTGGCGCTGCCGACCCACATCGCCCTGGTCGAACTGCAGACCGAGCTGGTTCGGCTCGTCATCGACCCGCACACGTTGGCCGGCGCGGACAGCGACGGCTGGGTCCTGCAACGACTCGGCGAGGAGCCCCTGGACACCGCGCAGACGGCGGCGGTGCTGGGCCTGCGCGACGGTGACGCGCTGCACGTCCGCCCCCGCAGTACCCCGCTGCCGGTGGCCGCGTTCGACGACGTGATCGACGGCGTCGCCACCGGTATCGCCGCGCGCCCCAACCAGTGGCGGACCGACAGCTCCGAGCTGGCGCTACGCGCGGCGCTGGTCGCCGCCCTGTCGACCGGGTTGGCGTTGCTGGCGTTGCCCGGCGCGACCGGTGTCGGGGTTCTGGTCGCCGCCGGCGCGGCGGTCGCTCTGCTCGCCGCCGCCGCGACGGTGGCCCGAGCCTTCGCCGACCAGACGACCGCGATGGTGCTTGGTTGCGCGGCGATCGGCTATGCCGTGCTCGCCGGCCTGCTGCTGCCCGGCCAGCCGTTGGCGGCTCCGGCGCTGCTGTCCGCCGCTGCCGCCGCCGGTGGGTTCGCCCTGCTCCTCCGCCTGCTGATCGGTGCGGGCGAGGCGGTCGCGGTCGCGGTGCTGACGGTTGCCCTGTTCGGGGTGGCGGCCGGTGTTGGTGCCACGATGGTCGGCCTGTCCACCGCCGCGACGGCCGCGTTGACGCTGTGCGTTGTCGCCGTCGCCATCGGACTCATGCCGATGCGGGCTGTCCGGCTGGCGGGCATCACGCTGCCGCCGCTGCCCAAGGGCCTGCCGGATCTGCAGCGCGAAAGCGATCTGACGCCGGGCGACGAACTGATCGCAGCGGCGGCCCGGGTCGACCGCTACCTCACCGCCCTCTACACCGCGCTGGCCGTGGTGGCAGCCGTGACGCTCACCGTCCTGGCCTGGTCGCCGGGGTGGGCGGCGACCGCGATGACGGTGGCGGGCATCCTGCTGACGCTGCTGGAGGCCCGGTCGGTCAACCGGGTCGGGCAACGTTTCGCCTTCCTGTGCGCTGGCGGCTGGGGCCTGGCCCAGCTGCTGCTGGCCAACGGATTCGCCGACGGTCCGGGTGGGCGGGCCGTGACGGTGTTGGTCCTGGTCGTGGCGGCCGTGGCGGTCGCGTTCGGCGTACGGGCGCTGCCACAGCGGCAGTTCACCGCGTACTGGGGCCGGGCCGGGGACATCCTGCAGACCGCCGCCGCGCTCAGCCTGCTGCCGCTGGCCATGGACGTGCTGGGTGTCTACCGCGCGGTACGCGGTATCGGCGGATGATCGGCGTCGGACTCCGGACCGGGCAGCCCGAGGGGGACGGCCGTGTACGCGCGTCGTGACCAGGTACAGGCACAGGCCTACGTCAACCGGCGGCTGATCCTGGCGGTGCTCACCGCCGACCCGGACGCGCCGGAGGTGCCCACCCAGCGGACCACCTTCGGCATGATCGCCGGGTCCGTCATCATGGGCCTGATAGTGGCCGGCTTCGCCGTTTTCGGGCTGATCGTTCCGGGCGGGTCGACGGCATGGCGGGAGCCCGGCGCGCTGGTGCTGGAAAAGGAGACCGGGGCGACCTACCTGTACGTCGACGGGACGCTGCACCCGGTCCGCAACCACACCTCGGCCCGGTTGCTGCTCGGCGGCGAGCCGAACCTGGTCTCGGTGTCGCGTCGGTCGCTGGACGGGACGCCGCACGGTCCGGCGCTGGGCCTGCCGGACGCGCCGGAGAGCCTGCCGGACCCGGACGCGCTCAACCACGGCCCGTGGAGCGTGTGCGCCGGGTTCCGACTCGACGACACCGGCGTGGTGACACCGCTGGTGAGCCTGATCGTGGCCGAGCTGCCGGACACCACCGAGGTCGCCGACGATTCGGCGGTGCTGGCCCGCGCACCCGACGACAGCTGGTACGTGATCTGGCGGGGCACCCGGTTGAAGGTGACCAGGCCGTGGATTCCGACCGCGCTCGGCCTCGACCCGGCCACCGCGCTGCCGGTGGCGGCGAGCTGGCTCAACGCGGTGCCGGCCGGTCCTGATCTGGCCCCGCCGGCGGTCCCGGGACGCGGTGGTGCGGGACGCCAGCTCGACGGTGACCAGACCCGGATCGGGCAGCTCTTCGCCGTCCGGGACGTGGCCGGTGACCAGACGTACTACCTACTGCGCGCCGACGGCTTGGTGCAACTGTCCGATTTGGACGCAGCGCTGGTGCTCGCCGACCCGGACACTGCGGCGGCCTACCCCGACGGACCGGTCGTCGCCCGGCCGCTGAGCGCCGCCACCCCCGCTGGCGCGCTCGCCCCGGTCACGGCGGGGACCGGCGGCGACCGTCCCACCGCGTTGCCGCGCCAGGTGACGGTGGGCGCCGGCCAGGCCGCCTGCGTGCTGGCGACCCCGGCGACCGAGGGTGCGCAGGCCGAACTGGTGCTGGCGGCGGCAGCGGCGACGACCGCCGCCCCCGTCGTCGCGCCCGCGGGCTCACCCGCCGACGGCCGACTGGCCGACCGGGTACGGGTCGCGGGCAGCAGCGGCGCGCTGATCCGTCCGGTTGTCGCCCCGGACGTACCCGGCATCGCCTACTTCCTGGTCACCGACGAAGGCATCAAGTATCCGATCCCGTCACAGGCGGTGCTGCTGGCACTCGGCTACGACGCCTCCGACGCTGTGGCGATGGCACCACAACTGCTGAGCCTGCTGCCCACCGGACCCGCCCTCGACCTCGCGCCCATCGTCGGTTGAGTCGCGGCGGCCGACGGGACCTACTGAGCCCTGCACGTCGCTCCGTCAGCGGGTCGGCGCAGCGGTTGCCGCGTGAGGCGGGTGGGTATCTGTGGCCCGTGCAGGCAGAAGCAGATGCCAGCACCGCGAGATGCCCGGCTGCTACCTCAACGGATTCCACGAGCGGCGCGAGCTGAGCTACCCCGAGGACGGGTACGCCTTCCCGCAGGAACACGACACCTTGTCACCGGCCGGCCACCCGGTGCGGATCCGTAGCACCCGCCTGGTGTCGCTGCCCCGTCAGCGGGTCGCTGCGGTCGCGTACGAGATGGAACTGCTCGGCGACGACCCGGTCGACGTCCGCCTCTACTCGGACGTGCAGGCCAACGAGCGGGTCCCGGACCGTGCCGACGACCCCCGCGCCGCCGAGATCATCGACGACCCGCTCGCCGCCGAGCTGCACCGCAACGACGACGACGGCGGCTGCGGGGTGCTGACGCACCGTACCGAGCGCTCCGGGTTGCGGGTCGCCGTCGCGGTGACCCACGACATCGACGCACCGGCGGGCTGCACCGTCCGCGAGGAGTGCACCCCCGACCGGCTGCGAACCGCCGTCGAGGGCCGGCTGCGTCCGGGCGAACGGCTGACGGTCACCAAGTACGCCGGGTACGAGTACGGGCCGGTCGACGATACGTCTCCTCAGGACCTGGCGGACCTGGTGACGAGCGAGGCGGCCACCGCCGGGCGCGACGGCTTCGCCGCTCTCGTCACCGAGCAGTGTGAGGCGGTGCAGGCGTTCTGGCGGGTCGCCGACGTCGAACTCGACGGCGACCGGACCATCGCGGCGAAAGGGCTGACCGGCAACGGGTACGACGGCCACGTCCTCTGGGACACCGGAAGCTACGTGCTGCAGGCGTTGACGTACCTCCAACCGGATGTCGCCCGGCGGGCGCTGCGCTGGCGGCACGCCCACCTGGCCGAGGCCCGCGATCGCGCGGCCGAACTGCGGCTGCCCGGCGCGACCTTCCCGTGGCGGACCATCGGCGGCCGGGAGTGCTCCGGCTACTGGCCGGCCGGCACGGCCGCGTCGCACGTCAACGCCGACATTGCCGACGCGGTACGCCGCTACGTCGCCGCGACCGGCGACGACGACTTCCTCGCCGAGACCGGGTTGGAGCTGCTGGTGGAGACGGCAGGCCGATCTGGTGTTGGCGATGCAGCTGTGCCCCGGCGAGTTCACCGTCGAGGAGAAGGCCCGCAACTTCGCCTACTACGAGGCCCGTACGGTCCGCGACTCGTCGTTGTCGGCCGGCCCGCAGGCAGTGCTCGCCGCCGAGGCCGGGCACCTGGATCTCGCGTACGACCTGTTCGCCGAGGCCGCCCTGCACGACCTGGCGGATCTCGGCGACCGGACCACCGACGGGCTGCACCTGGCCGCGTTGGCCGGGGCTTGGATCGCGCTGGTAGCCGGCTTCGGCGTGCTGCGCGACGACTGCGGGTCACCCTGACCGCTGACGAGGTCCGCTACGAGCTGCCCGACGCCGACCCGTCGGCCACCGTCGAGCTCACCCATCAGGGTGAGCCGGTACGGCTGACCGGGCGCGCACCCGCCGTACGGCTGATGCCTGCCGTGCCGGACCACGGCCCGGAACCGTCGCCGCCGCACGGCCGCCGTCCCGCCCGCCGCAGCCACCAACCCTGACTGCGGCTGACCCGTTCACGGTCGACGGGGGAGTGCCTGGTGCCAGGTGTCGTGGCTGTGGTCATCGCCGAGGATCAAGATCAATGTGAGCGTCATAGCCCTCAACCTCGCAACTTGAGGGCTATGACGCTCACATTGATCTTGCCGGAGCGGGTGACGCTAGGCAGCGGGCGTCGATCAGCCCTGCGGTGGTCGGTGCGGCATGAGATGACGGGTGAAGAACCGGACCGCGCTGTCCAGCTCATGCTCCGGGAGCCGGTCGGCGTGCCGGCCCGGGTTGGCGTGCAGCGTCTTCTCAGTCGAGCCGAAGGCGTCGAACAGGGCCAGGCTCTGCTCCCGGGGCACCCGTTCGTCGTCCCACTGGACCAGGAACTCGACCGGCACGGTAATGCGAGTCGCAGCCTCCAGCGTGGCAGCGGCGGCACCGCCGCCCAGGCCGAGAACCGCCGCGCGCACGCGCGGCTCGGCGGCGACGAACGGTACGCCGAGCCCGCAGCCCAGCGAGACTCCCCAGTAGCCGACCGGCCCGGCGTCGAGGTGATCGAGGACGGCCCGCCACTCCGGCACGGTCTGCTCGGCGACCAGGGCATGGAAGTCGGCGAGCAGGGCGGCCAGGTCGCCGCCGGAACTGACAGCGGCCTGGATCTCAGTGGCGATGGCCTGGTAGCGCTCGTCGGTCGGCCGGTCGCCGTGGTTCGGCACATCGACGCAGACGGCCGCAAAGCCACTGGAGACGAAGCGGTGGGCCCGGTGCACGACGCCGGGAGCGGTCTTGTGCTGGCCGCCGCCGTGGCCGATGACGATCAGCGGCGGACGGTCGGCGCCGCTGCCGGCTGAGGTCCAGAGCACAGCGGGTACGCCGTCGACGGCGAAGTGTTCTTCCTGGATGGTGTGCATGCGCGTACGCGCCTTTCGAGAGTCCCGGTGCGGGCGCTCCCTAGACCATGCGGGGGAGGGAGTCCCGACCTGTCACAGCGTTGATCGGACTCACCTCCTCGGGCAGCAGTCATGCACGGCGCAGCGATCGTAGCGCAACCCACCCCAGCTATCGGCGCTCAGCTCTCGGCCGAAGGCGTACCGGCAGGTCAGCTCACGGCCTTCGTGACAAGGACGGCGATGGTCTCGGCGGCCTGCTCGCTGAGCTGGGTCACGGCGAAGGACGTCGGCCACAGGCCGCTGTCGTCGGCGAGGTTGGCGGCGGCGGCGAAGCCAAAGGTGGAGTAGGGCTCCTTGTCCGCGTGTCCGCTCCGGAAAAAGCACACGACCTTGCCCTTTCTCGCGTACGCCGGCTGGCCGTACCAGAGCTTCGGGGACAGGTCGGGGGCGTTGCTGGTGACGATGGCGTGGATGCGTTCGGCCAGTGCGCGGTCCGACGGTTCCATCTGGGCGATCTTCGACAGCACGTCGAGCTCTTCGGCCGCTGCCTTGCCACCACGACCGCGGGTCGTCTCCTTCTTGAGCTCTGCGGCGCGTTCCTTCAGGGCGGCGCGCTCGCCCTCGGAGAATCCGTCCGTGCCTGCCTTGCTCACCGTGTCGCTCCTGATCCTCGTCGCGTGTGACCGAGGGTCACGCTAGCCGTGCTGCGGCGGCTGGTGCTTCTCGATTCCTGATCGGCAGAGGCGGTCCGGCACCACGAGCCCTGACCGGCGGAAGTTGCCGTCAGCTGGACATTCAGCCGGTTAGCCTCCTGAGGTGAGCTCCCCGTCTGACGATTACACCGCGACGTTGCCGCGAAAGCGGATGGGCTCGGCGGTGCTGCTGCGCGACCGTGACGGACGGATCCTGCTCGTCGAGCCGACGTACAAGGACTACTGGGAGCTGCCAGGCGGGGCGGTGGACGCCGACGAGTCGCCGTACGACGCGGCGGTCCGTGAGCTGGCCGAAGAACTCGGCCTGATCATCGCCCCCGGACGGCTGCTGGTCGTGGACTGGGTGCCACCTCGCGCCGGCCGCACCGAAGGAGTGATGTTCGTGTACGACGGCGGTGTCCTGGAGGCGTCGCAGACCGACGCGATCCGGCTCCCGCCGCAGGAGTTGCGCAGTTGGGCGTGGTCGACCCTGCCGCAGGCGCAGCAGCGGCTGTCGCCGCTGCTGGCTCGGCGGGCCGCCGCCGCTGTGGAAGCGGCGACGGCCAGCGGGACTGTCTACCTTGAGGGCGGCAATCAGGTCGGGGGACCGTAGGGCGCGCGGAGCAACGTGGCGCCGCCCGATCGGTAGAGACTGTCATTGACGCCGTCGGCGTAGAGCATGCCGGTGAGGTCGGCTCGCGCTTTCGCGACAGGGCTGGACTGTTGGAATCCACGAGCTGGGACGACTTGAGCGCGGTGGTGAAGGTGGTCCAGGCGGAGGGGGCGAAGGTCAGCGCCGGGCCGGTCGGGTCCTTGCTGTCGCGGGTGGCGACGACTCCCGGCAGGTTGCGGGCGACCTCGACGCACTGGCTGTTCGCGCTGCTGCGGCTGCTCTTGATCCACACGGCATGGGTGAGATCCATCGCGCTCTTCCTTCCTGATCTGTGGCAAGTTCCGACGGCGGCAGAGGTCGCTGTGGCGTACAGGGCAGTGGCCATGGCTGGCGTTGGCGCAACCGCGCCGTATGCTCGGCGCGGTCACGCATCCGCAATTCGGGCTGGTCTCACTCGCCCCGGAGCGACGTGGTGAAGGACGCCCACGCGGTAGGGGAGAACGCGAGTACGGGCCCGGATCGGTCCTTGCTGTCCCGGACCGCAACGACGGCCGCAAGGTTGTCGGCGACCTCGACGCAGTTGCCGTTGCCACCGGAGCGGCTGCTCGTGCGCCATTCGGCGTTCTCCAGTTGCCAGTTCGGACTCTCCAGGAACATCGCGTTGACCCGGTTCTCGATGTAGACGAGCTCTGGGTCGTACGGGTCGGGGAAGTCCATCAGGGCGAATGCGCCGTGCATGCCAGCGTGGGCGCCAACCTCGTACGGCAGCACGACGGTGACGGGGCGGCCGTCGATCGGCGAGAGATCTTCGTGCAGCGGCGCGGCCTGCGCTATCTCCATCGTAGACAAAAGTGACCGCTGGTTGGTGCTGGCGGGTGGACCAGCCCACCCACCGGTAGTGCGTTCTTGTCTGATCCTCCTGCGGGATCATGATCCCGCAGGAGGATCAGACAAGAAACGGATATCGCTCCGGGGCGGCCTCCCGGGACGCAGCGGGAGTCCGAGGCGGCCTTCGCATCCGATGTCGATGCGTGCGCTGTGCGGACTGGCGGCGGTCAGACGAGGATGATGGACTGATGGCGACAGCATTACCACCGGGCCGGCATCCACTGTTGCCCGAACAGCGGTCATCTCGGGCGGTACTGGTCGGTCGGGGCGAACGGACCTCCCCCTCGGCTGGCTCAGGGGTCGGAACGTTCGTGGGAAGCGGAACGGATGGCCCGCGAACTCGCTGAGGCGATCACCACTCCAGGTCCGGGCGGGGCAACGTTCCGACCCGAACACACCCAGGTGTTGCTGAATCCGCACCCCGCAGATCTGCTCGACGCCGTCCGGACGGCGTCGCGGGACGCCGCCGATACCTTGCTGTTCTATTACGCGTACGCCGGTAGCGGCGACAGGGTGGACCGGTTCTACGGCCGGGTACCGTTCGCCAGCTCAGAACTCGCGGCCGAGTCCGCCGTCATCCTCGACGGCGTGGTGGAGGACCGATTGGCGGAACACACGCCGACATCGTTCGTTCTCGCCGGTTCGAGCTTCGGTGAAGGCGATCAGCTGGTCTCGTTCACTCCGACGCTCGTCGGTGCACTGTGCGACGGGATCCGTGACGGCCCGGCGTCGTTGGACCTGCTGACCCTCCGCAACGCGGTCGAAGCGGCTTTCGACGAGGCGCGGGAGTACGTCGAAGACGACTGGGTCGTCGGGCCGGCCAGGTTGTATGTGCGCCAGCCGGACCTGTTCCGGATGGTGGCCCTGGGCATGAACCCGGCCTTTGGCTACTCGGATCGGCGTGGCATGCTCCGCGACTCGGCGGCTGTCGACCAGGAGTACCAATGGTGAAGGTGTGCGTACCAGTCGTGATGGCGCGTGCTGGTAGCGGCGGTGCGCTGACCTGCTGTCGCGGTGATGGTCTCCGCAACCACCACCGCGACAGCAGTCGACTGGTCAGGGACTGGTGCAGGTCAACGATGATGGCGTCGACGGCGATCCGGAGCCGAGGAAGCCGAAGGTCGCGGTGCCGGCAGCCGGCAGCGACCCGTTGTACGACACGTTGCGTACCGAGACGGTGGAGCCGCTGGTGCTCAGGGTGCCGTTCCAGATCTGGGTGATCTCTGGCCGCCGCCGAGTGTCCACCCGACGGTCCAGCCGTTGATCGCCGAACTGCCGGCCCGGACGGTCACCTCACCCTGGAAGCTACCCGGCCACGAACCGATGGTCTGGTAGGTGGCGGTGCAGGCACCCGTCGGCGGTGCCGTGGTGGGCGGCGCGGTCGTCGGGGGAGCGGTGGTCGGCGACGGCGATGGCAGGCCCGGCGGTACGAGTGGGCAGGTGTTGCGGTACTGCAGCACCCCGGAGGAGTCCGTCAGCGGGCAGAGGAACTGGGTGTACCGCAGGTCGTTGTCGAGGAAGATCTTGACCCAGGGGATCATCGTACGCATCAGCAGCGTGTTCGGCCGGGTCGGGAAGCTGTGGTCCAGGCCGGCGGCCTCGATGTACGCAGCCTCGGTCGTCGACGGCAGCCCGTTGTAGAGGTTGCTGACCGACGACGGGGTGGTGACCGTGTCGTTCTGTCCGGAGTAGAGCAGGGCCGGCACCCGCATGGTGTTCAGGTTCTGCGAGGGCGAGAACGGGGTGAAGCCGACCGCGGCCTTCAGCGCCGGGCGCCGCAGCGCCGCGCTGAACGCACCACCGCCGCCCATCGAGTGGCCGGCGACGGCGAGTCGGTTGGGGTCGACGCGGTTGCGTACCGAACTCTGTCCGGTGAGGTAGTCCAGCGCGGCCAGCAGTTGGGTGCCCCGGGCGGTGTCGAAGTCGTTGCGGTTGTTGGTCTCGATGCCGATCACGACGAAGCCCTGCGAGGCGAGCCGTGGCCCCATCCAGGCGAGTTCGACGGAGAACAGTGCCGTGTAGCCGGGGGAGATGGCGATCGCGCCGAAGGTGCCCTGGCTGGTGTCGGTCGGGTAGTAGATCATGCCGCCGTTGAAGCCGTACCCGGATGGGACGCTGACCTGCGCGGTGGCGAAGGGTCCGTTCGGAGCGGCGACGCTCGCGGCGGTCGGGTCCGGACCCCGCTGGTACGGGTTGTCCGCCGCGACCGCCGCCGGTCCGGCCACCACGAGTCCGACGGCCAGTGCGTTGTCGAGGTTCCTGGCATCGGGTGTCTCCTTGCCCGTCGTGGGGTGCTATTGAGCGATCAATATCGATGTGAACGGTCACCCTACACACCCTCTGGGCTGGCCATCAATCGATGTCCAGGAACGACATTCGCCAGTATGGATTACCGCCATCGCGCAAAGTGACACGTGACGCCAGCACGTAGCGCCAGCTGGTCAGGAGAGCCAGTTGCTCACTGCCAGAGTGCCGAGCAGTCGCAGCGCCTCGGCGCTGTGGCCGTCCGCCGCGCGGTAGACGATCAACTGCTGGCCAGCGGCACCGCGTACGTCGAAGGCGTGGTACGTCAGTGTCAACTCGCCGACCGTGCCGTGGCGGAACGCCTTCGCCTCGTGGGCCTTGCCCCGTACGTCGTTGCGCTGCCACAGTTGGCGGAACTCCGGGCTGGCCGCGCCCACCTCCTCGACCAGCTCACGCACCCGCCGGCCGTGTGGGTCGTGGCCGAGCGCGAGCCGCAGGTTTGCCACGCACGCCTGCGCGGCGCGCTGCCAGTCGACGAAGAAGCCGCCGCCGACCGGATCGAGGAAGGTCATTCGCGCGATGTTGTCCGGCTCGGTGAAATCGGCATAGAACGCGTCCGCCAGCGCGTTGCCGGCCAGCAGGTCGAGCCGGCGGTCGATCACGATCGCCGGGGTGTCCGGCCAGGCGTCGAGCAACTCCCGAAGGCCCGGGTCGACCTGCGGACGCGCCGGCGTCGGAGCGGATCCCGGCGCGACATCTGCCAGCCGGAACAAATGGTCACGGGCGTCGGCGTCCAGATCGAGGGCACTGGCCACCGCGTCGAGCACCGACGCCGACGGGTGGCGTTCCCGGCCCTGCTCCAGCCGGGTGTAGTAGTCCACGCTCACCCCGGCCAGCACCGCGACCTCCTCGCGACGCAGACCGGCGACCCGGCGGGTGCCGCTCGCGGTCAGCCCGACATCGCACGGCGTGAGCCGGGCCCGGCGGGCCACCAGGAAGGCCCCGAGGGCGGTGGTGGGCATGCCGCCACGGTAGCCAGGCGCTGCTCACGCTATCCAGGGTGTGCCGCACCCTGGATAGCGTCGGCCTGGCTGACGGCCGCGTCGGCCCGCACGGTGGAGAGGTCCCACACCGAACCCTCTACCGGAGGTGCACGTGAACACCCCGATGTTCGACGAGTCGGTTCTCGCCACGATCGATGACAGCACCGCAGCCGCCGACAGCACCGGCGGTCGCCGTCGGCCGCTGATGTTCGTCAACGCCGCCATCCACACTCTCGACCCGGTGATCGGCGACTTGGCCGCCGCCGACCTGCTGCTCGGCGGCGACGTGATCGTCGGCGTCGGCCCCGGCCTGCACACCGCCGCCACCGACGACGAGGCGATCGTCATCGACTGCACCGGGCTGACCATCGTGCCGGCGGTCGTCGACGGCGTCGCGGCTGCCGGGCTGCGTACCCGCCCCGCCGACCGGGTCGGCACCCTGACCCCGGGCAACCCCGCGACCTTCGCGGTGGTCCCGGGCAACATCGCCCTGGAGAAGATCATCTGGCGACCGGAGCAGGCCGCCGCGATCGTCGTCGACGGCGAGATCGCCCTGTTCAACGGCGAGCGCCGCAGCCCCGCCCCGGTCGAGCCGGACCGCAGCGGCCCCCGGGCGGTGGACGGCCCGTACCTCGGCATGTGGATCGACGAGACCGGCTTCATCCACCAGGAACTCACCGCCGACGGCCGCTACGACGAGACGCGCGGCGGCCGGCCACACGCGTACCAGGGATCGTTCTGGATCGACGGCGACCGGATCGTCTACCGCGACGACCTGGGCTTCTGGGCGTACGGCCGGTTCGTCGACGACGTGCTGCACCACGCCGGCTACGTCTTCCACCGCCGGTGAAACCCGACCAGGAGTCTCTACCAGGAGTAAGGAGAAGACGATGATGCTGTTCAGCGGTGGCGCGGTCGTCACCATGGACCCGACGATCGGCGACCTGGACCACGGTGACGTGCTGGTCCGCGACGACCGGATCGTCGCCGTCGGCGCGGACCTGCGGTCGCACCCGGACGCGGCCGGCGCGACCGTCGTCGACACCACCGGCGGCATCGTCTGCCCCGGGTTCGTCGACACCCACCGGCACGCCTGGCAGGCGCAGCTGCGCCGCAGCATCCCGGACGTCGGCGACCTCGGCGAGTACGTGATGTCGACGCTGGCCGGGGTCGCACCCGCCTACACCCCGCACGACATGTACGTCGGCACCCGGCTCGCCGCGCTCACCGCCCTCGACGCCGGCATCACCACGATGCTCGACTTCTCGCACAACTCCCGCTCGGCGGCGCATTCCGACGCGGCGGTGCGGGCGCTGATCGACACCGGCATCCGGGGCGTGCACGCCGCGATGGGCCCACACTTCGGCGACTGGGACAAGCAGTGGCCCGCCGACCTCGTCCGGCTGCGGGAGACGTTCCACGGTGCCAACGACGGACTGGTGACCGTACGGCTGGCGGCGCTGGCCACCGACGAGATCGCCGGCCCGGCGCTGGCGTACGGCACCGAGCTGGCGGCGCTCGCCCGCGATCTGGGCGTCGGCGTCAGCATCGACGCCGTGTTCGGCAAGTCGTCGTCGGCGGCGATCGACCGCTGGGCCGCCGCCGGTCTGCTCGACCCGGACGTCACTCTGATCCACACCACCGGGCTCACCGCGCGGGCCTGGCGGACGATCGGCGACACCGGGACCACCGTCGCCCTGGCTCCCACGTCGGAGGCGCAGATCGGGCTGGAGACGGCGGTACCGGCGATCGACGAGGCGCTCGCCGTCGGCGTCCGACCCGGGCTCAGCATCGACGTCGAAGTGGCGCTGGCCAGCGACATGTTCACCCAAATGCGGGCACTGCACGCGATCCAACGGATGCGCGCGGTGCACGCGGTCTACCGTACGGAGCACCCGGTCGGGCACCGGATCACCACCCGCGACGTGCTGGACTTCGCCACCGCGCAAGGTGCGCGGACCAACGGCCTCGGCGACGTCACCGGCTCGCTCACCCCGGGCCGGCAGGCGGATCTGCTGGTGGTCCGGGCCGACGACGTCAACACGATGCCGCTCAACGACGCGGTCGGCACCCTGGTCCTCGGTGCCGATGCCCGCAACATCGACACGGTCGTGGTGGCCGGCCGCATCCGCAAGTCGGCCGGCAGGCTGGTCGGCGTCGACCTTGACGACCTGCGCCGTTCGGTGACCGCCTCCCGCGACGCGATCCGCGCCAGCGTCGGCGGGTAGCGGGGATCTGAGCCCGGTCTACCAGGCCACGACGCCCTGGGTGGACGGCTGGATCGAGCCGACCCGCACGTCGGCGATCGGCAGTTCGCCGACCAGATCGGCGCCGTCGATGCCGATGACCCGGGCCACCACCGTGGCGCTGTCGCCGGGGGCACCGACCCGCACCGTGGTCGCCACCGCGCAGTCGGTCGACGACGGGTCGCAGGTGGCCCACTTGATCCCGGCGAACGCCGACTCACCCGGATCCAGGTCGGTGGCCAGCGGCGGTCCGGGCTGCTCCACCTGCTCCTGGGCGACGTCCACCGTACTGCGGTCGGCACGCTCGAACGCCAGCGTCACCCACCCGTCGAGCTGGCACGCCGTTGACGAGGCGTTGGTCAGCGCCAGCAGGGCCAGACCAGCGTCCTGGATGGTCACGTCGACCGACAGATTCGCGCTGGCACAGGCCGCCGTACCGCCGTCGTCCGGTGCGCCGGACGAGGTGCCGGACGGGTCGGACGAGGTGCCGGACGGGTCGGCGCTGGCGGCCGACGCCGAGCTGGCCTGCGGGTCCGCGTCGGAGGCGGGGTCACCGCAGGCAGCGAGGACGAGTGCTGCGGGGATCAGGCAGGTCGCGGCAACAGTACGGGCAACACGCACGGGAGGCTCATTCCTGTCAGATGTCCGGGAGCACCACGATGCCAGATGCGTCAGGTCCTTCGCTCCACCATGGGGGATCCGATCCGGCGCCGGCCGGTCGTCGGCGGGGGCGGCGACGTCGCGGGCGATCCGGCGCACGCCGGTGGTGGCCTCCAGCAGGGACGCCCACACCCACCTGGCGGCGCGGTCCGCACCGGCCAGCCAGAACCGGCAACCGTGGGTGTCGTGCGGTGACGTCGAGGGCGGGTGGCCGGGGTCCCGTGGCCGGCCACCCGCCACCCGAACGTAGCCAACCGCCGCCAGCGCGGTCGGTTACGGGCAGGGTGCGGTCAACGTGACGGGTTCGAATCCGTGCGCCAGTACATCTGTCCGTCCTTCCCTTGTCGGTCCGCCCGAGCCCGGGCGGCGATGACGCTCGGCGCGGCCTGGTCACACCGAGCGGGATTCCGGCCTTCGACCAGGGTGGTGATCCGTCAGCTGACGTGGGGGTGATCTCGATCATCTCCGTACATTGGCGTACATCGACTAAGATCCGCTGTGGAGCGGCGAGCCGTACGAGGTTCGCCGCAGTGACGTCGGGCCGGTGGGGTCGTGCGAGTCGGGACGATGCACGATGTGGACGCTCGACCGGCCGACCGGTTTCTCCTCGCGGCCGCCGGCACGTCGACCCTCGACGACCTGGCTGGACTGTTGCGCGCGTTGCGTCGTCGGCACGCCCGCCGCGAAGGGCACCGCGTCCTGTCTTACCGGACACTCGCCGCCCGGGCCGGTTGGTCGCACACCGCCGTCGCGGAATACCTCACCGGCAAGACGCTGCCGCCGACCGACCGGTTCGACGTTCTGGTCGGTCTGCTCGGCGCCAGCCCGGTCGAGCGCGGGGCGCTGGCCAGCGCCCGCGACCGAGTCGACGAGCAGCGTCGTGTCGGCGCGCCGTCGGCACGTGCCGGCACACCGTCTGACCGGGGCGGCGGCAACGCGGCCGGCGCATCGGCCGGCGCATCGGCCGGACATCCGGCTGGCGGACCGCCCGAAACCGCCGGCTCCGGACCGGCCGGACCGGCCGGACCACATGTGCCGCGCCAGTTGCCGCCGGCACTTCGCTATTTCAGCGGTCGCCGTACGGAACTGGCGCAGCTGGCGTACGTCGCGCGACTGGCGGGTGGTGGGGATCCGCACCCGCCTCAGGCCGGCACCATCCGGATCGTGGCGGTCAGCGGCACCGCCGGAGTCGGCAAGACCACGCTGGCCGTGCACTGGGCGCACCAGGTGGCCGGTCGGTTTCCCGATGGTCAGCTCTATCTCAACCTGCGCGGCTTCGACCCGGACGGGTCGATGACCGAGCCGGCCACCGCGTTGCGTGTCCTCCTCGATGCCCTCGGCGCGCCGCCCACTGGGATTCCCGCCGACCTGGACGCACAGGCCGCCCTCTACCGCACCATGGTCGCCGGTCGCCGCCTGCTCATCGTGCTGGACAACGCACGCGACAGCGCGCACGTCCGGCTGCTCGTGCCCAGCGCCCCGGACTGCCTGGTCATCGTCACCAGCCGTAACCAGCTGACCGGCCTGGTCGCGGCGCACGGCGCCCATCCGGTCACCCTCGGCCTGCTACCGGAGTCGGAAGCGGTCGAGCTGCTGCGGCAGCGGATCGGTGCGCGACGCTGCCGGGCCGATCCCGCCGCGACCGACGAGATCGTCTCCCGCTGCGCCGGGTTGCCACTCGCGCTCGCCATCGTCGCCGCCCGGGCCGCCACCGCCCCACAGATGCCACTCGCCGGGCTCGCCGCCGAACTCCGTACCGCCCAGCACCGGCTGGACGCATTGTGCGCCGACGATCCGGATCTCGGGGTACGGGCCGTTTTCTCCTGGTCCTACCAGGCGCTGACCCCGGCTGCCGCGCAGCTGTTCCGGCTGATCGGGGTCCATCCCGGACCGGTGCTGTCGGTGCCGGCGGCGGCGAGTCTCGCCGGACAGCCGTACGGACAGGTCCGGCCGCTGCTCGCCGAACTGGTCCGGACGCATCTGCTCAACGAGTACCCCGGCGGCCGGTACGGCCTGCACGACCTGTTGCGCGTCTACGCGGCCGAGCGACTCCGGGCGGAGGAGCCACCCGCCGTCCGCGACGCCGCCCTGCGCCGGCTGACCGACCACTACCTGCACAGCGCCTACCGGGCCGACCGGCTGGTGCAACCGACTCCCGACCTGACCGGCATCGCCCCGGCCGGCGCGGGCGTCGTCGCCGAGGAGTTCGCCGACAACCGTGCCGCGCTGGACTGGTTCGCCATGGAACACCCGACGCTGCTGGCCGTGTTCGACCTGGTGGCCGCCGCCGGGCTCGACCGTCCGGCGCTGCATCTCGCCCAGGCGATGTCCACGTTCCTCGACCGTCGTGGCCACTGGCGGGATCTGCTCGCCACGCAGCACGCGGCGCTGGAGTTGGCGCGGCGGCTCGCCGACCCGGTCGCGCAGGCGGTGGCACACCGGGGCATCGCCCGTGGCCACACCCGGACCGGCCGGTACGACGAGGCCTACGTCAACCTCGTCGCCGCGCTGGAGCTGTACCGCGATCGGGGCGACCAGGTGGGGCAGGGCATCACCGGGCTCAACCTGGCGCTGCTGCGCGAGCGCCAGGGCCGACACCGGGACGCGCTTGGTCACGCCCGCCACGCCTTCGAGTGGTACGCGGCGGCGGGGGACCGGCGGGGACAGGGCAAGGCGCTCAACGTGGTCGGCTGGCAACACGCCCTGCTCGGCGAATATCAGGCGACCCTCGTGCACTGCCAGCGCGCGCTGGATCTGCTGCGGGAGTTCGACGACCGACCGGGGCAGGCCAGCACCTGGGACAGCCTGGGCTTCGCCCACCACCATCTGGGTGACCACGACGAGGCGGACCGCTGCTACCGGCAGGCGCTGGCCTTGTTCCGCGAGGTCGGCGACCGGCATGTCGAAGCTCTCGTGCTCAACCACCTGGCCGAGCTGCGGCTGGCCACCGGCGACACGAACGCGGCCCGCGTGTCGTGGCAGTCTGCCGCGGACATCCTCGACAGTCTGGACCACCCGGACGCGGGGTCGATCCGCGCCCGCCTCGCCGAGCTGGGGCGATGAGCGCAGGGCTGGGATGATGACGACCATGTTGTTGCCTGCCCCCCGCGCGCTGTTGCTCGACTTCGGCGGCGTCATCGTCGAAGCACCGGTACGCACCCCGCAACCGTTGAAGCTGATCGACCGACTGCACGAGCTCGCCGGCGGCGAGCTGACCGCCGAGGAGATCCGCCGCGCACTGGTCGACGGCCAGCGCGAGTACGCCGCCTGGCGGGACCGCGTCGGCAACGACCCGCACCCCGCCGAGTACAGCCATGCTCAGGTGTGGCAGGAATTCATCACCAGCGGCTGGCCGGCCGCCGCCCGGGCGGCGGTGATCCAGGAGGCCACCGCGTTGAGCTACGACTGGACCTGGCAACCGAACTGGCAGGTACGGCCGGGGATCCGTGACACGCTGGACGCGGCGACCGACGCCGGCGTGCCGGTGGCGGTCGTCAGCAACACCTTGTGCGGCGCGGCGCACCGCGACTACCTGTTGCAGGTCGGCCTGGCCGACCGGTTCGCGGTGCAGATCTACAGCGACGAGGCCGGTGTCCGCAAACCCCACCCCGAGATGGCGTGGTTGGCGGCGCGGCGGCTGGGTGTGCCGGCGGCGCACTGCTGGTTCGTCGGAGACAGCCGGGCCCGGGACATCCCGTGCGCCCGGCGGGCCGGCACCGGCGCGGCGATCCTGATGGTCTCCGCCCGTACCGACCGGGAACCCGCCCTGCCGGAGGGTACGCCCGACGCGACCGTCACCGATGGGCACGGACTGCGGGAACTGTTCGCCACCGCCATCGCGCACGGCTGACTGCCGCCCGTCCCGGGCCGGACCCTGCTCGATCCCGCACGGTCGGGATCAGGCAGGCCACCACCACGGCGAGCAGCGCCCGTACGTTGTCGGTCAGGTGTGCGGTGGGCAGCCCGGCGCCCACCGTCGTCACCGGCAGGACAATGGTGGCTGCCACCAGAACGGTCCAGGCCAGCGCCTTACCCCGGTGCTCGCTCACCACCAGCAGGGCGGCGAGCACGAGCCACGTCTGATGATGGGTCCAGGACACCGGGGAGAACGCCAGACCGGCCGCGCCGACGATCACCACGCCGGCCAGCCGGTCACCGTCGCGGTAGGCGACCGCGCCGCGTACCAGGGCGATCGCGACCACCGCCAGCCCGGCGGTGAACAGCACGAGGGTACGGGCGTCGTCGGGTGCCCCCAGCCGGAGCAAGGTGCCGTTGATCGACTGATTGCCGGCGGTGACGATGTTGCCGACCCGGTCGACGTCCCACATCTCGGTGAGCCAGAAGCGGATCGACTCGCCGGGCAGGATCAGCCAGGCCAGGCCGGTTCCGCCGAGGAAGGTCCCGGTCGCGGTGACCGCCGCTCGTCGTTCGCCGGCGAGCCACAGGTACGGGATGAAGATCAGCGGGGTGAGTTTGACGGCGGCGGCCAGTCCGGTGGCGACACCCGCCAACCGACGCGGGGCATATCCCAAACAGTCGACCAGCACCAGCAGGGTCAGGATCACGCTGACCTGACCGAACCGCAGGTTGCTGGAGACCGGCGCCGACGCGAACAGCAGCAGGGCGATCGCTGCCGGTGCCACCTGCCGGGGTAGGAGCCGGTGGGTCCCATAGGCTCGGGCGACGATCACGGCGAGTAGTGCCACCAGTGCCACGGTGGCCGCCGTCCAGATCACCCGCAGCACGTCGATGTCGATCAGCGTCAGTGGTAGGAACAGCAGGCCGGACAGCGGTGGATAGGTGAACGGTGCTCCGGTGCCGGCGGCGGCGTAGTCGTAGAGGCTGGCTCCCTGCCGCAGTCCGGTGGTCGCTTCGACATACACGTCGAGGTCGGCGAGCCGGTCGTGCCGGGCGCGGGTGAGCGCCGCCACCGACTGGGCGACGGCGACGACTGCCGCCGCGAACCAGACGGCGACCGCGACCCGGACCGTGTGAACGGAACCTCGCCCCCCGCGTCGGCGTGGCGCGGACGACCGGACTCGGTGCATGCTCCGCCCCCGTAACGCTCCTGCCGATCAGTACGCCGAATCGTACTGGACGGTTCTGTCCCGTTCGGCCCGCGCCGGTCCCGCCGACAGATCGATGGACATCGGCGAGACCGGCGAGACCGGCGAGTCTGGCGAGACCGGTGTGATCGTTGTTATCGGTGTGATCGCTCCCGGGCATCCGGCCGGGTCGCCCGGCCGGATGGGTCGGTTGCCCAGCCGGCCGGGCTGGCGCTCTGGTCGACTCGTCAGGGCATGGTCAGCTTGGCCAGAAAAGCCTGATGGTCGGTGTAGAACATCAGGTACGTGTCGGTGTCGTAGAACGGTGTGTCGTTGGTCGCCATGATGTGCTGCACATTTCCGTCGCCCTTGCGGGTGTACCCGGATGGGACGCAGTTCTGTACGTTCTCTGGATCGCTGGTGTCGTATTCCAGATTGAGGTCGCCGCCGAGTACCGTGGGCCGGTACACACCCTCGTAGGCACGGATCGCGGGAATGACTCCAGTCAACAGTTCCGAACACTGGGCGAGGGCGATTGGCTCGCTGTCGCTGGTCAGATGAGTCGTGCATGCGTAATAGTGGTCGATGGCGTACAGGCAGGCGAAGGCGCGCTTCTCGTTGCCGGAGTCCTGGTTGCCGTAGTGTCCGCCGAAGGCGTCGAAGCCGTAGTACAGGGAGTCCGGCATGTGCCCAATCACCGCTACCCCGTACTCGTCGCCGTTCGTGCAGGTGACCGGGGTCCCGGCGGCGGTGACGGCGGGCATGAACACGTAGAACGCCCAGTCGCCGGCCCAGGCACCGGCCATCGCCGGGGTCAAGTCGTTCGTGACGTCCCCGAGGCAGACCTCGTTGACGGTGACGAGATCAGGCATGAGTAGATAGATCATGTACGCGCCTTCGTCGATCGCGTCACCGCCGGCGTAGCAGCCGGCGTGACCGCTGTTGCAGAGATTCATCTGCAACTGCCAGAAGTCACCAAAGGCGGTCCCGCTCGCGCGTTTGCTGAAGCCCCGGGCAGGCAGGTTCGGGCGGCCGGCCACTGGGGGTGGCGCGGCGCGGGTCACCGTTCCCGGTGCGATCGTTCCGGTGCGGTACGCACCCTTCCCGCCCTGCCCGGTGAGGATGTGCGTGCCTTCTCCGGCGACGATGCGCGCGTCCTGGGCTGGCGCGGCGGACGGCGCTGCCTGGACCGGTGTGCCGGACATTAGCAGCGCGGCGCTGGTGGCCAGTGCGGCGAGCAGGCTGAGGGGGGCCCCGAATCCGGGCCGGCGAGAGTTCCTGGTGTCTTTCGAGTACGGGAATCCAATGTCCACGTACGTTCCTCCCGTGAGGTCGAAGGGGAGGCCGTCGACCGACGCGCCAATAGAGCGCCTGGGCTGGGAAGACAAATGGGCGCGAAGATCTAGCCGAGGGTTGTCGTCGGAGCTGATCTTGGGTGGATTTCCTGTCCTTCCCGTGTTCGTCCAGACGCATGGACACCGTACCGCCATACAATGAGATGAGTCAATAGATATTAGTGGTTCGGTGTCAATTTAAAATCTTGGTTTCGCAAAGTCGAATTGTCATTGAGATGACAGGTCGACCAGTCACTGGGCTTGGTTCGCGCGGCGAAATTGATCATTGCGCGGTCGGATCACGGTGCTGGTGGTGCGACGACGGGCGAGACGGCGATGGCGGCGGCTGGGCCGCCCCGTCCACTGGGCCGCCCCGTCCACTGTGCCGGCCGGGCGGCGGTCGATGGCCGACGTCCGGGGGGTCGCCCTGGTGTCGCCTCGAATCCGTCCGGCACCCACTGGCCCGAAGGGTCGAGGCCGCGACGGCGAGTCCAGTGACGACGACCGAGGCCGCGGTGACCAATCCCTGAACGGACCTGGGGACTGTCTCCGGACCGCTCGCGCCGGTGCCGTCGGCGCGTTGCCCGGTTCGGATTGGGTCGACGGTTCGGTGCCGGCCGCCGGTATGGCATGCGGCTGGAAACGGAGGTTTATCGCGGTGAATTCCCTGTCTCGCAAGGCATGCGAGGTGTCGTGGTGACGGTGCGGGGAAATCGGCTTCGGGGAAATTGACCTCGTCTATTGTGGAGATGTTGGTGGGTTTTTGTGCGAAACGGTAGCGCTTGGGAGTTTTTCGGTGCACAGTGTTCTCATGAGCGACAGCGGACCTGGTGGCGAGTACTTCTGGTGTCTCCGTCATCAGCGCGTGGAGTCCGGGGCGGATCTGTGCGCCGCCAAGTACCGGCTCGGTCCCTACGCCTCGAAGGCCGAAGCTGAGCAGGCGCTGCAGCGGGTGGCGGAACGTAACGAGGAGTGGAAGGCCGAAGACGCCCGCTGGACCGGGGAGGAGAGCTAGGCCGGTCGGGTCGTACCTGGGTCCGACCCTGGAGACTCCATTGTCTCCGAAGGAGACAAACCCATAGAAAGTCCGCAAGAAGGAGACAGAGATGGTTGCTGGCAGTAACGCCACGACCCGCCCCGCCGCCCGGCGCGCATCGAGCACCGGTTCGTCGGCGAGGTCCACGTCCGCACGGTCGACCGGTACGGCCACCCGCACCTCGACCGCCGGCGCCGCGAACCGGAACGCGGCAGGAAAGCCCAGCACCGCGAAGAAGACCAGCACCGCGGCAAAGGCGAGCACCGCGAGGAAGACCAGCACCGCGGCAAAGGCGAGCACCGCGAAGAAGACGAGCGCGGCGAAGACCACGGGTGCCAGGAGAACCGTAGCGGCGAAGAGCGCACCGACCCGCAAGAGCACCCCGGCGAGCAAGACGACGTCAGCCGGCAAGACCACCACGGCCCGCAAGACCGCTCCGGCCAAGAAGGTGACCACGAAGAAGGCGACCACGGCCAGGAAGACGACCACGACGAAGGCCACTCCCGCCAGGAAGCCGACCACCCGTACGTCGGCATCCGCTGACACCGCGGCGAAGTCCACACCGGCCAAGGGCACCACCGGTCGGGCCGGCAAGAAGATGGCCGCCGCGGTGAAGCGGACCGTCGGACGGGTCCAGCGGGCGACCTCGCCGAAGAACGCCACCCCGGCCCAGAAAGGCACCGGCAAGAAGGCCGCCGCGAGCAAGACGACCGCGAAGAAGACCACTAAGAAAGTGGGTACGCAGAGCGCGCGCAAGGCCTCGACCGGCACCGGTCGGGCCGGCGCCCGCAGCGCCGCCCGTACCGCCGCGCGGTGACCGCTCCGGGGGCGGCCCGGCCGATCGGTGCCGGGCCGCCGCCGACGAGCTGACGCGACACGGCTGGCTTCCTGCTGCTAGGAATAGGCCGTGCCAGTTCGTCGCCTCAACGCGCCCCGGATTGACTTCGCCGCGCTGCGCCGGGAACTGGAACTCCCCGACGGGTTCCTGCCCGCCGCGCAACGCGAAGCAGACGAGGCGGCAGCCCGCGTCCGCCTACGCGACACCGACCGTGCCGACCACACCGACATCCCGTTCGTCACCGTCGACCCGCCCGGTTCCCGCGACCTGGACCAGGCGATGTGCCTGCGCCGACGCGGCGACGGATACCGCCTCTACTACGCCATCGCCGACGTCACGCCGTTCGTTCCGGTCGACGGAGCGCTACGGGTCGAGACCTGGCGGCGCGGGCAGACCATCTACCTGCCCGACGGCCGCGTCCCGCTGCACCCGGCCAGCATCAGCGAAGGAGCGGCGAGTCTGCTGCCCGACGCCGAACGGCCGGCCGTCGTCTGGACCCTCGACCTCGACGGCGGCGGGGCGCTGACCAACACCGAGCTGTGCCGGGCCCGGATCCGCAGCCGCGCCCAGCTCGACTACCAGCGGGTGGCTGCCGCACATGCCGCCGGCACACCCGCCGAACCGATCGAACTGCTTCCGGAGATCGGCGAACTGCTGCTGGCCGGGGCGGTCGCGCGGGGCGCGGTCACGCTGCCGCTGCCCGAGCAGGACGTCGTACCCGACGGCGACGGGTGGCGGCTGGTGCTCCGACCTGCGCTGCGGATCGAAGAGCACAACGCCCAGATCTCCCTGCTGACCGGCATGGCCGCCGCCGACATCATGCTGCGCGCCGGGATCGGCCTGCTGCGGACAATGCCGGCACCGGAACCGGCCGCGGTCGAGCGGCTCCGGGCCGCCGCGCACGCCCTCGGCATCTGGTGGCCGCCGGGTGCGGCGATCGGTACGGTGACCGCTGGCGTCGACCCGGCGCGACCGCGTGGCGCGGCGTTCCTCGACCACGCCACCGAGCTACTGCGCGGAGCCCGCTACACGGCCTTCGACGGCGCGCCACCGGCGGACCCCGGCCACGGCGGAGTCGGCGCGCCGTACGCCCACGTCACCGCCCCGTTGCGCCGGCTGGCCGACCGGTACGCCGCCGAGGTGTGCCTGGCGGCGGTCGCTGGGCGGGAGACACCGGCCTGGGTACGGGACGCGCTACCCCGACTACCGGAGGTGATGGCGGGCACCGATCGGATCGCGTCGACCGCTGCCCGGGCGGCCGTCGACCTCACCGAGGCGGTACTGCTGCGGCACCGCGTCGGTGAGGAGTTCGACGCCGCCGTGCTCGACGCCGTGCCGGGGACCGCGAACCGCCCGCCGCGCGGCACCGTCGCCCTCGACGACCCGGCGGTGCTCGCCCGCTGCACCGGCGATCTGCCGGTCGGGGAGCGGGTAACGGTACGCCTGATCACCGCTGACCCGGCCACCCGACAGGTGCTGTTCCGGTACCCGGCCGGTGAGTGACCGTGGCGGTGAGCGAGGATGGCCGAATGGGATACGACGCCAGCACACTGCCGGACGTGTCCGACCTGACGGTCGGCATCATCGGTGGCACCGGCGACCAGGGCCGTGGCCTTGCTTACCGGTTCGCTCTGGCCGGCCAGCGGGTCCTGATCGGTTCGCGGGACGCGTCCCGGGCGGCGGCCGTCGCCGAGGAGATCGCCGCGCTGCCGGGCGTGCCGGCGGGCGGCATCACCGGCGGCGGCAACGACCAGGTCGCCACCGGGTCCGACGTCGTCGTGATCGCGGTGCCGTGGGAAGGACACGAGGCGACCGTGGCGGCGCTCGCCGACCCGCTGCGCGGCAAGATCGTCGTGGACTGCGTCAACCCGCTCGGGTTCGACAAGCAGGGCCCGTACGCGCTGGCCGTGCCGGAGGGCAGCGCCGTCCAGCAGGCGGCCGGTCTGCTGCCCGAATCCCGGGTCTGCGCGGCGTTCAACCACGTCAGCGCCCCACTGCTGGCCGACCCGACGATCGAGTGGATCGACCTCGACGTGCTGATCTGCGGCGAGGACCGTGAGGCCGTCGGGGTGGTCGCCGCGCTCGCCGGGCGGATCCCGGGGATGCGCGGCGTCTACGCCGGACGGCTGCGCAACGCCCACCAGATCGAGGCGTTCACCGCCAACCTGATCGCCATCAACCGGCGGTACAAGGCCCACACCGGGGTACGGGTCACCGACCTGTGACCGCCGTACCCCGGCGTGCCCGGATCGGCGTGGATCAGAACGTGTGTCGAGCGGCGGGGAACTCGCCGGCGCGTACCTCGTCGGCGAACCGTCGGGTGGCGTCGCCGAGCACCCCGGCCAGGTCGGCGTAGGTCTTGACGAACCGGGGCATCGGGCCCGACCGCAGCCCGGCCATGTCCTGCCAGACCAGCACCTGCGCGTCGGTCTCCGGGCCGGCGCCGATGCCGATCGTCGGGATCGACAGATCGTGGGTGACCCGTTTGGCGACGACACCGGGCACCATCTCCAGCACCACCGCGAACGCCCCGGCTTCCGTCACCGCCTGGGCGTCGGCGAGCACCTCGTCGGCGGCGTCGCCCCGGCCCTGCACCCGGTAACCGCCGATGGTGTGTTCGCGCTGCGGGGTGAACCCGACGTGTGCCATCACCGGGATGCCGGCACCGGTCAGCGCGGCGATCTGGTCGGCGACCCGACGGCCGCCTTCGAGTTTGACCGCGCCGCAGCCGCCTTCCTTCATGAACCGGACGGCGGTGCGCAGCGCCTGCGTCGGCCCTTCCTCGTAGGAGCCGAAGGGCAGGTCGCCCACGACCAGCGCACCCCGGGTGGCCCGGACCACCGCCCGGACCAGGGGGAGGAGCTCGTCGACGGTGATCGGCACGGTGGTCTCGTGGCCGAAGACGTTGTTGGCCGCCGAGTCGCCGACCAGCAGCACCGGGATGCCCGCCTGGTCGAAGATGGCGGCGGTGTACTGGTCGTACGAGGTCAGCATCGCCCAGCGTTCGCCGCGCTCCTTGGCGGCGATCAGATCACGGGTACGGACCCGGCGGCTCACCGGTCCGCCGTACAGCGCGGTCGCCTCGCCGGCCCCGCCCGGCCCGCCGGTCTCGGTTGGTCCGCCGGTCTCGGCCGGCTGTTCGGGCGGGCTGGCGGTAGGCATGGAACGGGACATCATCGTCTCCTCTCACCCTCGTGGCCGCGGTCGCGGTCCCCGGGGTACGTCACCGATGGTGCCACCGCCGGTACGGGTGTGCGGAGACTTCAGTGCAGGAATTCACAACCTCGGCGCACCCGGCGGTCGGCTCACCGGGTCGGACGGTCGCCCGGCTCGCGCCAGCGGTTGGTGATCGGTAGCCGCCGATCCCGTCCGAACGCCTTGATCGATATCTTGGTGCCGGGTGCGGACTGCCGCCGCTTGTACTCCGCCAGGTCGACCATCCGCAGCACCCGGTCGACGAGCGTGGCGTCGTATCCGGCGGCGACCAGGTCGTCGCGGCCGGAGTCACCGTCGATGTAGCCGGTGAGCACCTGATCCAGCACCCCGTAGTCGGGCAGGGAGTCGGTGTCCAGCTGACCGGGCCGCAGCTCCGCGCTGGGCGGTTTGCTGATCGAGTTCTCCGGGATCGGCGGCTCGCCGCCCCGGCGGGTCTCGTCGTCGTTGCGCCACCGGGCGAGCTTCCAGACCAGGGTCTTCCATACGTCCTTGATCGGGTTGAACCCGCCGACCGAGTCGCCGTAGAGGGTGGAGTAGCCCACCGCCAACTCGCTCTTGTTGCCGGTGGTGAGCACCAGGTGCCCCTCCTGGTTAGACAGCGCCATCAGGATCACTCCCCGTACCCGGGCCTGGAGATTCTCCACCGCGAGCCCGGACAGCGAGATGTTGGCCAGGAACGGGTCGACCATCGGCTGGATCGGCTCGACCCGGTAGTCCAGGCCGGCCCGTTTGGCCAGCTCGGCGGCGTCGGAGCGGGAATGCTCGGACGAGAACTGGCTGGGCAGCGACACCCCGACGACGTTGTCGGCACCGAGCGCGTCGACCGCGATCGCGGCGACCACCGACGAGTCGATCCCGCCGGACAGGCCGAGCACCACCGAGGAGAAACCGTTCTTGCGTACGTAGTCACGCAGGCCGAGCACCAACGCGGACCAGATCTCCGCTTCGGCGGTGAGCGGTTCGGCGATCCCGGCGTCCGCCGGCTCCCCGATCGGTGCGGGCAGCGGCCCGCTGACGCTCACCCGGTCGATGCCCATCGGGTCGGCGGGCGGGCCGGCGGTGCCGGTCTGTGATCCCGGAGCCGGCGTCGGTACGGGGTCGTCGGCGGCCGGCAGGTCCAGATCGTGCAGCAGCAGGTGTTCGACGAACTGGGGCGCGCGGGCGAGCAGCTCGCCGGAAGCGGACACGATCATCGAGTCGCCGTCGAATACGAGCTCGTCCTGGCCGCCCACCAGGTTCACGTACGCCACGGTGGCGCCGGCCTCGGCGGCCCGGCGGCGGACCAGCGGCAGCCGGGCGTCGTCCTTGTCCAGCTCGTACGGCGACCCGTTGACCGTCACCACCAGACCGACGCCGGCTCGGCGGGCGGCGGCGAACGGACCGCCGGCCTGCCACAGGTCTTCGCAGATGGTCAACGCGACGTCGACCCCGCCGACCCGTACGACGGTCAACGCCGAGCCGGGCACGAAATAGCGGTCCTCGTCGAAGACACCGTAGTTGGGCAGATGATGCTTGAAGTAGGTGGCGGCCACCGTACCGCCGTGCAGCAGGGCGAGCGCGTTACGCGGCCCCCGGCTCGGATCCGCCTCGGCGCTGAGCGCGGCCGGTCCGTCCGCGTCCAAGTAGCCGACCAGCACCGGTAGGTCCGCGAAACCATCGGTGGCCAGGTCGGCGGCCAGCCGGTGCAGACCCTCGCGGGACGCGGTGACGAACGACTCCCGGAACACCAGATCCTCCACCGGATAACCGGTGAGCACCATCTCGGGGAAGACGATCAGCTGACCGCCGGCCTCCACCGCCGCGCGGGTGAAGTCGCGGACCAACCGGGCGTTTCCCGGCAGGTCGCCAACGGTGGGGTTGACCTGGGCGAGGGCGATGCGCAACGTCGGCATGTCGTTATCTTCTCCTAGCCGGTGCCGGGCCAATCCAGGTGTCGCCCGGCGATCATCGACACCGGCGTGGACCGGTCGCGGTCACGGGCCGGTGGTGTCGGGCCGGTCGCCCGTCGCGGTGGCCGGGCGCAACAGTGGCGCGGCCGGATCCACCTTGGCGGCCGCCCGGGTCAGCACCTGGGCGGCGTCGCGGGGGGTCACCGTGCCGATCGGGCCCAGATGGCGCACGGTGGCCAGGACGCCGCCGATGCCGATCACCGCGAGGTAGCCCGCCTGCGGCGGGGGTCCACCTGCGGCGGCACCGGGCGTGGTGACACTCAACAGCAGCGACCACGACGTGGCGGTGCCGTCGGGAACCCGGTCGAGCCGGTGCGCCCGGACCGACACCGGGCTGCCGTCGTCGAGCGTCGCCGGGAAACCCGTACAACTGTCCGCGGCGGTACGGATCTCTTCGACGGCGACGGCCGCCTCGGCCGGGTCGAGGACGGTCAGCGACTGGCGCAGCACCGCGCCGGTGTCGGCCGCGACGTGGTGGGCGACGACCTGGTCGCGGGTGTCCGTCGGCGCGTCGGCGGTGGCGATCTGCCACGGCCGTTCGAACAGCCACCGGCAGCGGTGCGGAATCGTCGCTTCGCCGGGCGCCGGTCGGTCGAGGCCGAGGTACCGGCCGGCGAGGTGGTAACCCGCAGGCAGGTCGGCCGGGCCGAGCAGGACGTCGCCGAGATCCGGTTGACCGGTGACGGATTCCGGTCGACCGGTGGTGGACTCCGGTCGACCGGTAATGGACTCCGATGCGGTGATGCGTCCCGCGCCGGTGACCGCGACCGGGTCGACCTGGCCGTCGGTGGGGACGCCGATGACGGTGCCGACCATCAGTCCGGCGGCCAGACCCCCGCCGAGGGCGGACCGGCTCACCGCGTACCTGGTCACCGCAGACCATCCGGTGACCGTACGGGTTGGTATCGGCGTGCCCTGGTGATGGTGCATTAATATCCCCTTTCGTAACGCTTGGGACTAACGCTGCTGAACCGGACGGGTTGTGCCCTGGCCCCGCCAGGTCGGTGGCCGGAGTGGTCCCGTAACGTCGGTGTAACGAGGTCGGGAAAGACTGGGCAGCCCAGGTGGGAGCCGAAGCGCCTGGTCCTGCGCTGGAGGGCAGCAGCGCGGAGAATGGAACCGGTCCGGGCAGACCAGTGTCACGAGGGGTAGACGTGGACCGTCAGCAGGAGTTCGTGCTCCGCACTCTGGAAGAGCGCGACATCCGTTTCGTTCGGTTGTGGTTCACCGACGTGCTCGGCACGCTCAAGAGCGTATCGGTCGCGCCGGCTGAGCTGGAGGCGGCATTCGAAGAAGGCATCGGCTTCGACGGATCGGCGATCGAAGGGTTCGCCCGGGTCTTCGAGTCCGACATGGTCGCCATGCCGGATCCCACCACTTTTCAGGTATTCCCCTTCGAGGGTGGCGTCAGCGGTGAGAGCGCCCGGATGTTCTGCGACATCCTGCTCCCCGACGGCACCCCCTCCTGGGCCGACCCACGGCACGTCCTACGGCGGGCGTTGTCGCGGGCAGCGGACAAGGGCTTCACCTTCTACACCCATCCGGAGATCGAGTTCTTCCTGCTGGAGAACAGTCCGACCGACGGCTCCACGCCGGTGCCGGTCGACTCCGGCGGCTACTTCGACCACACCACCCACGCGGTGGCCCGCGACTTCCGTCGCCAAGCGGTCCTCGCCCTGGAGCGCATCGGGATCTCCGTCGAGTTCAGCCACCACGAGGTGGCCCCCGGCCAGCAGGAGATCGACCTGCGCTACGCCGACGCGCTGACCACCGCCGACAACATCATGACGTTCCGGCACGTGGTCAAGGAGGTCGCCCTGTCGCACGGCGTCGCCGCGACCTTCATGCCCAAGCCCTTCACCGACCAGCCGGGCAGCGGGATGCACACCCACCTGTCGCTGTTCGAAGGCGAACGCAACGCGTTCCACGACGCCAGCGACCCGATGAAGATCTCCAAGGTCGCCAAGGCGTTCATCGCCGGCCTGCTGGTGCACGCCCGCGAGTACACCGCCGTCACCAACCAGTGGGTCAACTCCTACAAGCGGCTGTTCCCGCAGGCACTGCCCGACCGGATCACCGAATCCCCGGCGTACGTGTGCTGGGGGCACCTCAACCGCTCCGCGCTGGTACGGGTGCCGGCGTACGGCAAACCCAACTCGGCCCGCGTCGAGGTCCGCTCGCTGGACTCGGCGACCAACCCGTACCTGGCGTTCGCGGTGATGCTCGGCGCCGGCCTCAAGGGCATCGAAGAGGGCTACGAGTTGCCGCCCGGCGCCGAGGACGACGTGTCGGCGCTGTCCGCGGCCGAACGCAAGGCCATGGGGTACGAGTCGTTGCCGGAGAACCTCTCCGAGGCGATCGAGGTGATGGCGAAGTCCGAACTGATCGCCGAGGTGCTCGGCGAGCACGTCTTCGACTTCTTCCTGCGCAACAAGCAGTCCGAGTGGGAGCAGTACCGCCGCGAGGTCACCCCGTACGAGCGTCGCCGCTACCTCGGCGCCCTATAGGCGGCACGGCACCGTCCGGGCGGCGACCCGGCTCGGCGCCCGCCGAATCCACCCCGGGACGCGGCCGCCGTCCCGGGGTGACGACCCACTGGCACGCTCGCGCTATCGTCCCACCCGACGTCGTCGCCGAACCCGGCGCGGACAGTGGAGGGACGTGGCGTGGTAGAGGATCTGTTCACCGGAGCCTGGCAGAGCATCGTGTTCGGAGCGGTCGGTGTCGCCCTGATGGCCGCAGGGTTCCTGGTGGTCGACTGGCTCACCCCGGGCAAGCTGCGAGATCTGATCTGGGTGCAACGCAACGGTAACGCGGCGTTGCTGCTCGCCGCGAACCAACTCGGCGTCGCCGCCATCGTGTTCACCGCGATCATGACCAGCTACCCGTCGTTCGCCAAAGGTCTCGCCTCTACTGTCCTGTTCGGACTGATCGGGCTCGGTATCATGGCACTGGCTTTCGCCGTACTCGACTGGCTCACCCCCGGCCGGCTCGGCGCGGTGATCTGCTCCGACGAGCCGCACCCCGCCGCTCGGGTCAGCGCCGCGTCGCACTTCGGCGCCGCGCTCATCGTCTGCGCCTGTATCGCCTGACGACCGCCGTGGCCGTCCGTCCGCCCGCCGCCGCCAGCGGCGGGCGGCGGGCGGGTCAGCGGACCGGCGCGGCCACGGTCAACGTACCCGCGGCGGTGTCCAGGACGGCCGGTACCCCGAGACCGACCGTCCGAGGTGCCTGGCCGTGCCCGATCGACAACCCGCCGAGCACGGGTACGCCGAGATCGCCCAGCCGTTCGGCCAGCACCTGCGCGACCGGCACCCCGTACTGGTCGGCGCAGTCGGTGAACTGGCCCAGCGCCACCCCGGCCACCCCGTCCAGCGCGCCGGCGCGCCGCAGCTGGGTGAGCATCCGGTCGATCCGGTACGGCGCCTCGCCGATCTCCTCGAGCAGCAGGATCGCGCCGGTCAGGTCGGGCAGGTCGGCGGTGCCGGCCGAGGCGGCCAGCAGATTCAGGTTGCCCCCGAGCAACCGGCCGCTCGCCCGGCCCGGCACCAGCACCGGCGCGCTCGACTCGTCCGGTGACCGGTGCACCACCGCCGCCTGGGGCCGGGTCAGCACGGCCCGCAGCGACTCGGCGGACACCGCTGGTGTCCGGTCGTCGCGCCAGGCCGCCACCGGCCCGTGCACCGTCGCCAGCCGGGCACCCCGCCAGAGCGCCAGCTGCAGCGCGGTGATGTCGGAGTAGCCGCAGACGACCACCGGATCCCGGCGTACGGCGGCCAGGTCGAGCAGGTCGACGATCCGCTGCGAACCGTAGCCACCCCGGGAGCAGATCACCCCGCGTACGGCCGGATCGGTGAACGCCTCGTTGAGGTCGGCGGCCCGCTGCCGGTCGTCGCCGGCCAGGTAGCCGTGCCGGGCGAAGGCGTGCCGGCCGATCCGGGGACGCAGGCCCCAGCTGGCCAGCAGCCGCATTCCGCGCTCGACCGGCTCCCGCGCGACCGGTCCCGCCGGCGACACCACCATGACCTCGTCGCCGGGACGCAGCGCCGGCGGTCGCCGCACCTCGTCTGCCGGTCCGGCGGTGTCTGCCGGTCCTGCGGCGTTTCGGTCTGCCGGTCCTGCGGCGTTTCGGTCTGCCGGTCCTGCGGCGTTTCGGTCTGCCGGTCCTGCGGCGTTTCGCGTCACGTCGACCAAGCCTAGGCCGGTCTGCCGGACGATCCTACGAGTACGCGGCCCGCAGCGGGTCGGTACCACCCGGGCTCGGCGGCGCACGCGATTGGATAGCCTCGACGGGTGGGCAACGCGCTGGTGATCGAAAACGACCCGACCGACGACCTGTGTCGGCTGGGGCAGTGGCTCACCGAAGCCGGCCTGTCGGCTGAGGTACGCCGCCCGTACGCCGAAGATCCGGTCCCCGCCGATCTGGCCGGGTACGCCGCGCTGGTCGTGCTCGGCGGCCGCCAGCACGTCACCGCCGCACCGGCCGGCGGCGACACCACCGAGACCACCGAGACCACCCACTGGTTCGCCGAGCTGGAGGCGCTGCTGCGCAAGGCGGTCCGCACCCGGCTGCCCACCCTCGCCATCGGGCTCGGCGCACAGCTGCTCGCCACCGCCCACGCCGGTACGGTCGAGCGCAGCGCGGCCGGTCCCGAGATCGGCCCGACCCTGGTCGGGAAGCGCGACGCCGCCGGCACCGACCCGCTGTTCCGCTACGTCCCCCTCGCGCCCGACGTGCTGCAGTGGCATGTCGACGAGATCACCGAACTGCCGCGCGGCGCCGTCCTGCTGGCCGCCTCCACCCACTATCCGCATCAGGCGTTTCGCTTGGGGGACAGGGCCTGGGGGCTGCAGTTCCACATCGAATGCGACGCGGACATGATCGCTACCTGGGCCGCCGGTTCCACCGTGCTGGCCGAATTGCGGCTGCCCGCCGACGTCGTGGTCGGGGCGTGCGTCGAGGTGCTGGGGGAGATCGAGGACGTGTGGCAGCCGTTCGCCGCCCGGTTCGCCGCGCTGGCGCTGGGACAGCTGCAGACACCGGATCTGCCCCGGACCCTGCCACTGCTCGGCAGCTAGGCGGTCCGGCGATGACCAGACCGACCAGAGCCAGCGGCCGCCTCGCCCGATACGGCTTCGACATCAGCGGCGGCGACACCGTCCGGGCCGGCGAGCTCCTCGGCCCGGACGGACTGCGGCTGTGGGACCCGGACAGCCAACAGCCGGTCGACGAGGCGGCGGCCGAACTGCTCGCCGCGCTGTCCCGGGCCGCCGACCCCGACCTCGCCCTGCGGCAACTGCACCGGCTGGTCGAGGCTCATCAGCGGGCCGGCGCCGGCGCCACCAACGGCGGTCGACGGGCCTTCGGCCCGCGACCGCCGACGGACGGACGAGCTACGGACGGACCGGGCGACGAGACCACGGTGCTCACCGCCCTGCACGCCGACCCGGGGCTGCGCCGCCGGCTGATCGCCGTCCTCGGCGCCTCCTCCAGCCTGGGCGACCATTTGGTCGCCAACCCCGACCAGTGGCAGCAGCTCGCCACCGGACACAACGGGGTCGCCCCCACCGCCGATGGCAGTCTCGACCTCGGTGCCGGCGACGAGGTCGGGACGCCGGCGATCGCTGCGCTGCGCCGGGCGTACCGGTTGGCCCTGCTGCGGATCGCCGCCGCCGACCTGACCGGCGGACGCGGCCTCGAGCAGACGATGGCGGCCCTGTCCGCGTTGGCCGACGCGACCCTCGGCGCCGCCTACGACATCGCGGTCAGCGAACTGCCCGCCGGCACCACCCCGCCGCGACTGGCGGTGGTGGCGATGGGCAAGTGTGGTGGCGGCGAACTCAACTACGTCTCCGACGTCGACGTCATCTTCGTCGCGGCCGAGGACGCCGACCTGGCCGCCGGGACCACCGTGGCGACCCGGCTGATCCACATCTGCGGGCTGGTGGCGTGGCCGGTGGACGCGGCACTGCGCCCCGAAGGCAACCGGGGGCCACTGGTCCGGACCCTGGCCAGCCATCTCGCCTACTACCAGCGATGGGCCCGTACCTGGGAATTCCAGGCGCTGCTCAAGGCCCGCCCGGCGGCGGGTGACACGGACCTGGCCCGGGAGTGGATCCGGCTGCTCGCCCCACTGGTGTGGCACGCCGCCGAACGCCCCGAGGCGGTCGACGACGTCCGGGCCATGCGCCGTCGGATCATCGACAACGTTCCGCCCCGTGAGCTGGAACGCGAGATCAAACGGGGACCCGGCGGGCTGCGCGACATCGAGTTCGCCGTCCAGTTGCTGCAGCTGGTGCACGGGCGGGTCGACGAAACCCTCCGGACACCGGGCACCCTGCCCGCGTTACGGGCCTTGGTCGCCGGCGGCTACGTCGGCCGCGCCGACGGCGAAGCGCTGCTGCGCGGCTACCGCTTCCTGCGCGGCGTCGAACACCGGCTGCAACTGCAAGGCCTGCGCCGTACGCACACCGTGCCGGCCGACCCGGCCGGGGTCCGGTGGCTGGCCCACGCCCTGGGCTACACGGCGCTGCCGGGCCGCGCCGCCGTCGAGGCGTTCCGCGCCGACTGGGTCAGCCACGCCACCGAGGTACGGCGGCTGCACGCCAAGCTGCTCTACCGGCCGCTGCTGGAGTCCGTCGCCCGGGTGCCGGCCGAATCGCTGCGGATGACCCCGCAGGCGGCCCGCCGCCGCCTCGAAGTGCTCGGCTTCGCCGATCCCGCCGGCGCGCTGCGGCACCTGGAGGCGCTCACCGGCGGGGTCTCCCGGACCGCCGCCATCCAACGCACCCTGCTGCCGGTGCTGCTGCAGGAGTTCGCCGACGCCCCGGAACCCGACCGTGGCCTGCTCAGCTACCGTCAGGTCTCCGACAAGCTGGGCAGCACCCCCTGGTATCTGCGGTTGTTGCGCGACGAAGGCCCGGTCGCCGGCCGGCTCGCCCGTACCCTCGGCCTGTCCCGGTACGCCGCCGACCTGCTGGCCCGCGAGCCGGAGGCGCTGCGCATGCTCGCCTCCGACACCGAACTCGCACCCCGCGACGCCGGCGTTCTCTGCGACGGGTTCGCCGCCGCGGCAGCCCGACATCTGGGTTCCGGCGGCGGCGAGCCACCCGATCCGATCAAGGCCGTCCGGGCGGTGCGTGCCCTCCGACGCCGGGAGCTGCTCCGGCTGGCCTGCGCCGACGTCCTCAGTCGCGCCGGTGCGCTGGCCCCGACCCGCCCGACCTCGACCGGCGATGCCGCCGATGCCGTCGGCGGCGGTCCGGCCGCCGCCGACGGCATCGATGTCACCGTCGTCGGCGCCGCCCTCAGCGCGGTCACCGACGCTACCCTCGCCGCCGCGCTGCGGGTGGCGGTCGCCACCGTGCCGCCACCGCCGGGACTGCGTTTCGCGATCGTCGGGATGGGGCGCCTCGGCGGCTACGAGATGAGTTACTCGTCTGACGCGGACGTGCTGTTCGTCTACGATCACCCGCCCGGCGTCGCCGACGACCAGGCCAGCGCGGCGGCGCGGGCGATCGCCGAGGAACTGCGCCGGTTGCTTGGCATGCCGGCCCCGGACCCGCCGCTGGGCGTCGACGCCGACCTGCGTCCCGAAGGTCGGCAAGGACCGCTGGTGCGAAGCCTCGCCGCGTACGCCCAGTACTACGCCCGCTGGTCGAGGGTCTGGGAATCCCAGGCGTTGCTTCGGGCCCGGTTCGTCTGCGGTGATCCGGCACTGGGCCGGGAGTTCCTCGCCGTCGCCGACCCGGTCCGCTATCCGGCCGACGGGCTGAGCCGGGAACAGGTCGTCGAGATCCGACGGATCAAGGTCCGGGTGGAGACCGAGCGGCTGCCCCGGGGCGCGGATCCGGCGACCCACACCAAACTCGGTCGAGGCGGCCTGGCCGACGTGGAGTGGGCGGTGCAGCTGACCCAGCTGCGGCACGCACACGCCGTACCGGCGCTGCGCGACACTCGTACGCTGATCGCCCTGGCCGCCGCCCGTGACGCCGGGCTGATCGACGCGGCCGACGCCGCCGCGCTGCGGGCCGGCTGGACCCTCGCCGCCCGGGTCCGCGATGCTCTGATGCTGGTCCGGGGACGGGCCAGCGATCAGTTGCCCCGGCACGGACCGGAGCTGGCCGGGGTGGTCCGCCTGCTCGGTGGCGCTGACGCCGGCCAGTTCCTCGACGACTACCTGCGGACCGCCCGCCGCTGCCGGGCGGCGGCCGAACGGGTCCTCGGTGCCTGACGGCGCCCCCGTCACCGGCGCGCGGCATCGCCTCATCCGCTGGACCGGACTGCTCGGCGCGGTCGGGTTGGCGCTGGCCGCCGTGCTCGGCGGCGCGTCGCCCGACCCGCCCGCCGCCGGTTGGGCGGTCTTCACCAGCGGGCGCGGGGTGCTCAGCGTGCTCGCCTGGGCCGCCGGCACCGCCGTACTGGTCTGGGCGTGGTGGTCGGCGCGGCACGGCGTGCCGTCGACGCGTTGGGCGATCGTCACCATCGGGCTGTGGGCGGCACCGTTGCTGGTCGCCCCGCCGCTGGCCAGCCGGGACGTCTATTCGTACGCCTGCCAGGGGTGGACGTACCACACCGGTGGGGACCCGTACGCCGGTGTCGCCGGGCAGGGCTGTCCGTGGCTCGACGCGGTCGCCCCGCTGTGGCGCGACACCCCGGCACCGTACGGTCCGCTCTTCATCTGGCTGGCGGGACTCGCCGTCGCCGCAGGGGTGGGTCTGACCGGCACGGTGCTGATCCTCCGTGCGGCGGCCGTGGCCGGTCTGGTGCTGGTCGTGCTCGCCCTGCCCGGGCTGGCCCGGCGCTGTGGCCTACCGGGTGGGCGGGCGTTGTGGTTGACGCTGGGCTGTCCGGTGGTGCTGGTGCACCTGGTCTCCGGCGCGCACAACGACGCCGTGATGGTCGGCCTGCTGGTTGTCGGGCTGTGGCTGCTCGTCGCCCGGCCGGCGCCGGCGGCCGTCACGGGCGAGCCGGCCGTCACGGGCGAGCCGGCCGTCACGGGCGAGCCGGCCGTCACGGGCGAGCCGGCCGTCACGGGCGAGCCGGCCTCCAGCGGCGAGCCGGCCTCCAGCGGCGAGCAGGCAGCCGCCGGACTGCTGGTGCGCGGCGCGTCGGTCCTGGTCCCGGTGGCCGCCGGGGTGCTGCTGGGCCTCGCGGTGGCGGTGAAGGTGACGGCACTGGTGGTGGTGCCGTTCGCCGTGGTGCTGGCGGTCACCAGCGCGCGCCGCCCCGCCGCCCTGGTGCGGGCCGGCGCGGCGGTGCTGTCCGGGGTCGTCGCAGCGGTGGCGGCGACGTCGCTGCTGGTCGGGTCGGGGTGGGGCTGGGTGGCCGGGCTGACCCGCAGCGGCGACTCCCGACAGTGGACCTCTCCGCCGACCGCCGTCGGTCTGCTGGTCGACTACCTGGCCCGGCCGGTCGGCGGCGAGCCGCAGGCGGTGGGCGTCGCGCGGCTGGCGGCGCTGGTGCTGCTCGCCGTGTTCCTGGTGGCCCTGTGGTGGTGGGTGTGGCGGGGCAGCGGACCGGTGCCCTGGTGGCGCGGCCCGATCGGCCGGGGCGGCGCGTGGTACGTCCCGGTTCGTGACCGGGGGCTGGCGGTGTACGGGGCCGGAGTGGGGCTGGCCGCGACCGTGCTGGCCGCCCCGGTGTTCTACCCGTGGTATCTGGTGTGGCCGCTGGCGTTGCTCGCCGCCACCGCGTACCGCACCCGGTGGTTCCTGCTGCCGGCGGCGGCCAGCTGTTTTCTGGTGCTGCCGGACGGTTCGGGAGTCGCGGCGATGACCAAGGTCCCCGGTACGGTCGCGATGTGCGCGCTGCTCGTCGTCGGGCTGTGGCGGGCGGTGCGGCACTACCGTGCCCGGCCACGTCCGGCCGGCTGAACGATCGCTGCGCTGCGCCGTCGCGCGCCGTGTCTGCGCTGGCGGCGGGCGGGTGGAAACGGCGAAGGCCGGACCCGCAAAGGTCCGGCCTTACCGTTTCAGCTGCTCAGCGCGCCCCTCGGGGCAACTGGATCAGCAGTCGTAGTACATGGCGAACTCGTGCGGGGTCGGCCGCAGGCGGACCGGGTCGACCTCGTTGGCGCGCTTCCACTCCACCCAGGTGGAGATCAGGTCCGGCGTGAAGACGCCGCCCTCCAGCAGGAAGTCGTGGTCGGCCTCGAGGGAGTCGAGCACGGCCGGCAGCGAGCCCGGTACCTGCTTGACGTCGCCCCACTCCTCCGGCGGCAGGTCGTAGAGGTCCTTGTCGATCGGCGTCGGCGGCTCGATCTTGCTCTTGATGCCGTCCAGCCCGGCCATCAGCATGGCCGAGAAGGCCAGGTAGACGTTGGCCGACGGGTCCGGCACCCGGAACTCGACCCGCTTGGCCTTGGCGTTGCTGCCGGTGACCGGGATACGGGTGCAGGCGGACCGGTTACGCTGCGAGTAGACCAGGTTGACCGGCGCTTCGAAGCCCGGCACCAGCCGGCGGTACGAGTTAACCGTCGGGTTGGTGAAGGCCAGCAGCGACGGCGCGTGGTGCAGCAGACCACCGATGTACCAGCGGGCGGTGTCGGACAGCCCCGCGTAGCCGGTCTCGTCGTAGAACAGCGGCTCGCCGTTGAGCCACAGGCTCTGGTGGGTGTGCATGCCGGAGCCGTTGTCGCCGAACAGCGGCTTGGGCATGAAGGTCGCGGTCTTGCCGGCGGCCCACGCGGTGTTCTTCACGATGTACTTGAACAGCTGCAGCTGGTCACCGGCGTGCAGCAGGGTGGAGAACTTGTAGTTGATCTCGGCCTGCCCGGCGGTGCCCACCTCGTGGTGCGAGCGCTCCACGGTGAAGCCGGTGTCAATCAGCTTGCGCACAATCTGGTCCCGCAGGTCGGCGTAGTGGTCGACCGGCGGCACCGGGAAGTACCCGCCCTTGTACGCGGTCTTGTAGCCGCGGTTGCCGCCTTCTTCCTCGCGGCCGGTGTTCCAGGCGCCTTCGATCGAGTCGATGTAGTAGTAGGCCTGGTTCGCCGAGGTCTCGTGGCGGATCGAGTCGAAGATGTAGAACTCCGCCTCGGGGCCGAAGTAGGCGGTGTCGGCGATGCCGCTGGCGGCCAGGTAGGCTTCGGCCTTCTTGGCCACGTTGCGCGGGTCCCGCGAATACGCTTCCCGGGTGAACGGGTCGTGGATGAAGAAGTTGAGCGCCAGCGTCTTCTCGATCCGGAACGGGTCGATGAAGGCTGTGGCGACATCCGGCAGCAGCAGCATGTCCGACTCGTGGATCGCCTGGAAACCACGGATCGAAGACCCGTCGAAGGCGAGGCCGGTGGTGAAAATGTCCTCGTCGACCGACTCAACCGGCAGGTTGAAATGCTGCATCACGCCGGGCAGGTCGCAGAAGCGTACGTCGACGAATTTCACGCCCTCGTCTTTGAGGTACCGCAGTAGTTCCTCTGGATTGGCGAACACACGTCCTCCTGGCACGTCGCACTGATGGCTATGCTGGTCGCGACGCTATGGCCGAGCGGTTGCCCCGGGGTGTCTCTAATGTTTCCGCCGTGTTACGTCCCGTGCGGAGCGTGATCTCGACCAATCGTCCCCTGCAGGATACGGCAGACGGCCCCGGCTACCCTGGCCGTTCGTGGGTATCCAGGAAGGCGGCAGCATGTCGGACAGCGCGAGCGGGGCGACGGCGACGGGTCCGGCACCAGCATCCGATCCGCCCGGGCTGGCCCGACGCACCGGAGCTCTAGTCATCGACTGGCTACTGTGCGTGCTCGTCGCGGGTCTCTTCGCCGACCCGGCACGGGACGGTTGGCCGCCGGTGCTCGTCCTCGTTGTCGAGTACGCCATTTTCCTCGGGCTGTTCGCCCAGACGCCGGGAATGTGGCTGGCCAGGATCCGCTGCGTGTCGGACATCGACGGGGGACGGATAGGCGTACCCCGGGCGTTGGTGCGCGGTATTCTGCTCGCCTTGGTCGTGCCGCCACTGATCATGGATGACCGTCGCCGTGGACTGCACGACCGGGCGGCTGGTTCGGTCGTGGTCGCCGTCAATCGCTGACACCATGATCCGGTTGCGCCAGGCCCGGATCCGCCGGATCGGCCGGACCAGCCGGATCGGCCGTGCGGCCCATCGGCTGGCGGACCAAAGTCCGGTCCTCGAAGCAGTACCACCAGTCCTCGCCCGGTTCGAGCGAACGCATCAGCGGGTGGCCGGTCTGGTCGAAGTGGGCCGTAGCGTGCTTGTTGACCGAGTCGTCGCAGCAGCGGACCGCGCCGCAGGTCAGGCACATCCGCAACTGGACCCAGTCGTCGCCGGTCTCCGCGCAGTAGGCGCACTCGCGGGTGTCCGTCTCGGTCACCGTGACCAGGTCGAGATGGGTGCAGGCGGTACTCATCGTCTCCTCGCGCACGTACCGCCAGCGCGACCGCAGCAGCCAGTCCGGAATGATCCGGGCCAGCAGCCGGGACTGCGCCGCCAACATCGGCGAGAGCACCGCCAGCACCAGCACGTACAACGCGATGAACGGACCGAGTCGGGGGTCCAGCCCCGCGCTCAGCGCCAGCGTCGCCAGGATCAGTGAGAACTCGCCCCGGCCGAGTACGGTCAACCCGACGTTGGCCGCCCCCCGGTGGTTGAAGCCGAACAGCGCGGCGGTGACCAACCCGGCGCTGGCGTTGACCACGAGCGTGATCAGGACCGCGATCACCACCGGCAGGACGACCGCACCCAACTCGCCCACGTCGATGCTGAGCCCGAACGCGACGAAGAAGACCGCAGCGAACAGATCCCGCAGCGGCAACGTGAGCCGTTCGACCCGCTCCCGGACCGACGTGCGGGAGATCACCAGACCGATCATCAGCGCACCGATGGCATCCGACACACCGACGTCGGCGGAGATCCCGGCGACCAGCAGCACCAGCCCGACCACCAGGATGACCAGGATCTCGTCCTCATGAGAGCCGATCAGCCGACCGATCGCCCGCGCGCCGAAGCGGGCTACCGCGAACAACAGCAGCAGATAGCCGAAACTGATCGCGATGTCCGCGACCAGTTGGCCGGCCGAGTCGGCCGGCGACAGGACCGGCGTGAGCATCGCCAGGTAGAAGGCCAGGAACAGGTCCTCGATGACGATGATCCCGAGGATCACCGGGGTCTCGGCGTTGGTCAGCCGGCGCAGCTCGATCAGCAGCTTGGTGGCGATCGCCGACGACGAGATGCCCAGCGCACCGCCGATGACCAGCGCCTCGGCGGTGCCCCAGCCCAACGCGAACCCCAGCGCCAGGCCGGCGCTGACGTTCATCCCGATGTAGCTGCCGGCCGCGATGAACAGCCGTCGGCCACTGCCCAGCACCTGTTCGACCGGGAACTCGACCCCGAGGCTGAACAGCAGCAGGACGAGGCCGAGCGCGGCCAGAAGGGCGAGGTCTTCCGGATGCTCCACCAGCACCGGACCGGGGGTACCCGGGCCCAGCAGGATTCCGGTGAGCATGAAGAACGGGACCGTGGGCAGGCCGAGCCGGCGTCCACCTCGGGCGAGCAGCCCGGCGATGAGCACGATGGCGCCAAGACCGATCAGGTCAGCGTGCATGCCGTATCAAACCAGGTGGACGGCGGGATCCGACAGGCTGGTCCAAGGCCGGACGGCGTCGATCACCCGGGACGGCGTCGATCACCCGAAGTCGTCGGATCGAATCAGGCTTCGAAGAAGGTGCCGGCGAGGACGGCGCCCACCTTGCGAGACTGTTCCTCTGTCAACTCGAGCACGGCGGTCGGCTCGTCGGATCGGCTGGTGAAGACATAGAGGTCCCGGGTGCCGTCCCGGCGGACCACCACGGACACCCGCTGGCTACCCGAGCCGAGGTCGATGTCGTATCGCTTGCCGATACCCGGCAGCTCCTGCATGTGTACGCCCTGACCCATCGGTCCTCCCCCTGGATGGTGTGGTCAGCGCCCGCGCGACTGCCGGAAGGCACCCCGGGGCGGACGCATGTTCTTCGGGATCGCGCCCTTGGGGAGCTGCGGTCGGGCCGACAGCGCGGTCAGCCGCTTGTCCAGCGCGTTGACGTCCTTGCCGGTGAGGTTGCGCGGCAGGCGCATCAGGGTGGTGCGCATCTTTCGGATCGGCAGCTCGCCCTCGTCGGTGCCGATCACGTAGTCGTACAGCGGGGCGTTGCCGATGACCTTGGCCAGCCGCCGTTTCTCCTGGCCCAACAGCCCTCGGACTCGTTGCCGGTTGCCTTCGGCGAGCAGGATCACCCCGGGACGGCCGATCACCAGGTGCACCATGTCCAGCTGGGTGGTCGAGCTGACCGCCGGGGTGACCCGCCAGTCGCCGCGCATGTTCTCCAGCAGCGACGCGGCGGCCCCCGGCTGCCCCTCGGCGACGTTCATCATCGCCGCGTTGGAGCGGAGGTTGAGCACGATCAGGACGGCGAGCAGCGCGAGCAGGATGCCGACCGGCAACCACATCCAACCCCAGGCGATCACGGCCACCACCGTGACCGCCAGCGGCAGCACGACGGCGGCGAGCGCCAGCGGCACGAACCACTTGTCGCGCTTGGCGGTGAACGAGAACACCATGCCGATTTGCTTCAGCCGCTGGCCGAACGACACCTTCTCCTGGGGTTTCGCCATGCGAGGCAGTCTAGTGGCAACGCCGCTCGGTTAGGGCGGGTGGATGGTTAGCAAGTGTTTGTGATTATATCGATGGCTATGGTGGCTTTGTAGCTGCGTCGGTCTACGTTGGGTCCGCGGGCTTGGTACTTGGAGTTCGAGCGTTTGATCATGCGGGTCTTCACCCGGATCCGACGCTCAGGTAGCAGGTGGGCCAGAACCGCACGACCGATGGCGCCGACCAGGTCGATGACGGTGTCGGCGAGGACGCCGGCGGCGTGGGTGACCTGGTCGCGGGCGGCGTTCAGGGCGGTGGTGAAGCTGGCCCGGTCAGGGCCGGTGCCGGGCCGGCTGTCGGTGGCGTCGGTCATGGCGTTACGCAGGATCTGGTAGACGACCAGCAGGGCGTAGACCTCCTGGTCGATGCCGTCGGGAGTACGCGCGCGCAGGACCCGGCCGCCGAGGATGCTGGATTTGATCTCCAGGTAGGCGGTTTCGACCTCCCACCGGCGGTGGTACAGCTTTATCAGTTCGCCGGCCGGGTGGGTGCGTGGGTCGAGCAGGGTGGTGATCAGCCGGTAGCCGCCCGTGCGGACGCCGTCGATGGTCTGGACGCTGATCTCAGCGTCCACGACCCGCACCCGTACCGTGCCGATGGTCGACAGCCAGGATCCGTCGTGGTACCGGCGGATCACCGGCAGGCGGCGGCCGTTCTTGCAGCGGATCAGCAGGTCGGCCCTGGTGGCGGCGAGTGTCTGGATGAGGTCGGCGGCGGCGTAGTTACGGTCGGCCAACAGCAGCATCCCGGCGGCCAGGCTCCGGGCCAGGGAGCGGGCCTGGTCGAGTTCGCTGGTGCCGAGTGGAGCGAACACGGCGTCGATGATCGAGCGGGTGCCGCAGGTCAGCAGGACACTCAGCCGTAGTGCCGGGTAGCCCGCGCCGCCGTGGTTACCCCGTTGTTTGCGGTAACGGACCCGGACCGCCTCGGCGTCGGCGACCGACATCGTGGTCCCGTCGATCGCTGTCACCAGCAGGCCCCGCCACCGCACGGCGTGCGTCGCCGTGGTGACCGCCGGGCCGCGCAGCAGATCGAACAGGGCCCGCAACGGCGTCGACCCGAGCCGCTGACGCGCCTCCCGTAACGTGCCTGAGGCCGGCTCGGTCAGATCCAGCCCGGTCAGACCGGCGGTCAGTTTCCGCCACACCTGCCCGTAGCCGAGTTCGGCGAACAAGCAGCCTGCGAGGACGAGGTAGACCACGACCCGGGCCGGGAGTAGCCGGATCCGCTGCTGGGTACGACGGGTCGCGGCAAGGACCTCATCGACCATCTCGAAGGGCAGGAACTGGGTCAACTCACCCAGATGACCCGGCGCGAACACACCTGCGGCTACCCGCACCGTCCGAGTTATGGCAATCTGATCGACCAAAGCGGAGTTCCTGGTCTCGAGGCGTCTTGGAGTGACTCACCTCGTTACAGGAACTCCGCTTTCCCATGTCCGACCGACACACCCTTGACCGCTGCCGCAACGGCTTAACCGAGCGGCGTTGAGTCTAGTGGCCGGAGGCGAGCCGGTTCACCGGCGGTGACACCTGCGGGGGGCCTAGCGGGGGAGCGCAGCAGCGCGCCGCTCCAACGCCTGCTGGTAGAGGCGGCCGGCCCGGTACGACGAGCGCACCAGCGGACCGCTCATCACCCCGGCGAAGCCGATCCGCTCCGCCTCCTCGCGCAGCTCGACGAACTCCTCCGGCTTGACCCACCGTTCCACCGGGTGGTGGCGAGGGGTGGGGCGCAGGTACTGCGTGATGGTGATCAGCTCGCAGCCGGCGTCGTGGAGGTCGCGCAGTGCCTGGGACACCTCGGCCCGGTCCTCACCGAGCCCGAGGATCAGGTTGGACTTGGTGACCAGGCCGGCGGAGCGTGCCTGGGTGAGTACGTCGAGCGAACGTTCGTAGCGGAACGCCGGCCGGATCCGCTTGAAGATCCGGGGCACCGTCTCGACGTTGTGCGCCAGGACCTCGGGTGCGGCGGCGAACACCTCGGCGAGCTGCCCCGGATCACCGTTGAAGTCCGGGATCAGCAGCTCCACGCCGCAGCCGGGCTGCAGCGCGTGGATCTGGCGGACCGTCTCGGCGTACAGCCAGGCGCCTCCGTCGGGCAGATCGTCGCGGGCGACCCCGGTGACCGTGGCGTAGCGCAGGCCCATGGTCGCCACCGATTCGCCGACCCGGCGCGGCTCGTCGGCGTCGAACTCCGCCGGTTTGCCGGTGTCGATCTGGCAGAAGTCGCAGCGCCGGGTGCACTGGTCGCCGCCGATCAGAAACGTCGCTTCGCGGTCTTCCCAACATTCGTAGATGTTGGGGCAGCCGGCCTCCTGGCAGACGGTGTGCAGGCCTTCGCGCTGCACCAGGCCGCGCAGCTGGGTGAACTCCGGGCCCATCTTGGCCTTGACCTTGATCCACGGCGGTTTCCGCTCGATCGGGGTCTCGGCGTTACGGGCTTCCAGGCGCAGCAGACGGCGTCCCTCCGGAGCAATGGTCACCCTTGTCAGCGTACGCCGACGGGGTGCCGGCCGGGCGGTCCGGCCGGGCCGCACACGGCATCGTCGTCCGTGAGTTCGCTCACCCGAGAGTCGGCAGGTGCCGTTCGACGACCGGCAGCACCTCGGCCACGGTGACCGGGCGGCCCAGTTCGGCGCTCAGCGACGTGACCCCGACGTCGCGCAGCCCGCACGGCACGATCCGGTCGAACGCCGACAGATCAGGATCGCAGTTGATCGAGAAGCCGTGCTGGGTCACCCCACGGGCGACCCGGATGCCGATCGCGGCCACCTTGCGCGCCGGCCCACGGTCGTCGGCGGCCACCCACACGCCGCTGTGGTTGGGGCCCTCGAGCCGGGTCGTGGCCAGGCCGAGCTCCGCGCAGACATCGATCAACAGCTGCTCGGTACGGCGTACGTAGGCGACCACGTCGACCGGTTCGGGCAGCTTGACGATCGGGTAGCCGACGAGCTGACCGGGCCCGTGCCAGGTGATCTTGCCGCCCCGGTCGACGTCCACCACCGGGGTGCCGTCGGTCGGGCGGTCCCACACCTCGGTGCGCTTGCCGGCGGTGTAGACGCTGGGGTGTTCCAGCAGCAGGACGGTGTCGGGCTCGTCGCCGGCGACGACAGCGGCGTGCAACCGGCGTTGCTCCGTCCAGGCGACCTGATAATCGACCAGTCCGGCTCGAACGCTACGCAGGCGGGATACGGTGCTCGTCACACCGCCCAGCGTAGTGCGTTACCGGCCGGTCGGCCCGGTCCGTGGCCGGGCTCACCAACGGTCGGCGTACCGCTGGCTCACCAGCCGCCGTCGGGCACCGGCCAGATCCAGACGTCGTCGACCCGCTGCGGCGGTCCGAGCAGCTGCGTCGTGGCCCGCAGCAGCGCGTCGGCGTCCACCGGGAACTTGGCACCGTGCACCTGGTCGGCGAGGACGACCACCTCGGCGTCCCAGTAGCGCAGGTCGGCGCGGGCCGCCGCCCGGTCGGCGTCGTCGATCGGCGGCACGACACCGGTCCGCGCGACGGTGTGCAGCAGACCGTCGGTGGCCCGGGGGACCGGCCCGATGCGGCCCCGCCCGTCCGGGCCGCCCGGTCCGAGGAAGAACCCGGACGGGATGGCGAACTCGCCCTGCCGCTCGGCCAGGGCGTACGCCTGCCACCGCTGGCCGTCGGGCAGCACGTCCAGGGTGAACGGGACGGGTGCGAGCACCCCGCCGGGGCTGACGTGGTCCCGCCACGCCCCGGAGGTGACGAATTGCGGGATCGGTTCCCGTTCGATGGTGAGCAGGCTGGCCGGGACCAGCGGCAGCAGGGCGGCCACGAACGCGCCGGTCCACCACCGGCGTCGTACCGGGCCGGTCCACCACCGGCGCCGTGCGGTGCCGGTGTCGGCACCGGCTGCGGTCCGGAGCCGGTCGATCGTCAGCGCCAGCACGATCCCGATGACCGGGGCGACCACCAGGGCCAGCCGGGCCGGCAACGCGGCGTTGAAGATCGGGGCGTCGGCCAGCGGCGCGTACGGCAGTGGAACGTCGGTGATGGTGCCGTCGAACTTGAGCCGTGGTCCCCAGGAGAGCACGGTGAAGACGGCCGCGGTGACCGTCAGCGCCCGCAGGGTGGCGCGCCGGCCGGGGTCGGCGGCGCGCCACAGCATCACCAGCCCGGCGACGGTCAGGGCGAGCACCGGCAGGCCGAAGAAGCTGTTCTCCTCGGTCTCGTTGGGTGCCAGCCCGGTGTCGAGGCCGGCGATCCCGGCGAGCGAGCGTTGCGGGAACGCGCCGTAGGCGAGGACGTCCTCGCTGTGGATCCGGGCGTCGAAACCGGTGCCGTGGAACACCTGCGGTCCGAAGAAGTGCAGCCACAACGGGTACGCCAGCAGCGTGGTCGCGATCACGGCGGTCACCGCCAGGCCGCGTACCAGCCGGGGGAGCGCGGCGCGGACCTCGGCCCGGCGGCTGCGGTCCAGCGCCCAGGTGCCGAGGAAGACTCCGCAGGCCAGAGCGGTGAAGAACAGGCCTTCGGCGGCGATCGAGAAGGCCGCCGCGACGAGTACGCCGAGGATCGCCCCGTTGCGTAGCCAGCCGCCACGGGCCGTTGGTCGGGCACCGGCCCGGCCGCGCAGCGCGAGTACCCGCCAGACGATGATCGGCACCAGCCAGCCGGCCGTCCAGTTCAGGTGGGCGTTGGCGTGCGAGACCATGCCGGGTGCGAAACCGATGAAGAGTCCGCCGACGGCGGCGGCCAGCCGGGAGTCGACGAACGGCGTACCGCCGTCGCCGGTGCCGAGCCGGGACAGCAGCCAGTACCAGGCGAAGCCGGTGCCGGCGAGGTTGAGCGTCAGGATCACGGCGAAGGTCGCCGGTGGCCCGATCAGGAAGGTCAGCGGCGCGAAGACCACCGCGTACACGGTGATCGAGGTGTTGACGGCGAGGTTGACCCCGTCCGGGGCGTTGAGCAGGTAGGTGAACAGCGGGTTCTCGCCGTGGGTCAGTGCGTACGCTCCGTAGGCCAGCAACCATTCGAACAACGCCTGGTCGCTGGAGTTGACGGTGATCGCCCGGCTGTCGGGTCCGGCCCACAGCCCGCTGGTGACCCAGCCGGCGAGGGCGAGTGCCGCGAGGGCCGCCCACAGGTCGGCGCGGCGGTACTCGGCCGCGCGGAGCCGGCCGTCCGGGGTGTCCCGGGTGTCCGGGGTGTCCCGGGTGTCCGGGGTGTCCGGGGTGTCCGGGGTTGATCGACCGGAGCCGGTCGTCCGGATGGCGTCGGGTAGCGGGGACGAGGCGGTCGGCACGGGCGGAGATTACCAATTTCGCCCGACACGCCCGCGTCGTGCCTACGCTTGACGAAGTTATTGGAAATGACTTCCAATGTACTCGTACCTTTTCATCCTGGGGGAGACGTACCGTGAAGATCTGTTTCGTCGGCAAGGGCGGCAGCGGCAAGACCACGCTCGCGGCGCTGTTCGCCCGCCACCTGGCGGCGGTGTCCGCCGCCGAGGGCGGTGGCCCGGCACCGTTGCTGGCCATCGACGCCGACATCAACCAGCACCTCGCCGCGGCACTCGGAGCCAGCGACGACGAAGCGCTGCTGCTGCCGGCACTCGGTGACCACCTCACCGACATCAAGGAGTACCTGCGCGGCGACAACCCCCGGATCGGTTCCGCCGCCGCGATGGTCAAGACCACCCCGCCCGGCCGGGGATCGCGGTTGCTCACGGTCACCGGCGCCAACCCGATCTACGACTCGCTGGTCCGCGACGTCGCCGGCATCCGCCTGGCGGTCACCGGCCCGTTCGCCACCGACGACCTTGGCGTGGCCTGCTACCACTCCAAGGTCGGCGCCGTCGAGCTGCTGCTCAACCACCTGGTCGACGGGCCCGGCGAGTACGTCGTGGTGGACATGACCGCCGGCGCCGACTCGTTCGCCTCCGGCCTGTTCACCCGCTTCGACGTGACCTTCCTCGTCTGCGAACCGACGGTCCGCAGCGTCGGCGTCTACCGCCAGTATGTCGGATACGCCCGCGACTACGGCGTACGAGTGCACGTGATCGGCAACAAGGTCGACGACGAGTCCGACGTGGACTTCCTCCGGGAGGAGGTCGGCGACGACCTGCTGACCTGGATCGGCCGGTCGGCCTTCGTCAAGGCCGCCGAGCGTGGCCGGCACCAGCCGATCGCCGCCGTCGAACCAGCGAACCGTGACGCCCTGGACGCGATGCGTAAAACCGTCGATGCTTGTCCGCAGGACTGGGCCAGATTCACCCGGCAGGCGGTGGAGTTCCACCTGCGCAACGCCACCGCCTGGGCCAACGACCGGGTCGGCGAGGACCTCGCCGGCCAGGTCGACCCGGAGTTCGTTCTCGGGCCAGACCTGCTGGTTCGCTGACCGTCTGCGTGAGGAGAAAGCATGTCGCTCGACGTACCCGCCGCTCTGCTGGAGCGGGCCGAAGCCGGCCAGATCGACGACGCCGAGTTCGTCGACTGCGTACGCCAGTCCCTGCCGTACGCCTGGTCGGTGGTGTCGCAGGTGGCCGCCCAGGCCCAGGACACCACGGCCGAGTTCGCCGACCACGCCGTACCGCCGCCCAGCGAGGCCGAACGCGGCCAGCTGCTGCGGGCGCTGGCCAGTGACGCGATCCGAGGTGGTCTGGAGCGCCACTTCGGCGTCAAGCTGGCTTTCCAGAACTGCCACCGGGTGGCCGCCTTCAAGCTCGCCGCCGTCGGTGGCGAGACCTACCAGCGGTTCATCTCCCCGGTCGCGCAGATCCGCAACCAGTCACCCGAGCTGCGTGACTGCTGATCCGACCGGATCGACGGTGGTCGGCGCCCCGCGCCTGCCCGCGGTGGACCTGTTCCTGCTGGCGGCGCACGGGTTGCCGGCCACCGTCACGTACGCCCGCGCCGCCGAGGCAGCCGGTCTCGGCGGCGTGTGGCTCGCCGAACACCACTTCATCGCGTATGGGCAGTGCCCGTCGGCGACCACCCTCGCCGGCCACCTGCTCGGCGCCACCGACCGGATCAGCGTCGGTACCGCTGCCGCCGTACTGTCCAACCGGCACCCGGTGGCGCTGGCCGAAGAAGCGGCCCTGCTCGACGCGGTCTCCGGCGGTCGGTTCCGGCTTGGGGTCGCCCGGGGCGGACCCTGGGTCGACCTGGAGGTCTTCGGCACCGGGCTGCCCCGCTACCAGCAGGGCTTCGCCGAAGCCCTGGACCTGGTACGCCGCTGGCTCTCCGGTGCGGCCACCGTCGGCGCCGACGGCGAGTTCTTCACCTTTCGGGACGTGCCGGTGGTACCCCGGCCGACCCGACAGGTGCCGATCTGGGTCGCCGCGACGTCCCCGGCGACCGTCGCACTCGCCGCCGAACGTGGTCTGCCGCTGTTGCTCGGCCTGCAGGACGACGACGCCGCCAAACGGGCCACGCTGGACCGCTATGTCGACGTCGCCGCCGCCCACGGGCACGACCCGGCGGCCGTCGAGCACGCCTCGGCGCACCTGATCGCCCTCGCCGACAACCGGGCCGCCGCCGAGCGGGAGCTCCGTCGGACCCTGCCGCCCTGGCTGGCCACCACCCGGCAGTACGTGCGCATCGACGGCTCGCCGCCGGTGCACCGCGACCTCGACGCCTACGTCGAACATCTGCTGCGCATCCACCCGCTGGGCAGCGCCGAGGAATGTGCCGAGCGGTTGGCGGCCAGCGCCGCCGTGACCGGCGTGCACCACCAGTTGCTGATGGTCGAGGGCGCCGGACCGGACGGCACCGCCGAGCAGATCGCCGCCATCGGCGCCGACCTGCTGCCCAAGATCCCGACCATGGACCTACGGCCGGCATCCGGCTGAGCCGTCCGGACCCGACAGTGGCGGACTGCCCTCAGCCGACGTTGCCGAGCGATCAGGAGTCAGGAATCGATCAAGAGCGGAAGTGCGTACGCGTGTACGAAGAACGTCTCGACCCTGGCCCAATGGAGGTGCCCGGCGATGGCCGTGTCGCCCGCTCGGCTGAGGCACACATGGATGTGCACCTTCCCGTTTGTTATCTCGCCAGTACCGGACAGCTCGAATGGTTGTTGGTATTCGGTGACGATATCGGACTTGGCATCATGAGCGGGCATGTTGCTGATGGCGCATGCATCAACGGCACCGATGAGGGACACGATGGCACCATTGGTGATGCCCTCCTCAGCGGCGCGGCGTTGAATTGTCTCGATTACTTCCTCGCCTGGCTTGACTACGAGCAGCTTCACGCGGTTGACCTCTCTTGTTGGCTTATACGATTGGGCTGTTACCGGCGAGAACGGCCGCGTAGGCGCGCAAGTTCTCCCGGCACGGCTCGTCCTGGATTGCGCGGGCGAGCGCGGCGTGGATCACATGGAGATCTTGTTGCGCCAGGCTGGACAGCATGATCGCGCAGCACCATCGGGCGGCGGCGTCGCGAGGATTCGCGATCTCTGCGGCCAGCCGTTCCGCCGCCCACGGAACCCGCTCATCGCCAAGCCGATCGCTGAGACTGCTCGGGTGGCCGTCCGTCCCCGCCACGACGTGTTCAGCGTGATCCCACGTCGCATCCAGTACCCGGGCAGCGACTGCGGTCAGGTAGAGATGCCTCGCGGCCCGGTCAATCCGCAGTGCGGAGACCACCGAGTCGCCGAGGTCGGGCACTCCTACCTTGGCCAGCACGCCGGCGGCGTTGACCCGCAGGACCGGCGTCGCGCCCCAAGACATCCAGCTCGCCAGGCCACGCCGAGCCGCTTCATCTTCACCGGTCAGGGCGCTGAGCCGCATGTCCGTGGCATGGCTGGTCTGGGCCGTCGACAGCAGATGGCTATCGCCAGCCTGGACACCGCCGAAGATGCGCTGTGCCACAAGACCATCGATCATCGCCGGATCGGTGAAGCGGTACGACCCTTCCGGGCCGGAAATCACCTGCGGATGCGTCTTTAAGTGCGACGCAAGGCGGGGCGGCACCAGGGAAGCTTCCAGCTCGCGCGTTTGGCGCTGCCACAACAGCCACGCCAGCCACTCGGCTGGTTCGTCAGCAGTGGCCAGCCCGGCGCTTGGCGGTTGCTGGGGCAGCAGCCCACCGACGACCGTCATGCCGGCCGATGCCAAGAACTCGCGCCGCTTCACCGTGCTCTCTTCCTCCTGCTGTCCTGGGGCTGTTTCGGGCAGAGCGAACCACAGCCGATTGGCCGGGACACGCAGCACCCGAGCCCACTGAATGAGGCGGTCGAGGTGGGCGATCGGTGGTCCGTTCTCGATCCGACTGAGCTGCGCTTGGGAGATGCCGACCCATGCCGCTACGCGCTCTTGTGGGACCGGCTGACGCCCGTGCTGAGGATGTGTCCGCCAGGCACGTATTACCCGCCCCATGTGTCTGGTCTGGAGCGCCTCCCGAAGGACAACTTCGTCCCAGAACTCGGCTGACACCTCCGGAGCGGCAGCCAAGCGATCCCGATCCGCCGAGAGGCAGGCAGCGCACTGGTTGCCGGGATTATCCCTGGCCAAGCGGGCACCACAACGGCAGTACCGAGCTTTCTGGGTCACGGTCTTCATGGCGTCCTTGTATGACGGCTGTTGGCTCGGGATCTTACGGACGGACGTTTCAAGGGTCTACCTGTCTGCCGTGGGGAAGGTATACACGAGGTGCATATTGATGACCGCCTCCTCGGGTACTGCCACGGTCCCGCCCGGTCCCAGGTCTTGCCAATCCCGTCTAGCTGTGCTTCCGGTCGAAGCTGCTCTTGGCGCGATGAGTCGGCGGCTTGCTCTTCACGACAACCCTCTTGGCCGTCGGCTCTGTCGTCGACGCGGACGCCAACGACGATACAGAACCGCTCTGCCAGGGGGTACGTGCTCTCCTCTGCATAGGCGCGTACAGCCACGTGTGTTGAGCTTGTCGTACTCGCTCCTCGGGAGATGATCAACAAGTTGGATGGGTGGTCCGTCCGAGCGCCTCCAGGCCATGCGCGGGTCAGCCTGTTCTGGCGTGCGTCTGGGCGGCCTGACCGCGAGCATGGGGCGGCTGTACCCAGACGCTGCCATATCGGTAGCAAGCCGACCGCACCGCAGCCGCGCAGCGGTGCGGAGGGGAAGCGGCGCGGTAGGGACTTTGGTCACAGGGCCCCGCGTATGGCGCGACGTCTGGTGCGGCGTAGATCGACGTTCACCGCCATCCGGTCCATGACCTGGCGTGTTTACGGCTATGTGGCGAATGGATATCTACATACGTCGTGTGTTATGTCGGCGGCCGGACGTATGCGAGATCGTGTTACTAACGATAGGTAACCAGCGGCCCGTGAGGCTGGGCGACGGGTCTTCATGATCGACGTGCGGTGGCGTCCTCGGTTGGGCGTGGCGCTTCTTTCGGTGTCCGGTCGGCGGATGTCGCGGCAGGAGTTTGTCAATCGGTCAACTCCTGCCTCTTCGCCACCCACCGGGCGAGTATCCAAGCCGGACGGCAGCGCCCTGCCGATCCTGCAGCGCAGAGCCAGCCGATGACCGCAGCTATGTGGGAGGTGACAACGGTGAGCGACCTCGCCGACGCAGTGCGGAATTTGGCAGAATACCACGTCAAGAGCCCCGCACTGGTTGTGCAGGCGCCGGACGGCGGCTACCTAATCAACCCTGACGGAATGGGCGGCAACACTCGGAACCGATTCGTCATCTCGCGTAGCCAGCTCGGGACGCTGATGTGGGAGAACGGATTGCGGCGGAAGGAGTTGGCCGAACCGCAGGCCGCCGCAAAACTCGCCGCGATCGTGGCCAAGTTCCGAGTCCCGCCCGCCGGGTCGCCTCGGTGGTGAGCGCCCGGTGGTGGGCGGAGGGCATGTCCAGGATCTCTTCAGTCATATCGACTCGGCACGAGGAGGAAGGGCTTGGCAACGACACGGCGTTGACCGTGTCCAGTACGCCGCGACGGCGACGACCGTACCTCCCCGGCCGATCTGGCCTACCTGAACCACGACCTCGCCGACTCGTGAAGGTCGGAGTCTTCCAATGTTCCTCGTTGCGGCTCGCAGAGGTCCATTGGACGTATCGAATTCTTATTGATTGAGGACTTCAATTGACTGGCATTTCCATCACCCAGGGTGTACTGACCGATACGCAAACCGTCAACGAGTCCACGAAACTCCTAAAGTGGCTTGTCGACCTGGGCATCGAGTTCAAGCGGCGACATGTCATCTTCGGTGAACGTTTGAGTCCCGAGCAAGCCCGAGATCTGCTGATCTCTGAGCTACCCACCGCCCCGACTCCAGTGGACGGATTGCTGCGCTACTTCGAGAACACGGTATTGCCGTTGTGCAAGAACGAGGCGAGTCCCCGCTTCCTGGGTTTCGGCGACACCGGCGACGACCTGGCTGCGATGGCTGGTGGGCTGCTGGCTCTATTTACCCAACAGAACCTGATAAACCAGAGTTTCGACTCCCCGAGCGCAACCTTCATCGAGATAGCTGTCCTACGATGGCTCCGCGACCTGCTTGGGTACCACAACCAGCCTGTTAAGGACCTCAGATCGGTGTGGGACGTGGGTGGGATCATCACCCACGGCGGGACCACGAGCAACACCGTGGCCATGATGCTCGCAAGGGAGCGACATGCACCGGGCACCATGCAAGCCGGGGTGACCGATCCGGCTCGGTTCGCCATCATCGTGCCGCGAGGCATCGGGCACTACAGCGTCAAGAGCGCGCTGACCTGGATCGGCGTCGGGGCGCACCTGATTGAGGTGGATACCCGCGACTATCGCTACGACCTTCAGGCACTTACCGAAGCGTTGCGGACGAACTCTGACCGCGTCATGGCAGTGGTGGCCTACGCAGGAGACAGCCGCACCCAGACCGTGGATGACCTGCGTGCGGTGCACGACGCGGTCCGAGCCGTGAACGAACAGATCTGGCTGCACGCCGACGCGTGCTGGGGCCTGGTGTGCGCCTTCAGTCACACTTTGCAAGCCAAGATCGACGGCATCGGTGAGTACGACAGCATCACCGTCGATCCCCACAAGGTCATGTCAGTGCCGTACGGGCTGAGCGCGTTGCTGGTCCGCGATCCCGCTGATCTGCGAATGATCTCCACCTACTCAGACCTGATCATGCAGGAGGACTTCGCGTTCGGCCAGGTGACCCCGTTCATCGGCAGCAAGGGCTGGCTGTCGCTCAAGCTGTGGATGATGATGCGTGCTCACGGACGCTCCGGGCTGGCACGCATCGTGGAGCGCCGCATCGAACTGGTCAAGGCTTTTGTGACGCTGGTCGATGACCATCCTCGGCTGATACGCCTACACGACCCGGACTTGGTCGCCGTGGTCTTCATGTACCTGCCCGACCGCTACGACCCGCACGCGCCCGACGTTGACCTGCTCAACCAGGCCAACCAGTGGATTCACGCTCAGCTCATCGCCGAGGGCACCTGGCATCTTCATCAGTTCAGCATCGCCGACGACGCCGGGCGCGTTCGTCGTAGCACCACCCTGTATCCGCTGCGGTTCATGGCCGCCAACCCCCGTATCGAGTACGCCCACCTGGTCGGTGTCCTTGAGTACGTCGTGGGCCTCGGTCAACGCTGGGAGAAGGATTCACGGTGAGCCGCGAGAATGGTTTCAAGTCCGTGTACGAGGCGGTCGGCGTCTACGACCGGGTCCTTCTGCCGCACTTCTACGACGGTATCGAGGACATCGATCTCGTCGGACGGTTCATGGCCGAGAAGTACGGGTCGCCGGGCACCGCATGCCAATTGTCGATTGTAGAGTTCGGTTGCGGGACGGGCCGGATCACCGCCAGGCTTGCACCCTACGCCCGACGCCTCGTCGGAGTGGACTACAGCCCGGCAATGATCGAGGCGTTCCAGGCGAGGTACCCGCATGCGCGGACGCACTGCCTGGACACCCGCGAAGCCGTCGCCGGCCTTCTGGACGACGGTCAGGCGGACGCCTTCGATGTTGTGGCCGCGTTCTGGTCGTTGAGCTATCCGTTGGGCGAGTGCTTCGAGCAGATGACCGCCGACGGTATCCGGCCCGAGCCCGACACCGGCTCGGCGCGTCGTCGTGCCGGGCAGCTTGTACGCGACCTGTTGCGGTTGGTCGCCCCCGGCGGTCATCTGCTCGTGCTGTTCTTCGATTCCGAAACCCGCGAGCAGCACATGGTTACCCGGCTGTGGGAGAAGCTCGCGCCATTCCCCGAAGGGGGCCGCGGATACACCCGGCAGCTACTCCTTGACGAGTTGTACGCCGCCGAGCGACGCGGACAGGGCAACCTGACGCACGTCCGGCGGGCAGGCGTCGCCACTGCCAGCGACCGTGACGCAGCCCGCGCCTGGTTCGCCACCGTTCATCTAAAGGGCATGCCGGCACTGGTCGATGACCCACAGGCCCAACGCGACATCGATCAGTTCGTTACCGCGTGCTCACGCCCGTCCGGACAGGTCGACATCCCCACCGGCGTCCATGTCATCGACTTCACGATGTCTCAAGATCGTGCCCGGCGCAGTCGGGGAGCCGAAGCATGATCGAGCACGCTCTTGAAGACGCCAGCCACATCTGCGCCGCCGTCGTCGGCGATGCGGGTTACGGCTTGGCCTACGGCTCCCACGCCGCCGGCAACGCCAAGCCCGACTCGGACCTTGACCTGCTCTACGTCGCTGCCACCGAGCTGGGCCACACCCAAGCCGTCCGACTCATCGAACAAGTGGTCGCGCTGCACCGCAAGCACCAGCTGCGGCTGGACCATGAAGTCGCCTATGAGGTGAAGCTGTACGCCACCCTCGCGCAGGTCGACGCCGCCATCGCGCTGCGCGGATTAATGATCCAACCAGATGGCCGCCTGCGGGTACCACAGTTGGTGGCCCAGCCCTTGTTTCTCAACTCCGTCCCGTTCAAGCTGAGATTGATCTTCAACGCCCTCACCAGCGCGCATGCCTTCCTCGGCGGCAACCTCAACCTCTACCAGCACCACCGCGCGCAGGCTTGTCGGTCCCTTGCGCTGCTCGCTCTCGCGCTGCTGGACCCCGTCTCATCCTTCACGGCGACGCAGGTAGTCGCGGTCCTCACCCACGGCTACGGCACCGCCGGCAAGGACTATCTGGGCTACACCGGCGATGCCACGCTTTACTCGGCGCTGCAGCAGGGCCTCATCCACCTCGCCGCCGAGCAGGCCGTCACGGTAGTCGACGGCACCCACTATCGTGCCCACCCCCAGGTGTGTCGCCAGCTCGTGGCGACACTCACCGGGTCTACCCCGGCAATTGCCGAGCCGAATGACGATGCTGCGACAATGGCGAACACCAACCATTGAGAGGAAGCACGTTGATCGTCAACGAGGTCCTGTCGCTGACCAGCACGATTGAGGACACTGTCCAGGCCGCGATCACCCGAGCGCTGCCCGAGCTGGCCGGTGCCGACCCCGTTGTCCGACGTTCCGAGCACGCCGACTTCCAGTCCAACGCTGCCCTCGCCCTGGCCAAGCCCGCCCGCCGCAGGCCCGCTGACCTCGCCAGTGCTCTGGCCGCCGCACTGCAAGATCAGGTGCCGGCGGCGCTGGCCGGAGTCTCTGTCTCTGGACCCGGGTTCCTCAACATCACCCTGCCTGACGCCGTGCTGTGGCGGCAGGTTGCGGGTCGTCTGGCCGGCCCGAGGCTCGGTGTCGGAACCCCGCACGCGGGCCAGCGAACCCTGATCGACTACTCAGCGCCCAACATTGCCAAGGAGATGCACGTCGGGCACTTGCGTACCACGATCATCGGGGACTGCCTCGCCCGCGTGTTGGGCTTCCTCGGTGCCGAGGTCATTCGGCAAAACCACCTTGGCGACTGGGGTACTCAGTTCGGGATGCTCATCCAGTACCTCGACGAGCATCCCGACTCCGCCTGGCACCACGACCAGCTTGCCGCCGGCACCTCCACCGTGTCCGCCCTCGACGCGCTGTACCGGGCCGCCCGCGCCGCGTTCGACGCCGACCCCGCCTTCGCTGACCGTTCCCGGGCGCGGGTGGTGGCCCTGCAGGCCGGCGACCCGCCCACCGTCGCCGTGTGGCGGGACATCGTTGCCGAGTCCGAGTTGGCGTTCCGTGAGATCTACGACCGGCTCGGCGTCCAGCTCACCCCGGAGGACTCGGCTGGCGAGTCGTTCTACAATCCGCTGTTACCCGGCATTGTGGAGGAGCTGACCGACGCTGGCATCGCCGTGGCGAGTGACGGCGCGCTGTGCGTGTTCTTCGACGACATCGCCGGCCCGGACGGCAGCCTGGTCCCACTCATGGTTCGCAAGCGCGACGGCGGCTACGGCTACGACACCACGGACCTGGCCACCATCCGGTACCGTATCCGAGACCTGAAGGCCGACCGAATTTTGTACGTGGTCGATGCCCGCCAAGCCCTGCATTTCCGCATGGTCTTCACGGCCGCCCGCCGGGCCGCCTGGCTCGGCGACGATGTCCAGGTCGAGCACGTCGCGTTCGGTACAGTGTTGGGACCTGACGGGCGGCCGTTCAAGACCCGTTCCGGCGAGACTGTCAAGCTCATGGATCTGCTCAACGCGGCCGTGGATCGTGCACGGGCTGTCGTTGCCGATAAGGCAACGGATCTGGGTGACGAGGAGCTGGACAGGATCGCGGAACAGGCCGGCATCGGCTCGGTCAAGTACGCCGACCTCTCCACCTCTCGCACCAAGGACTACATGTTCGACGTCGACCGGATGGTGTCGTTTGCCGGCAATACTGGCGTCTACCTGCAGTATGCCCACACTCGGATCTGCTCGATCCTGCGTAAGGCACCCGCAGATGCCGTCGAGCTCGATCCAGCCGTCTCGCTACATCCCGCCGAGCGGGCGTTGGTTCTGGCCCTAGACGGCTTTGCAGACACCCTCACCGAGGTTGGCCGGACGCTGGAGCCACATCGACTGTGCGGCTACCTGTTCACCCTCGCTAAGACGTTTACCGACTTCTACGAGGCTTGCCCCGTCCTGACAGCAGAGAACTCGGCGGCACGCGGTAACCGCCTCGCTCTGTGCAGCCTCACCGCGCAAACGCTTCGGCAAGGGCTGAACCTACTTGGCATCGCCGCACCAGAACGACTCTAGGGTGCCCCACGCGGGGCCGGGGGCTTCTCGTGTCCCTGTATGGTCACGGACCGTCGGCGAGGGCGGCTCGTAGTGCGCCGGGCAGGTCTGGGTAGCGGTAGTCGAAGCCGGCCTGGGTGAGTACCCCGGGCAGCACCCGGGAGGAGCGCAACGCCTCGGTGGCGAACTCGCCCAGCGCCACGTGCAGGGCGAACGCCGGAATAGGCATGACCGCCGGCCGGTGCACCGCCGCGCCGAGCGCCTTGCCGAACACCGCGTTGGTCACCGGGGCCGGTCCGACCACGTTGACCGGGCCGGCGATGTCGTCCCGGCCCAGCAGGAAGGTCATCGCCCGCAGCCAGTCCTCCAGCGCGATCCACGGCACCCACTGGCGTCCGCTGCCCAGCTTGCCGCCGAGGCCGAGCCGGAACGGCAGCAACTGCGGTTTGAGCAGACCGCCGGCGTGGTGCAGCGGCAGCCCCGTACGCAGCCGGACCACCCGTACGCCAGCACTCTCGGCCGGACCGGTAGCGGCCTCCCACACCCGGGCGACATCGGCCAGAAAGCCCTCCCCGGCGGGTGCGTTCTCCTCCACGGGCTGGTCGCCGGTGTCGCCGTACCAGCCGACGGCCGAGGCGTTGAGCAGTACGGCGGGCCGGTCCGTGGCGGGCAGCCCGGCGATCGTGGTGGCCAACGTACTGGTGCTGTCCACCCGGCTGGACCGGATCAGTGCCTTATAGCCGTCGGTCCAGCGTTTGTCACCGACACCGGCGCCGGCGAGGTTGATCACCGCGTCCACCCCGGCGAGGGCGGCCGGATCCAGCTGGCCGGACGAGGGCGACCAGGTGACTTCGGCCGGGTCGCGCGCGGGCCGGCGGACCAATTGGACGATGTCGTGTCCGTCGGCCCGCAGCCGGCTGACGAGCCGGGTGCCGAGAAAGCCGGACGCGCCGGCCAAAACAATGCGCATACCGACATCTTCGCCCATGGGCGCGGGATCGGATGCGGACAGTGCCGATCCGGCCCGGGTGGCCTCGGTCACCGGAGCCGGTCGGACACCCCGTGGGGGCGCCGGCCGGTTGGTCGAGACAGGCGTCCGGGGCGTCGGCCGACAGGTCGGCCGACGCCCCGGACGGGGGGTGTCACTACTGCGGTGAAGGTCAGGACAGGCCGAGTTCCCCTTCGAACGCGCCGGCCTCCAGCCGTTCCTTGACCGCGGTCAGGAACCGCGCCGCGTCCGCCCCGTCGACCAACCGGTGGTCGTAGGAGAGCGCCAGGAACACCATCGAGCGTGGGGCGATGACCTCGCCCAACTCCGGATCGGTGACCACCGCCGCCCGCTTGACCACCGCGCCGGTGCCGAGGATCGCCGCCTGCGGCGACGGCACGATCGGGGTGTCGAACAGCGCGCCCCGGCTGCCGGTGTTGGTCAGCGTGAAGGTGGCCCCGGACAGCTCGTCCGGCCCGATCTTGTTGGTGCGGGTCCGCTCGGCCACGTCGGCGATCCGCCGGGCCAGTCCGCCCAGGTTGAGGTCACCGGCGTCGCGGATCACCGGCACCAGCAGACCCTTGTCGGTGTCCACCGCGATGCCGAGGTGTTCGCCGTCCGGGTAGGTGATGGTGCCCGCCGCCATGTCGATCGAGGCGTTGACCACCGGGTAGGTGCGCAGCGCCTCGACGGCGGCCAGGGCGAAGAACGGCAGGAACGACAACTTGACGCCGTGCTTGGCCTGGAAGTCGTTCTTCACCGTGGCCCGCAGCCGCGCGATCTTGGTCACGTCGACCTCGACCACCGTGGTCAGCTGCGCCGAGCTCTGCAGCGACTCGAACATCCGCTTGGCGATCACCGTACGGGTGCGGGTCATCTTCTCGGTACGGCCGCGCAGTGGGCTCGGCTCCGGCTTGGCCTTCGGCGGCTGGGCCGCTGGCGTGGCCGCCGCCTCCTGGGCCTGTTGCGCCGCGACCCGGGCCGCTTCGGCCGCCGCCAGCACGTCCTGCTTGCGGATCCGGCCACCGACTCCGGTGCCGCGTACGTCGGACAGGTTGACGCCCTGCTCGGCGGCGAGCTTGCGGACCAGCGGGGTGACGTAACCGCCGTCGCCGTTGGCGCTGGCCGGCACCGGGTCGGGCTGCGCCGCCTGTTCGGTCTCGACCGGCCGGGCCGCCGTCTCGGTGGCTGGTGCCGGGCTGGCGTACGACGCCCCGGCGGCCGGGCTGGCCGCTGCCGGCTGCTGCTCGGCTGGCGCCGACTGTTCGGCCGGTGCCGGTGCCGGTTCCGGTTCCGGCGTCTGCTCGGCCGGCTCCGGTGCGGTGCTGCCGGCCGCGCCGATCAGGGCCAGCTCCGCGCCGACGTCAGCGGTGTCGTCCTCGGCGACCTTGATCTCCAACAGCGTGCCGGCCACCGGCGAGGGGATCTCGGTGTCGACCTTGTCGGTGGAGACCTCCAGCAACGGCTCGTCGACCTCGACCGAGTCACCGACCTGCTTCAACCAGCGGGTGACCGTGCCCTCGGTGACACTCTCGCCGAGCGCCGGCATCGTCACCGCCGTGGCGTCGCCGGCCGGCGCGGCCTGGCCGCCGCTGGCAGCCGGGGCGGCCGGCTCCGCCGGGGGAGCCGGCTCGGGCGCGGCCTGGGCGGCCGGCTCCGGCTGGGGCTGGGGCTCGGCCGCTGCCGCCGGTTGGGCCGCCGGCTCCGGTGCGGCGTCGGCACCGCCGCTGTCGCCCTCGCCGGAGATGACCGCGAGTTCGCTGCCGACCTCAGCGGTCTCGTCCTCGCTCACCACGATCCGGCTGAGCACACCGGCGGCGGGCGAGGGGATCTCCGTGTCGACCTTGTCGGTGGAGACCTCCAGCAACGGCTCGTCGACCTCGACCCGGTCGCCCTCCTGCTTCAACCAGCGGGTGACGGTGCCCTCGGTGACGCTTTCGCCGAGCCGGGGCATGGTGACCGATACCGGCATATCTCAAGACTCCTCTAGTCAGGCGTGTGCGTGCAGTGGCTTGCCGGCCAGGGCCAGGTGGGCCTCGCCGAGAGCCTCGCCCTGGGTGGGATGGGCGTGCACGAGTGGTGCGACGTCGGCCGGATCGGCCTCCCAGTTGTAGATCAGCTGCGCCTCGCCGATCAACTCCCCGACCCGGGCTCCCACCAGGTGCAGGCCGATGACCGGACCGTCGACCACCCGGACCAGCTTGACGAAGCCGGCGGTCTTGAGGATCTGGCTCTTGCCGTTGCCGCCGAGGTTGTAGTTGTAGGTCTTGATCTTGTCCGCGCCGTACTGCTCCTTGGCCTTCGCCTCGGTGAGGCCGACCGAGGCGAGCTCCGGGTCGGAGTAGGTGACCCGGGGAATGCCATTCTCGTCGATCACGGCCGGGTTGCGTCCGGCGATCTCCTCGGCGACGAAGATGCCCTGCTGGAATCCGCGATGGGCGAGCTGCAGACCGGGCACGATGTCGCCGACGGCGTAGACGTTGGGCAGGTTGGTGCGCAGTCGTTCGTCGGTGAGGACGAAGCCGCGGTCCATCTTCAGGCCCTGCTCCTCGTACCCGAGGTTGGCGGTCACCGGGCCCCGGCCGACGGCGACCAGCAGCAGTTCGGCCTCCAGGGTCTCCCCGCCGGCGATCGTCACCCGGACGCCGGAGTCGGTGCGCTCGACGGACTCGAACCGTTTGCCGGTCTTGAACCCGATGCCCCGCTTGCGGAAGGCCCGCTCCAGGGCCTTGGACGACTCCTCGTCCTCGGCGGCGACCAGTCGGGGGAGGGCCTCGACGATGGTCACGTCGACGCCGAAGGAGCGCCAGACGCTGGCGAACTCGACGCCGATCACGCCGCCGCCGAGCACGATCGCCGAGGACGGGACCCGGTCGAGTTCGAGCGCGTGTTCGCTGGTGAGGATCCGCTCGCCGTCGACCTCCAGACCGGGCAGGCTGCGCGAGTACGAACCAGTGGCCAGGATCACGTTACGGCCGGTGTACCGGGTGCCGTCGACCTCGACGGTGTTCGGGCCGACCAGCCGTCCGGTACCTTCCACGTACGTGATCTTGGCAGACTTGATCATGCCCTGGAGGCCCTTGTACAGCCGGCCCACCACGCCGTCCTTGTAGCTGTTGACCCCCGCCATGTCGATGCCGACCAGATCCGCCTTGACGCCGAACTGCTCGGACTCACGCGTGGTGTCGGCCACCTCGGCCGCGTGCAGCAGCGCCTTGGTGGGAATGCAGCCGCGGTGCAGGCAGGTGCCGCCGACCTTGTCCTTCTCGATCAGCGCTACCGACAGGTCGAGTTGCACGGCACGCAGGGCGGCCGCGTAGCCCCCACTGCCGCCGCCGAGGATGACCACGTCGAAGGTCTCGCCGTTCGGCTCACTCACAGTTCACTCCCAGATCGCGTCACTGCTTTAGGAGGGGCCGTTCCACAAGTCGTCCCATGGAACGGGCAGACTTACCTCGGTCATCTTGTCACTTGTAGTGTCTGAACGCTCAACGAGGTGCCCAAGGACACGTCGCCGCAACGTAGGCTTGGCCCATCCGTCGATGCTCGCGGGTACCGGACAGCCGGTCCCAGCCCGGCCGTGACCGGCAGGCGGTCGGCCGGGTGACCGGGGGACGCGACGATCCGAAGAGTCGGGGAGGAGATCGCCGGTGGCGTGGTTTCGTCGGCGCAAGCAGTCGAGTGGGGCACCGGGAGGACGGCAGGCGAACCGGGCCGACCTCGACCATCTCGAAGAGTTCGTCCGCAGCCGTCGCGGGGTCGAGGCGTTCATCGAACCCCGTACCACGGTCACCGAGACGACGGTGATGCTCATCGCCTACGACGGCGAGTGGACGCGCCGCCGCGTCGACGGGCCGGAAGGCGCCCGGCGGTTCGCCCACAAGATGGCCATCCCGATCTACGACGTCGCGCTGGTCGGCTACCCGAAACGCATGCGCGACTTCAACGAACGGCGCAAACGGGCCGCCGGGTGACGCACCGGCGGCCCCGCGCGACGGGTGCGTCGACCAGCCGGAGCGCAGCCGACGACCCGAGTTGAGCCGACGCCAGCTCAGCCAGCCGACGACCCGAGGTGAGCCGACGACCGGCTCAGCCCGGCGACGACCGGCTCAGCCGTTCGCCGCGATGTCCTCCACCAGGTGCACGAGGGTACGCACCGGCACCCCGGTGCCACCCTTGCTCCAGTAGCCGGTCGGCTCGCCGGAGTGGAACGACGGACCGGCCACGTCGATGTGCGCCCAGGCCACGTCGTCGCTGACGAACTCCCGGAGGAACACCCCACCCTGCAGCATGTGGCCAGCTCGATCCATCGACGCGTTGACCTGGGAAATGTCGGCGACGTCCGATTCCATGCCCTTACGGACGTCGTCCGGCAGCGGCATCGGCCACGCCGGTTCACCGACCGCGTCGCCGCTGGCCTGCACCCGGGCACACAACTCGGCGGTGCCCATCACGCCGGCGATCCGCTTACCGAGCGCGACGACCTGACCGCCGGTCAGCGTCGAAGTCTCCAGCAGGTAGTCGCAGCCGTCGGCACAGGCCCGGGCCATCGCGTCGCCGAGCACCATGCGGCCCTCCGCGTCGGTGTTGAGCACCTCCACCCGCTTGCCGTTGAACATCGTCACCACGTCGCCGGGCCGGTACGCCGTACCGGAGGGCATGTTCTCCGCCATCGGCAGATAGGCGGTGACCGGGACGGCCGGCTTCAGCACGGCGATCGCCAGCATCGCCGCACCGACGGCGGCGGCACCGGCCATGTCCGACTTCATCTCCCACATGCCTTGCGCCGGCTTGATCGACACGCCGCCGGTGTCGAAGGTGATGCCCTTGCCGACCAGCGCGATCCGGGGCCGGCCGGATCCGGACTCCGGATCCTGCCCGCTCTGCGTGCCGGCCCCGGCGACGTCCTCCGGGGTGTAGCTGATGATCACCAGCCGGGGCGGTGCCGCCGAACCGCCACCGACGGCCAGGATCCCGCCGTACCCGCCAGCGGCCAGCGCCGCCTCGTCCAACACCTGCACCGTCAACCCGGCGGCCGTCGCCGCCGCGCGGACCGCGTCGGCGAACTCGGGCGGCCGTAGCTCGTTGGGAGCGGCGTTCACCCAGTCGCGACTGGCCGCCACCGCCGCGCAGACCGCGCCCGCGCGGGCCACCTCGGCCTGGGCCGCCGGGTCGGCGGCGTCGGTCACGTGCACCGACACCGACGCGACGGGCCGCCGCCGACCCGGCTGCGGCCGGGTCTTGTAACCGGCGAAGCGGTAGCTACCCAACAACGCGCCCTCGGCCACGGCCCGCAACGCAGCCGGGCCGTCGGCGTCATCCGGAACCGGCAACGCCAGCGCGACCCGCGCGGTGCCGGCCAACGCCCGGACCGCCGCCCCGGTGGCCCGGCGCAACGTCTCCGGCGCGGGCGCGGCACCGGCCGGCTCCGGGCCCAGCCCGATCGCGACCAGCAGCGGCGGACCGATGGTGCCGAGCGTGGCGAGTTTGACCACCTCGCCAGGCGAGCCGGTGGCACCGAGCAGAGCCAATGTCTGGGTGAGCCGACCCTCGAAGGCGACGGCGATGCTCTCCGCGCCGGTGGCCAGCAGCAGCGCGGGCGTGGTGCCCGACGAGCCGTCCGCCGTGGTCTGGTCGGCCGTCCCGTCCTGGCTGTACACACCGATGACGAGAGCGTCGACAGCGAGTTCGGCGGGATCGGTGTCGACCAGGTCCAGGGTGGTGGTGGGTGAAGTCACGCGGCGTCTCCGGCGGGCCTGGCCGGCCGCTTCGTGAGCGTGCCGGCATGCGAATCTCCGGCGCAACCTAACCCGCCGGACAGGGTGATGTCCCGCCGATGCTAACCACCCGTACGCCCGCAGGTAAGTTGCGACCCATGACCGAGGTGACCATGACCGTCGGCGACGGGCCGCGCCGATCCCCCCTGCACGAGCGGCACGTCGCGCTCGGTGCGAAGTTCGCCGCTTTCGGTGGCTGGGAGATGCCGCTGGAGTACGCCGGCGGCGGAGTACTGCGCGAGCACGAAGCGGTCCGTTCGGCGGTCGGCGTGTTCGACGTCTCGCACCTCGGCAAGGCCCGGGTCACCGGCCCGCAGGCGGTGGCGTTCGTCAACCGTTGCCTGACCAACGACCTCGACCGCGTCGACGCCGGGCAGGCCCAGTACACCCTCTGCTGTGACCCCGACACCGGCGGGGTTGTCGACGACATCATCGCCTACCGGCACGCCGACGACCACGTCTTCCTGATTCCGAACGCGGCCAACACCGCCGAGGTGGTGCGCCGGCTGCGTACCGCCGCGCCAACCGGGATCGAGGTCACCGACGAGCACACCGGGTACGCCGTACTGGCCGTGCAGGGACCGGCCTCCGCGCGCCTGCTCGCCGACCTGGGGCTGCCGACCGGGCATCCGTACATGAGCTTCGCCGCCGCCCCGCTGCCCGGGGCCACCGCCGACGCGGCCGCCGAACTGGTGGTGTGCCGTACCGGCTACACCGGTGAGCACGGCTACGAACTGGTGGTCGCGGCAGACCGGGCCGGGGAGGTCTGGGACGCGCTGATCGCCGCCGGAGCCCCGCTCGGGCTGCGGGCGTGTGGCCTCGGCGCCCGCGACACGTTGCGGACCGAGATGGGGTACGCGCTGCACGGCCAGGACCTGTCCCCGGAGATCACCCCGGTGCAGGCGCGGCTGGGGTGGGCGGTCGGTTGGCGCAAGGACCAGTTCTGGGGCCGCACGGCGTTGCTGGCGGAAAAGTCGAATGGCCCGTCCCGGCTGCTCTGGGGCCTGGAAGCGGTCGAGCGGGCGATCGCGCGCCCGGGAATGTCGGTGCTGCTCGACGGTGCCCGGATCGGTCAGGTGACCAGCGGAACGTTCTCGCCGACCCGCAAGATCGGTGTAGCGCTGGCCCTGCTGGACACCGCAGCGGTCCGCGAGCCGGGCGTCGAGGTCCAGGTCGACGTCCGGGGAAGGCTGGCGTCGATGCGGGTGGTCCGGCCGCCGTTCGTGCCGTCCTCCGTCCGCTGACGTCGCCGCGAGACGTCTCCCGGCCGTCGGTGCGTGTTCGGGGCCGGGTGGGTGTCTTCCGGCGGAGTCGGTGGGGAGTTCGGGGCCGGGTGGGTGTCTTCCGGCGGAGTCGGTGGGGAGTTCGGGGCCGGTCGGTCAGGCGAGTTCACCCCGGGCGTCGGAGCGCTGGTCCTGTGGGCTGAGCACCGCCTCGGTCCAACCGCCCTCCACCATCCGGTCGCCGGACAGCACCGCCCAGTCGACGACGTCGGCGGCGTCCACCGAGACCGGACTGCCGATGCGGACACCCGGGTCGCAGGCGGCGTTGACCGTACTCGCCGCCGCGATCCGGCCCGGGCTCGTCCAGCCGGTGACGCTCGCCCAGACGTACTCGTGTCCGTCCGGGGCGGGCAGGCCGTACTTGATCAACAGTTGGCCGTCGGCGGGCAGCGCGTCGGCCAGGAACCGGGCGCGGACCTCACCGAGGGACCGGCGGGCGGTGGCGATCGCCCGGGCCATCGCGTCACTGGGCCGGGCGTAGTGGATCTCCGGCTGGCCGGCGCCGAACAGCTCGCCGCAGATCCGCGCGAAATACCCGCTCGGGGGCGTCGACGCCGAATCCGGTGGGCTGAGGGTGAGAAACGAGTCGGCTTCCGGGTCGGTCGACGGATCGAGGGCGATCTGCAGCACCGCCGAACCGGCCGAGTCGTGCCGGTCCTGGTTACCGTACGCCACCGCGATGTCGTGCCCGCTCACCGGCAGCCGCACCGGTAGCTGGACGAAGGCCGGCAGGTCCGGTTCGGTCAGCGCCTCGGTCCAGATCCGCAGCAGCCGGCGGGCCACGCCGGTCATGATCGCGCCCCACGCCCGGACGAAGCGGGCGGGAACCTCCTGCGCCTGCAGTTCCAGCAGGCCGAACCGGCGAAGGCCCTTGGTGGTGAACCACAGCCCCTGTTCGCCGGGGGAGTAGGGCACCAGGATCCAGTCGACGAGGCGGATGCGGCCGGTGTCGTCCGGCAACGACCGCAACGCCCCGGCCGGGTCGAGGAACTGGAGCCCGAACAGGTCGACCACGTCGCCGCCGAGCGCCTCGGCGAGTCCGGCCGCGACGGCCCGACCGGCCCATTCGTGCGCTGGCGGCCAACCAGGGCGGTAGCTGGCCTGGACCACCGCGACGTGCGTCGCGGTCCGCAGCCGCTCCAGCTGGCCGCCGGTGGCGCCGAAGGCGGCCAGCAGGTCGGGCGGCAGGTCCGGCAGCTGCTCCACCGGCCGGGTCTCGACCGTCATCAGCGGGCTGCCGAGCATCTGACCGGCCAGATCCCGTACCGGGGCCGCGAGCCGGGTGCCGAGCCGGTCGAGGGCGTCGAGCGCGTCCGGGACCATCGCGTGTGGGGGCACGATCGGGACCAGGTACGTTGCGGTGAGCGACTCGGGTACTGGGACCGGCAGCAGCAGGTCCTCCGAGGTGGCCATGGCGTGCTCCCATGATCGTGCGGACTGGCGAGGTGAACGCTACTCCGCCGGGCCGTCGCGCCGGGCCAGGTTCGTCCCAGCCCTACCTGGCTCCGGCCGCGTTCTAGCCGGTGGCGACCAGGCCGAGATAGGTCAGGCCGGTGGTGGTCTCGACCCCGGCGCCGAGGACGTCTCCGGTCACCCCACCGAACCGGCGGACCAGATGCCGGAGCAGCATCAGCCACACCCCGAGCGCGACGACCACGACCACCGGCCCTTGCCACGGCCGGGTGGGTATAGCGGGCACCGCCACCGCCGCGACCACAGCGGTGCCGGCGGCCAGGGCCGGCCACCGCTGGGTGCCGGCGACCAACGCGCCGAGTCCGTCGGGGCGGGCCGCCGGCACGCCGTGCCGGCAGGACCAGGTCACCGCGAGGCGACCGGTGCCGGCCGCGACGGCGACCGTGGCCAGGACCGCCGGCCACGACCGGTCGGTGGGTACGGCGGCCAGCGCCACGGTCGGCAGCAGCAGCGCCATCACCACCGCCACCACACCGAAGGGTCCGATGTCGGGCCGGCGCATCACCTCGAGCGCCCCGGTCGCCGGCCGGTGTGAGCCGAGGGCGTCTACGGTGTCGGCCAGCCCGTCCAGGTGCAGTCCACGGGTGAGCGCGGCGGCGAGTCCGACGACCACCGCCGCGCCGACCAGGGCCGGAATCCCGGCCCGGCTCGACGCGAGCATGGCCAGCCCCAGCACCGCGCCCAGCACGAGGCCGACCACGGGTGCCACCGCCATCGCGACCGTCGCGGCGTGACGGTCCACCCGGCCGGGCCGTAGCGGCAGCACGGTGAAGGTGGTGACCGCGAGCCGCAGCCCGGCCGGGAGGTCGCGCGTCGGTCCGGGTCGGCCGGGCGGCTCGCCGCCGGTCACCGCCGGTCGGTGTCCTTCGCCGGGCCGGGTCCGGCGGGCTCCGGCTCGATGAACGGGGTGACCTCGGACTGGTCGTCAGCCTGTTCGTCGGAGTAGGCGTACCCGTTCTCCGGGGTTCCGGTCGGGTTCGTGCCGGGTTCGTCGCCGCCGGTTGCGTCGCCGGCCGCGCCGCCTGTCCGGCCGATGGCCGCGTCGGTGTCGGTGTCGGTGTCGTCGAGGACCGGTCCGCCGTCGTCGGTCTGGCCGAGGGCCGCGTCGGCGTCGTCCGTCGCCGCTGCCTGGACGGGCCGTTCGCCGAGCGCGCCGGCAAGGGCCAGCGTCGAGCGCAACATCGGTAGCGCGGCCAGCGATGTCACCCCCTCACCGAGGTCCAGCCGCAGGTCGAGCAGGGGCGTGAGCCCGAGTACGTCGGCGGCGTGTCTGACGGTCGGCTGCCGGCCGTGATCGGGCAGCAGGCACCAGTGCCGGGCCTGTCCGGCGAGGTCCCGGCTGACCAGCCCGGCGGCCACCCCGACCGGACCGTCCACCAGCACCGGAATGCGGTTGGCGGTCGCGCCGAGCAGAACACCGGTGGCGACCGCGATGTCGCCGCCGCCGAACTCGGCGAGCACCTCCCGGGCACTGCGGGTGCCCCGTCGGGTGCGGTGCAGTGCGTCACGCACCGCCGCGCAGCGGGTCATCCAGGCGTTGTCGTCGATCAGCCCACCGCTGGTGTGGACCCGGCCGAGGACGGCGGCGGGTTCCGCCCCGGTGGTCGCGGCGAGTACGGCGGCCGCCGCGGCCGCCGACCCGGCGCCACAGGCGGCGATCACGATCGCCTGCGCGCCGTCGCGAGCGGCCTGCTCCGCCGTCCGCCACCCGGTGGCGAGGGCGGTCTCCACGTCGTCGACGGGTAGCGCCGCTCCCTCCTCGATGGCGGCGGCCGTCGGGGCGGTGACCACCGTGACGTCGGCTCCGGCGGCGGCGGCGAGGTAGGCCAACGGTCCGACGCCGGTGCGGGCCTGCTCGGCGCGGCGGGCGGACTCCAGCGGGCTGTCGCCGGCGGCGACGCCGCCGTCGTGATCACCGTGGACGAGGATCACCCGCACCGCGTCCCAGGGCCGGGGCGTGGGGGTGTCCTGGGTGGCGGCGGCGAACGCGACGATCCGCGCCAGCGCGCCGAATCCCGCCCCCGGCTGGTCGAGTCGGCCGAGTCGGTCGGTGCTGGCGACGCCGACCTTCTCCGCCGGCATCGGCAACGCCATCCCCGGGGTGATCGGTGAGGGCTCCTCGATCGTGGCCGGCGGGGAGCCGGTCGAGCCGGCGGTCTGATCGACGCCGACCGGAGCAGCTTCCGTCCTGTCGGCCGCCGCCGCACCGACGGCCGTCGAGTCGGCGGGAGCCGGATCCGCCAGGGCCGTCTCCCCGATCGAGGTGGTGGGCCGTGCACCGGCGTGGACCGGCACGATCAGCGGCCCATCCGGCCCATCCGGCCCGCCGGCCTTGATCTCCACCGGTTGACCGGCGATCACCAGTACGACCGAGTCGCAGACGGCGGCCAGGGCCTGGTTGGTCGCGCCGAGGGCGTCGGCGAAGGCCCGGCCGACCGGAGTGGTCGGCACCAGTGCCAGGCCCACTTCCGGGCTGACCAGGACGAGCCGGGCCGCGCTGGCGCGGACGGCAGCGGCGAGATCGGCGATCGTGGCCCGGTCGTCGGCCGGCTGATGGGCCGGGTCGAGCAGCACCGTCACCCAGCCGCCCAGATCGTCGATCAACAGCGTCTCTCCGCCGGCGGCGGCGGAGATCAGTTCGATCAGGCGGCCGGGATGTTCGGCGGCTTCCTCGGTGTGCCACCGCTCGGAGCGCCGCGCTCGATGCGCCTCGATCCGCGCGGCCCACTCCGGGTCGTCCGGATCGAACGCTCCGGTCGCCACGTAACGGACCGTGGCAGCCTCGTCGACCAGCGACTCGGCGTAGCCGGACTTGCCGGACCGGATGCCACCGAGCACGAGAACGGTCTTCCACCCGTCATCGGACATGCCCGTACCTTACGGCTGGCCGTGGCGGCAGGTCGCGGGTGGTCGCACGAGTGGTGGCCGATGGCAGCGTGCGTGGCCGCGGGTGGTCGCGTCGGCGGTGGTGAACCGGCGCGGCTGACTGTCGGGCGACGAGGCTAGGCTTGCGAACGTCGTCGCCGAGGGGAGCTGCACCATGCCATGGAGTTGGCGGTACGAGGACGCGGACGGCCAGGCCGTGGACGGGCCGGCCGAGACGTTCGGCACGCAGGCCGACGCCGAGTCCTGGATCGGCCAGTCCTGGCGGGAGCTGGCCGCGGCGGGCGTCGGCACGGTCGAACTGGTGGAGGACGACCGGTCGGAATACCGGATGAGCCTGCAGCCGCCCGGCAAATGACCCGCCGGTGACGCACCAGCACGTGTGGACATGAACCAGGACGGCGTCCGCCCGCCGGTCGCTGGTGGCCGGCCGCGCCCACCGGCCGGAGGCTGGCGCCCGAGCCCGGTCTTCCTGCTACTGGTCGCGTTGCTGATCGGCAGCGGCATGCTGGCCTGGTCGGAGGGCCGGTTCGCCCGGGCCGCCGTCGTGGTCGGGGTGCTCACCGGCTGGCTGGTGTCGTTGTGTCTGCACGAGTACGCGCACGCGCTGCTGGCGTACCGGTTCGGTGATCGCGGGGTCGCCAGCCGTGGCTATCTGCGGCTGAACCCGCTCACCTACAGCCATCCGCTGTTGTCGATCGGCCTGCCGGTGCTGGTGGTGCTGCTCGGCGGCATCGGCCTGCCGGGCGGCGCGGTCTGGATCGACCGACACCACATCCCCGGTCGGCTGCGGCACAGCCTGGTGAGTCTGGCCGGGCCGGCGGTCAACGTGACGCTGGCGGTGCTGCTCGCGCTGCCGTTCGCCATCGGCGTCGACGTCACGGCGCGACCGGGGTTCTGGGCCGGGGTGGCCCTGCTGGGATTTCTGCAGATCACCGCCGGTGTGCTGAACCTGCTGCCGGTGCCGGGCCTGGACGGCGGCAACATCGTCGCGCCGTGGTTGTCCCCGTCCTGGCAGCGCGGCTACCAGCTGCTCGCCCCGTACGGATTCATTGCCCTGTTCGCGCTGCTGTGGGACGACCGGATCGGCGGGGCGTTCTTCTGGCTCGTGTTCGCCCTCGGCGACCTGGTCGGCCTGCCGTCAGGCCTCTACCACGACGGTCTGCGACTGGTCCGGTTCTGGTCCTGACCTCTCGCTTCGGTCCTGGCCGCTGCGGCACCGCCGGTGGGCGGACGTGGCCGGACCGCACCACGCCGCCCGCCGGCACGCCGCGACCTACGGCCGCCGCGCCGGACTGACCGTCTTGCCCGGGTCGCGTTCGACGATCGGGTCGAGCACCTCGTCGATCGCCTTGAGCAGCCCGCTGTCCAACTGGACGCCGCTGGCCTTGACGTTGTCGTGAACCTGTTCGGGCCGGGTGGCACCGATGATCGCCGACGAGACGTTCGGGTTCTGCAGCACCCAGGCGACCGCCAGCTGCGCCATCGACAGCCCGGCCTGGTCGGCCAGCGGCTTGAGACGCTGCACCGTGCTGAGGGTCTGGTCGGTCATGAACCGGGCGATGAACGTCGCGCCGCCGGACTCGTCGGTGGCGCGTGAGCCGGCCGGCGGGGGCTGTCCGGGCTGGTACTTGCCGGTGAGGACGCCCTGTCCGAGCGGGGAGAAGACGATCTGCCCGATGCCGAGCTCCTCGCTCGCCGGCACCACCTCGGCCTCGATCACCCGCCAGAGCATGGAGTACTGCGGCTGGTTGGACACCAACGGGATCTTCAGCTCACGGGCCAGCGCGTGGCCCTGCCGGATCTGCGAGGCGTTCCACTCGGACACCCCGATGTAGTGGGCCTTGCCGGAGTGCACGATGTCGGCGAACGCCTCCATCGTCTCCTCCAGCGGCGTGGCGTGGTCGAACCGGTGCGCCTGGTACAGGTCGACGTAGTCGGTCTGCAGCCGGCGCAGCGAGCCGTTGATCGACTCCATGATGTGTTTGCGGGACAGGCCCCGGTCGTTGGGTCCCGGACCGGTCGGCCAGAAGACCTTGGTCAGGATCTCCAGGCCTTCGCGCCGTTCGCCGTGCAACGCCCGGCCGAGCACTTCCTCGGCGCGGGTGCCGGCGTAGGTGTCGGCGGTGTCGAAGGTGGTGATGCCGACGTCGAGCGCGGCGCGGACACAGGCCTTGGCAGCCTCTTCCTCCACCTGCGAACCGTGGGTGATCCAGTTTCCGTAGGAGATCTCGCTGACCAGCATGCCGGAGCGGCCTAGGTGTCGGAATTCCATGTCACCAACCCTAGTCGCCCCCCGGGTGGCCAGCAGGGCGGCTGCCGGGAGTGCCGCCTCAGAGAACCGGTTTGGTGTCCGCCAGCAGCCGGTCGATTTCGTCCATCACGTCGCCCCGGCTCGGATGCACCGGATCGATCAGCGGTTCACCGCGTCGGTCCAGCGCTCCCCACTTGCCGTCAGGCCCGGCGATCAGGAAGGCCACCGGGTGGATCGCCATCGCCGGATGCACCGGCGCGACGATCATCCGGCCGGACCGGTCGACCACCCCCTTGCGCCCGCCGGCGTCGACGATCGCCAGTCCCTCGTCCGTGAAGCCGTCGATGTAGCGACCATCGGTCAGCGCGGTGGGGAAGCCGCCGTACCGGGTCGGGAGGACCGCACGACCGGTCTTGTCGACCGCGCCCCAGCCGCCACGGCGGACCACCGCCACGCCCCTCCGGAACGGCCGTACGTCGTCGTAGCCGGTGCCGATCACGACCGTGTCGTCGCGGTCGATGGCGATCCAGGCTCCCGTGCCGTCCCGGGAGACCCAGGCCAGCCCGTCGGAGAACGAACCGACGCCCAGGTAGCCGGCGGACGCGCCGATGAGCACCTGCCCGGACTCGTCGATCAGCTCCCAGCTCTGGACCTCAGGCCGGCGTACCCAGGCGACTCCTTCCCGGAACGGTTGGACGTCGGCGAACGCCGGGGCGATCACCAGATCGCCGTCGGCTCCGGCGTACCCCCACCGTTGCATCCGGTCGCTGAAGGTGGGCCGGGGTGGCCGGTGCAGCCGCAGGACCTCCTCACGGTCGCGGGGGTACGGTCCCCAGCCGTTCTCGGCGACCTTCGCGAAGACCGCGTCGAGCGCCAGCTCGGTCCGGGCGATCAGGTCCGGATCCTCGACCTTGCGCAGCTCCAGGGCCCGCTCGAAATGGTTGCACGCCTCCATGTAGCGGCCCTGGTCGTAGCAGGACCGACCGGCGTGCTCGTGCATCGTGGCGCGCAACCGGTCGGGCAGTTCGGACGAGTTCGCCTCCTCGAAGAGCCGGTCCGCCTCGGCGAAGTCGCCCCGCCACTGCAGGACGTGTGCCAGCCGCGCCTGCGCGATGGCGATCCGCCGCAGCTCACCGGTCGCCTCGGCGTGGGCCACCGCGAGCTTCGCGTCGGACAGGGCTTTGCCCAGATCACCGAGGATGCGGGAGACCACCGCGCGCAGGCTCAGCAACCGGGCGCGGGCGCCGTTGTCCGTGGCCGGGTCGATCTTCTCGGTGAGCCGGTCCCGGATCGCCCGCAGCTCGTCGGGGTTCTCGACCAGCTCGCGGAGCGTCTCGTGATGGAAACGCCACCGGTACGACGACAGCACCTGTTCCGGATCGGCCGGCACCGGTGCGACGGGCTCCGGTGGGGTGACGTCCGGCGCGTCGGACGGGCCATCCGGGCGGACCATCGGTGCCAGCATGGTCGGCGCGCCGAGCGCGGTGGCCGCGCCGGCCGCCGTACCCGCCACCGGCAGCACCGTGTCGGCGCTGGCGGGGGGTTCCGAGCGGGCCGGTTCGTCGTCGGTCGTCGGTGTCGACGTCGATGGTGTCGACGTCGATGGTGTCGGCGCCGACGTAGGCGGTGGAGTTCGGTCGGCGGCCGCCGCCAGTTCGGCCTGGTTGTCCGCGGTGGCGTCCGGGGCGGCACCGGCACGCGCCGGTGCCGGATCGAGGTCGGCGTCCGAAGGTCCGCTCGCCGGGTCCGCAGGCGCGACGGTGGCCTCCGGCTCGGTGGCCGGGGGATCAGCCGGCCGGGTCGGGGCGGGAGACACCGGCGCGGCCGGCGGCACGGACGCGGGCGTCGGCCCGCCGACAGGGGTACGGGATCCCTCGGTGACCGGCTCGGCGGGAGCCGGTGCCGGTCGCGGCACCGGTGTGGGCGCACCGGCCGGTGGAGACGCCACGATCGGTGCCGCGTCCACCGGGTCGGTCCGCTCCCGGACGATGTACGGCGGTGGAGCGTGTCGTGGTTCCGCTTTGGCGCGGACCACGTACCCCGGTGCGTCGGCTTCTGTCCCGGATGGCGCCGGCCGGATCTCGGGGTGCTCGCCGGTCTGCGCCTTGACCCGGAATTCCGGCGGCGGACCTGCCGGGGCCGACACCGGGATCGGCAGGTGCTCGCCGGTCTGGTCGGCGGCGACCACTCGGCGTGGTGGCGGAGTCGGCGCCGGGGGACGCCCGAGCGGCGGACGGGCCGACGGTGCCGGGGCCTCGGCCGGCGGCTGCGGGCGGGGTGACCCGTACGCGGCGGGCTGCCGGTACGGAGTCGGCTCCGCGGGCTGGGCCGGTCGCCCGTACGGCGTCGCCTGACGGTTCGTCGTCGTTGGTTCGGCCGGCGCCGCCGGAGGAGCGTCGTACCGCCGGTCGGCCGGTGTCCGGGGCGGTTCGGCGTACGGCGGACGGCGGACGGGACCCGCATGGCCTGCGGATTCTGTCGGGCGGACCCGGTAGACCTCGGCTGCGTCCCGATCCCGGGCATCGGGGCGGCCCGGTGGGGGCGGCCCGACGCGTCGCTGGTCTTGGCCGTGCCCCGACCGTGCCGGATCGGGGTGTACGGGATCGGGGCGTATGGGATCGGCGTGCTCGCGGGGGGGCGTGGCCCACCCCGGGAGACCGGCGCGGTGGTCTACCGGGGGCCGTCCCGGTTGGTCGCGACGATAGCCGTCCAAGCGCTGGTCCGCCCGTGGGTCCCACTGCTCGCCACCGGCTGGCGGCCGGCCGTGTCGGTGCTCCGCCGGCCGCCGCTGCGACGGATCGGTACGCCGCTGCTCCATCCGCCCGGTTGCGGCGGGTGGTTCCTCGCCGTACTCGCTGTGCGCCCGCGCCCGGCCACGTCCGTCGTGGCTGAACCAGCCGTCGTCGTGGTCGCCGCCGACGTACCGGTCGTCGCGTGGCCGACGGTCGTCCGGCCGGCGGTCGTCGCGGGGTGTCCGGCCGTCCGAGGGGTCGCGTCGGTAGATGTCGTCGCGTTGCCGGCCGTCGGTGTGGCCGTGGCGTTCGTTGTCGGACAGCGGTGGCGTCTGCCGCCTGGTCGGGTTCGCCTGATAGACGTTGGCCCGGCCCCGGTCGACTCCCGGACGGGCATCGGATTCACGTCGCGGCTGCCGCCTGGCTCCGCGGTCTCCGGGGTAGCGCTGGCCGGGAAGCGGCACCCATTCGGCGGTCGGGTCCGACAGCCATGCCGGCTCCGCCGGCCGGCGGTCACGGCCGCGCCGCATCGCCTCCCAGCGGTCGTCGTCCCACTCGTCGTCGCGGTGGTCGTCGCGGTGGTCGTCGTCCGGCCGCTCGCCAGCGGGGCCGTCCTCCCAACGCCACGCCTGCCAGCGGCGGTCGAAATAGCCTTCGCTCACGCCGGCACCTCACGGTGCGCGTCCACCCGGGTTGCCCGCCGGGCGTGGCGGGACGGGGCGGTGCGCCGGGCACGGCAGAACCGGGGAGACGGTTCACGTGGCTCGCTCACGGCGATGTCACCTCGTCGAATACTCGCTGAGCAACCGTGGCAACCCGATAGAGTCCCCGGCCCGGTGCAGCATGGTTGCGGAAGGAGGGTAGCGGCGCGGACTCGGTCGACGCCACCGAACCGCCCGCACTGCGGCAAAACAAATGTTCCCGAATTCGGTCGCCCGCCTTCGGCGAGATCGGAATCGGGCGGTCGTCGGGCCGTCGCCGCCCGGTCGCCGGCTCAGCGATGCTTCATGATCAGTACGGCCGAGGTGCCCGGCTCCAACGCCTGGTAGACATGCGGCTGGTTAGCGGGGAAAGCGGCGTAGTCGCCCGGAGCGAGCACGACGGGCTCGTTCGTCGGCCCGGTACGGATCCGTCCGCTGGACACCACCAGGTGCTCCACGGTGCCCGGCAGGTGACCGGCCGCCTCGCGGGCCGGGCCGGGTTCGACCTGGATGAGGTAGATGTCCCGCCGGGAATGCCCGGGCGCGGCCGACAGTAGGGTGCCGACGAAATCGGCGTGTTCGGAACGCTGACCTTGCCCGTCACCGGCTCGGACCACCCGTACGGCGGCACTGGGCGGCTCCACGAGCCGGCTGAACGGTACGCCGAGCGCGACCGCGAGGGACCAGAGCGTTTCCACGCTCGGGTTGCCGGATCCTGCCTCGTCGAGCGTGCCTGGGCCAAGCAGATCTTCGTGCCTGGGTCGATCAGAATTTGTCGCCCAGCTGCACCCGGGGGACCGGGGTCCGCATCCGGCGGAACGTCATCGCCCGCATGATCGCGTAGAAGTAGATCCCGCCCATCCGCTCGGTCGACTTCGGGAACCGCTGCCGCACCAGCTTGCCGATCCGCCGGGAGATCAGCACCGAATCGACCACCACTAGTACCGCCAGGGTGACCCAGAGGACGTTGGACGCCAGCTGGACCGCTGGTGGCATGGTCGGTCCCGAACCGATCAGCACCAGCAGCGCGCCGCCGAAGAACCAGGTGCCGACGGTACGGCGGGAGTCGACCACGTCGCGGGCCAGCCCACGCTCGGGGGCACGGTCCCGAGGTCCACCCTCCCGCCGGAACTCCTCCGAGATCGCCGCCCGCCGGGCCCGACGCTGCTCGCGGGCTTCCTGCTTGGTCAGCGGTTTGGCGTCCCCGGCAGGCCGACGACCGGCGGCGGGGCGTTTGGGGGTGACCACGCCGAGTTCTTTCTTGCTCGGCGTGTATCCCTTGGGGTGGCTGGAGGCGTGCTCAGGCTCCGGGACGGTGTCCTCGGGGTGATCGGCTTCCACGACGGCGGCGGACTTGCGGCGAAACAGCGACGGCACGGGGTGAAGGGTAGCCAACCACCGCCACCACCCGCACCTTCGCACCCGGTGGGTGACGATCCACAGGGTGACCGGCCAGCTGGCACGCAGGTGCGGGTGGTACGGACGGATCGGCCTGGTCGGGCTGGTCGGGCTGTCTGACCGGTCGGGCTGTCTGACCGGTCAGGGCCGCTCGACGAGGGCGCCGAGGTCGGCCAGCTTGGCCTCGAAGTCCTCGTACCCCCGGTTGATCAGGTCGACGCCGTACACCCGGGAGGTGCCCTCGGCGGCGAGCGCCGCGATCAGGTGGCTGAACCCGGCGCGCAGATCCGGGATGACCAGGTCGGCGGCGTGCAGCTTGCTCGGGCCGGCGATGACCGCCGAGTGCTTGAAGTTGCGCCGACCGAACCGGCACGGGGTGCCGCCCAGGCACTCGCGGTAGACCTGGATCGTCGCGCCCATCGTGTTGAGCGCCTCGGTGTAGCCCAGCCGCTGCTCGTACACCGTCTCGTGGACGATCGACAGCCCACGGGCCTGGGTCAGGGCGACCACCAGTGGCTGCTGCCAGTCGGTCATGAAGCCGGGGTGCACGTCGGTTTCGAGGGCGACCGCCCGCAGTTCGTTGCCGGGGTGCCAGAAGCGGATGCCGCCTTCCTGGCCGGTGCTGCCGACCCGGGGCGGACGGGCGTCGGTGACCTCGTAGGCGCCGCCGACCGAGCGGAACACGTTGAGGAAGGTCATCATGTCGGCCTGCTGCGCGCCGAGGACGTTGACGTCGCCGCCGGTGGCCAGCGCCGCCGCCGCCCAGCTGGCCGCCTCGATCCGGTCCGGGATCGGCCGGTGCGAATAGCCGCCGAGGCGGGGTACGCCGTGGATCTCGATGACTCGGTCGGTGTGCACCTTGATGATCGCGCCCATTTTCTGCATGACGCAGATCAGGTCGATGATCTCCGGCTCGACCGCCGCGTTGCGCAGCTCGGTGACGCCGTCGGCCAGCACCGCCGTCAACAGCACCTGCTCGGTGGCGCCGACGCTCGGGTACGGCAGCTCGAACTTGGTGCCGTGCAGCCCGTTGGGCGCGGTCAGGTGCAGACCTTGCGGGGTCTTTTCGACGACCGCGCCGAATTCGCGCAGCGCCTGCATGTGGAAGTCGATCGGCCGGGGACCGATATGGCAGCCGCCCAGGTCCGGGATGAACGCGTGGCCGAGTCGGTGCAGCAGCGGACCGCAGAACAGGATCGGGATCCGGCTGGAACCGGCGTGCACGTTGATCTGGTCGAACGAGGCGCTTTCCACGTTGGCCGGGTCGAGGACCAGTTCGCCGTCCTCGGCGCCGTCGCTGACCTTGACCCCGTGCAGTTCGAGCAGACCACGGACGACTTCGACGTCACGGATCCGTGGCACGTCGTAGAGCCGGCTCGGCTCGTCGCCCAACAATGCGGCCACCATCGCCTTGGAGACGAGATTCTTGGCGCCTCGGACCCGGATCTGGCCGTGCAGCGGAGTGCCGCCATGCACGATCAGGACGTCGTCGGTCAACGAAACCTCCAGCGCGTCGATGCTGCCGTCGTATAGGGGTGTGGAGCTGGACCGGCAGGTACGCCAAAACGTGTCCCGGCCGGTGGCGGGCGAAACCAACGGATCCGCGAACGGGTCAGCGGTCGGTGGACCTCAGGTCACGGCCGAGGACGGCCGCGCCGCTGGGCATCGATGATCCGTACTGCCCGTTCATCGCCTGAGGCAGCATAGCGCTCTGTGATGGAAACAGGATCCGCTCGCCGCTCCGATTGGCACGAATTCGGGAACGACGGTACGTATGTGTAGGTCTCAGATTACTTTCGGTGACACAATTGCGGAGTGTCGGTTATCCGATCACGGCAACGCGAGCATCTGGTCGAGTGCGACCCGCGCGAAGTGCGCCGTCCGCTCGTCGACCGTGATCTGGTTGGGCACCCGTCCGGCGACCAACTCTTCCAGCGCCCACACCAGGTGCGGCAGGTCGATCCGGTTCATGGTCGAGCAGTAGCAGACCGCCCGGTCCAGGAACATGACCTGCTTGTCCGGGTGGGCCAGCGCCAGCCGACGGACCAGGTTCAGCTCGGTGCCGACCGCCCACGCCGATCCGGCCGGCGCCGCCTCGATGGTCTTGATGATGTATTCCGTGGAGCCGACCTGGTCGGCCGCGGTGACCACCTCGTAGCGGCACTCCGGGTGGACCAGCACGTTGACCCCGGGCACCCGCATCCGTACCTCGTCGACGCTGCTGCGGGTGAACCGCCCGTGCACCGAGCAGTGCCCCCGCCAGAGCACCATCTTGGCCTCGCGTAGCTGCCGCGCGGTCAGCCCGCCGCCCGGCTTGTGCGGGTCGTAGAGCACACAGTCGTCGGCGTCGAGGCCCATCTCCAGCACCGCCGTGTTGCGGCCCAGGTGCTGGTCCGGCAGGAACAACACCCGCTGTCCCCGCTCGAACGCCCAGGTCAGCGCCCGCTTGGCGTTCGACGAGGTGCAGACCACGCCGCCGTTGCGCCCGACGAACCCCTTGATGTCGGCAGACGAGTTCATGTACGTCACCGGCACCGTCGAATCGGCCGCACCCGCGTCTGCGAGGGCCTCCCACGCGGTCTCCACCTGGCCCAACACCGCCATGTCCGCCATCGAACAGCCGGCGGCCAGGTCCGGCAGGATCACCCGCTGGGCGGGACCGGTCAGAATGTCGGCGCTCTCCGCCATGAAGTGCACGCCGCAGAAGACGATGAACTCCGCCGACGGTCGGGCGGCGGCCTCCCGGGCCAACTTGAACGAGTCGCCGGTCACGTCGGCGAACTGGATCACTTCGTCGCGCTGGTAGTGGTGCCCGAGCACGAAGACCCGGTCACCGAGGGCCGCCTTGGCGGCGGTGGCCCGGGCGACCAGGTCCGGGTCGCTGGGCGCCGGCAGGTCCCCGGGACACTCCACGCCGCGCTCGGTCGCCGGATCGGCACCCCGGCCGAGCAGCAGCAGAGCGGTCGCGGTGCTGGATGGCTCAACCCACGTCGAAGTCACGAGATCCATGCTCGCACAGCTCCGCCCGGCTGCGACCGCTGCGCGTGTGGCCTGCCGCACTACGGCGCCATGTCTCCTGCCACACTGCTGATCCATGCGGGTCCTGATCTGTCCGGACAAGTTCGCCGGCACCCTCACCGCGTCCGAGGTCGCCGCCGCCGTCGCGGCCGGCTGGCGGGACCGGGCACCCACCGACGACCTCGTCGAGCTGCCGCTGTCGGACGGGGGACCCGGGTTCATCGACGCCGTGGCCGGCCCGACCGGCGGCCGGCGGATCACCGTACCGACGGTCGATCCGCTCGGCCGGCCGGCCGTCGGCGAGATCCTGCTGGTCGACGGTCCGGCCGGGCGGACCGGGTACGTCGAGAGCGCCCAGGCCTGCGGACTGCACCTGCTGACGCCGGCCGAGCGTGACCCGAAACACACCACCTCGTACGGACTCGGTCTGTTGTTGCTGGCCGCCGTCGAGCACGGGGCCGGCCGGGTCGTCGTCGGGCTCGGCGGCTCGGCCACCAACGACGCCGGTGCCGGCATGCTCACCGCGCTCGGCGTCACCCCGCTGGACACCGCCGGCTACGCCCTGCCGTACGGCGGAGCCGCGCTCGCCGCCGCCGAGTCCCTGGACGGCTCGCCCCGGCTGCGCGGTGTCGAACTCGTCGCCGCGACCGACGTCGACAACCCGCTGACCGGGCTGCACGGGGCCAGCAACGTGTACGGCCCGCAGAAGGGCGCCGACCGGGCCGACGTACTGCTGCTCGACGCCGCGCTGGAGCGGTTCGCGGGCGTCCTCGTCGCGGGGTTGCCCGGCTGCCCGCCGCAGCTGGCGGCGCTGCCCGGGGCCGGTGCCGCCGGTGGCATCGGGGCGGCCCTGCTCGCCCTCGGCGGCCGGTGCGAGTCCGGCATCGCGCTGGTCACCGGTCTGATCGGGCTGCCCACCGCGCTGGACGCCGCGGACCTGGTGATCACCGGCGAAGGGTCGTTCGACCATCAGTCGCTGCGCGGCAAGGTGGTCGCCGGGGTGGCCGGCGCGGCTCGGGACCGGGGCCTGCCGTGCGTGGTGCTCGCGGGCCGGGTCTCCACCGGGCGGCGGGAGTCGGCGGCGGCCGGGGTCACCGAGACGTACGCGCTGGTCGACCACTTCGGCGGGGAGACCGGCGGTGGGCTGGAACAGGCGTTGGCCCGCCCGGCCGACGGGCTGCGGCAGATCGCCGCGCGGCTGGCGGGGCAGTGGAGCCGCTGACCCGGCTCAGCCCGGCGGCGTGCTCCGGCCGGCGGCCCGGCCCGGCGGCCCGGCCCGGCGGCCCGGCCCGGCGGCCCGGCCCGGCGGCACCGCCGGCCGGAGCGGGACAAGTGATCTAGGTGGCGAATCACGTCGAGATGTCGCCACCTGGATTGGGAATCGTCGCCGGGGCGGCTAGCGTTAGCCAGTACGGACGAATACGCACCCGTCGCAGGGGAGACTTTCACGTGAGCACTTCAGCGCAGTCCGAAACGACCGAGACCGCGGCACAGACCACCGTCGTCCTGACCGACGTGGCCGCCGAGAAGGTCAAGGCACTGCTCGAGCAGGAGGGTCGCGACGACCTGCGGCTGCGGGTCGCCGTACAGCCGGGCGGCTGCTCTGGCCTGCGTTACCAGCTGTTCTTCGACGAGCGGTCGCTCGACGGCGACGTCGTCGACGACTTCGGCGGTGTCGAGGTGGTCGTCGACCGGATGAGCGCCCCCTACCTCACCGGCGCGAAGATCGACTTCGCCGACCGGATCGACGCGCAGGGCTTCACGATCGACAACCCCAACGCGCAGAACTCCTGCGCGTGTGGTGACTCGTTCCACTGATCTGGTCGGTCGCGTCACCGTCCGGGCCGGTCCGCCGGCACCGGGCGGTCGTGCGTGTCTGATAGTGCTGATTTGAGACTGGTACGGGTTCTGGTCGCCCCGGTGCCGGTAAGCTGGCCGACGCACGCTTTTCATACCCCCGACATCTGAGGGCCGACATGAAGATCGCCGTCACCGGCTCGATCGCCACCGACCATCTGATGCACTTCCCCGGCCGGTTCGCCGGTCAGCTGATCGCCGACCAGCTGGACAAGGTCTCCCTGTCGTTCCTCGTCGACGACCTCGTCGTCCGCCGGGGCGGAGTGGCGGCCAACATCTCCTTCGGGCTGGCACAGCTCGGCCTGCGGCCGGTGCTGCTCGGCGCGGTCGGTACCGACTTCGCCGACTACCGCTCCTGGCTGGAGCGCCACGGCGTCGACTGCGACTCCGTACACGTCAGCGAGCTGGCGCACACGGCCCGGTTCGTCTGCACCACCGACGACGACCTGTGCCAGATCGCCTCGTTCTACGCGGGCGCGATGAGCGAGGCCCGCAACATCGAGCTGGCGCCGGTCGCCGCCCGGGTCGGCGGACTCGACCTGGTGCTGGTCAGCGCCAACGACCCGGCGGCGATGCTGCGCCACTCGGCCGAGTGTCGCGACCGGGGCTACCGGTTCGCCGCCGACCCGTCGCAGCAGCTGGCCCGGATGAGCGGCGAGGACGTCCGTCAGCTCATCGATGGAGCGGAATACCTGCTGACCAACGAGTACGAGCGGTCGCTGCTGGAGAGCAAGGTCGGCCTCACCGGCGACCAGTTGCTCGACCTGGTGACGGTACGGGTCACCACGCTCGGTGCCGACGGGGTGGAGATCACCGGCCGGGGCATCGAGCGGATCCACGTACCGGTGGCCCGGGACGTCGTCGCCGACGACCCGACCGGCGTCGGTGACGGGTTCCGGGCCGGCTTCTTCGCCGCGCTCGGCTGGGGCCTCGGCCTGGAGCGCGCGGCGCAGGTCGGCTGCCTGGTCGCCGCGCTGGTGCTGGAGACCACCGGACCGCAGGAGTACGACGTCAAGCCGGACATCTTCCTCAAGCGGCTCGCCGACTCGTACGGCGACGCCGCCGCCGAGGACGTCCGCCCCTTCCTGCCCGCCTGACGTTCGTAGCAGCTCGGCTGCCAGCGTGGCGGACCGCTGCGGGCCAGCGTCAAGATCAATGTGAGCGCCATGGGTGTCATCCGCGCTATGTGACACCCATAGCGCTCACATTGATCTTCAACCTGGTCGGTTAGCCCCGCCGGTGAGGACCTGGTCCGCCGCGCTCATGTCGAACATCAGCGCGGCGTCCAGCCGCAGCGCGGACAGGTCGATGCCGTTGTCGCCGACCCCCGCCATGTCCCAGTCGACCAGCCCGGTGACCGTGTCACCGGTCCACATGAGGTTGCCCTGCCACAGGTCGCCGTGCACCAGTACGAGGTCGCCGACCGGCATCGGATGCTGTCGAATCCGCTCGTCGGCGTAGCGCAGCAGCGCGGTCGTGCGGTCGGTGCCGGCGGCCCGATCCCGGGCGAAGTCCCGGGCCGTGATCGGCCGGGTGCGTACCGGCAACTGCGGCGAGGGCTCGACGATGATGGTGCGTAGGGCCGCCGCCACCGCGCCCATGGCCCGTAGCCGGGCGGCGGTCGGCTCGGTCGGTATCACGCTGCTACCAGGCGCGACGGTCTGCAGGAGCGCGACGCTCCCCGATCCCGCGTCGCCGACGTCGTACCCGATGATCCTCGGTGCCGCCACGCCCCGTTTCTCGGCGAGCCGGAGCGCGGCGATCTCGGTGAACAGCCGGGCGGGACGCGCCGGGTTGACCGTCTTGAGCACCGCTTCGGTGGTACGGCCGCGCCGCGTGATCCGCAGCAGCCACGGATTGGCGCCGTTCCGTAGTCCGCGCACCACCCGGACGGTCGCGTCGCCGCCGATCATTCCAGCGACCCAGTCGAGCACAGCCTGATCGGGGATCGTCGCCACCACCGTCCTCTGGGTTCATCCTGTTATCAGACAGATGCGGAGCCGTGGCCGGGAGGAACACCGTTCCATCGTGATCCCCTTGGGGGTTTTTGATCCCGCAGGGGGATCAGACTGAAACGGAGTTCGGCTTCCGGCCGGCCGTCGTCGGGCCGATGGCCTTCGAACACGGCCTACCGAGCCAGCTCTGCCTGTAGGTAGCTGAGCGTCTCGGCTGGCGGGAGCGCGAGCTTGCGGAGATCGTCGGCAAACCCACTGGTAGGTGCGGACCCGATCGAGGTCGTGTACGAACACAGCGTCGTCGAGAAGCTCCGTGTAGGCCACCGGCCGGATGCCATAGCCGAACTCATCGGCTCGAACGTGAAGAGCCGTTCGGCCATGCCGATCAAACCGACGTACGTCCTGAGGAAGTCGGGTGCTTGGCCGGGGCTGGCGTTCGACGACGAAGCCGTGGTCGTGCCCCCAACGGCGGTCTGCCCAACCCGTTCAGCGGCATCAAGGGAGCAATGCGGCTGTACGGCAAGCTCCGCGACGTACGACTGGTGTGGGTCGACCCGCCCGACGGCCGCGAGCTGACCTGACCCTCGATAGTCAGGCTGGTCGCAGCACCGCGACCAGGAAATCGGAGTCGTCGCGGTACGGGCGCAGATCCCAGGTGGCCAGCAGCAGGTCCTCGACCAGGCCGGCGGCCTGGGCATCGGCGCGGAACTCGGCGACGGGATAGCCCCGGTCGGTGCCGAACCCGACCACGATTCGGCCGCCGTCGCGCAGATGCGCCCGCAGCCGGCGCAACACCTCCCGGCGGGTATCCGGCGCCAGGAACGTCATCACGTTGCCCGCGCTGACGATCGCGTCGAAGCCGTCGGCGATGCCCCACGCGGGCAGATCCAGTTCGGCCAGGTCGCCGACCAGCCACTGCGGCCCCGGATGGTCCTGGCGGGCGGCGTCGATCAACACCGGATCCAGGTCGACGCCGACGACGTCGTGGCCGGCGGCGGCCAGCGCCGCACCGACCCGACCCGGACCGCAGCCGGCGTCGAGCACCCGCGCCGTACGCGGCAACATCGCGTCGACCAGCCGCGCCTCACCGTCGAGGTCGGCCCCGTCGCGAGCCAGCGACCGGAACCGGTCGACGTACCACTGGGAGTGCCCAGGGTTGGACTCCAGCAGCTTGCTCCACCCGTTCTCCGCACCCACGCCCGCCATCCTCGCACGCGAGGATTCGCCTGGCCCCGGGTGCCGTGGACCAACACCAGGCCCGGCCGAATGCGTCCGCTCCGGCGAGCGCTACGCACGCATACGATGGAGGAACCGGCTCAGTGGGTGCGGCGGACGTCGAAGGCGGGGGAGCCGGCGACCGTCGACGCGGCGACGAACTCCTGACCACGGATCCGACACCAGGCCGGAATGTCCAGGGCGGCGGCCGGATCGTCGGCCAACACCCGGACCACCGACCCGACCGGCAGCTGCGGCAGCCGCCGGGCCAGCGCGATCACCGGCAGCGGGCAACGCTGCCCCAGACAGTCGAGGGTCTCCGACGCTGGCGAGTCGCTCACAGCCCGACCACCCCGGCCTCGGCCCGCAGGTCCGCCACCACCTGCGGCAACTCGGCCAGGAACCGCTCCACGTCGGTGTCGGTGGTGTCCCGGTGCAGCGACACCCGTACGTTGCCGTGCGACAGCACCCCCATCGCCTCCAGCACATGCGACGGGCGCAGCGTCGACGCCGTACACGACGAGCCGGAGGAGACGGCGAAACCACGCCGGTCCAGCGCGTGCAGCAGCGCCTCACCGTCGACGTACAGGCAAGAGAAGGTGACCAGGTGCGGTAGCCGGTCGACCGGGTCGCCGACCACCTCCAGGTCCGGCACGGTCGCGGCCACCGTCGCGCGGATCCGGTCCACCAGCGCCGACAGCCGGGCCGTTTCGGCCGAAGCCTCGGCGGCCACCGCGCGCAGCGCCGCCGCCGACGCCACCACCGCCGGCAAATTCACCACCCCGGGCGTACGGCCGGATTCCCGCTCGTCGGCCGGGTAGGGCGACTCCCACCGGGTGCCCTTGCGGACGACAAGGACTCCGACGCCGGGCAGCCCGCCCCACTTGTGGGCGCTGGCCGACAGCACCGACCAGCCGTCCGGCACCGGTACCCGGCCCACCGACTGGGCGGCGTCGACGTACAGCGGCACCCCGTGCGCGGCGCAGACCCGGGCCGCCTCGGCGACCGGCTGGACCGTACCGACCTCGTGGCTGGCGCTGATCAGCGCGGCGAACGCCACCCCCGGCCGGCCCACCGCCGCCGACCACTCGGCCAGGTCGAGCCGGCCGAGCCGGTCCACCGGCACCGACACCGCCTCGCCGCCGGCGGCCTGATGCCGCTGGGCGGCGTGCAGCACCGCCGAATGTTCGATCGCCGAGTGCACCAAGGTCCGGCCGACCCGCCGCCGCCCGGCGAGACCACCGAGCACGGCGGCGTGCGCGGCGACCGTACCGCCGGGGGTGAACGAGACCTCGTCGGCGCGCACCCGCAGCGTCTCGGCGGTGGCCGCGCGGGCCGCGTCGAGCAGTTGACCTGCCCGGCGGGCCTGGGAGTAGAGCCGGGCCGGGTCGGCCCAGCCGTCGGCCAACGCCGCCGTCAGCGCCTCCCGGGCGACCGGATGTAGCGGCGCGGCGGTCGCCGCGTCGAGGTAGCAGCTGGCGCTCACGGACCCGACCGTACCGCCGGGCCGGCCGTCCGACACCGCCCGGGCACCCCATCGGACCCGTTCGGACCAGGTGACAACCGGACCCCAGACCGATCCGGACCCGACTGGTCGAGTAATCTGCGACCGTCGGTGACGCCTTTTCATCGCTGATGCCGTGAGCTGGCATCGGTGACGCGCTAGGGAGGCAGGACCAAGTGGTCGCAAGGGATTCGGGAGCGCAGCCGTCGGCTGGGCTGTCCGCGTCAGGACAGTCCGCACGGACGCGGTCCGCCGGTCGGTACGGTCGGCGACGGCCAGGCGGCCGGGTCGCCCGGGTCGGCGGGCTGGGCCTTGGCGGCGTGGCGCTGCTCACCCTGCTCACCGGCTGTGACGTCGGGGCAGCGTTCGACGGCTTCGGCTGGCCGCAGGGGGGCATCACCCCGCAGGCCAACCAGATGTACGACCTGTGGATCGGGTCGGTCATCGCCGCGCTCGCGGTCGGCGTCTTCGTGTGGGGCCTGATCTTCTGGTGCATCATCCGCTACCGCAAGCGGGGCGACCAGCTGCCCGCGCAGACCCGGTTCAACATGCCGATGGAGTTCCTTTACACCATCGCGCCGATCCTGGTCGTGTCGGTGCTGTTCTACTACACCGCCGTGGTGCAGACCGACGTCGACCGGGTCAGCGCCGAGCCGGACGTCGTGGTCGAGGTCGTCGGGTTCAAGTGGAACTGGCAGTTCAACTACCGCGACGCGGTGGGCGAGGACGCCAACACCATCGCCTCCACGGTCGGTTCCTCCGACGTCATCCCGGTCTTGGTGGTCCCCTCGGAGCGCACCGTACGGTTCGAAGAGACCAGCACCGACGTGATCCACTCCTTCTGGGTGCCGGAGCTGCTGTTCAAGCGGGACGTCTTCCCCGGCAGCATCCGCAACTACTTCGAGGTCACCATCACCCAGAACGGCGCCTACGTCGGCCGCTGCGCCGAACTCTGCGGCACCTACCACTCGATGATGAACTTCGAGATGCGGGTGGTCGACCCGGAGCAGTACGACCGGTTCATCGCCGAGAAGCAGGCGGGTGCCTCGACGCAGGAAGCCCTGCGCTCGATCGGGGAGGAGCCGTACGCGGTCACCACCTTCCCGTTCGACACCCGCCGGGACGTGCAGAATTTCGGTAACACGAGCGCCCAGGGCGCAGGAAGCTGAGGGCCGGTCATGAAGACCGAGTGGCGACTGTTCGGCATCGTCGCGGCGTTCCTGCTGGTCATCTCCGGGGTCTACCCGGCCTGGACCTCCGCTCAGCTGGGACACGTCGAGTGGATCGGCACCACGGCACTGATCCTGTCGTTCCTGCTCTGCGCGATGTGCGGTGGCTTCTTCTGGTTCGTCTCCCGGCGGATCGACCTGCGTCCGGAGGACCGTCCGGACGCTGAGGTCGCCGACGGCGCCGGTGAGGTGGGCTTCTTCAGCCCGGGCAGCTACTGGCCGTTCGGGGTGGCGCTGTCGGCCACCATCGCCGGCCTCGGCCTGGTGTTCTGGCAGTGGTGGCTGCTGATCTTCGGTCTCCTCGCGGTCATCGCCTCCGCCGCCGGGCTGCTGTTCGAGTACTACACCGGAACCCGCCGGACCGCCGAACACTGAGCGGTCGTCGCGCGCCGTCCAGCCCGGAACCGTACGGGCTGGAGGTGCTGGGTTCCGGGCAGGATCACACCGTACGGCTGGTCGGCGACGACCTGGTGGTGCGGTGTGCCAAGCGGCCCGGCGACGCCACGTCCGTGCGGCAGCAGGCCGCGCTGCTCGACGTCGTCTCCCGGACGATCGCCGCTGACCCGCGGATCCGGCTCGCGGTGCCGGTCCCGTTGTCGGTGGACCCGGCGAACGGCTGTCTCACCTACCGCAAGCTTGCTGGCACGCCGCTGCTGGAGGTGTCCGCGCGGCGACGCCGGCGGTGCGCCGGCCGGGTGGGCACCGCCGTCGGGCAGCTGCTGGCTGTCCTGCACTCGATCCCGGCCGCGCGGCTCGCCGACCTGGTCGAGGTCGACCACCTTCCGCTGACCGACTGGCGGGACGAGGCCGCCGCCAGCTACCCGTCGGTCGCCGGTCGCATCCCGGCCCGGCACCGGCCGGCGATCGAGGCGTTCCTGGCGGCGGCGGTGCCGGACGACGTGCAGCCGCCGGATTCCTCCGCTGACGACCTCGCCTTCTCGCACAGCCTGGTCTTCTCACACAATGACCTGGGTATCGAACACATCCTGGTGACCGATGATCCGGGCCGGCCGCTCACCGTCACCGGTGTCATCGACTGGAGCGACGCCGCGGTCGTCGACCCGGCGTACGACTTCGGGCTGCTGTACCGCGACCTCGGGCCGGTCGCCCTGCGCGCCGCGCTGACGGCCTACCCGGCACCGCTGCGGCGGCTGGCGGAACTGGCCCGGCGGGCCCGCTTCCACGCCCGGTGCGCCGTGCTGGAGGACCTCGCGTACGGGCTGCTCGGCGCGGACCAGTGGCATCGACGGTACGTGGACAAGAGTCTGCTGGCCATGCGCTGGCTGTACCCACCAGGGACGCTCCCGACAGGGACGCTCGCACCAGGGGCGCACAAACGTGGAACCGCCCGCCGGTAGCTACCGGCGGGCGGTTCCACGTCCACTCGTACAGGTCAGCGGCTGCCGCTGCTGACCTCCTCGCGGTTGTCGATCTCCTCGCGACGCGCGGGCGGTTCCTCGGCCGGATCGATCGGCACGTGCGGCGGGGGTGCCGCGACCGACGGCTTCTCGATCGGGAAGAAGAAACCCTTGACGGCCGGCCCGAGTGCGCCGAGCCGGTTCATCTTCTTGGGTACCACCCAGCCGACGTAGTCGAGCTGGCCGTGGCCGTGGTCGTCGGTCGGGCCGAGCGGCTGGTGGACCTCGACGAACCGGCCGTCGGGGAGTCGGCGGATGATGCCGGTCTCCACGCCGTGGGCGAGGACCTCGCGGTCGTGCTGCTGCAGACCGAGGCAGATCCGGTAGGTGACGTAGTAGGCCAGCGGCGGTAGCAGGATCAGCCCGATCCGGCCGGCCCAGGTCATCGCGTTCAAGCTGACGTGGAACTTGTCGGCGAACACGTCGTTGCCGCCGGAGATGGTCAGCACGATGAAGAAGGTGACGGCCATGGCGCCGACGGCGGTACGGGCCGGCACGTCCCGGGGCCGCTGCAGCAGGTTGTGGCTGGCCTGGTCCTTGGTGTAGCGCGCTTCCAGGAACGGGTACGCCAGGGAGAGCATCACCAGGATGCCGGGGAGCACCACGGTCGGCCAGAACAGCGGCGGGATCACGTACCCGTCACCGATCGGGATGGTCAGTTCCCAGGCCGGCATCAACCGGGTGGAGCCGTCGAGGAACATGACGTACCAGTCGGGCTGGCTGGCGGCGGAGACCACGGCCGCTTCGTACGGTCCGAACAGCCAGACCGGGTTGATCTGGAAGACCCCCGCCATCAGGGCCACGACCCCGAAGACGATCATGAAGAAGCCGCCCTGCTTGATGGCGTACCGGGGGAACATCCGCTCGCCGACGACGTTGTCGTTGGTCCGCCCCGGCCCGGCCCACTGGGTGTGCTTCTGCTTGAACACCAGCCCGAGGTGCACGCTGATGAGCGCCACCAGCAACCCGGGGATCAGCAGCACGTGGGCGATGTAGAACCGGCTGATGATGATCGTGCCGGGGAACTCACCGCCGAAGATCGACGAGGTGACCCAGGAACCGATCACCGGGATCGACAGCATGATCGCCGAGGCGATCCGCAGACCGGTGCCGGACAGGCCGTCGTCGGGCAGCGAGTAACCGGTGAAGCCGGCGAGGAAGCCGACCCAGAACAGCAGCGAGCCGATGATCCAGTTGGCCTCACGTGGCTTGCGGAACGCGCCGGTGAAGAACACCCGCAGCATGTGCACCACGATCGAGGCCATGAACAGCAGAGCACCCCAGTGGTGCATCTGCCGCATGATCAACCCGCCGCGTACGTCGAACGAGATGTCCAGGGTCGAGGCGTACGCCGCCGACATGTGCACCCCGCGCAGCGGCGCGTAGCTGCCGTCGTAGGTGACCTCCTCCATCGACGGGTCGAAGAAGAACGTCAGGTACACCCCGGACAGCAGCACCACCACGAACGAGAACAACGCGATCTCGCCCAACAGGAACGACCAGTGGTCCGGGAAGACCTTGTTCAGCAGCTTCCGCAGCGGAGTCGCCACCTGGAACCGGTCGTCGACCTGCCCGGCGGCCTTGCCGGGCAACGCCCGGACGTCGAACTTACGGCGTTTCATGGCCGCTCCCAGAAGTCGGGCCCGACGATCTCGGTGTAGTCGGAGGTCGCGACGAAGAACCCTTCGTCGTCGACGGAGATGGGCAACTGCGGCAACCGACGACTCGCCGGCCCGAAGATCGGCTTGGCGTTGTCGGTGATCAGGAACTGCGACTGGTGACACGGGCACAGCAACCGGTTGGTCTGCTGCTCGTACAAACTCGCCGGACACCCCGCGTGGGTACAGATCTTCGAGTACGCGATGTAGTTGCCCCACATGTAGTCGGACTTGCCGGCGTCCTCGTTGTTCTCCCGGGCGACCTGGGCGTCGTCGACCCGCAGGTGGATCAACAGCGCCGACGAATCCGCGTACCGGTTGGTGTGGCCGCCGGGGATACCCGGGAACACCGTCATCTGACCACCCGCGCTGACGTCCTCGGGCCGGATCGGCGAGCCGTCCTCCCGGGTCAACCGGACCAGTTCGGTCCCACCATCAGCGGTCTCGACCGGCGTCCACCCGGTGGTCGCCATCTGGTTGTCCTCGTGCGGGTCGCGAATCAGGCCGCCGACCAGCGGCGCGGCGGCGACCGCGGCGACCGGCGCCAACCCGGCCAGCAGCGACACCCCGAGCAGCGGCCGCCGCTTGACTCCCAGCTCGTCGGCCATGTACGCCAACGTGCCGCCGGTGATCTTACGGTCGTCGGCGTTCGACGCCCCGTCGTGCCGGTCCTGGATCGCCACCTCGTGCGGCAACAGCTTCTTGCCCCAGGTCAGGATGCCCACCCCGATCGCCAGCAGGGTCAACCCGAGGCTGATCCCCAACAGCGGGGTGTAGAACTTGCTCATCCCGGTGCCGAGTTCGTACTCCCACGGCCACCAGATGTAGACCACCAGGAACGCCGTCGCGGTGAGCCCGGCCAGCAGGAACAACCCGGCCACGAACCGGCTGACCCGCCGCTCCGCCCGGGTTCCCGGCACCGGGAACGGCGGCTCGTAGTGCACAATCTCGATGTCGTCGCGACGCGCGCCCTCGCGCAACACGTCGAACCGGGTCAACCGCGGATCATCCAGCTCCACCGGCTCGGCCTGACCCCGGCGCCCGTTGGTGGTGTCGACGCTCATGACTTCCCCGCAATCCACAGGCTCGCGAACACCAGCGCGGTGATGCCGACCAGGAAGATGGCGATGCCTTCGGTCACCGGCCCGTACCGGCCCAGGTTGGCCAGTCCGCCCGGGTCACCGTCGGACTTCAACCCCTCCTGCACGAACGCGATCACGTCACGCTTCTGCTCCGGCGTCAGCTGGTTGTCACCGAACACCGGCATGTTCTGCGGGCCGGTCAGCATCGCCGCGTAGATCTGCCGGTCCGTCGCCGGCTCCAGACTCGGCGCGTACTTGCCGGACGACAACGCCCCACCACCACCGCTGAACGCGTGACACGACGAGCAGTTGATCCGGTACAACTGACCACCGACCGCGATGTCGCCACCGGTGCGCAGGATCTCACCGTCGGGCAGCTGCGGACCGCCACCCAGCTCCTGGACGTACTGGCCGAGCTGACGGATCTCTTCCTCGGTGAACACCACCGGCTTGCGCATCGCCTGCGCCTCCTGCCGGGCCATCGGCATCCGGCCCGTCCCGACCTGGAACTCCACCGAGGCCGACCCGACCCCGACCAGGCTCGGACCGCGACCTTCGACGCCCTGGGCGTTGCGCCCGTGGCAGGAGATGCAACTCTGGTCGAACAGCGCCTTGCCGTCCTGCGCGGCCTGGGACAGCTGCGGCGTGTCCTGCGCCTGCAGACCCGGCGCGAACACGGTGTACGCACCGCCGGCCAGGAACAAGGCGGCGAGCAGTCGGACCGCGGTACCCAGCCGGCGGCGACCCCGGCCCCGTGGCGTGGCCCGCCCGCTGCGCAGCCGCGCGAGAAGACCGCGGCGGCGGTCGGCTCGCCGGTCGGCGGGGGTGTCAGATGTCATGGCCTGTGTCCTTAAACGGTTTGCGACCTGTCTGGTGGATACGACGCTGCACCATCACGGTTCGTGACCGGGTGATGATCACCGCAGCCAGTAGATCATGAGGTAGAGGCCGATCCAGACCACGTCGACGAAGTGCCAGTAGTAGGACACGACGATCGCGGACGTGGCCTGTGCCGGGGTGAAGCGGCCCATGGTGGAGCGGATCATGTAGATCAGGAAGGCGACCAGCCCGCCGGCCACGTGCAGACCGTGAAAGCCGGTGGTCAGGTAGAAGACCGAGCCGTACCCGTCGGAATTGATCTTGATGCCGTGGTGGACCAGCTCGCGGTACTCGTTGATCTGCCCCAGCAGGAAGATCAACCCCATCACGAAGGTGATGGTGAACCACCGCCGCAGCGCGTGCACGTCTCCCCGCTCCGCGGCGAACACCCCGATCTGACAGGTGACCGAGGAGGCCACCAGGATCGTGGTGAAGACCGTCGCGTACGGGATGTTCAGCTGCGGGGTGTGTTCCTCCCACATGCTGTAGTCCGCCGCGCGGATGGAGAAGTACATCGCGAACAGAGCCGCGAAGAACATGAGTTCGCTGGAGAGCCACACGATCGTTCCGACGCTGACCATGTTCGGTCGGGTCAGCGAGTGGATCCGGCTCTTGTCAATCGCTGGGGCCGCAGTCACGCGGTCATTATTGCTGCCGGTCAGCGCCCACGATCCTCGGGGTGGCAAACCCGACCCGCTGGTGGGCCGGTTCAGCCCGGCCGACCGACCTGTCCTAGCCTCGGTACGTGGCCCACGTCGACCCGATCGCCGCCCCGGCGCCGTTCACCGTCTCGGCGCTGTTCACCGAGATCGGGTTGGACAACTGGCTGGCGCTCGCCCTCGTCGTGGTCGCCGGCCTGTATCTCTACGGGGTCCATCGGCTGCGGCTGCGGGGGGACCGGTGGCCGGTGTCGCGCACCGTGCTGTTCATCGGCCCCGGGCTCGGGGGCATCGCCTCGGTCACCGTCAGCGGGCTGGGCGCGTACGACACCACGCTGTTGTCGGTGCACATGGTGCAGCACATGGTGCTGTCGATGATCGCGCCGATCTTCCTCGCCCTCGGCGCACCGGTCACCCTGGCGTTGCGCACCCTGACCGGGCGGCCCCGGCGGGCACTGCTGGCCGTGCTGCACAGCCGGTACGTGCGGGTGGTGACCTTCCCGCTGGTCGCGTTCGGGCTCTTCGTGATCAACCCGTTCGTGCTCTACTTCACTGATCTGTACCGGTTGACGTTGGAGAACACGTTCGCGCACGAGCTCGTGCACGCCCACTTCATCCTGACCGGCTGCCTGTTCTTCTGGCCCCTGGTCGGCCTCGACCCGTTGCCCGGCCGTTGGCCGTACCCGGCCCGGGCGTTGTTGATGGTGCTCTCCGTGCCGTTCCACACCGTGCTCGGTCTGACCGTCATGCAGAGCACCACGCTGTTCGGCGGGGACTGGTACCCATCGCTCGGTCTGACCTGGGCCGACCCGTGGACCGACCAGAAGGTCGCCGGCGGCATCCTCTGGGTCGGCGGCGAGTTCGTCAGCGTCACCATGCTCGCCGTACTGGTCCTGCAGTGGATGCGCCAGTCCGAGCGGGAGGCCCGCCGGGTCGATCGCGACCTCGACCGGCAGGAGGCGCTGGCGGCCCGCGCGACCCGCGAGTCGGGGACGGCCGCCGAGTCGGGCACGGTCCGCGAGTCCGGGACGGTCGGCGAGTCGGGGACGGTCGGCGAGTCGGGGACGGTCGACGCGGCCGGTACGCCCCGGCAACAGGCCAACCGGTAGGATCGGCCCGCAGCTACGAGGTGGGAGTTCAGCGACCGATGACCGAGCGTGTGCACACCGTTCTGCTTTATAGCGACGATCCGCAGGTACGGGACCGAATGCGACTGGCCGTCGGCACCCGTCCGGCCGGTGATCTGACGGTCGAGTTCCTCGACGCCGCCACGTACGCCGAATGCGTCCGGCTCGTCGACGAGTACGTCGTCGACCTGATGCTGCTCGACGGCGAGGCCACCCCCGGTGGCGGACTGGGGGTCGCCCGCCAGATCAAGGACGACCGCGACGACGCCCCGCCGACCTGCGTGGTGATCGCCCGCGCCGCCGACCGGTGGCTGGCCGCGTTCGCCGAGGTCGACGCGACCCTGATGCACCCGCTGGACCCGGTGACCACCGGCCAGACGGTGGCCGCGCTGCTGCGCGGCCGCAGCGGCAAACTGCCGGCCGCCTGACGCCACGTCGCTCCCGCCGCACCACCCACCCCCACCGCACCTGGGAGGCCCACATGGGTGAACGGTCCTGGCCACACCTGTTGAGCATGCTGCTTGCCGGGCAGGAGCTCTCCACCGCCGACACCGCGTGGGCGATGGGTGAGGTGATGAGCGGTGCCGCGACGTCGGCGCAGATCGCCGGCTTCGTCACCGCGCTGCGGGCCAAGGGGGAGACCCCGGCCGAACTCGCCGGCTTGGTCGAGACGATGCTGGCCAACGCGGTGCCGGTCGAACTCGCCGACGCGATCCGGTCGGACGCGGTTGACGTGGTCGGCACCGGTGGCGACCGGGCGCACACGGTGAACATCTCGACGATGGCCGCGATCGTCGTGGCTGCGGCGGGCGCCCGGGTCGTCAAGCACGGCAACCGCGCAGCCTCCTCCTCGTGCGGTGCCGCCGACCTACTGGAGTACTTCGGAATTCCGCTCGACCTCGGCCCGGCCGCGGTCGTCCGCTGCGTCACCGAGGTCGGCATCGCGTTCTGTTTCGCGGCCCGGTTCCACCCCGGGATGCGACACGCCGGGGCGACCCGCCGCGAGCTCGGCGTGCCCACCGCGTTCAACTTCCTCGGTCCGTTGACCAACCCCGCCCGCCCGCGCGCCGGCGCGATCGGCTGTTTCGACGCCAGGATGGCGCCGGTGATGGCCCGGGTGTTCGCCGGACGAGGCGACTCGGCCCTGGTGCTGCGCGGTGAGGACGGACTGGACGAGTTCAGCACCGCCGCGCCGACCCGGGTGTGGTTCGCTCGGGCCGGCGCAGTACGCGAGATCGTCATCGACGCGGCGGCCGACCTGGGGGTGACCCGCTCGGCCGCCGGCGACCTGCGCGGCGGCGACGCCGCCTTCAACGCCGACGCCGCCCGGCGGCTGCTGGCCGGCCAGACCGGGCCGGTACGCGACGCGGTGGTGGTCAATGCCGGCGCGGCCCTGGCCGCGCACGCTGCGCAGGCGGGAACCGTCAGCGACGACGACCTGGTCCCGGCGATCAAAGCGGGGATGGACCGGGCGGCGAAGGCCATCGACAGCGGGGCCGCCGCCGGCCTGCTCGACCGGTGGGTGCGGACGGCCCAGCAAGCCCGGGACGACTGATCTACTGATCCCGGCCTGGTGGATCACGTCGGTTCCCGGCCTGGTGGATCAGTCGCTGTCGCCCAGGCCGATCGCGAAGGCCGCCTCCAGGTCGTGCTGCGAGTACGCCCGGAACGCCAGATGCGACTCGGTGTTCAGCACCCCTGGCACCTTGGAGATCCGGCCGGCGATCACCTCGGCAACCTGCTCGAACTCGCGGACCCGCACGATCGCGATCAGGTCGACGTGGCCGGCCACCGAGTAGACCTCGGCGACGCCGGGCAGGCCGGCGAGAGTTTCGGCCACCTCGGGGATCGAATCGGTGGCGCAGTCGATCAGCACGATCGCCGTGATCATGGCATTCTCCGTCCGTTGTCAGTTGACAATCCTCCCCGCCCTATCCGACGGGGATTCCCTGGGTCGCCCCAGGGGGTTCCTGCTTCGCCGACGACCGCCCCGTCCGAGAGGAGGACTCCCGGTGAGGTCTTACACCGCCTCCACAGGCAATCACGGAGAGCCCCTCCGCGAGGATGTTGCGGGCCGCGTTGACGTCCCGGTCGTGGGTCCGCCCGCACCGGCAGGTCCACGACCGGACCGCCAACGGCATCCGGTCAGCGATGGTGCCGCAGGCGGAGCACAGTCGGGTCGACGGGAACCAGCGGTCGACGGCCACCAGGTCCCGGCCGTACCAGTCGGTCTTGTAGGCCAGCATGGTGCGGAACTGCCGCCAGGCCGCGTCCGAGATGGCGCGGGCCAGACTGTGGTTGGCCATCATGTTGCGGACGGTCAGGTCCTCGATCACGGTCGTTTGGGTGTCACGAACGAGCCGAGTGGTGAGTTTGTGCAGGTGGTCGCGGCGGCGGTCGGCGATCCGGGCATGCACGCGGGCCACCGCCAGCCGGGCTTTCGCCCGGTTCGCCGAGCCTTTGGCTTTGCGGGCGAGGTTGCGTTGGGCGCGGGTCAGCCGCTGGCGGTCGCGGCGTTCGTGTCTCGGGTTGGGGATCTTCTCCCCGGTCGACAGGGTGAACAGGCTGTCGAGACCGGCGTCGACACCCACCACAGCGGTGGAGGCCGGGGCCGGTTCGATCCGGTCGTCGCAGAGCAGGGACACGAACCAGCGGCCCGCCGGGTCCTGCGACACGGTCACCGTCGACGGCACCGCACCCTCCGGCAGTGGCCGGGACCAGACGATGTCCAACGGTGCGGCCATCTTCGCCAGCGTGAGGCGGCCGTCACGCCACCGGAACGCGCTGGCCGTGTACTCCGCCGACCGCCGCGACCGCTTCCTCGACTTGAACGTCGGATACCGGGCCCGTTTCGCCCAGAAGTTGGTGAACGCGGTCTGCAGATGCCGCAACGCCTGCTGCAACGGCACCGACGACACCTCACCGAGAAACGCCAACTCCTCGGTCTTCTTCCACCCGGTCAGCATCGCCGACGTCGCGTGGTAGGTGACCCGTTCCCGACGCAGGGTCCACGCCTCGCCGCGCGCTGCCAGGGCCTTGTTGTAGACCAGCCGGACACAACCGAACGTCCGAGTAAGCTCGGCCGCCTGCCCCGGGGTGGGGTAGAAGCGGTACTTGAACGCCCGCTTCACGGTCCTGGACACAGTCCACAGTCTAACGATTCGGTCGTGAGCCGTGGGGTTGCGTGTGGGGTGGACGCCGATCCGCCTCGGCGGCGGATCGACTTGCCCCGCCCTGCTCCGCAGGAGTTCCGTTTCCTCCCCGGCCGCAACGCCGGAGTATCCACGGAACGAATCCGATGACATCGCCCGGTGGTGAGGTTAGCCGGCTGGCACGGTCAGGTCCGCACCGACACGGATCGCGTCGACGACGACCTCACCGGCCTCGACTCGGGCCCCTGGCCAGACGACCGCCCGGGTCACCGTGCCCGCCACCACCGCGCCGGCGCCGATCACCGCTTCCTGACACGCCCCGGTCACCTCCGCCGTGGGATCGACCAGATTGCCGCCGGCCGCGGCGTGCCGGTTCGCGGCGACGTAGTCCGGCGGCGTACCGGTGTCCAGGTAGGTGCCGGTGAAGGGGACGACGCGCAGCGCGCCCGCCGCCTCGGCCGGCCGCCACACCGTACGCACCAGGTTGCCGGGCGTCGCGGGTAGCTGGCGCACGTACCGCCAGGGCAGCAGGGAGAACCCGGCGAACCGGTGCCCGTCGAAGCCGCCCCGTTCGGCCGGGTCGGTCAGCCGCTGTCCGAGCAGTCGGACCGATTCGCCGTCCCAGCCGTCGAGCAACGCGGCGATGTCCGGACCGGCGGGCAGCTTCGGGTGGGCCAGGTAGCCGTCGACGTTGCCGACCAGTACGCCGCGTCCGGCGACCCAGTCCCGCAGCCGGCCGACCCCACCTGAGGTGCCCAACGGCTCGCCCGGCTCGACGGACAGGTACGCCCGGTCACCGACGTGGGCCACTACCTGATCGCCCAGGTAACAGGCGTTGACGGCGACTGAGTCGGGGTCGGTGAAGCCGAGCGCCGCGACCCGGGCCAACGCCCGATCGAGCAGCGGCACGTTGCCGACCGGGCAGAGCGCCTTCGGCAGCCGAGCGGTGAGAGGACGCAGCCGTCGGCCCTCTCCCGCCGAGAGGATCACGGCGCAGACCTCGTGCGGGTCGACGGTCACCTGGGACATGGTCAACTCGCGTCCGTCGCTGTCGGGTCGTCGTCGCCGGAGGCTCCGCCGCTGGCCGTCGGATCGTCCGTCGGGTCGTCCGTCGGGTCGTTCGACTGGTCCGCCAGCGGGCCGATGCCGTAGTAGGCGAGCAGCCGGGCGGTCGCCGGAGTGAGCCTCGGCAGGTCGTCCAACCGGTGCCAGGCGGCCTCGTAGACTTCGGCCCCGTCCACCACCAGCGTGGTGGTGGACGCCGGCACCGCCGCTTCGAAGACGACGTCCACCCAGCCCTTGGCGTGGACGACCGCGTTCGGTACGGCGGGCCGCAACGCCTGCGGTGCCAGCCGGATGCCGGTCTCCTCCGCCAGCTCGCGGGCCGCGCCGACCACCGGTGCCTCCCGGTGCTTGAGCAGGCCGGCCGGCAGTGTCCAACCACGACCAGGCGGTTGTCGCAGCAGCAGGAGCCGACGAGGTGTGTCCCGGCCGGTCTCGGAGTCGGTCACCAGGGTCACCGCGCCGACGATGTACTTCGGCACCGCCACCCGGACCAGCCGGCGTCGAACCGAGTGGGGGAGCCGGTAGAACACGCCGTAGAGCAACGCGCGGGAGGGTGATCGACGGGTGATCATAGCGTTCAGGCTAGAGGTAACCCGGTCCGGCCGCCCGCCTAGGTCGCCGCCTACGGCGGCGGGAACCCTCCGCGTCAGGTCGGCTGGTCGACCAGGGCGATCAACTGGTCGACCAGCTGATCGGGATCTATGGTCCGGTCCACCACGGCGACCAGCATCGTCTCCATGTCCGGGTAGTCGAGTTCCTCGGCGAGCCGGCGCAGCGGCTGGTCGTTGGAGAGCGCCCGGTCGTGCTTGCGCAGGATCAGGCTGACCGTGGCCCGGCCGAGCCGTACCTTGTCGTTGATGCTGATCGCGGGCTCTCGATGCTCGGCGAACCAGCGGTTGATCAGCATCTGGGCCTGCGGAGACTTGACGAATTCCAGCCACTCCTTGAGCGGGCCGGCCGGCGCTGGCGTCCCCTCCCCACGGGCGTCACCGTTGGTCTCGGTGAAGATCTCCACGACGTCGCCGTCGGCCAGTTCGGAGGCCAGCGGCGCGAGCCGACCGTTGATCCGTACGGCGAGACATCGCGCGCCCTTGTCCGGGTCGATCTCGTACGCGAGATCCACCGGGGTGGAGCCGGCGGGCAGCACGATCTGCTGGCCCTCGGCGAAGACCTGGATCTGCGCGTCCACCAGGTCCCGCCGCAACGAGTGGACGAACTGCGCGGCGTCGGTGGTCACCTGCTCCCAGTCCAGCACCCGGCGTAGCCAGGCCAACTCGTCGGCCCGGGTGACCGCGTCGCTGCGACCGGGCTTGGCGAACCGGTATGGCGCGGCGACCCCGTACTCCGCGGAGCGGTGCATGGCCTGCGTGCGGATCAGCACCTCCACCGGCCGTTCGTCTGGTCCGATGACGGTGGTGTGCAGCGACCGGTAGAGGTTGTTCTTGGGCGAGGCGATGAAGTCTTTGAAACGACCGGGTACGGGTCGCCACTGGCAGTGGATCGCGCCCAGGGCGGCGTAGCAGTCGGTGTCCGGACCGTCGACGACGATCTCGATCCGGGGCAGGTCGAACGGTTGCTGATGGCCTCCGGCGACGGTGTCCTTCCAGATGGAGTACCGGTGCCGGGGCCGGGGATTCACGTCCGCGTGGACCTTGTCCCGGCGCAGCGCCAGACGTGCCTGGCCGCAGACGTCGGCGAGGTATTCCGCCCAGCCGGGACGGTTGGCCAGATGCGCCGAGATGCGTTCGTACGCCTCTGGTTCGAGGTGGAACAGGACGATGTCGTCCAGCTCACGTTTGAGTGCCTGGATGCCGAGCCGGTCACAGAGCGGAACCAGGACGTCCAGGGTGGCCTTGGCGATCCGCGCCCGGGAGGCGGCGGACCGGGCGTCGAGGGTGCGCATGTTGTGCAGCCGGTCGGCCAGTTTGATGATCAGTACCCGGACGTCTTTGCCGGCCGCGACGATCATCTTGCGGATCGTCTCCGCCTCGGCGGCCTTGCCGTAGAAGGCCTTGTCGAACTTGGTCACCCCGTCGACCAGGTGGGCGACCTCGCCGCCGAAATCCGCTGCCAGCGTCGGCAGGTCGTACTTGGTGTCCTCGACGGTGTCGTGCAGCAGCGCCGCGACCAGCGTCGTGGTGTCCATGCCGAGTCCGGCGCAGATTTCGGCGACCGCCAGCGGATGGGTGATGTAGGGGTCACCGCTCTTGCGGAACTGTCCGGCGTGCATGCTCTCCGCGATCTGGTAGCCGCGCCGGAGCACCGAGGGGTCAGCCGAGGAGTGGATGCCACGGTGGATGCGGATCAGTTCGGCGACCGGATCGGTTTTCCTGGGCGACCAGGACAGCAGGGCACGCAGCCGGGCCGACAGCGGTGTCGAGGCGGGCAGGATGCGTCCGAGGGCGGCGCCGGGACCGGCGTCGACGTCCACGTGGGGACACCTCCTCACCCACCACCCTGCCGGTGGGTCGGCTCGGGCGGGCGCCGCGAATCGGGCGTTGGCTGACAGGACTGCACTTCTCTAACAGCCTAAGCGAGCGAGCGTAGTCCGATCGGCTACTTGCGGGTGAGCGATCGGTCGAGTCTTGGATTGGCTGACGCTCTGTCAGTTTTGGCGAGCAAACCGTGGAAGCGGCCGGCGCCGCGCGCGGGGGACATCCATCCGTCGGACGTGCTCACCAGCCGGGTCTCGGGTGGCTCCAACCAGGACAGGATCCGCTCGGACTCCTCTGCGGACGCGTGCGGGACCGGGCCGTGTCCGCCCCGAACCGTCTCGGCGGTGGCCAGCAGCAGGTCGATCGTGGCCCGGGGATGCTGCCGGGGCGGCGACACGCCGGCGGCCGCCAGCCGGCCGTGCCGGACCACCGCCAGTTCCCACCCGCCGTCCGGGGCGCGTCGCGCGGCGACCAGCTCGGCGATCCGGCTCAGCGCGGTGAGTCGCTGCATGCGCAGAGTGACCCGCAGCACGGCGGCCAACCGGCTCCGGACCACCGCCGCCTCCTCGTACCGCTGGTCGCCGGCGAGCGAGGAGATCCGGGCGAGCAGGGTGTCGACCAACGGCTGCGGGTCGCCCAGGGTCGCGGTGCGTAATGGATCGACGGCTGTCACGGCGTACTGCTCGGGGCTGATCAGATGCTCGCAGGGTGCCGGGCAGCGACCCAGCTCGGCCAGCACGCAGGCCGGGGTCTGCCGACGGAGCGACAGCTTGTGGGTGCACTGGCGCAGCGGCAGGGCGTCGTGGATGCCGGCGGCGGCCAACTCGGCCGATCGGGTGGACGGAAACGGTCCGAGGTAGGTGTCGTCCGCCGCGCTGATCGCGCGGACCACGGACAGCCGGGGGTAGGCCTCGTCGGTCACCTTCAGCCAGACCATCCGTTCCGGATACTTCGACCTGCGGTTGTACGGCGGGGCGTGCGCGGCGATCAGCCGCAGCTCGCGTACCTCGGCTTCCAACCGGTGCGCGCACTCGACGGCCTCCACCCGTTCGGCGGCGGCCAGCATCTCCGACATCCGGGCCCGGCGTTCCGCCGCGGTGAAGTAGCTGCGGACCCGGGTGGCGATGTCGCCCGAGGTGCCCACGTAGAGCGGCCGGTCGTCGGCGGCCCGGAAGATGTAGACCCCGGGGGAGCGGGGCAGCCCGTCGGCGAGATGCCGTTTGCGGCGCTGGACCGGGCTGACCGCCCGGGTGAACTCGATCGCGTCCCCGATGGTGGTGACCTGGTGTCCGCCGAGCCGGGCGATCAACGCGTGCAGCACGTCGACGGTGGCCTGCGCGTCGGCCAACGCCCGGTGGCTGGGCTGACGGGGGGTGCGGAAATAGGTGGCCAGGGTGCCGAGTTTGCGGTTGGCCACCTCGTCACGGCTCAGCACCCGCCGGGCCAGCGCCGCCGTGTCCAGCACCGGTGGGGCCGGCCAGGCGTGGCCGTGTCGGGCGCAGGCGGCCTTGAGAAACCCCACGTCGTACGGCGCGTTGTGGGCGACCAGCACCGCGCCGGCGAGGAACTCCAGCAGGCTGGGCAGCACCTGCTCGATCGGCGGCGCGGGAGCCAGCATCGCGGAGGTGATCCCGGTTAGCACGGTGACGAACGGCGGGATCGGCTGCCCCGGATTGACCAGGGTGGCCAGCACCCCGAGCTCCTCGCCACCGCGTACCTTGACGGCGCCGATCTCGGTGATGCCGCCGCCGTCGGGAGCGCCGCCGGTGGTCTCCAGGTCCAGGACGACGAAGGTGGTGTCGCGCAGCGACACGGCACCGGGGTCGTCGAGCAGGTCACCGATCGTGCTCTGGGTGTATCCCGCCGGCCCTGGCTGTTCGTCGGCGCCCGAGCGCGGAACGGACTTCAGCTGCGCCACGGGACGAACCTTAGGACGTGGGTACGACACACCAGCCCCATCGGTACCATCAGTAACAATACGATCGACTCAGAGAGATCCTTCTTCCTGTCAGGCGCAGGACGCTCCTGCGGTGGGAGACTGGGGCGTATGGCCGCAGCGGAACCGTCCGACGTTCGTCCCGAGGGGGCGGCACCGACGAATGGCGTCGGCTCGCCGCCAGCTGAGCAGAGCGGGTCCGCCGCCGTGCCGGATACCGCCGCGTCGCAGGGGGACCGCGTGGCCGACGGGACACCCGCGTCGCCGGAGGCGCCGACGGCCGAGGCGGTACTTCCCGAGCCCGTGCTTCCCGAGCCGGTACGGCTTCGCATCGTGGCGTTCGCCGCAGCGGCGTTGCCGGAGATACCCGCCGACGAGCTGCCGGCGCCGTTGCGCAAGGTCGCCAAGTTCGCCCCCAACCGCCGAGCCCGGTACGGCGCGGCGATGATCGCCGCCCACCTGACGAGCGACCCGCTCTTTCGGCAGCGGGTCGCTGCCCGAGCCCTCGTCGACGCCGGCGAACTGGGCGAAGCGATCAGCGAGGGTGTCACGCCGGGAGCGGCCGACCCGGTGGAGGTGGCCGCCCTCGCGTACCTGATGCGCCCGGTCGGCTGGCGGGAACTGGTCGGGGCGGCCGGCGCGGCGGTCCGCGCCGAAGCGGACAGCGCCGCTGTCGCCGCCGTGGTGCGCGACGCCGAGGCGCGCGCCGACCGGGCCGAGCACGACCGCGCGGTGGCCAAGGTCGAGGTCGAGAAGTTGCGGGACGAACTGGCCCGGGTCCGGGAGGAACTCGGTCAGCTCCGGGAGGAGTCCCGGTTGCTGGCTCGTGCCCTGCGGGACGCGCAGGCGCAGCAACGGCGGGCCAACGAACTGCTCGCCACCGAAAAGGGTCGGGCCGCCCGGGCGGCCGCCGATCACGACGCCGAGCTGCGCCGGCTGCGCGCCAAGTTGGCCGACGCGGAGTCGTCGGCCGGTGCGGCCCGTCAGTCGGCCAAGGAGTCGCGGGCGGTGGACGACGCGCGGCTGTGGCTGCTGTTGGAGACGATCGGCCAGGCCGCTCAGGGGCTGCGCCGGGAACTCGCGCTCGATCCGGCCGACCGGCTTCCGGCGGACTACGTGGCCGAGGCGTTCGCCGACCGACCGGCCAGTGCCAGTTCTACGCGGGCCCGTGACACCGACGACCCGGCGCGTCTCGACGACCTGCTCGCGTTGCCCCGGGCGCACCTGATCGTGGACGGCTACAACGTCACCAAACGCGGGTTCGGCGAGATGCCGCTGGAACAGCAGCGGAAACGGTTGATCACCGGCCTCGGCGGGATCGCCGCCCAGACCAACGACGAGGTCACCGTGGTCTTCGACGGCGCTGAGCGGATGCACGGTCTGCCGCCGGCCCCGCGCGGCGTACGGGTGCTCTTCTCCCGCAAGGGGGAGACCGCTGACGAGTTGATCCGCCGGTTGGTCCGTGCCGAACCGTCGGGTCGGGCGCTGGTCGTGGTCTCCTCCGACCGGGAAGTTGCCGACGGCGTGCGCCGGCACGGCGCGTATCCGATGGGTGCCGACTCGTTGCTGCGCCGTCTCGCGCGGTCCTGACCGTCGCCCCTGGCCGTCGCCCCTGGCCGGGGATCTGCCGGCGTCTGGTCCGGTTTCATCGTTCCCGGTCTGAATTGCTCATTATTGGTATGGGCTGGTATTACTGGGCCTGAATCGTGAGTCAATATAGGCCTATTGAGCAATTCATTGCTGAATTTCTAGGTCAGATTGCTGATCGGGCTGGATTGTCAATATCGTGCCGCGTGATTTGACAGCCGGTATTGACTGCCCATGTCGGCCGTGTCATCCTCCTGCATCAGGTCTGGTAATTGGGCAACTGCAAGGGGTGGTGGCGTGTTCGGCGACGACGACACGATCGTGTACGCGGTGGTTCTGAATCAGGAGGAGCAGTACTCGGTCTGGCCCAACGAGCGTGATTTGCCGCTTGGCTGGGAGCGTGCGGGGTTCGTGGGGACCAAGGCCGAGTGCCTGGACCACATCGACAAGATCTGGCTGGACATGCGCCCGCGGTCCCTGCGGGACTGGCTGTCCGGAGGGTCGCTTCCTGATCTTGTCAACGACTTGACTTGATGCTTTACGGTTTGCTCAACTGATTTGGCGATCAGCAAGTCAAGTGGCGGCCGGTGCCGTTCGTCCGGCGGGAAAGTGGCCGCGCGGTGGTGGCGGTCCTGCGGTGTCGGGATGTCGGCAAGAGGCCTATTGAGGCGTGGTGAAGCTGTCGCCCGGTGAGTGATTACGTGACTACGGAGTCGGAGGCCTGTCGTGCGATACGGGGCGACCCCGCTGCAACGTGGCCTGATCGTCAACAGCCTGCGCGACCGGGATGCCGGGATCGACATCATTCAGGTGCTTCTGACCTGGCCGACGACGCTGAACCGGGCCGCGTTCGAGGCCAGCTGGCACGCCGCCACCGCCCGACACGAGGTGCTCCGGACCGGATTCCGCTGGCACCCATCCGACGGGCTCATGCAGGTGGTCGAACCAGCGGCCACGATCGGCATCCGCTGGCGCGACGACTGGCGTGCCGACGACGACCTCGACGGGCTGCTCCGGGCCGACCGGTCGGCCGCGTTCGACCCGGACCAGGCCCCGATGGCGCGGATCACCGTCCTCGCCGGCACGCCGGCACCCACCGTCCTGTTCACCTTCCACCACGCCATCCTGGACGGCCGGTCGTTGGTCCTGCTGCTGGACGAGGTGTTCACCGACTACCTCGCCCGGCTCACCGGCCGGTCGGTCGAGCATCCGGTACGACCGCCCTTTCGTGACTTCGTCGACTGGTGGCGGGGGCACGACCTGACGGCGGCCCAGCGGTTCTGGTCCGGCCATCTCGTTGACGCGCTGCCACCGAGGCCGTTCGCCGGATACCTCGGCCCGGCCGATCTCGCCGACGCCGCCGGCCCGGCCGAGGCCGGCGGCGGCCCACCTGCGGCCGGTCCGCCGGCCCGGCGGGCAAGTGCCCCGCGCACTCTGACGATCGAGTTGACCTCGGACGAATCCGAGCTGATCAGGGCCGCGGCGACCGCAGCCGGCGGCAGCGTCAACAGTCTGGTCCACGCGGCCTGGGGACTGGTACGTGCCCGCTACGCGGGGCAGCCGGAAGCGACCCTCGCGATGACTCGATCCTGCCGGCGTGACACCGCACCCGGCGCGGGGGAGATGATCGGCCTGCTGATCAACACCGTGCCGCTCCACCTGCGAATCCCCACCGGGTGGACGGTCACCGAGTTGGTGCGCGACGTCCATCGCCGGATCCGGCAGGTCCGGGAGCACCAGTACGCCCCGTTCACCACGATCCTCGAATGGGCCGGCCACCGGCCGGAGACACCGTTGATCGACAGCCTGGTGGTCTTCGAGCGTCGGCTGGCGCAGTCGGTGCTCGCCGAGCGGCATCCGCAGCTGCGCGCGGCGGGCATGCGGCTGGAGCGGCTGCCCAGCTACCCGGTCACCATCTACGTCTTCGACGAGCCCCGGATGCGACTGCTGCTCATTCACGACGGCAACCGCCTGCTCACCACGGCGGCCGAGCGGATCCTGGCGCACTTCCGTACCGTGCTGTCGACCATGGCCCGCCAGCCGTCGGCGCTGCTCGGCACGGTGGCGCTGGACGAGAAGACCGAACGGAACCCGATCCGACGTAGCGGCCCGGACACCGATCCGGTTCCCGCCGCCACGATCGGCGAGCTGTTCACCGCCGTCGCCGGCCGTGTTCCGAACGCCCCGGCACTCACCGACGGTGCCACTAATCTGTCCTACCAGGACCTCGCCGAGCGGGCGAATCGGCTGGCCTGGCTGCTGCGCGAGCACGGGGTGGACTGTGACGTTCCCGTCGCGGTGGCGCTGCCCCGGGGGATCGACCTCATCGTGGCGTTGCTCGCGGTGAGCCTCGCCGGAGGCGCGTACCTGTCGGTCGACCCGGTCGATCCACCAGCCCGTACCCGTCAGCTCCTCGACGACAGCCGCGCGACCCTGGTGATCACCCCCGGTTGGTTGGCCGCCCAGGCCGCCGAGCTGACCCGACCGGCGCCGGGTCCGCCGCCCGGTCGAGCCCACCCCGAGAGCACCGCCTACGTGAGCTACACCTCCGGATCCACCGGGCGGCCGAAGGGCGTGGCCGTCCCACACCGCGCCGTGCACCGACTGATCGACCGACCCACCTTCGCGCGGCTCGGCCCGGGGGAGACGCTGCTGCACCTGGCGCCGACGGCGTTCGACGCCTCCACGTTGGAGATCTGGGGGGCACTGCTCACCGGTGGCCGGCTGGTGGTGGCTCCACCCGGGCCGGTGGACCTGGCCACGATCACCGCTCTGATCCGGGACCACTCGATCACCCTGCTGTGGTTGACCGCCGGGCTGTTCCACCAACTGGTGGACCTCGACCCGGCCGCACTGGCCGGCGTACGTCAGGTGCTCGCCGGCGGCGACGTCCTCGCGCCGGACGCGGTCCGGGCGCTGTCGCGGACCCGGCCCGGTCTGCCGTTCGTCAACGGCTACGGTCCGACCGAGAACACCACCTTCACCACCTGCCACGTGACGACGACGACCGAAGGCGTCGGCGACCGGGTGCCGATCGGGACGCCGATCCAACGGACCAGCGTCGTGGTGCTCGACGAGACCGGCGCACCCGTGCCGGTCGGCGTCGTCGGCGAGCTCTACACCGGTGGCGACGGACTGGCCCGGGGCTACCTGAACCATCCGGCGGCCACCGCCGACCGGTTCGTGCCGGACCCCTTCGCGGCCACCCCGGGTAGCCGCCTCTACCGTACCGGCGACCTGGTCCGGTGGCGCGCCGACGGAGTGCTGGAATTCATCGGCCGCGCCGACGAGCAGGTCAAGATCCGGGGTTATCGGGTCGAACCCGGTGAGGTGGCCGCCGTACTGCGCGGCCATCCGCAGGTGACCGACGCGGTGGTGGTGGTCCGTGGCGACGGGGCACAGCGGCACCTGGTCGGCTACGTCACGGCCGCCCCTGACACGCTCACCGCCACCGACCTGCGGGAGTACGCCGCGCGGCGACTCGCCGGCCATCTGGTGCCCAGCCGATTCGCGGTACTCACCCGGTGGCCGCTGACCGCCAACGGCAAAGTGGACCGGTCCGCCCTGCCGCCGGCGTCGCTGCCCACCGGCGCGTTCGTCCCGCCCCGTACCCGCACCGAACGTGAGCTGGCCGGCCTCTGGCGGGACGTGCTGACGGTGGAACGGGTGGGGGTCGAGGACGACTTCTTCGGACTCGGCGGCAATTCCCTCGGGTTGACCCGGCTGCTGTTCCGGATCCGGGAGACCTTCGACGTGGAGCTGTCCCTGCCAGCGTTCTACGCGGCACCGAGCCTGGCCGGATGCGCGGCGGCGATCGACGCGGCGGCCGGGGCGGCCGACGGCACCGTTCGGTCCGCGCCCGGTGGCGGACCACGTCCCGGCGTGATCGGCCGGCGTGACCGGCGGGCGTTCGCCACCGGCGGAGTCGATCGTTCCACGGTCGTGCCGGCAAAGCCGCCAGCTGACCGACCCGAGGTCGGGTCGGTGGCCGCGACGCCGGTGGCGGCGGAACCGTCGATTCCGCTCACCGAGGACTGGACGCTGTGGCGCACCGTGTGCCTGCGCGGGGCGGGAATGCCGTTCGCGCTGCTCGCCCCGTTGGGTGATCCGGAGTTGGCCGCCGCGGCCGACGCCGGCGACGACGAGGGGTTCGCCGCGCGCTGGCCGGCCGCGACCCGGCGGCTCTCCCAGGCGCTGTACGCCGCCGCGAAACACCCGCAGGTACGCGAGGCGGTGGCGTGGCAGAACCGGCACGCGTTGCGGACCGGCTTCGATTCGCTGATCCGACACGGCCCGCAGCCGGCCTCTCGCAACACCAAACACCGCCAGCACGAAGCGCTGGTCGGCAGCTACCTGCAACGCTACTGCGCCAAGAACGACACCATCGGGTTCTTCGGGCCGGTCGGCTGGGCCCGGTTCCGGTCCGGTGCCGGGCTCAGCCTGTCCGCCGGCCCACTCGCGGCGCGGGCCGTCCATCTCGAAGGGTGGGCGGTCACCGCTCTGCTGGCACCGTACGTCGACCGGCTGCGGCCGACCCTGGTCCCTCGGTTGATGCCGTTCCTGGACCTCGTCGGCGACCAGTTGCGGGTCCCGATGGCGCAGCCGGTGCCACTGACTCCGACGCAGGCGGCGGTCCTGCGGGCCTGTGACGGGGTCCGCAGCGCTCGGCGGGTGGCCGACGTGCTCGCCGGCGACGGGCTGTCCGTCGCCGAGGTCTACCAGGTCCTGGCCGAGCTGGCCCAGGCCCAGCGGATCGCCTGGCGGCTGGAGGTGTCGCCGGACGACGTACGGCCCGAGCAGACCATGCGGCGGCTACTCACCAGGACCACCGACCCGGCGGACCCGGACGGGGCGGCGGTGCCGGATGGCGCGGTGGACCCGGCGGTGCCGGCGGACCCCGCCGGCTCGGACGGCGCGGCGGACCCGGACGGCTGCGAGCCGGCCCGCCGGGAGGCCCTGGCCGCCCTGGACGAGCTGGTCGCCGCCCGCGACGCGTTGGCCACAGCGGCCGGCGATCCCGACAAGGTGGCCCGGTGCGTCGGTGAGCTGGAAGAGGTCTTCACCCGGCGGACCGGCGCCGCCGCGACCCGCCGGCCGGGCGAGCTCTACGCCGGGCGGACGATCGCGTACGAGGAGTGCCTGCGCGGCGGTTCGGTGGAGTTCGGCGAGTCCATGCTCGACGGAGTACGCGACGCCTTCGGCATCGTGCTCGACGCGGCGCAGTGGTTCACCGCGGCGGCGGCGGCCCTGTGGCATCGCCACTTCGTGGACCTGTTCACGGCGCGGGCCACCGAGCGCGGCACGGCCAGCGTGCCGTTGGCCGAGTTCTGGCTCATCGCCGGAGACCTGATCTTCAACCCGCCGGCCGAACTGGTGGATCCGCTCCAGCGCGCGCTGCGTCAGCGCTGGTCACGGGTGCTGCGGCTGCCCGCCGGACTCGACCGGATCCAGCTGGACAGCGCCGACCTGCGGGACCGGGCCCGACAGGAGTTCGCCGCCCGGCGACCCGGCTGGCCGACCGGCGTGCAGCACAGCCCGGACCTGATGATCGCCGGCGACCAGTGGGTGCTCGGCGAGCTGCATCCCGGGGTGAACACCATGCGCTACCACACCTGGGTGGCGCTCCACCCGGATCCGGACGCACTGCGGGCCCGGCAGCGCCTCGACGTCGGCGGGCCGGCCGTCTATCCCGGTCCGACCGGCGAAGCCGGCGGCATTCCCGCCCGGCAGGGCAACGCCCTGGTGTCCGCGCAGGACCTGCGGCTGATGTTCGCGCACGACACCTGCCAGTCCGCGCCGGCCGCGCCGTTGCCGATCGGCGCGTGCGACGTGCTCGAACACGGCGGCCGACTCGTCGTGCGTCGCCGCGACGGACAGGTCGAGATGCCGCTGGTGGAAGTACTGGGTGACCTGCTGGCGGCCGGGGTGGTGCAGCACTTCAAGGTGACCACCGCCCAGGCCGCGTCGACCGGGACCGTACCGGTGCCGACCAGCGGCCAGGGCCGCTCCGGCAAGCGGGCCGGGCCGGCCACCGAATCGGTGGTGCGCACCCCCCGGGTGACCATCGACCGGCTGGTGGTCAGCCGGCAGGGATGGGCGTACCAGGCCGGCCAGCTCGACTTCGCCGGCACCGCCGACGAGGCCCGGCGCTACCGGCAGGTACGGGCCTGGGCCCGCCGGCACGACCTGCCCCGGCACGTGTTCCTGCGTACCGAGGGCGAAGACAAACCGATCTATCTGGATCTGACCAGTCTGGTGTCGATCGACCTGCTGGCCCGGGCGGTTCGCCGCGCCCACCGCAACGTCGGGCCCGGTGCCCGGGTCGCGGTGACCGAGATGCTGCCCGGACCGGAGCATTTCTGGCTCACCGACGCGGCGGGACGACCCGGTCCGGCGGAACTACGGGTGGTGGCGGTTCGACGGTCAGGAGGCGGCACGTGAGCGAGACGTACGAATTCCCCGCGTCGTTCGGGCAGCGGCGCCTGTGGCTGCTCGACCGGATCGACCCGGGCCTGCCCACGTACAACGTGCCGTGGGCGATCCAACTGAGCGGGCCGCTCGACCCGGCGGCCCTGCACCGGGCGCTGACCGCTGCCCTGGCCCGGCACGAGGCACTGCGTACGGTGTTCCGGGAGTCGGCAGACCGGCCGGGCCAGCCGGTCCAGGTCGTCGCCGACACGGCCGACCTTCCCTGGCGTACGGTCGACCTGACCGGTGAGGCCGACCCGGCCGCCGCCGCGCGTCGACGCGCCGAGCGGATGGCCCGCACCCAGTTCGATCTGCGGACCGGACCGCTGCTGCGGGCGGAACTGCTGCGGCTCGCCCCGGACGAGCACGTGCTGCTGGTCGTCTACCACCACATCGTCGCCGACGGCTGGTCGCTGCGGATCCTCGTCCGGCAGATGATCGACGACTACGCCGGCCGGCCGGTGCCCGAACCACCCATCCAGTACGCCGACTTCGCGGTGTGGCAAGCCGAACAGGCGCGGCGGGCCGAGCCGGCCGAGGCCGATCAGCGGGCCGAGCCCGCCAAGACCGATCAGCGGGCCGAGCCCGCCGAGGCCGATCAGCGGGCCGAGCCCGCCCAGACCGACCGGTCCGCCGGGACGGTTGAGCCGAGCGACGGCTGGCAGCGCGCGGAGCGGTACTGGTCGACCGAACTGGCCGGGGCCGACCCGGTGCTGGCCCTGCCGACCGAACGGGTCCGGCCGCAGCAGCCGTCGCTGCGCGGTGACACGCTGCCGTTCGCCGTCGCCGACGAGGAAGCCGAGCGGCTGCGGCGATTCGCCCGCGAGCACGGGGTCAGCCTCTTCACCGTCCTGCTGGCCGGCTTCGCCGTCACCCTGGCCCGCCTCGCCGGCCGCGACGACCTGCTCGTCGGGGTGCCGGTGGCCGGCCGGGAACAACCCGAAACCGAGCAGGTCGTCGGCCTGTTCATGAACACCCTGCCGGTACGGCTGCGGCCTCGGTCGGCGCAGGATTTCGCCACCCTGCTGACGCAGGTCCGGGACACCGTCGCCGGCGCGCTCGCCCACCAGCAGGTGCCGTTCGAACGGATCGTCGAGATCTGCCGGGCACCCCGGGAACTGGCCAGTTCCCCGCTCACCCAGGTGATGTTCCAACTCGAGGAACTACCGGGCGGAGCCGAGGTCGACGGGCTGCGGTGGCGGCCGGAAATGCTCGACAACGGCGGCGCCAAACTCGACCTCACCCTGATGATGGTCGACGACGCCGACGGGCTCACCGGCCGACTGATCTACGCCACCGACCTGTTCGACGCCGCCTGGGCCGGGCGCTTCGTCGACCTGCTGCGGACGGTGCTGCACGCCGCCGTACGGGCACCCGGGCGCAGCCTCGGCGACCTGCCGCTGCTGCCGGCGGCCGATCTGTCCACCGTGACCGTCGACTGGGCTACCGGACCGCAGCTACCGGCGGGCCCGCCGACCGCCATCGAGATGCTGGCCGACGCCTGGCCCACCGACGAACCCGCCCGGATCGCCGGGGCGCTGCGCCGCCTCGGCGTCGGGCCGGAGGACCGGGTCGGGCTCTGTCTGCCCCGCGACGACCGGCTGATCCCGGCGCTGCTCGGCATCTGGTGGGCCGGAGCCGGCTACGTGCCGCTCGACCCGGACCATCCGCCGGCCCGGACGGCCATGATGATCGCCGACGCCGGGGTCGACGTGGTCCTCGGCACCGGCCAACCGCCGCCGGGACTGGCCGACGCGCCACGGGTGCGCCTCGTCGACCTCGACGACGCGCTCGTCGCCGAACCGGTGCCGCGCCAGCCGATTCCCGCCACCGCTGCGGCGTACACGATTTTCACGTCCGGGTCGACCGGCCGGCCCAAGGGCGTGACCGTCGACCAGGGCAACGTGGCCGCGCTGCTGACAGCGTTCGGCGCACTGCTGCCGATCGGACCCGCCGACCATCTCGTCGCGGTCACCACCGTGGCCTTCGACATCTCCGTACTCGAACTGCTGCTGCCGCTGGTGTGCCGGGCGCGGGTCACCGTCGCCGATGCCGGCACCGTCGCCGACGCCGCCGCGCTGCGTCGACTGGTGGAACGTACCGGCGCGACCGTCCTGCAGGCGACCCCGGCGACCTGGCGGGCCCTGCTGACCACCGGCGGTGTGCCGGCCGGCGTCCGGCTGCGGATCTGCGGCGGCGAGGCAATGCCCCGGGACCTGGCCGACGCGCTGCTCACCGACGACGCGCAGCTGTGGAACGTCTACGGTCCGACCGAGACGACCGTCTGGTCCACCGCCGCCGTTGTCGCCCCGGACGGCCCCGTCCTGGTCGGCACCCCGATCCCCGGGACCCGGTGCTACGTGCTGGACGACCGTCTGCAGCCGGTGCCGCCCGGCGTGGTCGGCGAGGTCTTTCTGGGCGGGGCGGGCGTGGCCAGAGGCTATCAACGGCAACCGGGACGTACCGCCGAACGGTTCGTCCCGGATCCCTTCTCCACCAGCGGCGGACGGCTCTACGCCACCGGCGACCTCGCCCGCTGGCGCACCGACGGCACTCTGGAACTACTCGGCCGAGCCGACCACCAGGTCAAGATCCGTGGCTTCCGGATCGAGCCCGGCGAGATCGAAGTGGTGCTGCGGTCCTGCCCCGGCGTGACCGACGCGGTGGTGACCGTCACCGGCGGGCCGGACCCCCGGCTGGTCGCGTACGTGGTCGGCGACGACCGGCAGGTCCGGGGATGGCTCACCGAGCGACTGCCCGGCTACCTCGTGCCGGCCGCCGTGGTGACGATCGCCGCCCTACCCCGGACCGCGAACGGGAAACTGGACCGGGCCGCGCTGCCCGCGCCGGACTGGTCGGCCGGAGCACCGACCCGCGCCGCGAGCACCGACACCGAACGGCACCTGGTCGGCCTCTGGCAGGAACTGCTCGGGCTGACCGAGGCACCCGGCGTGGACGCCAACTTCTTCGCCCTCGGCGGGCATTCGCTGACAGCGACCGCGTTGATCGCCCGGATCGGCACGGACCTGCGGGTGGACGTGCCGCTGCGCACCCTGTTCCGGGGCCCGACCATCGCCGAGTTGGCGCGGGCGGTCGACGAGCAGGCCGCCAGCGGCAGCGACCCGATCCGCCCGATCGGCAGCGGCCTGGCCGACCTCGACGACGACGAACTGGACGACCTGCTGCAGGAGCTGATGCGGTGAACGCCGGACGAACGGCCGGCCACGGGCAGCGGGCGGCGATCATCGGCGCCGGACTGACCGGCTCACTGCTGGCCAGCTACCTGGCCCGGCGGGGCTGGCAGGTCGACGTCTACGAACGCCGCGACGACCCGCGCGAGGTCGCCGGTGCCGGTGGACGATCGATCAACCTTGGGCTGTCCGCGCGGGGCATGGCCGCGCTGCGGGAGATCGGCCTGCTCGATCCGGTGCTGCGCCGCTGCGTGCCGATGCGCGGCCGGTACGTACACGACCCCGACGGAACGTTGAGCTTCCAGCCGTACGGGACCCGCTCGGGTGAGGTGCTGCACTCGATCCTGCGACAGGACCTCAACGAACTGCTGATCGGATACGCCGAAGGCCATCCACAGGTGCGTTTCTCGTTCCGGCACGCGTTGACCGAACTGGACGCGGCCGACGGGCTGCTGTCGTTCGCGAACGGGCAGCAGGCCCGCGCGGACCTGGTCGTCGGCGCGGACGGTGCCCACTCGACAGTGCGTGACCTGCTGCAACGGCAGGGGCACGTGCGCAGCACGGTGGACGTGTTGGAGTGGGGCTACAAGGAACTCACCATCCCCGCCGCCGACGACGGCTCCGCCCGTACCCCCCTGCGGGGTCTGCATGTCTGGCCCGGCGGCGGCGACGGACTGATGGTGGCCCACCCCAACGTGGAGAACTCGCTGACGGCCACGATGTTCCTGCCGATGCCGACGCTGGCCCGGCTCGACACCGAGACCGCCGTGCACGCCTTCCTCGACGACGGGTTTCCGGACACCGCCGCGCTGATGCCGGACCGCGCCGCCGAGTGGCTGGCGCATCCGGTCGGCAAGCTGGTCACCGTCCGGGCCGAACCGTGGCGGTACGGGCAGTCGGTGGTCCTGGTCGGTGACGCGGCGCACGCCGTCTACCCCTTTTACGGCCAGGGCATGAACTCCTGCTTCGAGGACTGCTCGTTGCTGGCCGGTTGCCTGGACCGGTTCCCGGCCGACCGGGGCGCGGCGCTGGCCGAATACCAGCGGCTGCGCAAGCGGCACACCGACGTGCTCGCCGAGCTGTCGGAACGCAACTTCGTCGAGTTGCGTGACCGAATCCGGTCGCCGTGGTTCCGGGCCCGCAAACGGGCTGATCTGGTGCTGCACCGGATGCTCGGATCGGCCTGGTTGCCGCTCTACACCATGATCTCCCACCGCACCATCCCGTACGCGGATGCGCTGCGGCGGGCCCGGCGGCAGGACGCGGCGCTGCTCACCGCGGTGGTCCTGACCCTGGGCAGCGCCACCGGACTGCTCACCCTGCTGATCCGCTGACCCATCGGCTCCCACCTGCGGCAAGGACCCCTGATGTTGACCTACCCGGTTGACCCCTCGTACACCCTCATCGAAGTGGCGGATCTCGATCGGGATCCGCTCCCTGAGGCGGTGCGCGCCCACCAGGCGTCGCTCCGCGCCGTCGTGACCTGGGCGCGGGAGTACCTGTGCCGCCCGCATCCGGACCTCGGTCGCACCGGCAACGTCTGCCCGTACGCGCAGACCGCCCTCGACCGTGGCACCTTCTACCTGACCGTGCAGCCCGGTACCGACCCGGACCTGTCGGTCGTCGCCGGCCGGCTCGGCGTCTACCGGGACTGGTTCCGGCTGCTGGCCGACCAGGCCGGCAGTTCGCGGATGTACTGCACCATCCTGATGGTGCTGCCCGAACTGCCGTCCGGCCGCGCCAGCGCCGTCGTCGACTACCTGCAGGACCAACTCAAAGGCGAGTACGTCGCCCAGGGCCTGATGATCGGCGAGTTCCACGACGGCCCACCCGACAAAGGCGGCCTGTGGAATCCGGACCTGCGGCCGCTGCGCAGCCCGGTTCCCATCCTGGCGATCCGGCACATGGTGCCCACCGACTACCTGTTCCTGGAGTCCGACCCGGCGCACGTATCGACCTATCTGCGGCTCTACCGCGACCAGGTGCCGGCGCACCTGCGGCGGCGGGTCTTCGGGGCCGTGTCGTGACCCAGATCGATCGGCTGACGCGACAGCAGAAGCAGGCGTTGCTGGCCCGTACCCTCGGTGGCGACCGGCCGGCCCGGACGTCCGACACCAGGCCGATGTCGTTCGCCCAGGAGCGGATGTGGTTCCTGGAAAGCCTCGATCCCGGTCGACCGACCTACACGATGCCGTTCGCGCAGCGGCTGCGCGGCCCGGTCCGGGTGGATCTGCTGCAACGTGCCGTGGACGACGTGGTGGCCCGGCACGCCGCGTTGCGGACCACGTTCGACGCGGCCGGTGGCGTCGCGGCGCAACGGATCGCCGCGTCGCTGACGGTGCCGGTCCGGGTGGTCCGGGTCGCCGACGAGGCGGCCGCGCACGAGTTCGTCACCGAGGTCGCCGCGCGACCGTTCGACCTGGCACGCGGCCCCCTGCTGCGGGTGACGCTGATCGAGTTCGCCGCCGACGAACACCTGCTGCTGATCGTCCTGCATCACCTGGTCGGCGACGCCGCGTCGTACGAGATCCTGCTGGACGAGCTGTCCTGCTGCTACCGGGCATGCCTCGACGGCGACCAACCGCGACTGCCGGACCTACCCATCCAGTACGCCGACTACGCCGCCTGGCAACGCGACCAGCTGCGCGGTGCCGAGTTGGACCGCCACCTCGACTACTGGACCGGACACCTGGCCGGTGCGCCGCCGGTGCTGGAGCTGCCGGGCGACCTGCCCCGCCCGGCGGTCGCCAGCGGTGCCGGCGCGATCCATCAGCGCGACGTCGCTGCCGATCTCGGCGACGCCTTCCGGACGTTGTGCCGCGACGCCGAAGTGACCCTGTTCATGGGGCTGCTCGCCGTCTACCAGGTGGTGCTGTCGCGGTGGGCGGCGACGACCGAGGTCGTGGTCGGCACCCCGGTGTCCGGGCGCGGTCGCGCCGAAACCCAGCCGTTGATCGGGCTGTTCGTCAACACGCTCGCCCTGCGTACCTCGTTGGGCGACGACCCGACCTTCCGGCAGTTGCTGGACCGGGTCCGCGAGACCACGTTGGACGCGCTGACCCACCAGGAGCTGCCGTTCGAGAAACTCGTCGAGGTCCTGGCTCCGGAGCGGAGTCTGGCCCACGCCCCGGTCTGCCAGGCCCAGCTGGTGTTCCAGGCCGGTGATCCGCCCCGGATCGACCTGCCGGGGGTGCGGGTCAGTCCGGTGCTGGTCGACACCGGCACCGCCAAGGTGGACGTCACCCTGTACGCCGAGGCCCGCCCGGCCGGGGACATCGCGCTGGTCTGCGAGTACCGGACCGACTTGTTCACCGAGGACTGGGCGGCCCGGTTCCTCGACTGTGTGCAGACGGTGCTCGCGGCGGCGGTCGCTGATCCGTCGACCCGGATCGCGGACCTGCCGCTGGTGACCGGAGCCAGGCTGGCCGAGGCGCTGCCGACCGTACCGGCGGCCAGCCCGCCAGCTGCGGACCGGCCGGCTGGTGCCGCGACCCAGAACGGTCGTCCCGGCCCGGTCGACGGCGACGACACCCCGGCCACCGCGCTGGACCTGCTACGCCGACGCGGTCGCGGGCCGCAGACCGACGAACTGCTGTCCCGGGCGGCCCGAATCGGTGCCGCGCTGCGCCGGCACGGCGTCGGACCGGAGACCCGGGTCGGGTTGTGCCTGCGTCGTGGCCCGGACACCGTCGCCGGTCTGCTCGGCATCTGGCACGCCGGCGGCCAGTACGTGCCGCTCGACCCGAATTTTCCGGCCGCCCGGCTGGCCGCGATGGCCGCCGACGCGGACCTGCGGCACCTGGTCACCGAATCCGGGCTCGCCGAGCTGGCCGGCCAGATCGCTCCCACCGCCCACAACCTGCACCTGGACGAACTGTTCGCCGGCCCGGCGGCCGCCTCCGCGCCGCCGGCAGACCCGGTCGCGGCACCCGGTCCAGAGTCGCTGACCGACCCGGTCGCGGTGCCCGGCACCGCCGCCGCGTACACCATTTTCACCTCCGGTTCGACGGGGCGGCCGAAGGGAGTGACGATCCCGCACTCCGCCGTCGTCAACCTGATCGAGTCGTTCGCGGCGGCGCTGCCGCTGACCGAGGCGGACTGCCTGGTCGCGGTGACCACCATCTCGTTCGACATCGCCGTCCTGGAACTCCTGCTGCCGCTGCGCCAAGGCGCCCGGCTGGTCGTCGCCGACGCCCGGCAGTCCGCCGACCCGGACGAGCTGCGGGAGTTGCTCCGCAGCAGCGGCGCCACCGCGATGCAGGCCACCCCGGCGACCTGGCAGATGCTGCGGGACACCGGGGGAGTGCCGGCCCGGCTGCGGCTGCGGCTGTGTGGCGGCGAGGCGCTGCCGCCGGATCTGGCAGCCGCGCTGACCGGACCGGACGTCGAACTCTGGAACGTGTACGGACCCACCGAGACCACGGTCTGGTCGGCGGCCGGCCGGGTCGTCGCGGGCGCGCCGGTGGTGATCGGGCCGCCGATCGCCGCCACCCGGCTGTACGTACTCGACAGCCGGCTACGGCCGGTGCCACGTGGGGTGCCCGGAGAGCTGTACATCGGCGGGGCCGGAGTCGCCCGGGGGTACCACGACCGGCCCGCGCTGACCGCCGACCGGTTCCGGCCCGACCCGTACGGTGCCGCCGGTGAGCGGATGTACGCCACCGGCGACCGGGCCCGTCAGCGACCCGACGGCACCCTGGAACTGCTCGGCCGTACCGACCATCAGGTCAAGATCCGGGGCTTCCGGGTGGAGCTGGGCGAGATCGAGGCGGTCCTGACCGACCACGCGGCGATCACCCAGGCCGCCGTCGCCGTCGTGGACGAGCAGCTCGCCGGGTACGTCGTGCCTGCCGTCGGCGACGTGCCCCCGGACGATCTGCTCGACCACCTCCGGCTGCGGCTGCCGGAATACATGGTGCCGGCCACCGTCGTGGCGCTGCCGGCGCTGCCCCGTACGCCGAACGGCAAACTCGACCGGGCGAAGCTGCCCCGCCCTGAGCCAGCCCGGTCGGCGGCCGCGACGCCACCGCGTACCCCGGTGGAGGCGGAACTGCTGGCGATCTGGACCGAGCTGTTGCGCCCGGCCGGTCCGATCGGGGTCGACGACAACTTCTTCGTCCTCGGCGGGCACTCGATGACCGCGACCCGTCTGATCGCCAGGATCACCACCGAGTACGGCGTCCAGTTGCCGGTCCGCGACGTGTTCGCCGCCCCGACGATCGCCGGGCTGGCCGCCCGGCTGGTCGCGGCACCGGGCTACCAGGGCCGGCTACCGGCCGCAGCCGCACTGGCTCCCACGGCCGGCCCGGCTGCGGCCGGCACGGAGGCGGCAGCCGGTACGGAGGTGGCGGCCGGTACCGATTCGGCGGCCGTCGCCTATCCGGCCTCCCGTACCGACCCGGTCGACCCGGTCGGTGCCAACGGCGCGCCCGGCCCGGCGGACCTGGACGACCTCGACGACGACGAACTCGAAGAACTCCTCCGGGCGGCGATCGAGGTCCGCCGACGGCGCCGCGGCTCGGTCGCCGCCGGTCCGGTCCGGTACCCGGCCACCTTCGGCCAGCGGCAGATGTGGTTTATGGAGCAGCTCGCCCCGGGCGACGGCGTCTACCACGTGGCCACCCGGCTACGGCTGCGCGGCCGGCTGGACCTCCCGGCCTTCACCCGGGCGGTGGACCGGCTGGTGGCCCGCCACGAGGCGCTGCGGACCGGGTTCGTGCTGGTCGACGACGAACCCGTACAGGTGGTGGAGCCAGGCGTGCGGATGACCGTACCGGTGGTCGACGTCGTCGACGAGTCCGAGGCGGTCCGCCGGCAGACCGAGCTGCTACGTCAACCGTTCGCCCTGGACCGGGCGCCGGCGCTGCGGCTGCTGCTGGTCCGACTGGCCGCCGACGACCACCGGCTCACCCTGGTGGCGCACCACGCCGTCCTCGACGAGGCGTCGTGGAGCATCCTGCTGCGGGACCTGGGCGAGTTCTACCGGGCCGAGCTGACCGGGACCGAGCCGCGACTGCCGGCGTTGCGCCACGGGTTCGGCCGTTACGCGCGCTGGCAGCGGGATCCGGCGCGAGCCGCCCGGCGGGAGATCGACCTGGCCTACTGGACCCGGCGGCTGCACGGCGCGCCGGAACTGCTCGACCTGCCGACCGACCGGCCCCGGCCCGCCACCCAGACGTTCCGGGGCGCCTCGGTGTCGCTGCACCTGCCCGAGTCGGACACCGCGACGATGCTGGCCGCCTGGCGGCGCGCGGCGGTCACCCCGTTCCACGCCCTGCTCACCGGATTCGCCGCCGTGCTGGCCCGGTACAGCCAGCAGGACGACCTGGTGATCGGCACCGCGATCACCAACCGGGGTACCGACTTCGCCGACGTGATCGGAATGTTCGTCGCCACCGTTCCGCTGCGTATCGACCTGTCCGGCGACCCCACCCTGGACCAGGCCCTGACCGCCGTCCGCGACGAGAGCGTCGCCGCGCTCGAGCACGCCGACATCCCGTTCGACCAGCTGACCGCGCGGCTGCGTCCCCGGCGCAGTCCGAGCTTCCCACCCGTGTTCCAGGTCATGTTCGTCTACAACGAACCGATCGCCGGCGGTGCCGACCTCGTCTGGCCGGACCTGACGGTGACCCCGCAGGCCCCGCCGCCCGGCCCGGCCCGCTACGACCTGACCCTGCTGATGTGGCCGGACCAGGGCGGACTGAGCGGCCGGATCGACTACAACGCCGACCTGTTCGACGACGCCACCATGCGGCGGCTCGCCGGACACGTCGCCGAGACACTGCGGGCGTTGGCCACCGAACCCCGGCGACGGCTGTGGGGGCTGCCGTTGCACACCGTGGTCGCGCCGGCGGCCCGGCACGAGTTCCCGGAAACCGACCTGGTGCCGGCGCTGATCGAGGCGCAAGCCGCCCGTACCCCGGACAACCCGGCGGTGATCGACGGCGACACCGTCGTCAGCTACGCCGAACTGCTGCGCCGAGCCCGGGCGGTGGCCGGTTGGCTACGTGCCCAGGGTGCCGGACCGGAGACCCGGATCGGGCTGAGCATGCTGGCCGGCGCCGACGCGCTGACCGCGCTGGTCGGCGTCCTGCTCGCCGGAGCAGCCTACGTACCGCTGGACCCGCGTGACCCCCGACGGGCCGACCTGCTGTCCGACGCCGGGGTCCTGCTCGACCTGACCGCGCTTCCGGCGTTGCCGGCCGCCGTGGCCGGGCCGACCGGGGCCGCCCTACCGGCGACCGTGCCGCCCGCGCCGCAGAGCGCGGCCTACGTCATCTACACCTCCGGGTCGTCGGGCCGACCGAAGGGGGTGGTGGTGCCGCACGCCGCCGCGCGCAACCTCGCGCTGGCCTTCCGGGACCGGCACGACTTCGGCGTGTCCGACCGCATCCTGATGATCCCGCCGCTGAGCTTCGACGCCTCCGTCGGCGACGTCCTGCCGGCGTTGATCAGCGGGTCGGCCCTGGTGCTGCACCCGGAGCCGGCGGCACTGACCGGTCGGGGGCTGCTGCGTTTCTGCGCGGCCAACGACGTCACCACGGTGGACGCGCCGTCGGCGTTGTGGCAGCGCTGGGCCGAGGACCTGACCGGTGCCGGTGAACCGGTGCCGGGATGTCTGCGCCGGATGATGGTCGGCGGGGAAGCGGTGCCGATGTCACGCCTGCGTGACTGGGCGTCGGCCAGCGCCGGACAGGTCCGGTTCTACAACCACTACGGCCCGACCGAGGCCACCGTCTGCGCCACGACGTACGCGACCGTGTCCGGTGCGGAGTTGCCGGCCGGCGCGACCGAACTGCCGATCGGGGTGCCGCTGCCCAACGTGTACGCCTACGTGCTGGACCGGCGGGGTCACCCGACCCCGCCGGGCGTACCCGGTGAACTCTGCCTCGGCGGCGCCGGCGTGGCCCGTGGATACCACCAGCGGCCCGCGGTGACCGCAGCCGCGTTCGTGCCGGATCCGTTCGCCGCCGAGCCCGGAGCCCGGATGTACCGGACCGGGGACATCGCCCGGTGGACCAACGACGGCCAGCTGGAATTCCTCGGCCGGGCCGACCACCAGGTGAAGATCCGGGGCCGGCGGATCGAACTGGGCGAGATCGAGGCGACCCTCGCCGACCAGCCGGGCGTCCGGCAGGTCGCCGTGCTCGCCCCGCACGACGCGCACGGCCAACGGTTCCTGGCCGCCTACCTGGCCGGGGCGATCCCGGACACGCCGGCCGGGGTGGCCGCGCTGCGGGCGGAGCTGGGTCGTCGGCTGCCCGACTACCTGGTGCCCCAGTCGTACACCGTCCTCGACGAACTGCCGTTGACCCGGCACGGCAAGGTCGACCGGTCCCGACTGCCCGAACCGGCACCACCGGCGAGGCCACAGCTGGTGCCACCGGCGACCGCGACCGAGCGGACCTTGGCCGGCATCTGGAGCCAGGCGCTGGGCGTCGACCCGATCGGCGGGCAGGACAACTTCCTCGACCTCGGCGGGCACTCCTTGCTGGCCGCGACGATCCTGGCCCGGATCAACGAGGCGTGCCGGGTGAACCTGCCGTTGGTCGCCCTCTTCGAGACCGCCACCCTCGCCGAACTGGCCGCCCGGATCGACGGTGCGCCCGGCGCGACCTCGTCGGACACCGTACCGCCGGACCTGGCCGGCGAGGCGGTGCTGCCGGCGGACTTCCCCGAGCGGGCGGGTACCGGGTGGTCGTCCCGGCCGGCGCCGCGTCGGGTGCTGCTGACCGGGGCGACCGGGTTCCTCGGCGCCTTCCTGGCCAGTGAACTGTTGACCCGTACCGCCGCCGAGCTGTTCTGCCTGGTCCGGGCCGGCTCACCCGACGAGGGGCGCGAGCGGATCGTCGCCGCGTTGGACCGCTATCAGCTCTGGCGGCCCGAGTACGCCGAGCGGATCGTCCCGGTCCGTGGCGACCTCGCCGCACCCCGACTCGGACTGGCCGACGCCGAGTACGCCCGGCTCGTCGACGAACTCGACACGATCTATCACAACGGTGGCGCGGTCAACTTCCTGCACCCGTACCAGCGGCTGCGCGCGGCCAACGTCGCCGGCACCGTCGAGGTGCTGCGGCTCGCCGCCGCCGGCCGGGACGTCGCCGTCCACTACGTCTCCACCCTCGGCGTCTACCTCGGTGACGGATACCTGGACCGGACCGTCTCCGAGGCCGACCCGCCGACCGACGCGGCCGGTCTGCTCGGCGGGTACAACCAGAGCAAGTGGGTCGCCGACACGCTGGTCCGGGCGGCCCGGGACCGGGGACTTCCGGTCACCGTGCACCGGCCGGCCCGGATCACCGGGGACAGCCGGACCGGTGCCGGCAACCCGGACGACTACTTCAGCGCCTTCCTCAAGTGCTGCGTCGAGGTGGGCGGCGTACCGGACCTCGCCGAACCCACCGACATGTCCCCGGTGGACTACGTCGCCGGCGCGATCGTGACCCTGGCCGGGCAGGGGGTCGACGGGCACTACTACAACAACCGTACGATCGCCTATCCGCAGGTCGCCGCCGAACTCGGCATCGACCTGGTGCCCTACCACCGGTGGCGGGAGATCGTCCGGGCCGGTGCGGCCGACGGCACCGTGACCGCCTTCGCGCCGTACGCGGCGGCGCTGACCGAGCAGGAGCCGAGCATCCGGCAGCCGACGTTCGCCTGCGCGTCGACCGAGCAGGTGGCGGCGCGGGCGGGGCTGGCCTGCCCGGCGGCCGACCGCGCCCTGCTCCGGGCCTATCTGGATCACTTCCGGCGTACCGGATTCCTTCGGGAGGTGACCGTCCGATGACTGGGATGCTGCGCGGGTTCGGCGTGCTCTGGTTCGGCCAGACGGTGTCGTTCGTCGGGTCCGCGCTCACCGGGTTCGTCCTGGGAGTGTGGGTCTACCAGAGCACCGGATCGGCCACCCAGTTCGCGATCATCTCCCTGGCGGCGGTGCTGCCGGGAATCGTGGTCGCGCCCTTCGCCGGGGTGCTCGCCGACCGCCGGGACCGCCGCCGGATCATGCTGGTGGCCGACGCCGCGGCCGGGCTGGTGACCGCCGGGGTGGCCGCGCTGCTCTGGGCCGACCAGCTCACGGTCTGGCACATCTACCTGGCGACCGCGGCGACCGCCGTGTTCAACACCGCGCACATCACCGCCTTCTACGCGATGATGCCGCTGCTGGTGCCCCGCGAAGGGCTCGGCCGGGCCAACGGGTTGATGCAGATGACGCAGGCCGGACAGATCGCCGCGCCGCTGCTGGCCGGTGTGCTGGTCGGCACAATCGGGCTGCGCGGGGTGATCCTCATCGACCTGTGCACGATGGCGGTCGGCATCGTGCTGCTCCTCACCGCCCGGCTGGACCCGTCGGCGACGGCCGCGCCGGCCGCCGGCACGCGGATCACCCTCGGTGAGGATCTCGGGTACGGCTGGCGACTGCTGCGCGGCAAGCCCGGGTTGTTCCAACTCGCCGTCCTCTTCGGCGGGTTCAACTTCCTGTTCGCGACGGCCGGTGTGCTGGTCCAGCCGCTGATCCTGTCGTTCGGCTCGGCCGCCACCCTGGGTGTGCTGATGTTCGCCGGCGGTGCCGGCTTGTTCGCCGGCAGCCTGGTGATGAGCGCCTGGGGCGGACCGAGACGGCGGATCCGGGGCATCATCGGCTTCCTGGCCTGGGGTGGGGTCGCCCTGTTCCTGCACGGCATGTACCCGTCGGCCTGGTTGATCGCGGTGGTGGCGCCGCTGTTCCTGTTCACTCTGCCGATCCTCAACGGCAGCGTGATGACCCTGATCCAGACCAAGGTGCCGACGGAGTCGCTGGGTCGGGTGATCGCCACCACCCGCATGATCGGCCAGGCCGCCACCCCGGTGGCGTACCTGGTCGCCGGACCGTTGGCAGACCGGGTGGCCGAGCCGGCGCTGGCCCCGGACGGCGCGCTGGCCGGCAGCGTCGGAGCGGTGATCGGCACCGGACCGGGCCGGGGGATCGCCGGGCTGTTCTGGCTGATCGGCGCGGCGATGGTGCTGCTCGCCGGGGTGGCGGCGGCCCGGCCGAGGCTGCGTCGGCTGGAGACCGAACTGCCGGACGCCGCCGGCGACGACACCGCTGGCCTGGCCGTTGCCGCAACCGCTGACGGGGTCGAGACGGACCAGTCCGAGAAGGGGAGCCCGCGTAATGCCACTCAACCTGCCTGACCGGGAGCGGCTGGTGTATCAGGAGGGGCGGGCTCCGGCGGCGCACCTCGACCTGCTGCACGCCGCCGGATTCCGGGCCGCTGGCGCGGCCCAACGCCTCGGCGTCTTCGACACGCTCGCCGAACACGGACCGCAGTCGGCCAAAGGCCTCGCCGCCCGGCTGCGCTGTGACCAGCGGGCGCTGACCATCCTGGCGCGGGTGCTTGTCGACTTCGGCTACCTGACCGAATCGGTCGACGACGGCACCGACGCGGTCTGGGACAACACCCCGGCCAGCGCCGCGTTCCTGAGCGACGGCACCCCGGACACGTACGCGCTGGTCTTCTCGTTCTGGCAGCGAGTGCTCTTCGACCACTGGGACCGGCTGGAGGAGACCGTCCGCAGCGGCACGCCGGCAGCGGATTTCTACCGCTGGCTGGAGGAGCATCCGGACACGTTGCGTGAGTTCCAGACGATGCTGACCCGCCAGTCCCGGATGCTGGCGCCCGAACTGATCGACTTGGTTCCGGTGCCAGCCGGCCCGGCCCGGCTGCTCGACGTCGGTGGTGGACACGCCGGGTACAGCGTCGCGTTCTGCCGGCGTCACCCGCAACTGCGGGCGACGGTCCTCGATCTGGCCGGGGCGCTGGCCACCGGAACGCAGGCGATCGGCGAGGCCGGGCTGGTCGACCGGATCGTCCCGTACGAGTGGGACATCCTCTCACCGGAGCCGATTCCCGGTCCGCCGGCCGACGTGGTGTTGTTGTTCAACATCGTGCACGGCTACCGGCCCGAGCAGAACGCCCGACTCCTGCGGCGGGTGGTCGCGGCCACCGCGCCGGGCGGGACGGTGGCCCTGGTGGAGCCGGTGGACGATCCGGCTCCGGCCGGCTCGGTCAGCGGGGACGCCTTCGTCAAGCTGTTCAGTCTGAACCTGCTGCACGGGCAGGGCGGGCAGGCGTACCCGTACGGGGAGATCGCCGGTTGGCTGCGCGAGGTTGGCCTGGTCGACGTGCGCCAGGCGGCGCTGACCGCTTCCCCCAACGACCGGCTGATCCTGGCCACCCGGCCAGTCGCCGGGTGAGCGGGTCCTGGCTGGACGACCGATTTTGTCGTACCTCTGTTCTAGCGTCGACGTAACCGACAGTGGCCGGCTGCCGTCGGTCTGCGTGTCCGGTCGCGGATGGTTCCGCGGTGGGACACCCCGCGACCAGCGGCGGTAACGGGGGCCGGCCACTGTCGGCACCCGTTATTCGGCCCGGCCCGGCCGGGCCGGGCCGGGCCGGGTCCGGCGTTGGAGGAGGAGCGATGCTCATCGACTGCGACACCTGTACGGTTCGTGGCGCCGCCTGCGGCGGTTGCCTGGTCAACGCGTTGATCGAGGCGCCTCGTGCGGTGGCCCGACTCGACAGCGAGGAACGCCACGCGGTGGAGGTCTTCGCCCGTGCCGGCTTCGAGGTGGAGGTGCTCGACGAGCCGGTAGGACCGATCCGGCGTCGGTCCCGTCGGCCCCGGTCGCGAAGACAGGCCGCGTGAGCCGCGCCCCTGGCCCGCTTCCGACGGCTTAGGATGAGCGGGGCCAGGCCGTGACGGGTGGGAGGAACGAGCTGTGACCTCTCGGTCGTGGGCGGTCGTGGTGTTCGTCGTCCTCATCCTGGGCACGGCCGCGTTGGCGGTGCTGCTGGTGCCCTGGTCCCGTCCACCGGCACCTCGGGCGGACCAACTCGCGGCGTTGGGCGATCTGCCGGCGGAGCAGGTCGACCGTGGTCGGGACTTTCGGGCGGCGCTGCGCCCCGGCACCTACGGGTCCCTGCTGCTCGGGTTGGCCGTCGCGGTGGCACTCGGGCTGACCCCGCTCGGCGCCCGGACGATCGAAGCGGTCGGGCGTCCGTTTGCCGACCACTGGCTCGCCCAATCCCTCGTCGGCGGATTGACCATCGTGGGCATCGCCAACCTGGTGACGGTGCCGTTCGCCGCCTGGCGGCACGACGTCCTCACCCGCTACGGCCTGTCCACCCAGAGCTGGGGCGGGTGGGCCGTCGACCTGCTCAAGTCGTACGCGGTGAGCGCCGTCATCGGCGCGGTCGCGCTCGGCGGCTTCTACACGGTGACCCGACTGGCTCCCCACTGGTGGTGGGCGTTCGGTGCGGCCGGTGCGGCGGTCGTCGTGGTGGCGCTGTCGCTGGTCTTCCCGGTGGTGGTCGAGCCGGTGTTCAACCGGTTCACCCCGATGCCGCCGGGCCCGTTGCGGACCGAGCTGATGGCGCTCGCGGCACGGGACGGCGTCGCCGTCGACGACGTCCTGGTCGCCGACGCGTCCCGGCGGACCCGCGCGGTCAACGCCTACGTCTCCGGGTTCGGGCCGACCCGGCGGATCGTCGTCTACGACACGTTGCTGCGCGAGGCTCCACCGGCCGAGGTCGCGGCGGTGGTCGCGCACGAGCTCGGTCACGCCAAGGCTCGCGACGTCCTGATCAGAACGTCGCTGAGCGCGGCGGGCGCCGCCACCGCCGTACTGGGGCTCTACCTGCTCGGCGGGTGGGGCGGACTGCTGCGCAGGGCCGGTGTCGGCGACATCGCCGAGCCGCCGGCGTTCGCCCTGGTGCTCGCCGTGGTCACCGTCGTCGGGTTGGCCGCGACCCCGGCGCAGGCGTTCGTCTCCCGGCGGATCGAGGCCCGCGCCGACGCGTACGCGCTGCGGCTGCAGAGCGACCCGGTGGCGTACGAGGCGGTGCAACGACGGTTGTCGGCGATCAACCTGGGCGACCCGGATCCGCCCCGCTGGGAGTTCCGCTACTTCGCCACCCATCCCTCCACCGTGCAGCGGATCGCCGCCGCCCGGGCGTACGCCCGGCAGGTCGGCGGATGAACCGCACCCTGCTGGTCACCAACGACTTCCCACCCCGCCCCGGTGGCATCCAGTCCTTCGTCCACAACCTCGCGGTGCGGCAACCGGCCGACTCGGTCGTCGTCTACGCCTCCAGCCATCCGGGTGCCGCTGAGTTCGACGCCGCGCAGCCGTTCGAGGTGATCCGCGACGCGACCACGATGTTGCTGCCCACGCCGGCGGTGGCCCGCCGTACGGCCGCGTTGGCCCGGGCGCGGGGCTGCGACACAGTCTGGTTCGGGGCCGCCGCCCCGCTCGGGTTGCTCGCCGACGGGCTGCGCCGCCGCGCCGGTGTCACCCGGGCCGTCGCCCAGACCCATGGGCACGAGGTCGGCTGGGCCATGCTGCCCGGTGCCCGGGCCGCGCTGCGGCGGATCGGACACGGGGTCGACGTCGTCACCTATCTCGGGGAATACACCCGGCAGCGGCTCGATCGGGTGCTGCACGGGCGTACCGAGCTGTGCCGACTCGCACCCGGGGTCGACGTGGCGGCCTACCATCCCGATGTCGACGGCGCGCGGATCCGGACCCGGTACGGGCTCGCCGACCGGCCGGTGGCGGTGTGCGTCTCCCGGCTCGTCGCCCGCAAGGGCCAGGACACGCTGATCCGGGCCTGGCCGCAGGTGTTGCGTCGGGTACCGGACGCCGTCCTGCTGATCGTCGGTGGTGGCCCGTACCGGGCCCGGTTGGATCGACTGGCCCGTCAGGCCGGTGTCGCCGGCGCCGGCGGTGCCCGACGTGGCGGGGTGGTCTTCACCGGCTCGGTGCCCTGGGAGGAGCTGCCGGAGCACTACGCCGCCGGGGACGTCTACGCGATGCCCTGCCGGACCCGCCGCCGTGGGCTCGACGTCGAAGGACTGGGCATCGTCTACCTGGAGGCGTCGGCGACGGGACTCGCGGTGGTGGCCGGCGACTCCGGGGGGGCGCCCGACGCCGTGCGCGACGGCGAGACCGGGTACGTGGTGAACGGCCGCGACCTGCCAGCGGTCGCCGATCGGGTGGCCGGCCTGCTGGCCGACCGGGATCTGGCCCGGCGGTTGGGGGCGGCCGGCCGGGCCTGGGTCGAACGTGACTGGCGCTGGGACACCCAGGCCCAACGGATGGCCACGCTGCTCGCTGGCTGACCGCTGGCTTGCCAGCGGCCGGCGGTTCGCTGGCCCACCGAGCGGTCGGCGGCTCAGGCGAGCTGGTCGTCGATGTCGGCGGCCGGACCCGGGCGGCCGAAGTGCCATCCCTGTGCGGCGTCGCAGCCGATGGCCCGCAGTCGTTCGGCCTGACCCGCGGTCTCGACACCCTCGGCGGTGACCGTCAGTGCCAGGGTGTGCGCCAACGTCACGAGCGTGAGCAGGATGTTCTCGTCGGTACGGTCGCCGATCGCCGGGCTGCGGAGTCCTTCCACGAACTTGCCGGCCAGCTTCAGCTCCTGCACCGGCAGTGACCGCAGATAGGACAGGTTGGAGTAGCCGGTGCCGAAGTCGTCGATCGCGATCCGTACGCCGAGGTCGGCCAGTTCTCGCAGGGTGCGGACCGGGCCGTCGGCGGTGCTCATCAGGGCGCTTTCGGTGATCTCCAACTGGAGCCGGTCCGGCGGCAGTCCGACGTCGTCGAGCACCGTCGTCACGTACTGCACCAGGCCCGGATCGTTGATCTGGCGGACCGCCAGGTTGACACTGACGAACGGCGCGTTCGGGCTGCGGTCCAGCCATCGTCGGGCCTGCCGGCACGCTTCGGCCAGCACCCACGAACCGAGCCGTACGATGAGCCCGGAGTCTTCGGCCAGCGAGATGAACCGGTCCGGCCCGAGTACGCCGAGGGTGGGGTGTCGCCACCGGACCAGGGCCTCCACCCCGAGCAGGGTGCCGCCGACGAGCGACACCAGCGGTTGGTAGTCGAGGAAGAACTCTCCCCGGTCGAGTGCCGCCGGCATCGCCGCGGACAGCGCGTACCGCGCCAACTGGTCGTCGTTGCGGACCGGGTCGAACAGCGCCCACCGGCCCTTGCCGGCGGACTTGGCCCAGTGCAACGTGATGTCCGCCGCGCGCATCACCTCGCTCGGTGTGGTCCCGGCGACCAGACGTTCCACGATGCCGATGCTGGCGGTCACGGTCAGCTCGTGACCGTCGACGATCGCCGGCTCGTTGATCGCGGCCAGGGCGGCGTCAGCCACCTTGAGTACGTCGTCGGTGCAGGTGGTGTTCGCGACCAGGATGACGAACTCGTCGCCGCCGATGCGGGCGACCAGGTGCTCGCCCACGCCACGCCGCAGACGTTCGGCGACGGAGACCAGGAGCAGATCACCGACGTGGTGACCGAGCGTGTCGTTGATGACCTTGAACCCGTCGAGGTCGACGAAGCAGACGCCGAGCCGACGCGACGCCGTGGTCGGCTCGGCGAAGACCGCGTCCAGCCGTTGGGTGAACAGGCTGCGATTGGGCAGGTCGGTCAGCGGGTCGTGGGTGGCGCGATGCCGATAGCGGGCCTCGCTTTCCCGTAGCGCGAGCTCGGCCTGTTCCCGGGCGACCAGCGCGGCGCGTCGGATCGTCTCCTGTTCGTCCAGGGTCCGGTCCCGCAACGCCCGGGCGTATCCGGTGGCGATCCCGCCGAGCAGCCGGGCCATCCGGTCGCGTACGTCCGGGCCGTCGATGTCCATGTCCCGCAGCAGCCGCAGGTCGAGAATCTCGATGGTACGGCCGAGCCCTTCGGCGGAGGCGACGTGGGCGGCTACCAGTTCGGTGCCGACCTGGTGACCGGCCCGTACGGTGAACGGTTCGGCGCGCAGCGCCTCGACGAGCCGGACGGTGAGTCCGCCGAGGAAGTCCTCCAGCTGGGCCTGGGTCATCGGCAGATAGCTGGTGCCGGTGACCGCCTTGGCCCAGGACCGGGCGATGGTGGTGACACCCGGCGGTCGGCCACCGGGCGGATCGGGTCGGGACCGGGCCGGTTCATCCACCGAGCCGGCCCACCCCGCCCATGAACACGGCGCGTTCGGCGTCCTCGGCTGCCTCCGGGGTCTCCGGGCGCCACTGCGGCACCCAGACGACTCCCGGGTCCACCAGGTCGAAGCCGTCGAACAGCCGGGTCAGCGCGGACCTGCTGCGGACGTTGAGCGGGTTGTCGGTACGCCGGTAGATCTGGTCTGCCTCACGGCGCTCCTCGTCGGACCGGCCGTCGTCGCTGGCCTGGGACAGCACGAGATAGCTGCCGGGTGCCATCGCGTCGCGCAGGGTCGCCAGGATTCCGGCGGGGTCGTCGGAGTCGGGGACGAAGTGCAGCACGGCGACGACCATCACCGCGATCGGCGCGTCGAAGTCGAGCAGCTTGCGGATCCGGGGATCGTGCAGGATGCGGTCCGGATGGCGCAGGTCCTCCTGCAGGATCGTGGTCTGGTCGTTGCCGGCGAGGATCTCCCGGCTGTGCGCGACGGCGACCGGGTCGACGTCGACGTAGGCGACCGTGGATTCCGGCGCGAGTCGCTGGGCGATCTCGTGGACGTTGCCCACGGTCGGAATTCCGGAACCGATGTCGAGGAACTGACGGACGCCGGCGTCGACGAGGAATTGCACGGCCCGGCGGAGGAAGGCCCGGTTGGCCTGGGCCATCAGTGGGGCGTCGGGAACCGCGGCGATCATCGCCTGGGCGGCGGCGCGGTCAGCGGCGAAGTTGTGCGAGCCGCCGAGGTAGTAGTCGTACATCCGGGCGACGCTCGGCCGCTCCACGTCGATACTCTCCGGTGCCCAATTCGGCCGATCCATTTTCGCCCCTCTTGCCCTTTTTGAACGGTTCATGCCTGCCTGGTAGCGGTAGTTATTGTGCCCGCTCCATGCCCGTCCATCCAGACCGTCCCGGGATCATCGGCGCATCCTGCCGCGCCCGGATCCCTCAGGCGACCACCATCGGCGGCGGTGAGGCGGCCGCCTCCCTTCCCGTACCGACGGACACCGCCCGGCCGGACGCCGACGGTCTCGGCGGACACCGCCCGGCCGGACGCCGACGGTCTCGGCGGACACCGCCCGGCCGTACGGCGGTGGTGGTGTGTGGGCCGGCCTCCCCGCCGCCGGCACCCACCGACCAAATCAGAACTTCGGGGCGTCCGGGGCTTCCAGCAGGCCCAACCGCAGCGCGGTCATCAGCGCCTGGGCCCGGTTGGCGGCACCCAGTTTTTCGTACAGCTTGGAGATGTGGGTCTTGGCGGTGGACTCGCTGACGAACAGTTGCTTGGCGATGCCCGCGACGCTCATTCCGTCAGCGAGCAGACGGAGCACCTGGCCCTCGCGAGGGGACAGTTGCGGACCCGACGGAGCCAGCCGCCGTTTCATCGCCTCGGCCAGATCGGCGGCGGTGAACGCACTCGGCGAGGAAGCGGCGTGCCGGGCCGCCGCCACCACCTCGTCGGCCGGTGCCGTCTTCGGCACGAACGCGCTGGCGCCCGCCTCCAACGCGCCGAACAACTGATCGTCACCGGCGTACATGGTGAGCACCACGATGCCCATCGTGGAACTGGACTTGCGCAACGCCCGGGTCGCTTCCAGGCCGCTGCCGTCCGGCAGTCGCAGGTCCATGATCACGACGTCGGGTTGCAGGGCGCCCGCCTGGCGTACGCCCTCGGCCGCGGTTGCGGCCTCACCGACGACCTCGAACTGCCGGTCCCGCTCGAACGCGTGCCGCAGGCCCTTGCGGATGAGGTCGTGATCATCGACAAGCAGGACCTTGGTCCGGGTGGTCGGTGTGGGGCTGGTGGTCATGCTTTGGCTACTCCCCTTCTGATGCTGTCACGCTATCGCGCACGCTATCGCGCCGGGGCGAGGTTCCGAGCACCACTGCCACGGTCGTTCCGCTCGGGTGTCGTGGCCTGATCTCCAACCGGCCCCGGATACGTTCCGCTCTCTCCGCCATGATCGCAAGACCGTACCTGCCGTCCGGACGCTGGTCAGCGATCCCCTGACCGTCATCCGACACTTCTATTTGCGCATAGGGGGGGTCTATGTCGCACGTGACCCACAGATTCGCCGCCCCGGCGTGCTTACGCGCATTGGTAATCGCCTCCTGGGCGATGCGCAGCAGTTCCGCCTCCGTCGCCGCCGGCAGCCGGGCACCGGACTCGTCGAGCGACAGGTGCACCCGCAACCGACCCGACGAGCCGACGGTACGGGCGTACTCGGCGATCGCCGCGCCCAGCCCACCGTGCCGGTCCACCTCGCTGCGCAACTCGAACAGGCTGAGTCGTAGCTCGGTGATCACCCTGGTCACCTCACCGCGCAGCGTCCGCAGCTCCTCGGCGGTGTCGGTGGCGTCCTCGGGAAGGGTCGCCAGGGCGTTGTCGATGCCGTACCCGACCATCACCAGCTCCTGGGCGACGCCGTCGTGGATCTCCCGGGCCAGCCGCTGCCGCTCCTCGTTGGTGGCCAGCGACCGGACCTCGTCGAACAGCAACGCGGCCTCCAGCCGCAGCGCCGCCGGCCGGGTGAGCGCGGTGATCCGGGCGACCACCGGAGCCGGATAGGCGTTGGCGCTGTCGGTCTCCAGGATCACCAGACCGACCGTACGGACGCCGGCGACCAACGGGACCACCAACGCCGACACGTCGCCACCGGGATGCGACCGGGCCTGGGACCGGGCGGCGGTCTGCGGCAGCTGGCTGGCCCACGCGTCGGCGATCGCCGAATCGGCGTCCAGCGTCGTCTCCCAGTCGACCCGGTCCAGCCCGGCCTGGGCCAGCACCACCAGCCGCCCGCCGCCGCTACCGGAGAGGACCGCGGTCCGGCCGGCCGGCGCCACCGTCCGCAGCTCTTCGATCAGGTGCTCGGAGATGCTGCCCGGGTCCAGGGTGGCGCCGGGCAGCTGACGGGCGACGCTGCGCAGCTGGGTGAGCAGCCGGGTGGCCTCGGCGTACGGGGCCGGTTTGCCGTCGCCCCGGGCCTGCAACACCTGCTGCAGCGTGCCGGCGGCCAGAATGCCCAGACCGGCCAGGATCAGCCACTGGGCGCAGACCGCGAGGTAGCCGAGCTGGGTGATCTGTCGCTGGTCGCCGACGGTGGTGAACGCCCCGCAGGCGACCAGGGTCACCGCCGCGACGCCGAGTAGCGCCGTCGCCTCCCGGGTACGGCGCTGCAGCACCGACACGGTCAACGGCACCGACAGGTACGGCAGCATCGCCGAGGCGCCCAGGCCGGCGCCGATCGCGGCGCGGACGAGGGCGGCCGCGGCGACCTCGCTGGTCGCCATCGCGACGATCACCACTTCGGCGAGCCGACCGATCGGGGCGATCACCGGATGCCGGGGGGCCAGCACCGCCGGCGCGCCGGCGATCGCGAGCAGTGCCACCCACCGCAGCTGATCGAGGTCGCGGGTGGCGATCAGCGTCAGCACCGCGACGAGCGCGAGCATGACCAAGCGGGCCACGGCGGCGAGTGGATGCGGGCGCGGGACGTCGGACGTCGATGCGGACACGTGACGGATGGTAGTCAGCCCCCGTAGATCTCGGTGATCTCGGCCTCGTGGTTGCTGAGCACCACTGTCCGTTTCACCTTCAGCGAAGGGGTGAGTTCACCGGTCGCCTCGGTGAAGTCCCGGTCCAGGATCCGGAACCGTCGGATCGACTCGGCGCTGGACACGGAACGGTTGGCCTCGTCGACCGCCTGCTGGATCTCGGCCCGCAGGGCCGGATCGTCGCGCAGGTGGGCCACCGTCCGGTCGGCTGGTTGCCCGTTGCGTTCCAGCCACCCCGACCAGGCGTCCTCGTCGATGGTGATCAGCGCGGCGATGAACGGTCTGCGGTCGCCGATCACCATGCACTGGCTGACCAGCGGGTGTGCCCGTACCTGGTCCTCCAGGGCCGCCGGGGCGACGTTCTTGCCGCCGGCGGTGACGATCAATTCCTTCTTGCGGCCGGTGATGGTCAGGTAACCGTCTCCGTCGAGCTGGCCCAGGTCGCCGCTGTGGAACCAGCCGTCGTCGGTGAGCACCTCGGCGGTGTGTTCGGGATCGTTCCAGTACCCGGAGAAGACCAGGTCGCCCTTGATCATGATTTCGCCGTCGTCGGCGATGCGGATACTCACCCCGGGCAGCGGCCGGCCGACCGTGCCGATCCGGATGGCGTGCTGCAGGTTGACCGACGCGGCGGGGGAGGTCTCGGTCAGGCCGTACCCCTCGTAGACCGTCACCCCGGCGCCCCGGAAGAAATGCGCCAGCCGGGTACCCAGCGGTGCGCCACCGGAGATCGCGGTGCGGCAGCGGCCACCGAGCGCCGCGCGCAGCTTGCGGTAGACCAGCCGGTCGAACAGCGCGTGCTGGGCCCGGAGCGCCAGCCCGGGACCGCCAGAGGTGTCCAGCGCCTCGCTGTAGGCGACGGCGACCCGGTCGGCACGGTCGAAGATCGCCCCTTTGCCGTCACCGTGGGCCCGTTGTTTCGCCCCGTTGTAAACCTTCTCGAAGACCCGCGGTACGGACAACACGAACGTCGGACGGACCTGGGCCAGGTCGTCGAGCAGGTTCCTCGGGTCGGCGGCGTGCGTCATCGTGACCCGGGCCTGCACCGCGCCGATCTGGATCAACCGGGCGAAGGAGTGCGCCAACGGGAGGAACAGCAGGGTCGCGGCGCCCTCGTGGAACAGGTTCGGCAACCCGGGGATGGCGTTGCTGATGTCGGCGTACATGTTGCGGTGGGTCAGCACGCATCCCTTCGGCCGCCCGGTGGTGCCACTGGTGTAGATGATCGTGGCGAGGGCGGCGGAGGTCAGCGCCGCACGCCGCTGGTCGACCCGCGCCGCGTCGACGCTCTCGCCCAGGGCGGTCACCTCGTCGACACCGCCGGTGTCGAGCTGCCACACCGATCGCAGCGCGGGCAGTTCGTCGCGGATCGAGGCGATGGTCATCGCGTGTGCGTTGGTCTCCACGAAACAGGCGACCGCCCCGGAGTCGGTCAGGATCCAGGCGACCTGGTCGGCGCTGGACGTCTCGTAGATCGGGACGGTGACCGCGCCGATCGACCAGATCGCGTAGTCCAGCAGGGTCCACTCGTACCGGGTTCTGCTCATCAGCCCGACCCGGTCACCGGCGGCGATCCCGGCACCGATCAGGCCACGGGCGAGGGCCACGACGTCGTCGCGGAACTGCCGGCAGGTGACCTCGACCGGCCCGGCCGGGCCGGGCCGGGTGAACTGCACCTGGTCCGGGGCCGCCTCGGCGTTGTCCCAGACCGGATCGGTCAGACTGGCCGCGTCGCCGATCGTGACGACCGGCGGTACGGAGAACTCGCGCACCTGCACTCCCTTGCGTTCGCGGGCTGAGCCGACCCGGACCTGCGGGTGCGGCGTCCGGCTACCCGCAACCTACCGGGCGGCCGGTGACCTGCGCGGTCAGCCCGTGGTCCGGGCGGCGGACGGTGGGTGCCGAGCCGGCTGCCGACTGCTGGCTTGATCTTGCCCGCGCACCGGGTAGCCTGCCCCACATGGCGGAGTCCTCCACCAAGTCGATCGTCATCACCGCGCCCGCGTCCAGGGTGACCGCGGTGATCTGCGCCTTCGCGCGTTACCCGGAGTGGACCGAGGCGCTCGACCGGGTCGAAGTGCGCCAGGAGTACGAGGACGGCTACGCGCGCGAGGTCCACTTCGTGCTCGACGCGGGCGTGCTGGCCGACGAGTACACGCTGCTGTACGAGTACTCCGAGGACGTGTCCCGGATCGAGTGGCAGCTGGCCCGGCCGTCGAAGATGCAGCGCAGGCAGGACGGCTCGTACGACATCGAGGACAACGGCGACGGCACCACCACGGTGACCTACACGCTGGAGGTCGAGCTCTCGGTCGGGATGCTCGGCATGTTCCGTCGCAAAGCCGAGAAGATGATCATGGACGCTGCCCTCATCCAGCTCAAGCGCCGGGTGGAGCAACTCGGCGCGGCGGAGACCGGGTAGGGGGCGGCGCATGGCGGGATCGGATCCCCACTCGGCCCGCGCCGAGGCGGAACGGCTGGTGGCGACCGCCCTGGCCATGGCCAAGCTGGCGGCGCGCGGACAGCGGCACGGTAGCGCCGGCCTCGGGGCGTTGCGGGACCTGCTCGGTGCCACCGGGCCGATCGCCACCGGCGAGCCCGCCTGCTGTGTCTGCCCACTCTGCCGGCTGATCGACGCCATGCGGGATCCGAGCCCGGAGCTCGCCGAGCGGCTGGCGACCGGGGCCGGCGACCTCGCCGCCGGGGCGGCCAGCCTGCTGCGGGCCCTCGCACCGACCGAGCCGGCACCGCAGGGCGGGTGGGGCGCTCCCGCGCCGCCGGACGCCCAGGGCGAGCCCGCGCCGTCTCGCGTGCCGACCGAGCCCGCGCCGCCGGACGCCCAGGGCGAGCCCGCGCCGCCTCGCGGGCCGTCGCCGGATTCCCCCGCGACCACGGTGAGCAGCCCACGCACTCCTCCGTCCGGCCAATCCGCCCCGGACGACGAGGTATGGCGCTGGGCTACCCGGACCAGGGATGATTCGGGCTCAGCGGGTGATCGGGACGTCTGGTCGGCCGCCACCCACGTTCCCGTCGATGTCGCCGGGGCGAGCACACCACCAGTCGGGCGTGACGGTGTCCAGCGGGCGACCGACGGTGGAGCGGAGCCGGAGCCGTCGTCGGCTGGCGGGCCGGCCGAGCCCGACCCACACTGGGCTGACCGACAACAGCCGGGGCCGGCCGCCGACGGCACGGACCCGGCAGGGCCACGACGACCCGAATCCGGGCCACGACGACCCGAATCCGGACCGGCCTGACCGGCAACGCGTCGACCCGGCACCGGTCGGTGGGCAGATGGCGCTGCCCGGCGGGCGGACCGGGATCGGTGGACGCGCCAGTGCGGCGCACAGCACAGCAGAGGGGAGCGGCAGCGGTGACGCTGACCATCGGAGTCGACATCGGCGGCACCAAGGTCGCCGGCGGGGTGGTCGATCCGGACGGGGAGGTCCTGGCGCAGACCCGGCAGGAGACACCGGCCGACGACGTGGCGAAGACACGCGACGTGATCATCGAGGTCGTTCTCGAACTGGCCGCCACCCACCCGGTCACCGCGGTCGGTATCGGCGCCGCCGGATGGATCGACGCCCAGCGGTCCACGGTCCTGTTCGCCCCCAACATCGCCTGGCGCAACGAGCCGCTGCGCGACTACGTCAGCGCGGCGGTCGACCTGCCGGTGATCGTGGAGAACGACGCCAACGTGGCCGCCTGGGCCGAGTTCCGGTACGGGGCTGGCCGCGACGCCGCGGACTCGATGGTGATGTTCACCGTCGGCACCGGTATCGGCGGTGGCATCGTCTACGGCGGGGATCTGGTCCGTGGCGCGCACGGCATCGCCGCCGAACTCGGTCACATGCTCGCGGTCCCCGACGGGCACCTGTGTGGCTGCGGCCGGCTCGGCTGCATCGAGCAGTACGCGAGCGGCAACGCCCTGGTCCGGTTCGCCCGAGCCGGTGCTCGACAGGAACCGGCCCGGGCACGGGGGCTGCTCGCACTCGCCGGCGGCGACGCGGAGGCGATCACCGGACCGATGGTCACCGCGGCGGCCCGCGCCGGTGATCCGGTCTCCTGCGAGGCCTTCGCGCAGATCGGCCGTTGGCTCGGCATCGGTCTGGCCGACCTGGCGCAGATCCTCGATCCTGAGGTGCTGGTGATCGGCGGCGGCGTGGTGGAAGCCGGTGAGCTGCTACTCGGACCGGCGCAGCGGGCGTACACCGAGGCGCTCGCCCAGCGGGTACGTATCCCGGTGGCGCAGGTACGCCCGGCCGAACTGGGCAACACCGCCGGGGTGGTCGGCGCGGCCGACCTGGCTCGACGGATCTGACCACTGTCCCCAATCGTGAGATCGATGAGGAACATGCGACGCGACCAGACACCCGGATCGGACGGCACCGGCGTACGCCTGCGGGTGTTGACCTACAACATCCACGGCCAGCGTGACGACCGGACCGCCCTGGCCGCCGTGGTGCGCGAACTCGCTCCGGACGTGGCCATCCTGCAGGAAGCGCCTCGGCGGTTCCGCTGGCGGCACAAGTGCGCCGCGCTGGCCGACGCCTTCGGGATGGTGGTCGGCGCCGGCGGGCTACCCGGGCTGGGCAACCTGTTGCTGACCAGCCTGCGGGTGAGTGTCACCGACAGCTGGGTGATCCGCTATCCGCTGACCCCGGGCCGACACCTGCGGGGCGCGGTGTTCGCGCGCTGCGCGGTCGGCCCGGTCCGGTTCGTGCTGGCCGGATCCCACCTCGCGACCGACGCCGGCGAACGACCGGCGCAGGCCCGCGCGTTGCGCGAGGCCTGTCGCGCCCTCGACCAGCCGGTGATCCTGGGAGTCGACGTCAACGAGACGCCCGCGCCGGGCGACGACGGCGGGGACGCCGGGGCCGAGCCGCCCGGGGGGTCTGCCTGGGCCACGGTCTGCGACGGGCTGACCGATGCTGTGGTCGCCGCCGACCGGCCCGACGCCGCGACGTTCCCCTGCGCCGATCCACGACGACGGTTGGACGCGATCTTCGTCGATCCGTCCGTCGAGGTGCTCGACTACCAGGTGGTGGACACGCCGATGACCCGACGCGCCAGCGATCATTTCCCGGTCGTCGCCGATCTGTCGCTGGCCGTGAACGGGGGTTCGGCGCTGGCCGCAGAGAGCGGTTCGGCGCGTGGACTGGACAAGCGAGGCGGTTGACCGGCACGATTTCGCAGCCGTACAGAAGGAGATCGCCGTGTCCACTCCCGCTGACTACGACAGTCCCGCGATCGGTGCCGCGCTGTGGCGTGACGGCCGACCGGTTTCCGACCAGGGGGAGACGGTCTGTGTCGTGGGCGCTGGACCGAGCGGGTTGTGCGCGATCAAGAACCTGCGTGAGCAGGGGTTCGGCGTCGACTGCTACGAGCGGGAAACCGGGATCGGTGGTGTCTGGAATCCACGGCACGATCGCAGCCCGGTCTACGCCAGCATGCATCTGGTCTCGTCGAGGCCGTTCAGCCAGTATCCCGACTTCCCGATGCCGGACTCCTGGCCGGACTATCCGCACCACAGCCAGATGCTCGCCTATCTGGAACGGTACGCCGACCATTTCGACCTGCGCCGGCACGTCTGGTTCGGCACCGAGGTCGTCCGGATCGAGCCGGCCGACGGAGACCGGTGGGACGTCACCACCCGCAGCACCGGCAGCACGGGCGCGCAGCGCACCCGGCGCTACTCGGCGGTGATAGTGGCCAACGGCCACAACTGGTCGCCGAAGATGCCTGACTACGAGGGACTGTCCGACTTCACCGGTCAGGTGATCCACGCCTCGGCCTACTCCGACGCCACCCAACTACGGGGGCGCCGGGTGCTGGTGGTCGGCGGCGGCAACAGCGGCTGCGACATCGCCGTCGAGGCGGCCCAGCAGGCGGCCAGATGCTGGCATTCGACCCGCCGAGGTTACTGGTACGCCCCGAAGTATCTCCTCGGTCGACCCGCCGACCAGCTCAACGGCCGGGCGTCGGCGCTGCGGCTGCCGCTGTGGTTACGTCAATGGGTCGTGCGGCGGGTGCTCCAGCTGACCGTGGGCGACCTGACCCGGTTCGGCCTGCCCGCACCCGACCACGAGCTCTACGAGACTCATCCCATCGCCAACAGTCAACTCGTGCATCACGTCGGGCACGGTACGATCACGCCGGTGCCCGACGTCACGCGCTTCCGCCGGCATTCGGTCGAACTCACCAACGGCAGCGAGATCGATCCTGATCTGGTGGTGCTCGCCACCGGATATCTGCCTCGGTTCGAATTCCTCGACCCGGCGTTGCTCGGAGCCGACGGCGACGGACGTCCGCAGCTCTACCTGCACGCCATCCCGCGCCAGCGGCCGACGTTGTCGGTGATCGGCCTGCTGCAGCCCGACTCCGGAACACTTCCGTTGGCGCACTGGCAGGCTGTTCTCGTGGCGCGGTGGCTGCGGTCCCGGCAGGCGGATCCGGCGCTGGCCGCCACCATCACCGCCAGGATCGAGTCCGAGGCAGGCCGTCCCTGGCACGAGGCGAAGGTACGCGACTCCACCCGGCACTGGTTCGAGGTCAGTCACCTGCGCTACCTGCGCGCCCTGCAATCCACCCTGGACAGTTTGGAGGTCGCGGCCCGATGAGTCCGACCCCGCCGGCCACCCGGATCATCCGGACCAGGGAATGGGTCGATCCGGTCCCACCGGTCCACCGTGAGGTGCTGCGCGCCGACGTACTGCGCGACGAGGGCAAACCGCCGCTGCTGTTCGTCCCCGGCTTCGGCCACGGCGCGTGGATCTTCGCCGAGCATTGGCTGGAACGCGCCGCCGAACGTGGCTTCCCCGCGTACGCGGTCAGCCTGCGCGGCCATGGCGGCAGCGCCGACGCCCCGGGGACCTCGATGCGGACGTACGTGCACGACGTGGTCCAGACGGCGGCCGGCCTGCCCCGGCAGGCGGTCCTGGTGGGTCACGGCGCCGGTGCCCGGGTGGTCGCGTACGCGTTGGCCCGTTATCCCGCCCGGGCGGCGGTGCTGGCCGCGCCGGTGCTCGACGGCTGGTCGCTGCTCGGTACGGTGTTGCGCCGCAATCCGCTCGGCACCCTACCGGCCGTGTTCGGCGGTGCGGTCCGGCTGAGCCGTCACCAGTTGTTCAGCCGGGAACTGCCCGACGCCCTGGCCGACTCGTACGTGGACCGACTGGGCCGAGCCTCGGCCCGCGCGCAGTGGCAACTGCTGGCCCGGCTTCGGGCGGAGGCGCCCGTCGGCGATCCGCCCGTGCTGGTGCTGGGTAGTCCGGACGACCGGGTCGTCGCGGCGGCCGCGCTGGACCGGGCGGCCCGGCGGTTCGGCGGCGCGCCGCTGCTCTTCCCGGGGATGGGGCACGATCTGATGTTGGACGCGCGCTGGCCGGAGCCGATCGACGCGATCCTCGACTGGCTGGACAAGGGCACGCTCTGACCGACGCCCCGCGCCGGCTGACCGCTGCGTGCCCGCCGGGCCGCCGGCCGGCTGGTCAGCCGGTCAGCTGGGCGGCCAGGGATCCGCTGCGGTCCAGCGCGGTCAGGTAGCCGTGCACCCACGCCCGGATGTCGTGGGTGCGCAGATGGTCACGCATCGACCGCATCCGGTCGGCGACGTCGGTGGGGGATGCCTCCAACGCGTGCATCAGGGTCAGTTTGAGCCCGTCCAGGTCGTGCGGGTTGACCAGGTACGCCTGCTGGAACTCGGCCGCCGCGCCGGCGAACTCGCTGAGCAGCAGCGCCCCGTTGTTCTCCACCCGGGCCGCGACGTACTCCTTGGCCACCAGGTTCATCCCGTCCCGCAGCGGGGTGACCGCCATGATGTCGGCGACCCGGTAGAGCGCGGCCAGGTCGGCCCGGCTGAACGACTGGTTGAGGTAGTGGATGGCGGGCTCGCCGACCCGGCCGAACTCGCCGTTGATCCGGCCGACCTCGCGCTCGACCCGGTCCCGCAGGATGCGGTACTGCTCGACCCGCTCCCGGCTGGGCACCGCTACCTGGACCATGACCGTGTCGCGGACCTTGACGTGCCCGTCGGCGATCAGTTCGCTGTACGCCTTGAGCCGCTGCTCGATGCCTTTGGTGTAGTCCATCCGGTCGACGCTGAGGATGACGTGTTGCGGGTCACCCAGGTCGGCGCGCAGTTGCCGGGCCCGGTCGACCACGTCGGGCCGCGCCGCCAGCGATTCCATCTCGGACATGTTGATGGAGACCGGGAAGGCTCCGATGCGTACCACCCGGTCGTCCACCGCGATCCGCCGGTCGGTGGCCGGAACCTTGAGGACCTTGGTGGCGAGCTGGGCGAAGTTGTGCGCGGCCTGGGCGCGCTGGAACCCGACCAGGTCGGCGCCGAGCATGCCGAGCATCAACTCGGCCCGCCGGGGGAGCTGCATGAACAGCTCCGGCGGGGGGAAGGGCACGTGCAGGAAGAAGCCGATCAGCAGGTCGGGGCGCAGCGCCCGGAGCATCCCGGGCACCAGCTGCAGGTGGTAGTCCTGGATCCAGACCAACGCGCCGGGTTCGGCGGCGGCCGCCGCCGCTTCGGCGAACCGCTGGTTGACCCGCTGGTACGCCTCCCACCATCTGCGGTGGTAGGCCGGTTGCTCGACCGAGTCGTGGTACAACGGCCAGAGCGTCGCGTTGGCGAAACCTTCGTAGTGGTCCCGGATGTCCTCATGGGACAACGGCACGGTGTGCATCCGTACACCGTCGATGTCGGGCAGGCTCGGAGCGGGGCCGGCGCCGCCGGCCCAGCCGACCCAGGTTGCCGGGGCGTGTTGCAGGATCGGGTGTAGGGCGCTGACCAGGCCGCCCGGGCTTCGACGCCATTCGCACGCGCCATCGCGTGCGACGCTGTCGTCCACCGGCAGGCGGTTGGCCACCACGACGAGAGAACTCTGACGCATGAGGGGACCTCGTTTCGCCGCGGCGTTCGCCGCGCATGGCGAGTGATCGCGAACTCGTGACAGGTTGGCTACCGGAATTATTCCTACTGAGACCAAGTTACGCGAGCGTTACAGAGTGGCCACGGTCATCAATGAATCTAATTTTCGGTGATCTTTGGTCGGACTCAGACGACAGCGCCGTCGTCTGGATCATCATCCTCGTCGTGATCGGGACGCAACCGCCAGATGAGCGTGACGAAGCCGCCGACAACGCCAGCGAAACCGAGCAGGATGGCCAACCCCCGGTCCACCGGAAGCACCGTGGGGAAAACGAAGAGGATGAAACCGCCGATGATGGCGAGGACCCCGAGGATCGCGGCGGAGGACAGCCGTGGCAGCGGCGGCGGGGGTGGCGGCGTGTAGCCCTCTTCCGGCTCGTCGGGCAGTTGGGTACCGAAGGTGTCCAGTCCGTCGAGCAGCGACGGCTCGTCACCGCGTCGGCCGACCGAGATGTTGGTGAACCCGGCGGCCCACGGAAGGTCGGCGGGCCGCCCACCGGCCGTCGTCGGGCCCGGATCGTTCCCGGCCGGCCCGTCGGGCGGGACCTGACCGGGAACCGCCGGACCGGACGTGCGCCAGGGCGGTCCCTGGCCGGGACCGCCGTCGTACGGATCGCCCGGCCCGGTGGTCGGGTCGGCTGCCTCGGTGCCCGCGCCGTCCGGCCCGGTGGTAGTCCCGTCCGGCCCGGTGGTAGTCCCGTCCGGCCCGGTGGTAGTCCCGTCCGGCCCGGTGGTAGTCCCGTCCGGCCCACGCTGGGTCGATCCGGCACCGGTGGGATCGCCCCGTCCCGCCCCGCCGAACGGCAGGCCTTCCGCCGCCGGCCACGGCGCGGCGGTCGGATCGACCGGCGCGTGGTAGTTGGCGATGATGCCGGCCCAGGCGGCGTCGACGTCCGGGTCCGGACCGCGCCGTTCGGCGGGAACTCGACCGCCGTCGGCCGGTCCACCGGTGCCCGGCCCGCCGCCCGGCACCGGCGTACCTTCCTCGGCCAGCTGCACCAGATAGCCGCGGGCGGTGTCCAGATGGACGCGATCGACGTAGAGCCGATCGACCGGACGGGCGGGAACGGTCGTCGTACGGGTGACCGGATTCAAGTCGGACGACGGCTGCAGATAGGCGGCGATGCCACCGGCGGCCAGCACGTCGAGCAGGTGCTCACCGACCCGGGGATCCACGTCGCCGGCAACCGCGTACTCGGATGCGTCGAGGCCGTTGTCCCGCCGCCCCCGGCGCGCACCACCCGCAGACACCGAATCCTCTCCTCACCGGCCGCCAGTCGCGCCCTGTCCCGCCGTCGCGCCCCGGCCGGGGCGTGCCGTGCCCTTGAATCGTGACACGCCGCACCGTGGTTGCGGGAGTGCGTTGTGGCGTGCCGTGCTCCCTCCGTACGCTCGGCTGGCTCGCCGGCGTGCCGCCCTCGGGGGACGACTCCGCGTCGGGCCGGCACGCCCGTGCCGTGGTGAGGAAGGAACCGGGTGCTCTACTGGCTGCTCAAGTACGTCATTCTCGGTCCCTGGCTACGGCTGATCTTCCGCCCACAGGTCGAGGGTCTGCAGCATCTGCCGGCGACCGGGCCGGCGATCATCGCCAGCAATCACATTTCGTTCTTCGATCCGGTCTTCATGCCGCTGATGGTGCGGCGGAAAGTGACTTTCGTCGCCAAGGCGGAATACTTCACGGGCAGCGGTGTCGTCGGTTGGCTGATCCGGATCTTCTTCCTCGGCACCGGCACGATTCCGGTCGACCGTGCCGGTGGCCGGGCGGCCAGGGCGGCGCTGGAGGCCCAGCTGCGGGTGCTATGCCGGGGCGACCTGGCCGGCATCTATCCGGAGGGGACCCGGTCGCCCGACGGTCGGCTCTACCGGGGCAAGACCGGTGTGGCCCGGCTGGCCCTGCGCAGCGGTGCCCCGGTCGTGCCGGTCGTCATGCTCGACGCCGATCAACTCCGCCCGCCCGGCGTGCGGCTGATGCGGATTCGCCCGGTCCGGATCCGGTTCGGCGCGCCGCTGGACTTCTCCCACCGCGCCGGGGCGGCCGGTGACCGGCGGGTCGAGCGGGCCGTCACCGACGAGATCATGCGTCGGCTGCGGGAACTCTCCGGTCGGGAGTACGTCGACGTCTACGCCTCGTCGGTGAAGGCCACCCGGGTCGGCTGACGACTCAGGAGGCGAGAGTCGGCGACCACTCCAGGCCTCCGTCGGTCTCCTGACCCAGCAGCAACAACCCGGGTGCCTTGTTGCGCAGCGCGAACGTACGCACGTCGGCCAGCAGCGCCGCCGCCGTCTCCCGTTCGCCGGCCCGCCGATAGGCATCGACCGCCAGCGCCAGCGCCAGCATGCGGTCGGTGGTGGTGCCGATCGCGGCGTACTCGGTCGCCGCGACGGCGAACAACTCGCCGGCCTCACGATGGGCGCCGTCCGCGTCGGCCGCCGCGGCGGTCACCGTACGCAACGCCGCCGCCGCCCACGGCGTGCGGTGCTCGACCCGGTCCAGCATGGACCGGATCCGTACGGCCGCCTCCCAGCCGCTGATCGCGGCGGCGAACGCGGCGGCGGCGATCCACTCTCCGCTGGCCAGGGCCGGTACCTTCGACCAGGAGCGGTCCAGCTCGTCGAGCAGCTCCGCCGCGGCGTCGGCGCGACCCTGTAGCGCGCGGCAGAGCGCCCCCAGCCCGAGGCTGTTCCAGTACGGCCGGCGGAAGCCGCTCGCGCGGGCGGTCCGGATCGCGTCGGTGACGTCGTCGACCACGCCCGGCTCGGCCGCCGGCACCGGCTCGCCACGCAGCACCCGCAGACAGCAGCGCAGGCCACGGGCCTGCATGTCCCACCGCCCGCTGGGCGTCTGCACGAAGCTGTCCGCCGCCGCAAGGAACGCGGTGAAGTCGCCGGCGAAGTACGCCCGCATCGCCTCACCCGAGTACCCGGTGCTCACCCCCGACCCTGAAGCCGCCCCCGCCATCAACCGCTGGGCACCGGACCAGTCGCCCTCCTCGCACAATGCGTACGACAGGTTCTGCAACGCCCGGGGCAGCGCCATCAGCTCGCGTTCCTGGCACAGCGCGGTCACGGCGCGCAACTCGTCGAGCCCGGTCCGATCCCCGGCCTGGTAGCGGGCCATCGCCACGGTGATTCGCGCGTTGACCGACGTCTCGGTCAACCCCAGCCGTTCGGCGATCTCCGCCGCGGCACCGGCGGCGACGATCGCCGGATCCCGCTCCAGGTTGAGCATGTGCAGCCGGCCGAGCTCGGCGTACGCGTCGGCCTTCTGATCGCTGTCCGGCAACGCGTCGAACAACTCGACCGCGCGGTCCAGACACGTCAACGCGCCATCCCGGTCTGTGCGCAGCCAGGCCGCCCGGCCGAGTAACGTCCAGGCGCGGGCCGCGCAACCCTGGTCACCGGCGGCGGACAGCTGATCCGCCAACGTGCGCAGCTGATCGCCGCCGCCGACGGACAGGAACGCCCGGCCGTCCTTGGTGAAGGAGATCTCCGCGGCGAGCAGGTCCAGTTGCGGCCGGGCGAGCGGGTCCTCGGCGCCGACCAGAGCCAGCGCCCGTTCGACGTGCCCGGCGGCCACGTCCAGGGCGTGCAGGGCGTACGCCCGCCGGGCGGCCCGGTGCAGCGCCACCCGGGCGTCGACGGCGTACCGGCCGGTGTCCAGTCGCAGCGTGTGGGCGATCTCGTGGGCCGCCCAACGGTGGTGGGCGAGGACCTCGGCCAGGTCGGTGTCCCGGTCACCGGCGAGCGTGTCCAGCCAGTCCGCCGTACGGGCGTGTCCAGCCGCCCGTTCGCTCCGGGGCAGCCGCTGGTAGCAGACGTCCCGTACCAGCACGTGGCGAAAGCGGAACTCCGGCTGCCCGGCCATCGACGAGCTGGCCTGCTCGTGGACGAAGTCCCGCTGCTCCAGCCGACGCAGCGCGCGGTCGATCAGTTCGAGAGGCTGACCGAGGGCGGCGGCGACCGCTCCGGGCCAGAACTGCACCCCGACGACCGCCGCGCCGAGCAGCACCGCCCGGTCGGTGACCTCCAGCAGGTCCACCCGGTTGGCGATCACCCCGTGCACGCTGTCCGGGATCGGCAACCCGCCACGCTGGTCGAGACTCACCCCGCGGCTGCCGCGCCGCAGCGCACCCTGCTCGATGAGCATCCGCACGTACTCGTGGGCGTAGAGCGGATTCCCGGCGGCGACCTCCACCAGCGGAGCGAGTAGATCTGCCGAGAAGGGTGTGGTGCCGAACAGATGCGTGTAGAGGGCGGCCACCCCCGAGCTGCGCAGCGGCGGCAGGCTCACCGTCAGCGCTCCCGGGGTGGTGCCGGCCCAGCCGGGGTCGCGGCTGGTCAGCTCCGGCCGTGCCGTGCACAGCAGCAGCAACGGCACCTGCCGGGCCGACGCGCCCAGCAACTCGACGAACCGCAGCATCGCCGCGTCCGCCCAGTGCAGGTCTTCGAAGACCAGCACGGTCGGCTGCCGGGCGGCCAACGCGAGCAGGAACCGGCGCCACGCCGACTCGGTCTCCTCCGCCGGCAGGTTGCGGTGCGGCAGCCCGACCAGTGGGCGGAGCGCGTCCACCAGCCGGTCGGCCTCCGTCGAGCCGACCAAATCGCGTACGGCGGCGACCAGCCGGTGTTCGGCGGCGGTCGCGGAATCGGTGTCCAGGATTCCCGCTTGCGCCTTCACGATGTCGGCGAGGGCGGCGAAGGTGACGTTCTCGCCGAACGGTGGACATCTGCCGGTGCGCCAGGTGACCGGCTGATCGACGAGCCGCTCCGTGTGCCGCAGCAGTTCGCGTACCAGCCGGCTCTTGCCGATCCCGGCCTGGCCGAGCACGGTCAGCACCTGCGGGCGTTGATCACGGATGGACCGGTAGAGGGCGTTGACCAGGAGACCCAGCTCGTGTTCCCGATCGATCAGCGGAGTCAGGTCGGTCTGCCGGTCCGTCGGCGGTGCCAACAGCGGTGCCAGGGCGAGCCACACCTCGGTCGGCGAGGATCGGCCACGGAGCGTGACTGTCGGCTGGGCGTCGTAACGGATCGCGTCCTTGGTGAGCGTGTACGTGTCGCCGCAGACCAGCACCCCGGTCGGTGGCGCCACCGACTGCATCCGGGACGCGGTGTTGACCACGTCGCCGGCGAGAAAGGCCTGACCGCCGTCGCGGGCCGCGCTGATGTCGACAAGCGCCTCGCCGGTGGCAACGCCAATCCGGAAACGCAGGCCGCCGCTGTCGCCGTCGATGGCGAAGTCGGCCAGCGCCCGGCGTAGTTCCAGACCGGCGCGTACGCAGCGTAACGCGTCGTTCTCGGTCGCCACGGGTGCGCCGAACAGCGCCATCACAGCGTCGCCGATGTACTTCTCCACCACCCCGCCGTACTGGCCGACGACCCGGCGGACCGCGGAGAAGAAGTTCGTCTGCATCCGCCGGACCTGTTCCGGATCGGCCCGTTCGACGTACGGCGTGAAGTTGATCAAATCGATGAACAGGACGCTGACCCGCCGCCGATCCTCCTGGGTGGGCTCCGACACGCGGCGGGAGGACTGGGGCTGCCCGCAGGAGGTGCAGAAGATCGCGTCGGTGGGCAGCGGACGGCCGCAGTGGGCGCAGACAGGTATCAGCGCCGTACCGCAGCCGCCGCAGAAGCGGTCGTCGTCAGCCGGGGTGCGGCCACACTTGTCGCAGGGAGCAGTGATGACCGTCCTCCTTGCGCGAGAGTCGAGTCGGGAGCTTACTGTCCCATCTGGCCGGCGATCCCGGCCCGAGCGGTCCGGCCGGGTGCGTACGCAGCTAGTGCGTCCGGCCGGGACCGGTTCCGGATGGTGGGCAGTACGCGCAGTTCAGCTGTGGTGCACAGGGCCGAGTATCGCGGGTCCCCGCCACTGTCCAAAACCGGGCTGTTGGCTAATGGACAGTCCGACTCTCGGTGATCGCCGGCTACATTGATGTCGCAACGCCAACCGAGTGGGGGAGTTCCGACATGGTCTACGTCAAGCTGGACAAGGATTGGACCGACGGCTCAGGCGTCAGCCACGCCGCGGGGGAGATGGTCGACATCGACGCGGCCACGCTGGCCAAGCTGCAGCAGGAGGGCATCGTCGACGAGTCCGAGTGGATCGGGCCGACCGGCGACAAGGTCACCACCAACTGGATCGGTCCGACCAGCACCCAGCCCTGAGCCGGATGATGTCGAGACGCGGCGGTGCGGTCGAGGTCTGGCGCGCACCGCCGCGTCGTGTCGCGCCACCACGCTTGCCGGGCACCGGCCTCAGCGGTCGGCCATGCCGGCCCGTCGCCGCAACGCCGCGACATCGGTGACCACGATCCGTCGACCCTCCGTGCGTAGCCAACCCCGGCTGCTGAACGACCCGATTGCCTGATTGACGCTCTGCCGCGAGCCGCCGGCCATCTCGGCGAGTTGGCTCTGGTTGAGTTCGATCGTGATCATCGGCGCCTGGCTCTCGCCAGCCAGCCGGACCAGTGTCTTGGCCACCCGGCCCGGGAGATCGAGAAAAACATGATCGGCGTTCTGTTCGGTGAGCCGGCGGATGAGCGCTCCCAGTGAACGCATCACCGCGTCGAGAATCCGAGGATTGGAATGCACCAGATCCATGAACGCTCCTCGGGACAACGCCAGCGCGCTGCACTCCTCGATTGCCTCGGCGGAGGCTGACCTGGTCGAGGCGTCCAGCAGCGACACCTCGCCGAGCACGTCCGGCGGCCGGACCACCGACAGCACGGCCCGTTCGCCGGTCGGGGCGGTCCGGAACACCGCCACCGCCCCGCGTTTGAGCACGATCAGCGACTCGCCGGGGTCGTTCTCGACGAAGAGCAGCTGACCCTTGCGGTAGGTGCGCGGCACGGCGGCGGCGATGACCCGTTGCCGTACCTCTGGTTCGAGGCCGGCGAACATGTCCACACCGGTGAGCGCGTCACCTGGCTCCGGCAGACGCATCTCCACGGTCCAACCCCTCCCCACCAAGGGCACCATCCCACCGAGGGCACCACCCAGTCCGTCCGAGGTACGACACCCGGAGCGGACAAACATGAAATAGATACCGTTCGGAGAACGGTGTCAACATCAGATCATGACTTCCGTGTCGCGTGCTGTACACCCCCGCAATCATTTCTGTGACAGTCCTGTGGCCGACAAAGCGGCAGGCTAGGGCCAAGATCCGCCGGAGGGTGGGGGCCGACACGGGGGCCCGGCGGATCTGGCCGTGGGGATATCGGTGCCGTCCGGAGTCCGCCCGTACCGTGGGCTCCGGACGACACCCCCGATGGTGGTCGATCGATCGGATCGGCGAAGATGGCCCGCATGACGGCCAGCACCACCGGCACGACGACGGCCGCCGAGCCGGCGGTCACCGGGTCCGGCGACCGCGTCGCCGGACGCTGCGCGCGGTGCGGACCAGCGAAACGGCTCGCGGCGTGACCGCGCCGCCGCCGCGCCGATCCCCCGGCCCCGGCCGAGGGGAGGAGGTCCGGATCCACCGCTACTTCTACGACTGCGAGTTCGTCGAGGACGGTCGGATCGTCGACCTGGTCTCGATCGGTGTCGTCGATGAGGAAGGGCGCGAATTCTACGCCGTTTCCACCGAATTCGACGGCTCGCGCGCCGTGCCCTGGGTACGCCGCAACGTCCTGGACAAGTTGCCGTCGCCCGCCGACCCGGCGTGGCGATCACGGGAGCGTATCCGCGACGATCTCTACCAGTTCCTGGTCGCACCGCTCCGAGACCGGTCCGCCGACGAGATCGAGCTCTGGGCCTGGTACGCGGCGTACGACCACGTGGCGCTGGCGCAACTCTGGGGCGCGATGCCGGCCCTGCCCCGGGAGATTCCGCGGTTCACCAAGGATCTGCGGCAGCGCTGGGACGACGCCGGCCGGCCGCCACTACCGAGCGCGGCGGCGGATCGGCACGACGCGCTCGTCGACGCCCGACACAACCTGGCGCGGTGGCAGGTCATCGGGCAGCCGGATCCCGGATGACCGCGCGGCCGGGCAACCTCGGGGTCTGCTCGCCCGGCCCGGGACCGGGCCGATACAGTTCGCACTGACGGCCCGCCCCGGGCCGGCAATGATGCCGACGGTCTGACCGGACTTCGTTCCTGGGGCTCGAGTGGGCTTACCGCACAGTTTCCTGGAGGATGAGCGGATCATGCGTATCGGCGTGCTCACCGGTGGTGGCGACTGCCCCGGCCTGAACGCCGTGATCAGGGCGGTGGTGCGCAAGGGCGTCGCCAGCTACGGTCACGAGTTCATCGGATTCCGCGACGGCTGGCGCGGACCGCTGGAGGGGCTGAGCAAGCCTCTCGGCATCGACGACGTGCGGGGCATCCTGCCCCGGGGTGGCACCATCCTGGGCTCGTCCCGGACCAACCCGTTCAAGATCGACGGCGGGGTCGAGCGGATCAAGGAGAACCTGGCCGGCCAGGGGGTGGACGCCCTGGTGGCGATCGGCGGCGAGGACACCCTCGGCGTCGCCACCAAACTGCACGAGCTCGGCGTCCAGGTGGTCGGCGTGCCGAAGACGATCGACAACGACCTCGGTGCCACCGACTACACCTTCGGCTTCGACACCGCCGTCAACATCGCGATGGAGGCCATCGACCGGCTGCACACCACGGCCGAGAGCCACCACCGTACGCTGGTGGTCGAGGTCATGGGCCGGCACGCCGGCTGGATCGCGCTGCACGCCGGCCTCGCCGGTGGCGCGAACGTGATCCTGCTGCCCGAGCGTGAGTTCGACGTCGAGCAGGTCGCGACCTACGTCGAGAAGCGCTTCCAGAAGCAGTACGCCCCGATCGTGGTCGTCGCCGAGGGGGCACACCCGATGGCCGGCCAGATGGTCCTGCAGAACCAGGAAGTGGACTCCTTCGGGCACGTCCGGCTCGGTGGCATCGGCCAGTGGCTCGCCGAGCAGATCGAGGCCAAGACCGGCAAGGAGGCCCGGACCGTCGTGCTGGGCCACATCCAGCGCGGTGGCACCCCGACCGCCTTCGACCGGGTGCTCGCCACCCGGCTCGGCCTGCACGCCATCGACGCCGCCAACGACGGCGACTGGGGCAAGATGGTCGGCATCCGGGGCACCGACATCGTCCGGGTGCCGCTGGCCGAGGCGACCCGGGAGCTCAAGACCGTCCCGCTGGAGCGTTACACCGAAGCCGAGGTCTTCTTCGGCAGCTGATCGGACGTGCCCGCCGGATGTCAGCCGCGCGCGGGTGTCGCCGACTGTTCGACCGGCGTGTCGCGGTGGCGGCCGTTCACGAACGGCCGCCACCGCCGTCCACCCGGACCACCCGTGCCAGTGCGAAAGAAAGTGACGAACGGATGCCTCCAGGCCTGCACAAGGTGGCGGTGATCGGCGCGGGCAAGATCGGCGAGCTGGTGCTCTCCGGGCTGTTGCGGGCCGGCTGGCCGGCCGCCCGGCTGCTGGCCACCACGCGACGCCAGGACCGGGCCGAGGAGCTCTCCATCCGGTACGGCGTGTCGGTGGTGGACAACATCACCGCGGTGACCGAGGCCGATGTGCTGGCGGTAGCCGTCAAGCCGCAGGACGCGGCCACCCTGCTGGACCAGATCGGCCCGAAGGTTCCGGCCGACAAGCTGGTCGTTTCCCTCTGCGCCGGCCTGCCGACCGAGTTCTTCGCCCGCCGGCTGCCCGAGGGCACCGCGGTCATCCGGGTGATGACCAATACCCCGGCCCTGGTCGATCGGGCGATGACGGCGATTTCCCCGGGCCGCCACGCGACCGCCACCCACCTGGCCCTGGCCGAGGAGATGTTCCAGCCGCTCGGGGCGACCATCCAGGTGCCGGAAGGCCAGCAGGACGCGGTCACCGCGCTCTCCGGCTCCGGGCCCGCCTACTTCTATCTGCTCGTCGAGGCGATGATCGACGCGGGCATCCTGCTGGGCCTGCCGCGTCAGGTGGCACACGAGTTGATCGTGCAGACCGCGATCGGATCCGCCGTGATGCTGCGCGATTCGGGCGAACACCCGGTCAAGCTGAGGGAGGCCGTGACCTCGCCGGCCGGTACCACCATCTCGGCCATCCGCGAGCTGGAACGCCACGGTGTACGGGCCGCCCTGCTGGCCGCGCTGGAAGCCGCCCGGGACCGGGCGCGGGAACTCGCCGCCCAGAACGACTGAGGTATTCACTCACGCGGCAAGGCCTTCCGCTCTACGTGTCGATGTCGCTACCGTTCGCGGTGACGGTGTCGTGGCAGCGCTGTCCGGACGGCTGCCGGCAAGGGCTGCGACGCTCCGTACGCCGGCGCCATCGCCTTCCCCCTGTGGTGGCCGCCGAAGCCGGCCGTGGCGCCCCCTGCGGCCGGCTACCGGGGCGCGTACCGCCGACGCGCCCAGTGCCGCCGCCGGCGTCCTTGACCGGCGGCGGCCCGGGGAAGTTCGGGATGCACCATACTGGCGGGCGTGTTCACCCTCGCCCAGGCGCGCCACCTGATGGCCACCCTGCGTCCCCGGATCGACGAACTCGTCGTCCTCCGCGCCGACCTGGCCGAGCTGCGGGCCGATCTGGCCAACGGTGCGGACAGTCCGCATGGCGGGTTGGCGGAGGTCAAGGGCTTGGAGGCGCGGATCTACGGGATCCTTGACGAGATCAACGAACACGACATCCAGGTCAAGGGCGTCGCTCCGGTACTGCTCGACTTCGCCGGTGAGCTGGACGGCCGGCCGGTGTTGTGGTGCTGGCTGGAGGGTGACGGCGAGATCCGTTGGTACCACCGGCTGGAATGCGGCTTCTCCGGCCGTCGCCGGATCTGACCCGTACCGGCTCGCCGCTTTCCGCCGTCCTCGACCGCGCTGATCTCGGCCCAGCCGATCCCTCGCGCCGATCCCCCGCGCCGATCCCCCGCGCCGATCCCCGCGCCGATCCCCCGCGCCGATCCCTCTGTCGCTCGGCTGATCCTGACGCGGGGCTGACCTGAGCGGGCTGATCGGAACGACTGGGAGCGCTACCGGCGGAGATCGAGATATCGACATCTTGACGAGGTGGCGAACTTGTGAGTAGCGTCTCAGAAGCTTTCTGAAAAGTTTCCTAACTATTTGGGGAGGCGCCTCATGAGAAGATCCATCCGCCGTGCGATCTGGGCCGGTGCCCTGGTCGCCGTGACCACGGCGGCCGCCGTTCCGGTCACCGCCGCGTTCGGTGCCGGCTCCGTCTCGGCCAGCTTCACCGCCACCTCGGACTGGGGCAGCGGGCACGAGGTCCGGGTCACCGTCGCCAACGGGTCGGACGCCGCGGTGAGCACCTGGCGGATCGAGTTCGACCTGCCCTCGGGGACGACGATCAGCAGCTTCTGGGACGCCGACGTCACTCGTAGCGGCAACCGCTACACGGCGGTGAAGAAGAGCTGGGCCGGCAGCCTCGCGCCGGGTGCCTCGTTCAGCTGGGGCTACATCGGCACCGGGGCCTACCGGGCACCGCAGAACTGCACGATCAACGGCGTCTCGTGTGCCGGTGGACCGGCCCCGACCACCGCGCCACCGACCACCGCGCCACCGACGACGGCCCCGCCGACCACCGCGCCACCCACGACGGCACCGCCACCGACCACGGCGCCGCCGCCAGGCAACCAGAAGGTGGTCGGGTACTTCACCCAGTGGGGTGTGTACGCCCGGAACTACCACGTACGCAACATCCACACGAGTGGGTCGGCAGCGAAGATGACCCACATCCTGTACGCCTTCGGCAACACCACCGGCGGCCGGTGCACGATCGGGGACAGCTACGCCGACTACGAAAAGGCCTACACCGCCGCCGAGAGCGTCGACGGCGTGGCCGACACCTGGGACCAGCCACTGCGGGGCAACTTCAACCAGCTGCGCAAGCTCAAGCGGATGTATCCGCACATCAAGGTGATCTGGTCGTTCGGGGGTTGGACCTGGTCCGGCGGCTTCACCCAGGCGGCGCAGAACCCGGCCGCGTTCGCCGAGTCCTGCTACAACCTGGTCGAGGACCCGCGCTGGGCCGACGTCTTCGACGGCATCGACATCGACTGGGAATATCCGAACGCCTGCGGGCTCACCTGCGACGCCAGCGGCCCGAACGCGTTCAAGAACGTGATCTCGGCACTGCGGAACCGGTTCGGCTCCGCCGCGCTGGTCACCGCGGCGATCACCGCCGACGGCAGCAACGGCGGCAAGATCGACGCCACCGACTACGCCGGAGCCGCCGGCAACCTCAACTGGATCATGCCGATGACGTACGACTACTTCGGTGCCTTCAACGCGCAGGGACCGACCGCGCCGCACTCACCGCTGACCTCGTACGCCGGGATCCCGCAGCAGGGCTTCTGGTCGGACGCGGCGATCCAGAAGCTCAAGAGCAAGGGCATCCCGGCGAACAAGCTGCTGCTGGGCATCGGCTTCTACGGCCGGGGCTGGACCGGGGTCACCCAGACCGCGCCGGGCGGCACCGCGACCGGTCCGGCACCGGGCACCTACGAGCAGGGCATCGAGGACTACAAGGTGTTGAAGAACACCTGCCCGGCGACCGGCACGATCGCCGGGACCGCGTACGCCAAGTGCGGCAGCAACTGGTGGAGCTACGACACCCCGGCCACGATCGGCGGCAAGATGAGCTACGCCCGTGGCCAAGGGCTCGGTGGGGCGTTCTTCTGGGAACTGTCCGGCGACACCGGCAACGGCGAGTTGGTCACCGCGATCCGTAACGGCCTCGGCTGATCCCGGTCGGCCGACGGTAGGACGATGCCCGGAGCAGGCGACCGCCGGCTCCGGGCATCCTCGTACGTCACTTGCGGTTGACGTGGTCGACGTACGCCCGCACGACCTCTTCGCTCGGACCGTCCATCCTGATCTCGCCGGACTCCAGCCAGATGCTGCGTTCGCAGGTGTCCAGGATCGACTTGTTGCTGTGGCTGACCAGGAAGACGGTGCCGGCCTCGGCCCGCAGCTCGCGGACCCGTTCCTCGCTGCGTCGCTGGAACGCGGCGTCGCCGGTGGCCAGCGCCTCGTCGATCATGAGCACGTCGTGGCTCTTCGCCGCGGCGATGGAGAACCGCAGCCGGGCGCCCATGCCGGAGGAGTAGGTCCGCATGGGCAGCGAGATGAAGTCGCCACGTTCGTTGATGCCGGAGAACTCCACGATGCCGTCGTACTTCTCCTTGACCTCGGCCGGGGTCATCCCCATGGCAAGACAGCCGAGTACGACGTTACGTTCACCGGTGAGGTCGTTCATCAGCGCGGCGTTCACCCCGAGCAGGGACGGCTGACCCTGGGTGTAGACCTTGCCCCGGTGCGGCGGCAGCAGTCCGGCGACCGCGCGCAGCAGGGTCGACTTGCCGGACCCGTTGCTGCCGATCAGGCCGATCGCCTCACCCCGGTACGCCACGAAGCTCACCCCCCGGATGGCGTGCACCTCGCGTACCGTCGGGGCCCGTTTGCCGGTGGCGATCCGGCGCAACGCGGCGGCCGGGCTGGTCCGGCCACCGCCGCCGGTGTTGATCCGGTAGACGACGTGCAGGTTGTCCACGATCACCGTGGGAATCCGGCCGGTGCCGGGGGTGGGTACGGTGCCCGCCGGGTCAGCCACGGCCATACTCCTCTTCCGCGCGCCAGAAGTAGACGAAGCCCACCACGCCCATCACCACCGCCCAGCCGGCCGCCGCCGGCCACAGGTAGGCGGGTGGGTCGCCGCCCATCGAGTCCATCATGGCGTACCGCACCAGGTCGATGTAGATCGCCATCGGGTTGGCCTGCAGCACGGCGACGACCCAGTCGGGCATGTCGGCGGGCAACCGGTCGAAGCTGTAGAACACCCCCGAGGCGTACAACCAGGTGCGGGTGACGAACGGCAGCAGCTGCGACAGGTCGCTGGTCCTGGCCGCCCACCGGGCGACCGTCATCGCCAGTCCGGTGCCGAAGATGGTCTGCAGGATCAGGGCGGGAACCACCAGCAGCCAGCTCAGGTCGATGCCCTCTCCGGTGACCAGCATGATCACCGCGAGTACGGCGATCGACGGCCCGAGCTGTTGCAACTGCACCAGCACCGCGGTCAACGGCAGGGTGGCCCTGGGGAAGTGCACCGCGCGGATCAGGTTGAGGTTGTCGCCGATCGACCGGGCGGCGGTGGTCACCGTCTGCTGGGTGTAGGTGAAGATGAAGATCCCGGTGCACAGGTACGCGATGAAGTTGTCGATCCCACGGCTGGTGCCCAGCAGCAGACCGAAGACCAGCAGGTAGACGCCCGCGTTGGCGAGCGGTGTGAGGACCTGCCAGATCTGTCCCAGCCGGGCGTTGGTGTAAGTCGAGATCAGCCGGGCGCTGGCATACGCCCAGATGAAGTGCCGTCGTGACCACAGCTGTCTGAGGTAGGCGAGGAGTTTCGGGCGCGCTCCGCTGACCGCCAGTCCGTAGCGTTCGGCGAGCTCGGTAGCGGTCAGCCCGCTGTCCGGGTCCAGCGTCACGGTCGTGCCGCTGGTCGACTGCTGCATCCGATCCGTCCTTCCGTCAGCCGGGGCCGCCACTCGCGCACACCCGCCGTCCCTTCCCGTACGGACCGTCCGGCGACGATCCCGCGAACCCGCGACGACGCCGTGTCACCGCGCCTCCTGCGCCGCCTCGCGGTGCCCGTGTCCGGGTCGACCGACACCGGGTGCCGTTCCGACCGGCACCACTGGGTGGCCGTTCCGACCGGCACCACTGGGTGGCCTCGGGCCGACCGGCACCACTGGGTGGCCGTTCCGACCGGCACCACTGGGTGGCCTCGGGCCGACCAGCACCGCTTCCGACCAGGGACCCTGATCGCACGGGTTCGTCGCCGATGATCACCTGGGTGCGTCGACCACCCGGCGGGTCCGGTGGCACGGAACGATACCGTCGCGTCCTGACCGAAACGGTAGGGGAGCGGACGGCGATACGCAACCGTATCGACGTCGGCGTACACTCGGGTGGATGCAGGTCGACGGAAAGCGAGCTCCCGCCGGTGCCGCGGTGCTGCGCGAAGAGGTGACGCAGGCGATCCGAACCGCCGTCTTCGAGGAACTGGCCTCGGTCGGCTACGGCCGGATGTCGATCGAGGCGGTGGCGCGGCGGGCCGGGGTCGGCAAGACCGCTGTCTACCGGCGGTGGGCCTCGAAGCTGGACATGGTGATCGAGATCGTGTCGGCGGTCGCCGTGAAGGTCACCACGATCCCCGACACCGGCACCCTGCGCGGTGACCTCGAACTGGTGCTGTCGTTCGCCGCCCGCGCCCTGCGACATCCCCTGGCCAGTCAGATCGTGCCGGACCTGCTCGCCGAGGCGGCCCGCAACCCGGCGATCGCGCAGACCCTGCAAACCGCCCTGCGCGACAGCCAACGCGACATCGGAACCCTGGTGGCGAGCCGGGCGGTACGACGCGGCGAACTCGCCGACGACACCGATCCCGACCTGCTGGTCGACCTGATGGTGGGCCCGCTGTACTGGCGGCTGGCGGTGGCCCGGACGCCGTTGCCGGCACGCTACGTCAGTCAGGTGGCGGACGCCGTCGCCGCCGCCCTGACCGCCGGCCGGGTGGAGCCCGCCCGGCGCGACGCGCTTCCCGACCAAGGCTGAGCGCGGCGGCACCGGACGGTACGTAGACTCGTCGGTCGAGCACTCGTCGGTCGAGCCGGGACGAAGGAGCGCGATGCGGACCGTAGACGAAGGAGCGCGATGCGGACCGTAGCCGCCCGAGCCCTCCGGGGCGCCGGTTGCCTGCTCGCCGGACTGCTGCTGACCGCCGGCTGCACCGCCGATCCGGCACCCGTGCCGAGCGGGACCCCGACGCCCGTACGGCCCGCCGGTCAGGACCAGGCACGGCAGGTGGTGCACGACTATCTGGACGCGATGCGGGCCAAGGACGTAGCCCTGGGCCGCGCGCAGCTGTGTCCCGCCACCCAACTGATCTTCGACAGTAGCGCGACCAGCGCCAACGGTGATTTCGCGCCACACTTCACCGTGCCCGAGGCGGAGATCACCGACACCCGACAGGTGCCGGTGGGCCACGAAGTGACCGCGACCGTGACGGTCGCCACCGGTACCGTGGTGACCCCGGTCGAGCTGCTGTTCACCGTCACCCCGGTCGACGACGGCGAATCCTGGTGCATCCACGACGAGACGCTGGCCCCGACGAGCGCGGCGACCACCGAGTCGACCGCCCCGCCGCCGGCCGGCGAGCCGGCCGGGTGAACGTCGGACTAGGCTCTGCGCATGGGCCAAGAATGGCATCAGCTCAGCTACCCCGCCGTGGGCCATCCCAGCTTGCAGACCAGCCGCCCGACCGTGGACTCGGTCGAGGACGCGGCGCTCGGACTGGACCGGTGGCGGACCCTGCCGCGCGCGCAGACGCCGCCCTGGCCGGACCCGGCCGTGGTCGACGAGGTGTGTCAGGTGCTGGACAACGTTCCCTCGGTGGTCGCCCCGTACGAGGTCGACCAGCTGCGCGAACGGCTCGCCCTGGTCTGCGACGGCAAGGCGTTCCTGCTGCAGGGCGGTGACTGCGCCGAGACCTTCACCGACAACACCGAGAGTCACCTGCTGGCCAACGCCCGCACGATCCTGCAGATGGCGGTGGTGCTCACCTACGGCGCGTCGCTGCCCGTGGTCAAGGTCGCCCGGGTGGCGGGGCAGTACACCAAACCCCGGTCGTCGCCCACGGACGCGCTCGGCCTACCGGCATATCGCGGCGACATGATCAACTCCTTGGACACGACGCCGCAGGCGCGCGTCGCCGACCCGCAGCGCATGATCCGCGCGTACGCCAACTCGGCCGCCGCCATGAACATGCTCCGCGCCTACCTCGCCGGCGGACTGGCCGACCTGCACGCTGTTCACGACTGGAACAAGGGATTCGTCAAGCGCTCCCCGGCCGGCGAACGCTACGAGGCGATCGCCCGGGAGATCGACCGGGCTCTCGCCTTCATCCGGGCCTGCGGGATGACCGACGACGAAGCCCTGCGGACGGTGACCCTCTACTGCTCGCACGAGGCGCTCGCCCTGGAGTACGACCGGGCGCTGACCCGGATCTCCGACGACCGTGCCTACGGCCTGTCCGGGCATTTCCTCTGGGTGGGGGAGCGGACCCGACAGATCGACGGCGCGCACATCGACTTCATCTCCCGCATCGCCAACCCGATCGGCGTCAAGCTCGGCCCCGGCACCAGCTCCGAGCAGGCTCTGGAGCTGTGCGAGAAGCTCAACCCCGACAACGTCCCGGGCCGGCTCACGTTGATCAGTCGGATGGGCAACCACAAGGTCCGCGACGCCCTGCCGCCGATCGTGGAGAAGGTCACCGCCGCCGGCGCCCGGGTGGTGTGGCAGTGCGACCCGATGCACGGCAACACCCACGAGTCCTCCAACGGTTACAAGACCCGGCACTTCGACCGGATCGTCGACGAGGTGCTCGGCTACTTCGAGGTGCACCGGGGTCTGCGGACCCATCCGGGTGGCCTGCACGTCGAGTTGACCGGCGAGGACGTCACCGAATGCCTCGGCGGTGCCCAGGCGATCGAGGACATCCACCTGCCGGACCGCTACGAAACGGCCTGCGACCCCCGACTCAACACCCAGCAGTCGCTCGAACTGGCCTTCCTCGTCGCGGAGATGCTCCGTGGCTGATGCGACACCGGCACCGGCACCGGCGGCGTACCCCGGCGGGCTGATCGACCTGCGGTCCGACACGGTGACCCGGCCGACCGACGGCATGCGGGCCGCGATGGCCGCCGCCGAGGTCGGCGATGACGTGTACGGCGAGGACCCGACCGTCAACGTGCTGCAGGCCGAGGTGGCCGCGCTCTTCGGCCACGAGGCCGCCCTGTTCGCCCCGACCGGGACGATGACCAACCAGGTCGCCCTGCAGCTGCTGGTGCCGCGCGGTGGCGAACTGCTCTGCGACGCCGACGCACACGTGGTCACCTACGAGGCCGCGGCCGCCGCCGCGTACGGTGGAATCTCCTCACGGACCTGGCCGGCGGCCGGCGGCGACCTCGACGCGGACCTGGTCACGGCGATGATCCGTCCCGACGGGTACGGCGCCGTGCCGACCCGCGCCGTAGCCGTCGAACTGACCCACAACCGGTCCGGTGGCGAGATCGTCGGGCTGGACGTGCTGCGGCGGCTGCGCGCCGTCACCGCCGAGGCCGGCGTCGCCCTGCACTGCGACGGTGCCCGGATCTGGAACGCGCACGTGGTCACGGGTGTCCCGCTGGCCAGCTACGGAGCGCTGTTCGACACGCTGTCGGTCTGCCTGTCCAAGGGGCTCGGCGCGCCGGTCGGTTCACTGCTGGTCGGCAGCGCGGAGCGCATCGCCGAGGCCCGGCGGTTGCGCAAACGGTTGGGCGGTGGGATGCGCCAGGCCGGCGTGCTCGCCGCCGCCGGTCGGTACGCGCTGCGGCACCACCTGGGTCGGCTCGCCGACGACCACGTTCGCGCGGCCCGGCTGGCTCAGGCCCTGGCCCCGTACGGTGTCGTCGACCCGGCCCGGGTCCGCACCAACATCGTCCGGCTCGACCTGTCGAAGGCCGTCGTGGACGCGCCCGCCCTGGCCGCCGCCGCGCGGGCCGACGGCGTCGGTGTCTCGGTGGTCGGCCCGGACGCGGCCCGGCTGGTCACCCATCTCGACGTCGACGACCCCGCCGTGGACCGGGCCGCCGAGGTTTTGATCGGCATTCTCGACCGCTGAGCGACAAGGTCCCCAGACCGCTGAGGGACAAGGTCCCCAGTCAGGCCAGCTGAGCTGTCACGTCAGCTGCCGCAGGGTGGCGATGTCGGCGGCGTGCCCCAGGTGTTTCTCGGTCGGGGTTTCGACCAGCACCGGCACGCCGGCGGTCGCCGGGTGGGCCATCAGCTCGGCGAACGCGCCCATCCCGATGGCGCCCTTGCCGATCGTCTCGTGCCGGTCCCGGGTCGACCCGCACGGGTCGCGGGAATCGTTGGCGTGCACCAACCGCAGTCGATCCGCGCCGACCGCCGTGACCAGCGCGTCCAGAGTCGCCGTCATCCCGCCGGGGGCCGCAAGGTCGTGGCCGGCGGCCCAGGCGTGGCAGGTGTCGAAACAGACCCCCATCCGGGGATGCCAGTCGACCGCCGCCAGGTAGGGCTCCAGATGTTCGACCCGGGAGGCCAGTGACCGGCCGCCACCGGCGCTCGGCTCGACCAGCAGCATCGGCCCGTCCGCCGCGTCGGCCGCGTCCAGCAGGGGCAGCAGTGCTGCCCGTACCTGGCGCATCGCCGTATCGGCGTATCCGTCGTCGACCGCGCTGCCAGCGTGGAAGACCACCGCGTCGGCGCCGATCTCCCGGCCCCGGCGCAACGCGTGCTCCAGGGTGGCGGTGGACCGCTCGACGGTGGCGGCCGTCGGCGAGCCCAGATTCACCAGCAGCGAGGCGTGCACGTAGGCGGGCAGGCCACGGTCGGCACAGCCGTCGCGGAACGCGACGTCTTGCGCCGGGTCACCGTCGGGTAGCGCCCAACCGCGTGAGTTGCCGACGTACACCTGCACCACCTGCGAGCCGGCGGCGTCGGCGTACGGCAGCGCGGCCCGCGCCAGCCCGCCGGAGGTCGGCGTGTGCGACCCGATCAGCCGACCCGGGTCGACCTGGTTGTCTCCTGCCATCTTCAGAAGCAGCCGATCACGATCTCGGTCCCCGGTGGCACCTCGGATCCCTCGCCGGGGTTCTGGTACCGCACGGTGCCGTTGGGGTTGAAGTCGACGCGTACCGCGAAGCCCAAGGCCTGAAGCTGGCCGGCGGCGTCCTGACACGGAAGGTCGACGACGCGCGGCACCGCGATCGCCGGCGGTCCCTTGCTGACCTTGAGCTTGATCTCGGCGCCCTGCTCGGCACCGGCCCCGTCCGGCGGGTCCTGGTCGATCACCTGGTCCTTCGGCTTGTCCGAGTCCTCCGAGGCGACCAGCGGCTCCAGACCGAGTTCCTCGAGGATGCGCTGCGCCTCGTTCACGGTCAACCCGATCACGTTCGGCACGGTGATCGGCGCGCGGCCCTTGCTGACCGTCACCGTCACCAGATCGCCCGGTTTGACCTCGGTGCCGACCGGTGGATCGACGCTCAGCACCACCCCGGCCGGCAGGTTGTCGTCGTAGCGGTCAGGTGCCTGTTCGATGGTGAGCCGGGCCTTCTCCAGATCGACCTGCGCCAGGTCGAGCGTCTTGCCGACGACGTCGGGCACCTGGTAGCGCTCCGGACCCAGCGACAAGGTGAGCACGATCTCGCCGCCGCGCACGATCCGGCTGGTGGACGGCGGCTCCTGGGCCAGCACCAGATCGGCGGCGACGTTCTCGTCGTGGCGAGGGTCGGCGAACCGTACGGTGAACCCCTCCCGGGCCGCCACGGTCTGGGCGTCGGAACCGTTCAGGCTGACGAGGTCCGGCGCGGACGTGTAGCGGCCCGCGCCGAGCCACCAGCCGCCCAGCGCGACCACCAGGATCAGCGCCACCGCGCCGGCGATCGCGGTGGTCCTGGCCCGAGGATCGGTGGCGAGCCGCTCCCGTAGCCCACCCGATCCGCCACCGGCCCGGCCCGCCGAGCCGGCCCGCCGGCCCGCCGAGCCGGCCCGCCGACCGGTCGGTTCGGCCCGGCCGTCGTCGCCGCGTCGTCGCCCGGACCTGCCGTCACCGGCGCTGTGCACCACGGCCGGGCCGCCGGCCGCCGCCGAGCGGACCACGGTGCCCGGTGCCGCCCGTCGGCGCGGTGCCGCCTTGTCCCGCTTCTCCTTCGGCTCGGGCAGCCTGGCCCAGGACGGCCGTTGTGCCGGTTCGACCGCGGCCAGCGCCGTCGTGGGCTGTGCCACCTGACGCAGTACGGCGGTGTTCGCGCTGGCGTTGCCGAGATCGTCCCGGACCACCTGCACCTCGGACAGCAACGCGCCGGCGTCGGTGGGACGCTGACCGGGGTCCCGGCGGGTGGCCTGGACGACCAGGTCGTCGACCATCGCCGGTACGCCGGGCACCACCTGGGACGGCGGCGGGACGTCCTGGTCGACGTGCTGCCAGGCCACCTCCGCCGGGCGGTCGCCGTCGTAGGGGACCCGTCCGGTGAGCATCTCGAACAGCACGATCCCGGCCGAGTAGACGTCGGTCCTCGGGTCGGCGCGTCCCTCGGTCACCAGTTCCGGTGCCACGTACGCGACCGTCGCCATCAACTGCCCGCCATCGGCGGCGTCCGCGCTGGCCTCGACCGCCTGGGCCAGCCCGAAGTCGGCTACCTTGACCACACTGTCGATCAGGTTGCCGGAACCGCCGGTCGGCGCCTCGGCCACCAGCACGTTCTCGGGTTTGACGTCCCGATGCACCAGGCCGGCCCGGTGCGCGGCACCGATCGCGGCGAGCATCTGTTCGAGGATCGCCAACGCCTCGCCCGGGTTCAACCGTCGGCGCTGCGTCAGTACCTCGCGCAAGGTGCTGCCCCGGACGTACTCCATCACCAGGTACGGCAAGCCGTCGTGGGTGCCCTGGTCGTAGACGGCGACCACGTTCGGATGGGTGAGCCGGGCGATGGTCTTGGCCTCGTCGGTGAACCGGTCCAGGAATCCGGCGGACTGGCCGTGCGCGTCACGGGCCTGCGACGGATGAATGATCTTCAGTGCGACGGTGCGTTCCAGCCGCTCGTCGGTCGCGGTGTACACGGTCGCCATCCCGCCCCGTGCCACCCGGGTACGGATGCGGTACCGCCCGTCGATCAACGAGCCCAGCAGCGAGTCGGCGACCTGTGTGTCCATCGGCAGGCAGTCTATGCGGCCGGGACGTGGGGGTAGAACACCGATCGTGCCCGGTCCACCGAACCGGGCCAAACCGTTACCTGACCCGGGTGCCCGTCGGGTGGGCGTTCCGGCGGGGCGGCGTGGTCGGGCGTGGTCGGTACGTGGCAGGGTGGTGTGGTGACCGATCCCGCCTCCGCCGGAGCGCTACCTCCTGCCGCTGGCACCTCGCCCTCCGCCACCCACCTCGACGCGGCGGAGCCCGCCGAGTGGTTCACCTTGCCCGACGTCGCCGAGCGACTCGAGGTGTCGATCAGCAAGGTGCACCAGATGATCCGCGACCGCGAGTTGCTGGCTGTCCGCCGCGACGGTGTCCGGCGCGTACCGGCGGAACTCGTCGCCAACCGTACGGTGCGCAAGCACCTGCCGGGCATCCTCACCCTGCTGCACGACGCCGGCTTCTCGGACGAGGAGACGCTGCGCTGGCTGTACCGCCCGGACGACTCCCTGCCCGGCACCCCGGCGGCGGCGCTCGGTGGTGACCGCGCCCGCGAGGTCAAACGGCGCGCCCAGGCTGAAGGCTTCTGAGCACGATGTCCCGGCTGGCCTATCTCGGCGTACTCGCCGGGTGCCTGCTCGCCGCGCTCTGGCTGGAGCCGATCCTGCGGGTCAACGTGTTCCGTCGCTGGCGGCGGCTGCTGTTGACGCTGGTCCCGGTCGTGGTGGTCTTCGTCGCCTGGGACATCGCCGCGATCGCCGCCGGACACTGGACGTTCGACCCCGACCAGACGACCGGGGTGCTGCTGCCCGGCCGGTTGCCCCTCGACGAGTTGCTGTTCTTCGTGATCGTGCCGATCTGCGCCGTGCTCGGCTTCGAAGCGGTCCGCGCGGTGCGTACGCCGCCCGGGCGGCAACGTCTGCCGGGCGACCGCTGGTCCGCCGGCGACGAGGCGTCACCGGCGGCGTCACCGGCGGCGTCACCGGCGGAGGCGGCGGCGGAGGCGGCGGCTCCCGCCGGTGGGGACGGGACGTCGCCGCCCGGCGACGACGGGGCTTCGGCCGACCAGCGGCGGGCGGTCCGGTGAGCTACACCCTCGCCGCGATCTGCGGGGTGGTCGCCGCCGTGCTGTTGGATCTCGTGGTGCTGCGTACCCGACTGGTCCTGCGGGCGGTCTTCTGGGCCACCTATCCGATCATCGTCGGCTTCCAGCTGCTCTCCAACGGGATTCTGACCGGCCGCGACATCGTGCGGTACGACCCGGCGGCCATCATCGGGCTGCGGATCGCGTACGCCCCGGTCGAGGACCTGTTGTTCGGGTTCGCGCTGGTGTTGTGCACCTTGTCGGTGTGGGTCTGGCTCGGTCGGCGTGGTGTGCAACGCACCCCGGTCGCCGGCACCGGTGACTGGCTGCTGGCCTGGTTGCGCCACCGCCAGCGTCGCCGTTCATCGGATCACCGCTGACCTCGACCGTCGCTCGGCTCTCGTCGCCACCGCGGCGCTCGGCGCGCGTCCGCGCCGTGGAACGGGGTTTTGATCGATCGAGGTGTCCGAATTCATTTAAAAGGGCCAGAGTATAGGCACTTCTTATCGTTGATTTTGGCCACCTGATCGCTTAGCGTCAATGCCACGGTCGCGCGAGCCGGTCTGCCTGTCATGTCTTGCCCGAGGGAGAGATTTCTGCCATGGGAAAGGTTCATCCGATTCGCGTCCGGCGGCTCGCCGCCATCGGCACGGTCCTGGCGGCACTGGTGGCGTTCACCACCGTCGCCGCCACACCCGCGCAGGCCGTGTCCGGGATTCTCGGCACCAGCAATCCGGCGGCCATCAAAGACAGTTACATCGTCGTGTTCAAGGACGGTGAGATGCCCGCCCGTCGGGTCGACCAACTCACCGCCACCCTCGCCGGTCGCCACGGCGCCCGGGTCGACCACACCTACCGGCACGCGTTGCGCGGATTCGCCGGCAGGTTCAGCGAACGGGCCGCCCGGCTGCTGGCGGCCCACCCCGACGTCGCCTACGTCGAGCAGGACGGCGAGGTGCGCACCACCGCCACGCAGACCAATCCGCCGTCCTGGGGCCTCAACCGGATCGACCAGCGGAATCTGCCACTGGACAACGCCTACACCTATCCGAACACCGCGTCGAACGTCACCGCGTACATCATCGACACCGGAATCCGCACCACGCACGGCGACTTCGGCGGCCGCGCGGTGTGGGGCACCAACACCGTGGGCGGCAGCAACTCGGACTGCAACGGGCACGGCACCCACGTGGCCGGCACCGTCGGCGGCAACGCCTACGGAGTCGCCAAGTCGGTCCGGCTGATCGCGGTGAAGGTGCTCGACTGCGCCGGCAGCGGCTCGTTCGCCGCGGTGGCGGCCGGGGTCGACTGGGTGACCGGCCACCACACCTCCGGCCCGGCGGTGGCCAACATGAGCCTCGGTGGCTCCGGCAGCAACACCACCCTGGAGAACGCGGTCCGCCGCTCCATCGCCGACGGTGTCGTCTACGCGATCGCCTCCGGCAACTCCAGCTCCAACGCGTGCAACTTCACCCCGGCCCGGGTCGCCGAGGCGATCACCGTCAACGCCAGCGGCAGCAACGACGCCCGCGCCTCGTTCTCCAACTACGGCAGCTGCACCGACATCTTCGCCCCCGGCGTCAGCATCACCGCACCCTGGCACACCAGCGACAGCGCGACCAACACCATCAGCGGCACCTCGATGGCGGCACCGCACGTCGCCGGCGGTGCCGCGCTGATCCTGGGCGGCAACCCGGGTCTCACCCCCGCCCAGGTGGCGAGCACGATGGTCACCAACGCCACCCCCAACAAGATCACCAACCCGGGCAGCGGCTCGCCCAACCGGCTGCTGTTCGTCAACACCGGTGGCGGCACACCGGGTACGCCGTACGTGAACAACCCCGGCCACCAGAGCACCTCGCGGGGCGTCGCGACCAGCCTCCAGCTGACCGCCTCCGGCGGCACCGCGCCGTACACCTGGTCGGCCACCGGTCTGCCGGCCGGCCTGTCGATCAATGCCTCGACCGGACTCGTCTCGGGCTCACCGAGCACCGTCAGCACGTACGCCGTGACGGTGACCGCCCGCGACGCCGCCAGCCGGACCGCCACCGCCTCGTTCAGCTGGACGATCACCCAGAACCTGGACGGCACCTACGCCTGCTCGGTGCCGGCCGGTTACACCTACGACCAGGTGGTCCGCCAGCTCAACGTGTGCAGCCCCGGCAATTTCGCCAACAGTTACCGTATTCGCGCACCCCGGGACAACATCTACACGTGTACGGTGCCGTCCGGGTTCACCTACGATCAGGTGTCCAACCAGCTGAACGTGTGCAGTCCGAGCAATTTCGCCAACAGTTACCGTATTCGCGCACCCCGGGACAACATCTACACCTGTACGGTGCCGTCCGGGTTCACCTACGATCAGGTGTCCAACCAGCTCAATGTGTGCAGTCCGAGCAATTTCGCCAACAGTTATCGGATCCGGGTGCCGGTGGTCGGTCTCTGGGCCTGCACCGTACCGTCCGGATTCAGCTACGACCAGGTGCGCAACCAGCTCAACGTCTGTAGTCCGAGCAATTTCGCCAACAGCTACCGGCTGAGCTGACCGTCCACCGGCTGAGTCGTTCGTCAGAGCGAGATCAGACCGGGATAAGAGCGGATCAGACCGGGATCAGACCGGGACCAGTCGCACCGGCGGCGTCAGCCGGTGCGACTGGTCGCCGCCGTCGCCAACTCGACCAGCACCTGGCGGGCCAGCGGGTCGACGGCGGCCGGTTCCAACGCGGCCAGCGCCCGTTCGGTCAACTCGGCGATCCGGGCCTCGGTGAGCGCCAACGCGCCGCTGGCCACGATCAGCTCCCGTAGTTCGGCGATGCCGTCGGGGTCGAGCGCCGGGTCACCGAGCCGGCGGTCCAGCACCGCGCGAGCGGCGGCCCCGCTGGCCTGGTAGGCCGACGCCACCAGATAGGTCCGCTTGCCTTCCCGCAGGTCGTCGCCGGCCGGCTTGCCGGTCCGCGCGGGATCGCCGAACACGCCCAGCACGTCGTCGCGTAGCTGGAACGCCTCGCCGAGCGGCAACCCGTATGCCGAGTAGGCGTGGGCCAGCGGCGGTGGCGCGTCGGCCAGCGCGGCACCCAGCAGCAGCGGGCGTTCGACCGTGTACTTCGCCGACTTGTACCGGGCGACCTGACTCGCCCGCTCGACCGAGGTGTCGGCGGTGTACTGGGTGAGCACGTCCAGGTACTGCCCGATGGTCACCTCGGTGCGCATCTCGTCGAACACCGGCCGGGCCCGCCGGAGCATCTCGGCGTCCAGGCCCGCGCCGTGCAGCACCTCGTCCGACCAGACCAGGCACAGGTCACCCAGCAACACCGCCGCCGCGCTGCCGAAGTCGTGGGCCGAGCCGCGCCAACCGGACCGCTGGTGCTGTGCGGCGAACCGGCGGTGGATCGCCGGCTCACCGCGACGGGTGTCCGAACCGTCCATCAGATCGTCGTGGATCAAGGCGCTGGCCTGGACCAGCTCCAACGCGGCCAACGCCGACACCACCGCCGCGTCGTCGGGTCCGCCGGCACCCCGATAGCCCCAGTAGCCGAACGCGGGACGCAGCCGCTTGCCCCCGCCCAGCACGAAATCCTCGATCGCGGCGGCCACCGGCCGCAGCGCCTCGTCGACGTCGACCAGCCAGCGCCGCCGCCGCTGGAAGAACTCGGCCAGCGCGTGATCGACACGCTGGCGTAGATCGGCCTGGTCGGTCGGGGCCACGGCCGTGCTCTCTGCCACCCCATGACGCTATCGGCTGGCCGGTGCCGCTGTCGCACGCCACCCGGTACAGTCACAGGTGTGGCTCTCGGTCTACCGTCCGTACTCCCCGGCTCGCAGCCGTCGATCGGGGACCTGATCCGCGACGCGGCGCCGACGTTCTCGTTCGAGTTCTTTCCGCCCAAGACCCCGGCCGGTGAGCGCCTCCTCTGGCAGGCGATCCGCGAGCTGGAGCCGTTGCGGCCGTCCTTCGTGTCGATCACCTACGGTGCCGGCGGCACCACCCGCGACACCACCGTGGATCTGACCGAACGGATCGCCACCGAGACCACGCTGCTGCCGATGGCGCACCTGACCGCTGTCAACCATTCCGTCGCCGAGCTGCGCAACGTCATCGGTCGGCTGGCCAGCGTCGGGGTCCGCAACGTCCTCGCCGTCCGGGGCGACCCGCCCGGGGACCCGACCGGGGAGTGGATCGCCCATCCCGAGGGCGTGCGCTACGCCGAGGACCTGGTGCGGCTGGTACGCAGTTCCGGCGACTTCAGCGTCGGCGTGGCCGCCTTTCCGTACAAGCATCCCCGGTCGCCGGACATCGCGACCGACACCGACTACTTCATCCGCAAGTGCCGGGCCGGTGCCGATTTCGCGATCACTCAGATGGTCTTCGACGCTGACGACTATCTGCGGTTGCGCGACCGGGTCGCGGCGGCCGGCTGCGACACGCCGATCCTGCCGGGCGTGATGCCGGTGACCAAGCTGGCCACCATCGAGCGTTCCGAACAACTCTCCGGTGCCCCGTTCCCACCGGCCCTGGCCGCCCAGTTCGCCCGGGTCGCCGACGACGAGGAAGCGGTCGCCCGACTCGGCGTCGAGCAGGCCAACCGGCTGTGCCAGCGGCTGCTCGACGAGGGTGTGCCCGGCATCCACTTCATCACCATGAACCGGTCGACCGCCACCCGTGAGGTGTGGCTCACCGTCGCGGCCTCCGCCCGGGTGTGATCCGCACGTCCCCGCCACCCGTACCGCCGCGGCGCGGTTGAGCTGTCGTGGAGACCAGGCTCAACTGGCAGGACTACGCCGTCACCTGGGCGCGGTTGCACGGTGGCTTCGACCCACGGACCGCGACCCCGGTGGTGCGCTACTGGCTGCGTGGCGCGCATGCCATCGCCGACCTGCTCGGCCGGCTCGGCGTCGGCCCGACGGCGGTGACCGTGGCCGGTGTGGTGCTGTGTCTGGGCGTGCCGGTGCTCGCCCCACGCGGCGGGTACGGGCTGCTCGGCGCCGCTGCCCTGGTGCTGCTGGCCGCCGTGGCCGACACCGTCGACGGTGCCCTCGCGGTCGTCACCGGGCGGACCAGCCGGCTCGGCTACGTCTACGACTCGATCGCCGACCGGGCGGGCGAGGCGTTCTGGCTGCTCGGCTTCTGGCTGGCGGGGGCACCCGGCCCGTTGGTCGTCGCCGCCGGAGCCCTGTCCTGGCTGCACGAGTACCTGCGGGCCAGAGCAGCCGCGGCCGGGATGCGCGAGATCGGGGCGGTGACCGTCGGGGAACGTCCGACCCGGGTCAGCGCGGCGCTGGTCGGTCTGCTGCTCGCCGGGCTCGCCGCACTCGTCGCGTCCGACCTCGCCGCCGGGGTGCTCACCGTGGTCACGGCGGTGTGGGTGCTGCTCGGCCTGTTCGGGCTGACCCAGTTGCTGACCGCCGTCCGCCGGACCCTGGCCTGAGCTCCGCCGGACCCTCGCCTGAGCGTCGCAGAACCCTGGCTTGAGCCGGTCACCGACCGGCGGGACCGATCCGGTCGGCGACGATCTGCGCGGAGAGGGTGACCATCGGCAGCCCGCCACCGGGATGCACTGAACCGCCGACCAGGAACAGCCCGGCGGCCGGCCCCCGGTTGGCCGGTCGCAGCAGACCGCCGGCGGTGCCGTAGATCGCACCACCCGGCGCGCCGGTCGCCGCGTCCAGATCCGCCGGGGTGCGCACCTCCCGGAACACCACCCGGTCGCGTACGTCGACACCCCGCTCGGCGAGCACCCGCAGCACCTGGTCGGCGTAGGCGTCGGCCAGCCCGGCCCGGCGCCAGTCGACCCCGCCGAGCGACAGATCCTGCCGGGCCGCGTTGACCAGCACGAACCACGCCTCGTGTCCGTCGGGTCGGGCTGCCGGGTCGTCGGCCACGGTCACGAACACCGTCGGATCGGCCGCCGGCCGCGCCGGCCGGCCCCGGCCCGCAGCCCCGAACACCGCGTCGAACTCGGCGTCGTAGTCGCGCGGGAAGAACACCGTGTGGTGGGCCAGTTCGGGGGTGTGGCCGCGTACCCCCAGCAGCAGCACGAACCCACCGAGGCTGCGGTCGGTCAGCCGGGCCAGCCGGCGGGCGTCCGGTAGCAGCTCCCGGTAGACCCGCAGCGCGTCCACGTTGGCCACCACGACGTCGGCCGGGACCGGCCGGGCCTCTCCGGCGACCCGTACCCCGTGGACCCGGCCGCCGGCGGCGTCGATCGCGGTCACCGTCGACCCGGTCCGGACGACCACCCCCAGATCGAGGCAGCGGGAGAGCAGCGCGTCACCGAGCGCGCCCAGTCCACCTCGGACGTACCAGCCGCCGAAGGTCAGCTCGGCGTAGCAGACGGCCAGCAGCGCGGCCGGTGCCCGACGTGGATCGGCGCCGGTGTAGGTGGCGTAGCGTTCCAGCAGCGTCCGCAGGCGATGGTCGCCCACTTCGCGGCGCAGCACCCCGCGCAGGGTCCGCCCGGGTGCGATCGCCGCGAGATCACCGAGCCGGTGGGCCAGTCGCGCCACCGCCAACGGCGAACCGACCTCCCGACGCAAGATGTCCCGCCAGGACGCGTCCCAGATCCGGCCGGCCCGCCGCCAGACCCGCCGCCAGTCGTCGGCCGCGCGGTCGCCGAAGGCCGCCGCGACGCGTTCGGCGAAGACAGCCGGATCGGTGCACGAGTCCAGCCAGCTGGCGTCGCCGCCCGCGCCGGATCCCGAGCCGCCGGCCGAGTCGGATCCGCTACCGCCGTCCGATCCCGGGAACCGGTGCCGCACGATCGGGTCCAACGGCACCAGGTCGAGGACCTTCTCCAGCGGTTCGCCGGTGGAGTCGAACAGGTCGGCGAAGACCTGCGGCAGCGTCAACAGGCTCGGCCCGGTGTCGAAGGTGAAGACGCCCTCGGCGGTCAGCCGCGACCAGCGGGCCAGCTTGCCGCCCACGGTGTCGGCGCGCTCGATGACTGTGACGTCGTGACCGGCGGCGGCGAGCCGCATCGCGCTGGCCAACCCGCCCACCCCGGCACCGATCACCACGACCCGGCTCATCGTCGTCTCCTCCTACGGACCTGCGGTTGGCGGCATGGTCACCGGTCGGCCGCGCCACGACAGGCGTCGCCGGTTGCGCAGATGGTAAGACCGGATCACGAGCCAGCCGAGCAGCGCGACCGAGACCGGGTGTGCCAATCCGTCCGGCCAGCCGCGCCCGCCGGTGGCCCGGGCGGCGACGACCCGGCCGGCGACACCGAGGGCGTACCCGGTGAACCCGGCCCCGACCAGGCCGGCGGCGGGCCCGGCCGGCCCGAGCCCGGTGACCAGCGCGCCCAGTCCGGTCAGCGCCAGCAGCAGCGGCAGGACGTACAACGTCGTCAGCGCGCCGACGACGGCGGCCGCGCCGATCGGGGACGGCAGCGACGCCCACAGCGACTTGGTGTAGCCGGCCGACAGTTCCCGCCACGACCCGTACATCCGGCAGTCGGCCAGGCCGGAGCCGTCGGCCAGGGCGATCCGGCCACCGGTGCGTTTGACCGCCCGGGCCAGCCCGATGTCCTCCAGCACCTGGTCACGGACGGCGGCGTGCCCGCCGGCCCGCCGGTACGCGGCCCGGTCGACCACCAGGAACTGCCCACCGGCGGCAGCCAGCGACGTCCGTGGCGAACGCTCCATCGCCCGCAACGGCAGGAAGGTCAGCCAGGTCCACTGCAGCAACGGCTGGACCAGACGCTGCCCGGCCCCGTCGGCCACGATCCGGGGGTACGGGCTGAGCAGCTGCGCCGGCACCGCCCGCAGGGTTCGCACCGCGGCCGCGACCGCGTGCGGCGCGAGGACGACGTCGGCGTCGACGAACACGAGTACGCCGCCCGCCCGGCCCGGTGCCGTCGCGGCCTCGGCCAGTTGGTGGCAGGCGTGCGGCTTGCCCAGCCAACCGGGCGGCGGCTCGACACCGGTCAGCAGCCGGACCCGGGGGTCGGCGCCGGCCACGTCGGCGACCACGTCGGCGGTGCCGTCGCTCGATCCGTCGTCGAGCACGACGATCTCCCAGTCGGCCAGCTGCCGCTGGGCGCGCAGCGCCCGCAGGCACGGCGTCACCCGGTCGGCCTCGTCGCGCAGCGGCAGCAGGATCGACACCGGTTCGGTGACGTCGTCGTGGGCGGCCGACACCGGCCGGCGCAACCAGCGGGTGGCGTTGACCACGGTCAGCCCGGTCAGCCCGGCGAGGACCGCGACGACGCCGACGGCGACGGCGACGGTCCACCCGTTCACGCCCGCCACCCGTTCACGCCCGCCACCGGCTCAGCTGGTGCGGCGGGCACGCGTCAGCGCCACCGTCAGCGGGACCGCGACCAGACCCATGCCCAGCGCACCCCAGCCGGCGGACGCGGGCAGACCGAGGAAGACCGCGTGGGCCAGGACACTGGCCAGGTACGTCCACAGGTACAACGCGTACATCGGGGCGTCGGTGGACCCTGCCGGCCGGCGGGCGGGAGACCCGGCGGTGAGGTGCAGCAGCGCCATCATCGTCACCGCCACGACCAGCCAGCCGAGGTAGTTGCCGACCGGGATGTCTGGCACGCCGGGCAGGGCCAGCGAGGTGTCCTGCCAGGTCCAGTGGCCTTCGGCGACCATCTGCGGGTCCAGGAACAGGTCCCAGCTGGCCAGGCCCACTCCGGCGACCACGATCCGGGCCAGCGTCCCGCCGCGCGAGCGGGCCGCCCGGGTCAGCCGTACCGCCACCAGCCACGCCGGCCACGCCATCCAGGTCCAGGCCAGCGGGATCACCACCGGTACGCCGAGCAGCTTCGGACCGAGGGTGCCGGCATAGTCGTACCCACCGAACGGGAACCCGGTCGCCACCCCGCAGGCCTCGACAGCCAGACCGCCGCCGGTGGTCACCACCAGCACCGCGACGGCAGTACGGAGACCCCGGGTGAGCAGCGCGTGGGTCATCGACAGCAGGAAACCGACCGCGACCGTGGCGACGGTCAGCGCGGCCCGGGTCGTACCCGAGGTGAGCGGATAGCCGATCTGGGCCAGCACCAGCAGCACCAGCAGTGTCCACGGCAGCGCCCGCCGTACGGTCACGGCTACCGACCGGCGGCGTCGGGCGGGGGCAGCGGCAGGGTCCGCCCGAGTACGGCGAAGGCCCGCTCGTCGCCGGGGAAGTGGAAGTCCCGCAGGAGGTCGACGAAACCGAAGCGCCGGTACAGCCGCCAGGCCCGGGACCGCTGCTCGTCGGCCTCCGGGGTGGACAGCAACGTGGTCGCGCCGTCGGCTTGGGCGAGCAGGGTACGCAGTTGGTGCGCGCCGATTCCGTGGCCCTGCGCCTGCGGCCGGACGTGCAACTCGACCACCTCGAAGCAGTCGGTCAGCCAGATCCGCCGGTCGGGCCGGCTCAGCGCGCCGCGTACCTGATCGTGCCACCACTGGCCGGCGGCCGAGTGGTAGCCGTAGCCGAAGCCGGCGAGTTGGCCGTCGGTGGTGAGGGTGGCCACGGCCCGGAAACCGGGCCGCCGGACGTGGGTGGCGATGTAGCCGCGGCGGACCTCCAGCAGCTCGGACCGGTAGTTCATCGCCTCGCCGTATACGCTCACCACGTCGTCGAGCCGCCGGAGCAGGTCGTCGGGCAGCCATGGCAACAGCCTCATCGGTGCCCGTTCCTCATGTCCTGCCAGCACCGCATGCTCCGTCCTCGTCCTCGTCTGCGCCGTCCCAGCCCAGCACGGTGCGGTCGCCGACGATGTCGAGCACCTCGAACCGGGCGAACAGCTCCTCGGCGTACCAGCGTCGCACCGGGGTCTGGGCGATCGCCGCCCGGTGCTGCGGGTGACGGTACGCGAACCGGGTGAGGTCCGCCGTACTGCGCCACAGGGAAATGGTGCCCTGCCAACCGATCGGCGCCTCACCGATGCCGAACCGGCAGTACAGCCCGTCTGCGTCGCGCAGGGCGGCGGCGACCGGGGCGATGGAACGCCAGAACGTCACCGCCCGGGTTGGTCGCAGCCGGGCCCGGGTCAACGCCAGGACCGGCTGATCGGCGGCGACCCGCCGACCGTGCGGGGCACCGAACGGTTCCACCCCCGACCAGCGGCCGTGGCTGACGATCGGCCGTAGCTCGACCCGGACCTGGGCCTGGGCGATCCGCCGCCAGGCCCGACCGACCGGGCTGGCGTCGAAACCCGTGGCGGCGGCGGGGTCGTCCCACGCCACCACGGCCGACCAGCGCAGCGGATCGGCGTCGGTCGGGCCGAATCCGGTGCCGGTTCCGGTGCCGAGCAGCTTGGCGAACCCCACCCCGGGGGTACGGCGTAGCCGCCGCGCGTCCAGCGCCATCCGGGGCGGCGCGCGGAGCAGCCGCCGGCGGGGCAGCCGCCAGACGTGCAGGGTGACCAGGTCGGGGACGTTCACGCGACGGTGGCGGCGGTCCCGGCGGTGATCCGCAGCAGCTCGGCGTAGGTGGTCGGGAAGACCGCGCGCGGCACCCCGCCGGCCGCCCAGACCTCCGGGTACTGCCGCAAAGCGGTGTCGACCAGGGTACGGACCGGCTTGGGGTGCCCGATCGGGGCGACGCCACCGATGGGTTGCCCGGTGTGTTCCCGGACGAACTCCGGGGTGGCCCGGCGCAGCGCGGTGACGCCCAGTTCGGCGGCGACCTTGGCGGTGTCCACCCGGTGCGCGCCGGAGGTGAGCACCAGCAGCGGTTCGCCGTCCGCGTCGAAGATCAACGAGTTGGCGATCTGGCCGACCTCGACGTCGAGCGCGGCGGCGGCCGCCGCCGCCGTGTGTACGGCGTCCGGCAGCAGCTGCACCTTGGCGGCCGCGCCGGAACCGTCCCGGGCCCGGGCCGCCTCCAGCGCGTACTGCACCGCCTGCACGTTCGGGTGTGTCTTCTGCATCCTCCCATCTTGCTCGCCGTCCCGGTCGCGCCGCCGCCGGGCTCACCTTGGTGCCGGTCGCCAGCGGCACCGGCCCGATCGACTGGCCCGGCCAGCGGTGGTTTCGCCACTTATATGCTGCTTAGTACGAGATCACGGCGGAGTTCAACGCAGAGGAGTCGAGCATGCCTGGTTACCGGATGCGGGTGGCCGCCTACGCGGTCTGTGTCGACGAGGGGCAGCTACTGCTCGCCCGGTTCGTCTCGCCGGGGGGTACCCGGCGACACTGGACGCTGCCGGGCGGCAAGGTCGAACACGGCGAGGATCCGGTGGACGCGGTGGTCCGGGAGGTGGCCGAGGAGACCGGCTACCAGGTCGAGGTGGAGTCGCTGCTCGGCGTGGATTCCCGTACCGTGCCCGCGCAGCGGCGGCTACCCGGCCGGGTGGAGCGGCACAACCTGGGAGTCTTCTACCGGGTCCGGGTCGTCGCCGGCGCGTTGCGGCCCGAAGTCGGCGGCTCCACCGACCTGGCCGAGTGGGTGCCGCTGACGCAGGTGCCGCAGCTGACCAGGGCGGTGATCATCGACGTGGGCCTGGAGCTCGACCGGACCCGCCCGCCCAGCGGACATGTCGCCCCGGTCCAGGTACACGGACTGCTGCGGCACTAGGTCCAGCACGCGCTAGAGTGCCGCATGGCCGAGTTGACCACGCGACGGCTGCTACTGCGACACTGGCGCGAGTCCGACCTGGAGCCCTGGGCGGCGATGAACGCCGACCCGCGGGTACGAGAGTACTTTCCCGGCCTGGCGACCCGGGAACAGAGCGCCGCCGTGATGGCCCGCTGTCAGGCCGGCCTGGAGCAGCGCGGCTGGGGCTGGTGGGCGGTCGAGGTGGGCGACACCGGCGAGTTCATCGGCATGACCGGGCTGGACCCGGTGGACGCCAACATGCCGTTCGACGGCGTCGAGATCGGCTGGCGGCTGCGCCGCGACGCCTGGGGCCACGGGTACGCGACCGAAGCAGCCCGCGCCTGCCTGGCGTACGGCTTCGACCGCCTCGGCCTGTCGGAGATCGTGGCGTTGACCGCCGTCGGCAACCTGCGGTCGCAGGCGGTGATGCGCCGGATCGGGATGACCCGCGACCCGGACGGCGACTTCGATCACCCGAACGTCCCCGACGGCCCGGTGCGCCGTCACGTGCTCTTCCGGATCCAGGCCCCGCCGCGCACACACTGACCACGAAGGCCACGGCCAGGCCTTGGCTGGTCCGACCGGACCGTTTTCTCAGACCTCACTCCAGAGTGTTGAATGGATCATGCTTTCCTGATCGAATCACCTGGTGGACGTCAATATGTGGATCAAGGCCTTCAAAGCGGCCAGGCCTTGGCTGGTCCGACCGGACCACTTTCCGAGAACTCCACTATGAGCGGTACGAGTGTGACACCACGGTGGCGTACCTCGACCCGATCCGGCAACGGCGGCAACACCTGCGTCGAGGTCGCCGACAATCTCCCCGGTCGGGTGCTGGTCCGCGACAGCAAGGACATCGCTGGCCCGGTGCTCACCTTCGGCTCGATCGCCTGGTCGGCCTTCGTGACCAAGTTGACCGCCGCCCACTGACCGCCGCCCTCGATCCGACCCGGCCACCGTTCCACGATCACGACGATCTTGCGCTTATCGAGAAGATGTCGGCACTTCTGTTGAGTTGGGTTCACGTGCCCTGAGCTGGGGTTCTACCTCTCTGTGGTACGTGTGGCGCGGTAGCACAGCACCAACAATCGAGGAAACCTCGGATCTCCCGGAGTGCTGCCGTGTCGCTTGTGGAACGCTTCCCAACGTTGCCCGAACTGGCTACCCACCTACGCCCGTCCTCCGCCGAGGGCACGATCAAGACCTACCGGGATGCGCTCGCGTCGTTCCTGGCCTTCCTGGTGGCGGGCGCGCACCAGGTGGCGACCCCGGCCGACGTGCGGCGCTCCCACGTCGAACAGTGGCAAGCCGATCTGATCGACCAGGGCCGCGCGACGGCTACCCGGATCGCGCGCCTGAAGACGGTGAGGCGTTCTACGGGTGGATGGTGGAGGAGTCCGCAGACTCCGGGGTGACGGTCAACCCGGCGGGCAGCGTGCCGCTGCTTGCCGAGGCTGACCCCGAGGCGTAACAAACCTGCCGCGCCCGGTCAGCGACGGCGTCGGGAAGCCGCCACCCGGGCCGGGGAACTGGACGCTGCCGAGCAAGCTGCCGTGCTGGCGCTCCGGTCTGACCGAGTCCGGACCCCGGCGGACATCGAGCGCGCGTACGAGGTCGTCAACCGCTGCCAGTGCCACTTCATCGAACGGTAGCGCTGCCAAGCGGTGGTGTCGCGCCGACGAGACATAGCTAGCCGTTCGGATGATTTGCCGGAGTTACGTGGTCCGAGTTGGGTCTTGCCCCTCTTCACTGCCTTGACCTCCAACGTCCTAAATATGCCCTCCCCTTGTCATGTAACTAAACCTGCGACCCATCGACGTTACATCCAACCGTTGTGCGCCCTACTTGTACCGCCAGCGACTGCAATATGTGGCGGCCGTTCGATGCACCGCGAGCGGCCATCCAACAGGCAGTCAGAGTTGACACGGAGGTCGTGAGTGAACGCAACAGGCGAGACACCCGACAACAACGGTGAACAGGGGCGGAGCCGTACCGGGTGATCTTGGACTACCTCCGAACTCTTCCCGGGGTGCTCACCGGAGTAGCAGCGCTGATCGGCGCTGCTACCGGGCTGGTGGTGGCGTTGTCCCACTGAGAGGCACCGGGAACGAGCGGAGCCCTGATCCCGCACTCACGGCAGGATCAGGGCTCCGAAACGGCCTACAGCCTTAAGACCGTGTGTCGTTTGGGGTTGTTGAAGTTCAAGGTCATTCGTTGACGTGGTGTGGATGACGTGGAGAAGTACTGCCCCGACGCGTTGTGGCACCTCGCGCGGCCGTTGCTGCCGCCGCACCCGGAAAGGCACCAGGGCGGCGGCCGGCGGCGGACCGATGACCGGGCGATGCTCGCGGCGATCCTGTACGTACTGGAGTCCGGCTGCTCGTGGCGCAAGCTGCCCGCCTCGTTCCCGGTCCACTGGCGCACCGCGCACCGCCGGTTCGCCGAATGGGTCGAGGCCGGGGTGATGACCGCCCTGCACCGGGCGACGCTCGATGTCCTCGGCGCGGCCGGGCGGATCGACTGGTCGAGGGTGAGTGTCGACAGCATGCACGTACGCGCGGTGAAAAGGGGGACCTGACCGGGCCCAGCCCGGTGGACCGGGGCAAGCCCGGCTCCAAGATCCACGCCATGAGCGACCGGGGCGGGTTGCCGCTGCACGTGGGCGTCTCCGCCGCGAACCTCAACGACCACCGGATGCTCGAGGACATGGTCGACGGCGTCACACCAGTGCGTCAACCGGTCGGCCGGCCGCGTCGACGACCGGCCAAACTCCACGGCGACAAGGGCTACGACTACCCCGAATGCCGCGACCTGCTGCGCGCACGCGGCATCGTCGCACGGATCGCGCGCAAGGGCGTCGAGTCGTCGAAGCGGCTGGGCCGGCACCGCTACGTCATCGAACGCTGCCTCGAGTGGATGACCCGGTTCCGACGGCTGGTCCGCCGCTACGACCGCAAGGCTTCCCACTACCTCGGATTCCTCCACCTGGCATGCGCTCTGATCTGCTACCGCCGCGCCGACCGACTCAACCTGTTGACCAGCAACAACCCCTACTGACACACGGTCTAAGGGCGGCTTCGGCGACGGCTCAGGGCTTCCCGGTCGTCTCGGCGATGGACGCCGACACGAAGGACTGCCACGCGGCCGGGGAGAACGTCAGGGTCCCGCCGTCGCGGTCCTTGGTGTCCCGGACGAGGACGCGGCCCGGGAGGTTGTCCGCGACCTCGACACAGTTCGCCGTGTCGCTCTTGCTCGACTTGCGCCAACGCGCGCCGATCAGGTCCATTGCTTCGCCGCCTTCGTGATCAACTCCTGGGACTGCTGTGCAGATAGAGCGTAGCCCCGGATGTCTTCCCAGTCCGCTTCCAGGCTGGCCACTCCGTCCGGTGACTCAACGACGTTGCCCTCCAGGTGCCCTTCCAGGAAGCCGACCGTCCGGCCGTCAACGGAGGCGAGCACGATCGGGCCACGGAGGCCGACGTAGGCGGGCGCGTCCGCCGGGACCACCTGCACACGTACGTGCGACAGTTCAGGGGCCATCAGCGCCTCGATCTGCTCTCGCATGACCTCGGGACTGCCAACTCGCCGATGTAGGGCAGCTTCGTCGACCACGGCGACGAGTCGGCAGGGCTTGACGGACCGCGTGATGATCTCCTGCCGATCGAGCCGGGCCGCTAGCGTCTGCTCGACGTCCTCCGGCGGAACATTCATCGCGGGCAGCAGTTCGCGCGCGTACGCCTCCGTCTGAAGGAGCCCCGGGATCAGGTTCGGGTGGTAGACCCGTAGCAGCGTGGCCCTGCCTTCATATTCCACAAGGGCCTGTACCAAGTCGGTGTCCAGTCGCCCCGGACGAACTCCCGGTAGAACTCGACGAGCGCTGTACCGTGCGCCTTGTCGACGGCACGCAGGTAGTCAGGGAGCACCGGCCGTTCGCCGCGTTCCACCGACCCGACGTGACTGCCTGAGAAGTGGATTCGTTCGCCCCAAGCCTCTTGGGTTAATCCCGCCGCATCGCGCAGCCGACGCAGCTCCTTTACCAGATAGGCGCTTCCGCTCACAATACCTTCACATCCCTCGATTTTCCGTGTTGTGGACTATCGCTACCACGTCGCGCAGCGGACCGCTGATAGCGACCACCTAGTAACCCCTGGTGGTCAACCATCTTCCGCCCCGGCCGGCTGTGAGTCCAGAGTGAAGGGACCCCCCCGGGGGTCGGTGAGGTTCGTTTCCCCACGGACCCGGAAGGCCACGGCACCGGTCTCCGGGGGCCGACCGCAGCCCAACCGGACTCCACCCCGAGGGGGACCAGGTGCGACACGACGACGGCGTAGGAAACCCGACCGGATCGCGAGTGCAACGAAGGCTCGCGGATGCAGGGTGGCTCCCGCTGCCGACGCGGACGCCCGGGAGCGTCGACACCACGACCGGACCCTGGGGAATCCGCCCGAGGGGCGGAATGGCCGGCCGGGTCGCCACCGGGGTAGCCACCCGGGCGATAGCGATCATCAGCCGGCACATGCCGTCACGGCTGACACTGGAGTGCCGGACCTGCGGAGGCACCCTGTTCTGTGACCGGTTCTTCCGCGCGTACCTCGTGCTCCACAGGGTGGACCGAAGGCGCGTTCGGCGCGTCCAGGTCATCTTGGAGTACGACGGACTGTGGCCACGCGGCGCGACCGATACCCCGATCGCCGACTACGGGGCGGTCCGGGTGTGCCCCGGGGACGTCGTCGATCTACGCGCAGCCGACCACCTGGACGGGCTCCGCCCGGTGCGCCTGGAGGTCGGAGAGGTCGGTCCCGACGTGTCCTGGCAGTCCTGGATCAACCTGCTGGGCAAAGAGATCAGTGACGACCCGAACCGTAACGGCAAGCTCGTGATGGTGCGCCCGTACAAGGACGCTCTCCGGCGTCCCGGGACGCTGACCCAGCGGGACCCGGTCGAAGAGTGCGCCCGGCACTGTGGGCGCGCGGCCGGACTAGCGGTCCGGTCGCCGGCCGGGGACGCGGCGCTCTGCCCGGCGTGCGCTCTCCGGGAGTTGACAGGGTTCGCGGGATCTGAGGCGAGAAACGACCCTCGGGGATGATCCCCGAGGGTCGTTGACTCTGGCGTCGTAGCTACTGGTTCTTGATCGCGTCCCAGTCGAACGCCACTACCTGTCCACGCTCCAACGTGGTGTGAACGCTGTCGCCGTCGCGCTCAGCGTCGGTCATCACCACGTCTTCCGGCAGGCTCCCGGCAAGCGCCGCGAGGTCGTTCGGGGCGACCGGCTCACGGAGGATGGCGACGTAGACACCCGGAGCTTCCTCGGCGACGTTGCCCTCCGGGGCGGACCCGGTCCGGCTCTCCAGGTCCACCATCGTCGCCTCGGTCATCCCCAAGCGTCCGCCGTACCGAGCTTGCCTGCCTGCCAGAGTTCCCGGATCGCCCGGACCCGTGCGAGTTCTCAACGTCGGTGGACATCTACCGGCCCTCCTGAAGGGCTCGGGAAGTGACGATATCCACCGGCACTACAGACCCGCTGCACCCGTGCTGACCTGCGGTTTAGCGCTGAGAGGAGTCACAGATATCGAGAAGATATGTCCGCGATGTTCCACGATAAGTGCAAGATCGTCGCGATCATGGATGCAGGCGATCATGGGGCGCAGACGGTGATCGCTGCGGGGACCACCCGTACCTTCATCTTTTTCGCCTGGGCGCGGGCACCGCCGTCGAGTTCGTAGGTCATCGGGTCGGCGAGCCGGATGTCGATCCGCTTCGCCCGGGTGACCCGGACGAACGGTGAGCGCTCGGACCGGCCGACCGCCATCCGACCCAGCGTCCGCGCCCACTCCACCGCGCCCTGTGCGGTGGCCACCCCGACCTCCAGCCAGCCGTCGTCGGGCTGGGCGTCGTCGAAGGCGTGGATCCCGCCGGTGATCTTGCCGACGTTGCCGACCAGGACACAACTGGCCGGCTCGTCGAACCAGGTCGTCCCGTCGACGCGGATCCGCACCCGGGGTGCCGCGCCGCGTACATGGCGCAGCCCGGTCCAGACGTACGCCAGTTTGCCGGCCCGGTCCTTCAGATCCCGGTCGGCGTCGCGGATCAGCCGGCCGTCGAAACCGGCCCCGGCCATCACCGCGAAATGCTCGCCGTTGAGTTTGCCCAGGTCGAGCTGGCGACGCTCACCCTCGAAGCCGATCCGGACCGCCTCGCCGAGGTCATCGGGGATCCCGAGGTTGCCGGCGAGCAGGTTCGCCGTACCGGCGGGGACGATCGCCACAGTGGCGTCGCGTCCCGCGAGGGCGTCCATGGTCCGCTGCACCATGCCGTCGCCGCCCCACACGAAGACCAGCTCGGCCCCCTGCTCGACCGCCTTGCGGGCCTTTTTCGGCGCCTTGCGGCTCTTCGGCACCTCGTACCAGATCAGGTCCTCGGCCCCGTGCGCGGCGATCGCCGCGCGCAGCTCGTCCAGACCACCGCCGAGGGTCTTCTTGCGGTGGGCGACGACGGCGACGCGTTTCGGTGCGCTCATGCCGGCGTCCTTACCCGCCGGGCCGCACCGTTACGCCGACACCGGGCCGCACCGTTACGCCGACACCGCGACCGGCGGTGGCGGCGGGGCGTCGGGCACCGGCGGGGTCGCCGGTGGGCCACCGGGCCGGGCCGTCTCTGCCAACGCGACCCCGGCGAGCACCAGCGCGCCGCCGGCCAACTGGACCGGGTTCAGCGCCTCGCCGGCCCCGATCACCAGCCAGGCCACGGCGGCGGCCAGCACCGGTTCGACCATGGCGACGATGCCGACGCTGGTGGCCGGCAGATGCCGCAACGCGGCGGTGATCATCAGGTACGGCACGATCGAGCCGAGGATCACCACGGAGCAGCAGAGCAGCGCGACCGGTACGCCGTTGTCGGCGCGGGTGAGCAGCGGCTGCCAGCCGTCCAGCCCGGCGGTGGCCCCGCGCACGATCAGCCCGGCGACCGCCGACGCGCCGAACGCCCAGGTGGTCAGCGACAGCGCGTCGCGGTCCCGCACCCCCCGGGCACCGATCAGGAAGTACGCGGCGAGCATCACCGCCGCGCCCAGCCCGGCCGCCACCCCGAGCACGTCGAGGGTGAGCCCGCCCCACACCTGCGCCACGCAGGCCAACCCGACCAGGCTCAGCCCCAGCCCGGCCCAGATCCGCGACCGCACCGGCTGCCGTTGCACCGCCCACGCCCACAACGCCACCATCAGCGGCGCGGTGTATTCGAACAGCAGGGCGATGCCGACCGGCAGTCGGGCGATCGCCACGAAGTACAGCATCGGGACCAGGAAGAACCCGGTCAGCCCGTACGCGACGAGCAGTGGCAGCTCACCGCGACGCAGTCGCAGCCGACGCGCCCCGGGCCGCAGCACCACACTGAGCACCAGCAGCCCGGCGAACGCGCCGACCGCCCGCAGCACGGTCAGTTGCGGGGCGTCCAGGCCGGCCCGCAGCACCAGCTTCGACACGGTGCCGTTGATCGCGAACAGGGCGCTCGCCCCGATCACCAGGGCCAGGCCGATCAGCGGCCGGCGCGGGTACGCAGTCGTCACGCCGGTGAGGCTACCGCCGCGCGTGTCAGCGCCCGACTGGATGCGGCCCCTTACCGGATGGTGGTCGACCCGGCCGGGACCGGCGCAGCCGGCCGGAAAATCGTTAGGCCGCCGGCGGGCGGCTGCGGCACCATCCGGTCATGGCCTTCATCGAAGCTGACGGTTTGACCAAGCGGTTCCGCCGGCCGGTGAAGGACCCGGGGCTGCGCGGCGCGCTGAAACACCTGGTCACCCGCCGGTTCGCCGATCATGCCGCCGTCGACGGCATCGACCTGCGGGTCGAGGCGGGCGAGGCGGTGGCGTACGTCGGCCCGAACGGTGCCGGCAAATCCACCACCGTCAAGCTGCTCGCCGGCATCCTGGTGCCGACCGCCGGCGAGGTACGGGTCGGTGGGGTGGTGCCGCACCGGCAGCGGATCGCCAATGCCCGGCAGATCGGCGTGCTGTTCGGCCAACGTACCCAGTTGTGGTGGGACCTGCCGGTCCGGGAGTCCCTCGCCCTGCTCCGTGACCTGTACGACCTCGACCCCGCCACCTACCGCGAGCAACTGGACCGCTTCGACGACGTTCTCGGCCTCGGCGAGCTGTTGCCGGTGGTGGCCCGCAAACTCTCCCTCGGCCAGCGGATGCGCGCCGACCTGGCCGCCGCCCTGCTGCACCGGCCCAGGGTGGTCTACCTCGACGAGCCGACCATCGGGCTGGACATCGGGGTCAAGGACCGGGTCCGGGGATTCCTGCGGGAGCTGCGCGCCGACGGCACCACGCTGATCCTGACCACCCACGACCTCGGCGATATCGAGGACGTCTGCCAGCGGATCGTCATCATCGACCAGGGGCGGATCATCTACGACGGGCCGCTGGCCGGGGTGAAGGACCAGTACGCCCGGCACCGGTCGATGCACCTGCACCTGGCCGACCCGCTGCCGCGCGACGCGGTCGCCGCCGTACTGCCCGGCACGGAGGTCGTCGACGGGGCGGCGCCGGGGGAGTTCACCGTCCGGTTCGACCGGTTCGCCGTCACCGCCGGCCAGGTGATCGCGGCCGTGTCGGCGGTGTCCGAGGTACGCGACCTGCGTATCGACGAGCCGGCGATCGAGGACGTGGTGCGCAAGGTGTACGCCGGTGAGCTGCGTCTGGAGCCGACCCCGTGACCGCCGCCCTGGCCGGTCCACCGGTACGGCACCCGGCGGTACGGCATCCGGCGATGCGCGCGTACCGGGCATTGGCCCGGGTGGCGGCGCGCAGCACTCTGGCGTACCCGTTGAGTTTCGTTCTCGGCATGGCCGGGGCGCTGCTGCAACTGTTCGCGATGCTGTCCATCTGGGCGGTGCTGCTCGGTGCCACCGACGACATCGGCGGTTTCAGTTGGCCGCAGATGAAGGCGTACCTGCTGATCGCCTACGTCACCGGCGCACTGATGTCCTTCGGTGACTGGGACATGGCCGGCCGGATCCGGGACGGCATGGTCGCGGTCGACCTGACCCGCCCGGTCGACTACCAGCGGGCGCGGTTCGCCGAAACCGTCGGTGTGGCCGCCGTCGAGGTCGCCTTCTCCCTCGCGGTGTGTGCCGTCGTGCTGGCGATCACCGGGCCGGTCCCGGTGCCGCCGCCCGGGCAGGCGGCGCTGTTCGCGGTCAGCGTCGTGTTGGTGCTGCCGCTGCGGTTCACCACCGTCCACCTGACGGCGCTGCTGTGCTTCTGGACCGGCAACATTTTTGGCGTGTCCCTGGCCCGGGGGGCGATCACCAACCTGTTCTCCGGGTCGCTGGTGCCGTTGACGCTGCTGCCCGGCTGGCTGCAGACGATCGCGGCCGTGCTGCCGTTCGCGGGGATGACCTTCACCCCGGCGACGATCTACCTCGGCCAGGCGACCGGGGCCGACGCCTGGCGGCTGATCGGCATCCAGGCGGTGTGGACGGTGGCGCTGTGGTGGGGCGCCCGGCTGGCCTGGCGGGCGGCGGTGCGCCAACTGACCGTACACGGGGGTTGAGGATGCGGCCACGGACCGGGCTGCGTCGCGGGCTACGGCTCTACCGGCGCAGCCTCGGTGCGCATCTGCGGTCCACACTGGAGTACGAGGCCGACTTCTGGATCCTGGTCGGCGGTTCGGCGTTGACCCAGCTCGTCGGCCTGGCGTTCCTCGGTGCGATCTTCTCCCGGGTGCCGCACGTCAACGGCTGGACCTTCGCCGAGGTGGTGCTGATCTACTCCGTCGTGGTGCTCTCCGACGCGGTCGGGCCGCTGCTGTGCGAAGGCATGTGGCGGTTGCCGTGGCTGGTCAACAAGGGGGAGTTGGACTACAAGTTGGTACGGCCGTACCCGGTGGTGCTGCAGGTGCTCAGCGACGACGTCGGCGTCAACGGGCTGGGCAACCTAGTCACCGGCGGGGCGATGTTCGGCTGGGCGCTGTGGCGGGTCGACGTCGCTTGGTCACCGGCGCTGGTCGTCGGCGGGCTGCTGCTGTTCGCCAGCGGGATGGCGGTCAAGCTGTCGATCAGCCTGGCCACCAACTCGTCGGCGTTCTGGATGCAGAGTCCACACTCGATCTTCGCGTACGCGGTGCACCAGATCGGCGACCTGGCCCGCTATCCGGTGTCGGTGTACGCCGTCGGGGTACGGCTGGTCCTGGTCGTCGGCCTGCCGTTCGCCTTCGTCAGCTACTTTCCGGCGAGCGCGATCCTCGGCCCGGGTGGTGGCAGCGGCGGTGCTGGTGTCGGCCCGGCATGGCTCGGCTGGCTCACCCCGTTGGTCGCCGCCTACTGCGTCACCGTGGCGGCGCTGATCTTCCGCGCCGGGCTGCGCCGGTACGAGTCCGCCGGCAACTGAATGTCGGCCGGCAACTGACCGGCTGGTCACCTCGGCTCGGCTCGACTCAGCTCAGGCCCATCGACTCCACGTACCGCTCGGCGGTGTTCGGGTACGGCAGCGCCAGCGCGTTGCGGCTGTACCGACCGTCGGCCCGTGCCATCAGCTCGGCCTCGATCAGGTAGCGGCGGACGGTGACGTGGTCCACCTCGCCGCCGTCACACCAGCGGCGCAGCCGCTCGTCGACCGTCGGCTCGTCGTACACGACGTCGCGTTCGAAACACGCCCGCGCGATGTGCGCCAGCACCACGCGGCGGCGGGCGTGCCGCCTCGGTAGCGACACGAGACGGCCGTCACGGACGAACGGACTCAACTCCTGGCTCATACCGTCCGACGGTACCCACCCGTTCGCCGTACGGGCGAGCGGAATTCACCCGGCGATGCCGACGTACTTCGTCTCCAGATATTCACCGATGCCTTCGCGGCCGCCCTCGCGGCCCAGGCCGGACGACTTGATCCCGCCGAACGGAGCCGCCGCGTTGGACACCACTCCCTGGTTGAGTCCCACCATGCCCGCCTCCAACCGCTCCACCACCCGCAGCGACCGGACCAGGTCAGCCGAGTAGACGTACGCCAGCAGCCCGTAGTCGGTGTCGTTGGCGGCGGCGACCACCTCGTCCTCGTCGCGGAAGGTCAGCACCGGCGCGACCGGGCCGAAGATCTCCTCGGTCAGCAGCCGTGAGGTGGGCGCGATGCCGGTGAGCACCGTCGGCGCGAAGAAGAACCCCGGACCGGGGACCGGGCCGCCGGGGAGCACCGGTTCCGCGCCCAAACCGACCGCGTCGTCGACCAGGCCGACGACCTTGTCCCGGCCGGCCGCGTCGATCAGCGGGCCGACCTGCGACCGTGGGTCGGTGCCGGGACCGATGGTCAACGCCGCCATCCGTCGGGCCAACCGCCGGGTGAACTCCTCGGCGACCGGTTCGGCGACGAAAAACCGGTTGGCCGCGGTGCACGCCTCGCCGATGTTGCGCATCTTGGCCGCCATCGCTCCCTCGACCGCCGCGTCCAGGTCGGCGTCGTCGAAGACGATGAACGGGGCGTTGCCGCCCAACTCCAACGACACCCGCAGCACCCGGTCGGCGGCGAGCCGCAACAGGTGGGAGCCGACCGGGGTGGAGCCGGTGAACGACACCTTGCGCAGCCGGGGGTCGGCCAGCAGCGCGGTGCTGATCGGCGCCGGATCGGCGGCGGTCACCACGTTGAGCACGCCCGGCGGTAGTCCCGCGTCGATCAGGATCTGCGCGATCGCCAGCGCGCACAGGGGCGTCTCCTCCGCCGGTTTGAGGACGGCGGTGCAGCCGGCGGCGAGCGCCGGGGCGATCTTGCGGGTCGGCATCGCCAGCGGGAAGTTCCACGGCGTGATCAGCAGGCTCGGCCCGACCGGTTGGCGCAGCACCAGGATCCGGTGGGTCCCTTCCGGCGTACGGCGGTAGTCGCCGTCGACGCGCGACGCCTCCTCGGAGAACCAGCGGAAGAACTCGGCCGCGTAGGTCACCTCGGCCCGGGACTCGGCCAGTGGTTTGCCCATCTCCAGGGTGGCGAGCAGGGCGAGCTGGTCGGCCCGGTCGCGCATCAGCTCGAACGCGCGGCGCAGGATCTCCGCCCGCTGGCGTGCCGGGGTGGCCGCCCAGTCCCGCTGCGCCGACGCGGCGGCCTCCAGCGCGTCGAGAGCGTCGGCGGCGGTGGCGTCGGCGACCGCGCACAACGGTGCACCGGTGGCCGGGTCGACAACGTCGAAGACGCCGCCGGAGCCGTCACGCCACTGCCCGCCGACGAGCAGCTGCCGGGGAATCCGGTCCAGCAGCGCGGTGGTGGTGGGAGTCGATGTGGACACGTGTCAGCCTTCCGTCCGCGCCGGCGCCGCCACGGCGGCACCGGCTTCGTCGTGGGCCGCGTCGAAACGCAGCAGTTGCCGGATCGCCCGGCCGTCGGCCAGGTCGTCCAATGCCTGGTTGATGTCTCCGAGGTCGAGGGTGGCGGTGTGCAGCGCCTCGACCGGCAGCCGGCCGGCGCGCCACAGCGCCACGAACCGGGGGATGTCCCGTTGCGGTATGCAGTCACCCAGGTAGGAACCGAGCAGCTGCTTGCCTTCGCCGGCGAACGCGAGCGCCGACGTGCCGAGGCGGCTGTCCGGATGCGGCAGGCCGACGGCGATCGCCCGCCCACCCCGGACCAGCGCCGCCAGACAGGCGTCCAGCACGCCGGCGCTGCCGACCGTCTCCACCGCCACGTCCACCCCGCCGCCGGGCAGCCCGGCGATCAGCGCCGCCGCCTCGTCCGGGTCGACCGCCACGGTGGCACCGACCCGCAGCGCCACCTCCCGTTTGGCCGGCACCGGGTCGACGGCGACGACGGGATGCGCGCCGGCCAGCCGGGCACCCATCACGGCGGCCAGCCCGACGCCGCCCAGCCCGTACACGGCGACCGCCTCGCCGGGTCGGGTACCGGCCGTGTGCAGCACCGCCCCGGCACCGGTGAGCACCGCGCAGCCGAACATGGCGGCCACCTCGTCCGGCACGTCCGGGTCGATCACCACCGCCGACTCCCGGGCCACCACGACGTGGTCGGCGAACGCCGACACCCCGAGCTGGTGGCGTACCGGCGCGCCGGTCGCGTCGGCGAGCAGCGGCGGGCCGTGCAGCAGCTCACCGGCGGCGTTGGCCGCCGCGCCCCGCGCGCACAGCGCGACCCGCCCGGCGGCGCACTGCCGGCACCGGCCGCAGCTGGGCACGAACACCAGCACCACGTGGTCGCCGGGGCGTACGTCGGTGACGCCGGGGCCGACCTGTTCGACGACCCCGGCCGCTTCGTGGCCGAGCGCCATCGGCAGCGGGCGCACCCGGTTTCCGTCGACCACCGACAGGTCGGAGTGGCACACCCCGGCGGTCCGTACGGCGACCAGCAGCTCCCCGGCGCGCGGGGCGCCCAGGGTCAGCTCCTCGACGGCGACCGGGGCGCTGTCGCGGTACGGGCGCTGCCGGGTGGTGTGCCGCAGCACGGCGGAACGGATCCGCATGGTTTCCTCCAGTCGGCCTGGCGGGCCTTTCCGGCTTCGCCGGGCGTCAGCCCTTGACCGCGCCGAAGCTCAGGCCACGGGCCATCTGCTTCTGCACGAAGATCGAGAAGATCAGGGCGGGGATCATGATCACGGTGCCGGCGGCGGCCATGCCGCCCCAGTCGGTGCCCTGTTCGCCGAGGAACGCGGTCATCGACAGCGGCAGGGTGTTCGCCTCGCGGCTGGTCAGCATCAGCGCGTACAGGAATTCGTTCCAGGCGAACATGCCGACCAGGACGCTGGTCGCGGCCAGCCCGCCGGACGACATCGGCAGCACCACCCGCCACAGCGCGACCAGTCGGGAGCAGCCGTCCACCCAGGCGGCCTCCTCCACCTCGACCGGCAGGTCCTGGAAGAAGCCGTGCATCATCCACACCGCGTACGGGATGTTCATCGCCGAATAGATGATGATCATGCTGGCCCGGGTGTCGAAGACCTCCAGGGCCTTCAAACCGAGGAACAACGGCACCACCGTGCTGATCGGCGGCACGAACCGGGTGGACAGGAACAGGAAGCTGATCGTCCGGCTGCCCGACGGGCGCAACCGGGCCAGCCCGTACGCGGCGAGGACCCCCAGCACCATCGTGATCAGCGTCGAGGTGCCGGTGATGATCAGACTGTTGGTCAGGAACGACACCACCCGAGACTGGCTGAAGTAGGCCGCGTAGTTGGTCCAGTCCGGTGCCACGAAGATCCGGGGTGGGATCTCGTACGCCTCGGTCCGGCTCTTGAACGAGGTCATCAGGATCCAGTAGATCGGTACCAGATAACCGACCGCCAGGAGCGTGACCAGCGTGTACTTGATGATGGTGGTGCCGGTCCGGCGGCGGTTGGGCCGCCGGGCGGCACCGGCCGGGCGGGTCCGGCCCGCCGGCGGCGACGACGGTACGGTCGTGGTGGTCATCGGCTCAACCCCGATCTGTCCGGGTGCCGCGCATCAACCCGATGGCGATACCGCTCATCAGCACGAACATGAGCATGGCGATGGCCGAGCTCTGGCCGAAGTCGAGATTGACGAAGGCCCGCCGCCACACCGCCAGCGACAGCAGTTCGGTCGCCCCACCCGGGCCGCCCTGGGTCATCGTGTAGACGTGGTCGAAGCCGCGGAACGCCCAGGTGAAGCGGAACAGCAGGGCGATGACGAGCAGCGGCATGATCGCCGGCAGGGTGACGTTGCGGAAGATCTGCCACGAGTTGGCGCCGTCGATCCGGGCGGCCTCCACCGGATCCACCGGCGCGGCCTCCAGCCCGGCCAGCAGCAGCATGAACACGAACGGCGTCCACTGCCACACGTCGACCACGATGATCGCCACCATCGCCAGGGTCGGATCTCCCAGCCAGCTGCCGCCGTACCCGACGGCGTCGCTGATCAGGGTGACCAGGCCGACCTGGTCGTTGAACAGGAACCGCCACATCACCCCGACCACCGCCGGCGCCATCAGCATCGGCAGGAAGAACGCGGTCCGGAAGATCCGCCGCCCCCAGCCGATCTGGTTGACCAGCAACGCCAGCAGCAGGCCCAGCACCAGCGACAGCCCCACCGTGCTGACCGTGTAAACCGTCGTGTTGACCGCCGCCGACCGTACCGCCGGATCGGTCAGCACCACCCGGTAGTTGTCCCACCCGGCGAAGGTCCGGTCCTGGTCGATCAACTTGTGGTTACGGGTGCTCAGCCAGAGCGTGTACAGCAGCGGGAACAGGCTGACCACCCCGACGACCAGGAACGCCGGCAACACGTACAGGTGTCCGGTGGAGAAGCGGAACCGGCGGGCGGGCCGCCGCCGCGCCACCGACCCGGAGGTCGGCGGCCCGGCGGCGGCACCCGTACGGCGGGTGAGCGCGGCGGGCATGGTCAGGAACCCAGTTCCCGGTTGACCGCGTCGGCCGCCGCGTCCAGCCCGGCCTGCGCGTCACCACCGCCGGCGAGGGTGCCCTGCAACTCGGTGGCGATCAGGTTCTCGATCGACGAGATGTTCGGCAGCTTCGGGTACGACCAGGCGGTCTGCGCCGCCTGCTCGGCGGTGGCGAACGACGGATACTGCTCCTGCAACTCGGTCAGCAGGTCTGCCCGGGCCGGCACGATCGCGCCTTCGGCGCTGGTGGTCATCCACTCCACCAGGTCCGGTGACATCAGGTACTGCACCAGCAGGTACGCCGCCTCGGGGTTGGGGCTGCCGGCGGCGACCGCCAACGCCCAGGTGTTCAGCTTCGAGGTGCTTTCGCCACCGGCGGTGGCCGGCGGCAGGGTGGCGTACCCGATGTCGCCGGCGACCTGCGAGTCGGCGCCTTCGACGACGCTGGCCTGGAACGGCACCAGCAGGTCGGTGGCGGTGGCGCCCTGCGCCATCAGCGCGGCGTTGTCGTCGTAGGTGCGGTTCAGGTAGCCCTGCGGCGACACCGTGGTCAGCTCCCGCAGGAACTCCAACGCCTCCACGCCTTCCGGCGAGTTGAACGCCGCCTCAGTGCCCTCGTCGTTGAGGAACTGGCCGCCGTTGAGAATCACCAGGTCCATGAAGACCTCGGTGAACGACGCCGGTGCCAGGCTCAGCCCGACCCCGGAGGTCCCGTCGCCGCTGGCCGCCCGGGCCGCCGCCAGCCAGCCGTCCCAGTCCGCCGGCGGCTGTTCGACCAGGTCACTGCGGTAGAACATGATCAGGGTGTTGAACTTCCACGGCAGGGCGAGCAGTTGCCCGTCCACCCGGTTCGCTTCCAGCAGCGGCTCCGGAATGCCGTCGATGTCGAAGTCGGGATCGTAGAGGTCGTCGTCGGCCAGGTAGTCGTCCAGTGGCTGCAGCCAGCCGGCGGCCTGGTACTCGCCGAGCCAGAAGTCCGGCACCGCGGTCACGTCGTACGAGCCGGTGCCGCCGGAGAGTTCGAGGACCTGCTTGTTGTGCAGGTCGGAGTAGGGCACCGTGTCCATCTCGACCTCGATGCCGGTCTCGGCGGTGAAGTCGGCCAGCTTCTCCTGCATCAGGTCGGCGTCGTAACCGGCGTGGCGAAGGAACCGCAGGGTGACCCCGGCGTACGGGTCGTCCGGGTCGGTGGTGGTGTCGCCGCTACCGCAGGCGGTGGCCACCAGGGTGACCGCGGCGAGTCCGGCTATCAGGCGGGACGTGCGTGAGATGTTCCATGTCATGGCTGTCTCCCTTTACGCGTTCAGAGACGGAAAACGCGGCGGGCGTTTCCAGCGAAAATCTGCTGCTTCACGGAATCGGGTACCGATGAGTGGTTGACGATGTCGATGTCGATCGAGTGGTCGAAATACGGGTTGTCGCTGCCGAACAACAGCCGGTCGGCGCCGATACCGGCGACGGCCTTTTCGATCGGCCAGAGATGGTGGTGCGAGATGCAGGTGTCGAAGACCATGTTCGGCGCCCGGGAGGCGAGGTCGATGCTCGCCGACAGGTGGGTGGTGTCCATCATCGGGTGGGCGTTGACGAAGGTCACCGACGGGAACGCCGCCGCCAGCCTGCCCAGCTGGAACGGTGCCTCCAGGATGGAATGCTGAGCGGTGTGCGCCTGCACCACCTGGTTGTCGTAGCCGGCCAGCCGATCCAGGATGGCGAACATCGACGGATGGTCCAGCGGCAGCCCGGCGAAGTCGTTGTGGAACATCAACCCGTGCAGGCCCAGCGCGTCCACGACCCGGTCGACCTCGCTGAGGGCGGGTGCCCCGTGCCGTGGCTCGACCACCCCGAGGCCGCGCGGAAACCGGTCCGGCCACTTGCGTACCGCCTCGGCGATGTTGTCGTTCTGCGTCGCCGAGTCCGCGATGCCGTTCGGATCCTCGTACCCGGGAATGGGGGAGATGACGGCCTGGGCGATCCCGTTGTCGTCCATTTTTCGCAGCACGTCCTCGGCGCTGCCGGCGACGGCGAGTGTGGAACTGATGCCGATGTGCGCGTGGACGTCGATGATGTCGTGGGACATGGCGGTGCCCTCCAACCATTTCTCGTCAATGGTGCTGAACTACCTGTCGAGCTGTCCGGATCTCACTCGGCGGGCCCGGGACTTCATGTGTCGAGTCGCAGTTCGGCGGTGCCGTCGTGGTGGCGCAGCGACACGACGTGCACCTCGTCGACCGGTTCGGTGTGGAACGGCGCACCGTTCCACGAGCCGCTGGTCGGCCGGTCGAACGCCAGTTCCACCGGGGCGAGCCGGTCGCCACGGGCGGTGAACGCCGTCCGCTCGGTGTTGGTCGGGGTCAGCTCGGTCGTCGCGTACACCATCCGGGTGTAGCCGAGATCCAGGTCCAGCCAGAGCTGGTAGACGCTCTTGGCGTCAACCGCCAGCTCACCGACGTGCGGGAAGGTGACCGGGGCCTCGCCGTCGAGCGCGACGGTGACCCGGCCGGTCCCGTCACCGCCGGCGACGTTGGCGACGGTGACGAGCTTGGCGGGCGAGTCGGGCCGGTGCCGCAGCACCGCGTGCAGCCGCTCGCCGGTCGTGGTGACCCGCCGACGCACCCCGGCGGCGTCGAGCAGGACGGTACGGAAGAAGTCCTGGCTGTCGCGGGTCAGATAGGACGGGTACACGCCCATCACCAGCACCTGGCCGCGCCCGGCCGGCCGGCGGAAGATCACCGGTCGGCCCTCGTGGGTGGCCAGCACCTCGGCGTCGTCGCCGATCCCGGCGAAGGTCCGCAGCCCCCGGTCGACGGCCACCTCCGGCATGCCGGCGTCGCCCTCGCCGGTGCCGTCGATGGTCAGGAACCGGGTCCGGCCCGGCTCCATGCCGGGGATCGGCACCTCGGTCTCGGTCAGCTGGTCCAGGCCGGCGAAGCGCAGGAACTCGGTCGCCGGCTCGCTGTCCAGGTCCATCGTCGGCACGGTCGGGAAGAACACCACCGTCTGCCCGGCGTCCAGCTGCCGGCGCAGCAGGTCGAAGCCCTGCCGGGGCAGCCGGCCGCTGGTCGGCACGACGACCGGCCGGTCGGTGATCGGCCGCCGCGGCGGGTGGTACGGGTTGACGAAGGTGAAGTGCGCGTTGAACTCCGTCATGATCCGGATCACGCCGTCGACCCCGTCGTACGCGTCATGACTGGCCTTGGTCGCCACCGTCGCGTACCCGAAGGTGTCCTCACTACCCGGACTGAGCACCTCGACCTCGTCCATCCACCGGGCCTGGTACGCCAGGTCGGTGGAGAGCGCCAGGTAGAAGTCGATCTCCTTCTCGGTGTCGACCAGCTCGCGCTGCCAGCCGTCGATCCAGGCGCCGGTACGGGCCAGCCGGTCGAAGGTGGGGTGGCGGCTGCCGTCGGGCAGCACCGGCGCGTTCCAGTGGTAGTCCCGGCCGTAGTTGTTGGACCCGGGCGGGTTGTAGCCGCCGGAGAACATGTAGATGTTGTAACCGTCCAGGCCGTGGCCGAGCGCCAGCCGGGTCAGCAGGTCGAAGTTGTAGTGCGCCCGGTTACGGGTCAGGTCGACCCAGCCCGAGGCGAGCTCGGCGACGAACGTCGGCCCGGCCAGGTCCAGCATCTTGACCAGTTCGAGGCGGTACAGCGTGGTCGGCACCCCGATCAGGTCCTGCTCGCCACCGGACAGGTAGAGGTGGCCGGTGGTGAAGTACCGGCCTTCCTCGTGCCGGAAGAACGTCGACGCCGCCGCGTGGTCGCCACCCTTGAACATCATGTTGACCGGCTCGTTCATGGTGAACGGCACGTCGAGACCGAGGGCCCGGAACCGCTCCACCAGATGGCTGGCGAAGGTGAAGATGTACCAGGTCTTGTAGTCCAGCCAGTCGGCGATCCGCCGCCGCCCGGCCGGGTCGGCCGCCGGGCGCCGGGGCGGGGCCAGCGCGGCCAGGTCACCGCCGGGGACCCCGTGGCGGCGGGCGACCGCCTCGGCCGAGCCGTACCGGTCGAGCAGCCAGCGCTGCCACCGACCCGGCGTGGTGCCGTCGCCGATCGAATCGGCGTCGTAGAGGGAGTGACCCAGCCCGTACGTGAAGCAGATGTTCATCTCGTTGTCCGGCTGGCTCAGCACGATCGGCCCGCCGTTGTCGATGGTGTAGCGGGCCAGCAACGGCACCACCTGCTCGTACCAGCCGTCCACCAGGGACAGGAAGTCCGGGTGCAGCTGGGCCGGGATCGGCACGCCGTGGCCGCGCCACAGCGCCGGCTTGCCGTCGGCGTCGCGGCTCCACACCTGCGGGTGGTTGTCGAACACCCACGCCGGGTGCCCGCCGTAGCGGAACTCGGAGTTGATGAACGGGCCGGGCCGGATCATCAGACGCAGGCCGCTGTCGGCGACCAGGTCGAGGAAACGCACCAGGTCCCGCTGCGGGTGGGTGGCGCCGGTCAGGTCCGGCGCGCCCTCGGTGGGCTCGTGCCACTCCCACGGGATGTACGTGGCGACGCAGTTGAGGTTGGCGTCGCGGGCCGCGTCGAGGCGGTGCCGCCAGCTGTCCGGTCCGGTGCGGTAGTACGGCAGTTCCCCGGAGCGTACGTACACCGGCTCGTCGTCGATCAGGATGCTTTTGCGGGCGATGCGGACACGGGTCATACCGTCTTCCCTCCTGCGGCGACCGGTGCCGGGGACGCGGTCGGCGTGCTGTGGTTGTTGCTGGTGCGGAGCTGGTGGGTGATCGCGGTGACGGTGCGGTCCATCAGGTCACGCAGTTCGTGCACGGACTCGTCCGGGAAGCGGAACACCGGCGCGGACATGCTCAGCGCGGCGATCACCTGACCGTCGCGGTCGCGGATCGGGCCGGCGATGCAGCGGACGGACGGGTCGAGCTCGCCGAGGTTGACCGCGTAGCCGCGCTCGCGGACCTCGGCGAGTCGCCGGTCGAGCTCCGGGCGGTCGGTCACCGTTTCGGTGGTGTACGCCGGCAGGGTGGCGTCCAGCAGTCCGTCGACGTCGACCGGTGCCCGCCAGGCCAGCAGGATCTTGCCGGCGGCGCTGGCGTGCAGCGGCATCCGTTTGCCGACCGACGAGGTGAACCGCACCGACTGGCTGCTCTCGATGAACAGGATGTCGGTGGCTTCCCGACCGACCAGCACGCTCAGATGCAGCGTCTCGTCGACCTCGTCGCGGAACCGTTCGATCCACGGCAGCGCCACCGAGGTCAACTCCTGGTGGACGACGCCGATCGTGTTAGCCAGCGCGAGCAGCCGTGGACCGACCGTGTACGGCCCGCGACTGCGGCCCTGGGCGAGGTAACCCTCGACCACCAGAGTGGCGAGAAAATTGTGCACCGTCGTCACGTTGGCGTCGACGTGTCGGGCGATGGCCTGCAGGGTCAGTCCGCGCGGATTCGCCGCGACGGCATCGAGGATCCGCAAGGTCCTCGACACGGACTGGATGCCGGCCACCATTCCTCCTGGCATTGACGGAACGTCGAATTCAATACTGTTGAAAACGACTTCATGTACGCCAAGTATTGCCACCGCGAAATCTGATCGTCAAGGTTCGTAACCTCACCGAGATATCGATGGATACCGCTGCCATTTCAACGGAAAGCCCAGCTGGCGGCTAGGTTATCTCGCCGCCGTAGCGGTGCGGATCGGCGTTTTCGGTGCGGCTGACCGCTGTCGTCCCGGGTGCGAGGATCGGCGGATTCTCGCCGGCTCCCGGCGGGGAACATCGGCCGGTCGGGCGGCGTTGGATCCTGGCGTTGGACCGAATAGCGCGGACGCCGCGCGGTGTGAGCGCGTGGGTGTGAGTACGCCACCGAGAGCGTCCCGCCAACGAGCGTCCAGCCAACGTCTGACAATCGTGCGTGTTCTTGTTCTGTCCCGTTCGTGACCGGTCATCGCCCGTGTGGGGTTGGTGTCTGGTTCATTCCCCTCGGAACGGAGATTCGCTATGAACACGATCTTCCGTAAGTCTGTGCTGTCTGTTGCTGGTGTGTTGACCGCTGGTGGTGTGGTGGCCGCTCCCGCCGTGGCGCAGGCGGCGTCGCCGGGTTCCGGTGATGGTGGTGCGCGTGAGGTGCGGGTGCAGTACGAGGCGCAGCCGAACTTCTACTACTGCGGGCCGGCGGCGACGCGGATCGCGTTGACCGCGCAGGGCCATGCTCCGTCGCAGGACGAGGTGGCGGGCAAGCTGGGGACGACCGAGGCCGGGACCGACTCGGCGGAGGAGACGACCCGGGTGCTCAACGAGATGACCGGTGACGACGAGTACGAGACGACCGCGATCGGCGCGGAGGCCGCGAAGCCGGAGCACGTGGAGAAGCTGAAGGCCGATGTGCGTGCGGCGGTGGACGACGACCGGGCCGTGGTGGCGAACATCATGGGTACGGCGTCGGACGTCGACGGGGTGGCGCACTCGTACGAGGGTGGGCATTACCTGACGGTGACGGGTTACCGCGATGGTGGTGACTCGGTGAAGATCGCTGACCCGTTCTACGAGGGTCAGGAGTACTGGATGGACCTCGACGCGCTGGCCGACTGGGTCGCCGCGCGCGGCTACTCCGCCTGACCGGTGACAGTCCTTGGTGGCCGGGTTCCCGTACAGGGAACCCGGCCACCGGCGTCTTACGGCGACTACCGTCGCGGCGAGCCGCTCGGCGGCGTACCGCCAGGATTGCCCTCGCCGCCGCCAGCGGGTCCGCCGCCGCCGGACGCAGCGGCACCGCCGCCCGGCTCGGTGGCCGTGTCCACCGCCACGGTGAGCGCGGCGGCGTAGCCGCCGGAGACGTCCCCGGTGACGGTGGCCAACTGCAGGGCGCCGCCGTCGTCGCCGAAGACGTTGTCCGACTCCAGGCTGAGCTGTGCCAGGTTGCCGACCGAGGCGTCGTAGCCGGCCTGCGTGTACACGGTGTCGCAGACGTCCTGCGGGAGGGCGACCTGGGAGGTGGCGATGGCGTTGGTGGCGTCGGTGATGTCCGCTTCGGTGGGGTACACCTCGAAGTGGATGTGCGGCCAACGGCCGGAGTAGCAGCCGGGGAAGACGGTGGTGAAGGTGACCGTGCCGTCGGCGTCGGCGATCTGGACACCACGGAGGTAGTTCTGGTCGGTGATGCCGTCGGAGTACATCGAGTAGCGGCCTTCCCGATCGCAGTGCCAGACGTAGACGGCGACCTCGGCGAACGGCGTACCGCCGTTGGCGATGTCGGTGATGGTGAGTTCCAACGTCAGCGGCACTCCTTCGGCCGTACCGTCGGCGTCACCGAAGCTTGACCGGATGTCGCTGCGGACGACGCCGCTCTGGTCGAGGACGTCCGGGCCGTTGGACCCGTCGCCGGGGTACGGCCCGGCGGTCTCGTCCGGGATCTCCCCGTCGGTCGTCGTGGCGGGGGTCGCTGCGGTGGTCGCGGCCGAACCGGCGCTGCTGCCGCCGTTGGTGTTGCTGCCGCACGCGGCGAGCCCGACGGTCGCCGCGCCCAGACCGAAGGCCCGGAGGATCTGTCGGCGGCCGAGCAAGGTGCCGAGGTCGAAGCCGAGGCCCTGGTCGACGAGTTCCTCGTCCGGCCTGGGCAACGGGCGGCCTTCGTACCGTGCGGTGCCGTCCCGGCGTGGGTCGCGCTGCATCCGTCTCTCCGTTCGTGACTACGAGATGTCATCGGCGTCGTGCCCTGGGCTGGACCAACAGTGGCCGTCCGCTCCAGCAGATGGCTGTGCCGCGTCTGTGGATCCGCTGTGCCGGTTGATGAGCCCGGATGAGCCCCATGACGACATCGCAGTGGGACCGGGGTCTTGGACCGGGGTCGACCGGTACGAAGATGGGCCCATGACGACGCCAGCACGGGACCGGATCGAAGCGGCGCTGCGGGCCTGGGACGGCTACGAGCGCAAGCGCGGCGCCACCCCGGTCATCGACTACGACTGTCACCCGGCCGACCCGGGTGAGCCGACCGACCCGGCCGGTTCGGCGGCGTCGGTGCCGGCGGCCAGCCGGGTCGCCGTACTCGCCGAATTGACCGCCGTCGCCGACGAGCCGGACTGCCGGGCCGATGCCAGGCTGCGGTCGCGGGTCGACGCCGACGTCACCTACCTGCGGGCGATGCTGGGGGAACGGCTGCCACTGGCCGACCACGTACGACGCACCCAGGGCTGCGGGGTGGCCGGCTGGAACGACGACCATGTCGCCGAGGTGGGCGAGCGGGCCAAGGCCGGTCTCGCCGGTGTCGGCGTCGACTGGGACGCCCGTACGCTCGTCGAACTGGCCCACGGCGAGGGCCTGCTGCGCCGTCAGGACGCCCCGGACGCGATCCGGCAGGCGGCGGCCGACCTCGAACCACTGGTACGGGCGGCCACCGGCGCCGACGCGCCGTACCAGTTGACGATCGAGTCCGCCGATGTCGACGCCTACTGGTCGTACTGGCTCGACGGCGCCGGCTCGGCCGCGCGGCTGCGGCTCAACCGGCACCGGGCCGAGTTCAGTGAGACGCAGGCCCGGGTGTTCGCGTTGCACGAGGTGCTCGGCCACGCGTTGCAGTCGGCCAGCTGGTACGCGCGGTGGGCCGCCGTCGACGACGGCGCGGTACGCCTGCTGTCGGTGCACACCGACACCCAGGTGCTGCTGGAAGGGTTGGCGCAGGTGTTGCCGCTGTTCGTGATCGGCGACGACCCCGGGGCGGTCGCGCGGGTCCGATTGGCCCACTACATCCAGCTGGTCCGGGCCGGGCTGCATCTGGCGGTCAACGACGGTGTCCCGGTCGCCGACTGTGTGGTCTGGGCGCGGGCACGGGTGCCGTTCTGGTCCGACGAGGAGATCGGTGACGCGCTGACCGACCGTGGGGTGGATCCGCTGCTGCGGTCGTACCTGTGGGCGTACCCGGCGGGCATCGACTGGTTCGTCGCGTTGGCCGACTCCGGCGACGCCGCGAGCCGGGCGGCGGTGCTGCGGGCGGCGTACCGGGGTCCGCTGGCCCCCGCTGACCTGGCGGCGCTGTGGCCGGCCGGCCCGATCATCGGGGGTTGGTCGCCGTCCCCCGGCGCTCGCCCGAGGTAGACCAGGGCCGGGGGTCCTTGGGCCGCCGCGCGGATCAGGGCTACCGGCGTAGCCGGACGGGCTCGCCGGGTCCGCTGCGCCGGACGAGCCACGCTTCGGTGATGTGCGATGCGGTTGCCGGAAGCCTGCATGATCGTGTCGTGGAGCTGGCAGGCTGGGAAGCGTTCAGCGCCGACGAGTACGACGCGTGGATCGACGGCGACCGCGACTGGACCTCGCCCCACGTCAGGCGGATCTTCGAACTCTGGAAAGAAGCCGGGGACCAGGGGCTCAACAACGAGGGTGGCCAACTCGACGGCGATGTCCAACGTCACCCCCGGCGCCGTCCCGAGCCTGCCGTACGACGGCGGAATCGGCTACGCGGTGGCCGAGTGGACCGCCGAGTCGACTGGTTCGTCGCACTGGCCGGCACCGGTGGCCCGGTCGCCCGTACGGCCGCGCTGCGGGCCGCGTACCAATGGTCGTTGAACCCGGCCGGCCTGACAGCGCTCCGGCCGGACCCAGCATCGGCAGAGCCCGGCGATAGTCGGAAACCGTGTTGGGAAGCCGACAGCTTGTCACTCGAGACGAACCTCGCCAAGCATAGATAATCTTGATAGTCTGAATCAAATTGCTGGCGCTGACGGGCGGGAGATCCCCGGTGACAGCCGATGTTTCAGTAATTGTCGATCATGTTCTGTTGGCTGCCCGGAGAGGCGCCGAAGCAGCCGATCTTGCGAGCGCGGTTCAGCTCCGGTCGAGCGCCGAAGTGATCATCATGGCCGTTCCGGGATCACGTGCCGCGCAAAGTGCCGAAATACTCGGACAGAGCTGGCGAGATCGGCTCGCTGGCTGGTGTGTCGATCTCGATCGCTACGCGACGACGTTGACTGCCGTAGGTGAGGGATATCTCCTCAGCGACGATCAGATCGCGGCCGAATTCGAGGCTGTGGGCGGATGACGAGTCGCGCGGCCGATGGCAACTTTTGGTGAGGTCCGCTCCTGGCGGCCGGGTCTGCTCGACAGCGCGGTGACGGATCTGGGCCGGCGACGCGACGAGCTACTCGAGTTGGCCGACGAACTCGCCGACGCCCGGCCGCCGCAGACCTGGTCGGGTGGGACGGCCCAGGCGGCGAGGGCGGCCATTGGCGGCCTGACCGACCGGATGGAGCACCTGGTCGCCGAGGTCGCGGCGGTCCGCGCGGCGGTCGCCGACGCGGCGGAAGGCGTGCGGGCGGTGCAGCGGCTGGTCGCCGAGGCCGACCATCTGGCCTGGTCCCACCAGTTCTCGATCAACGACGACGGTTCGATCACCAACCATCTGCAGGATGCGGACCTCGCCACTGCGCTGGCGTCGTATCCCGAACGCGCGGCCGCCCTGACCCGAATCGGGGAACTGGTGCAGACCGTCCTGTCGCGGGCCGCCGAGCTGGATCAACTGCTCGTCATGATTCTCGACCGGGCGATTCGGGGCGAGATTGGTGACGGTGGCGCCAGGAACCTGACCGACGCGGCAGATCATGGCGATCAAGTCGGCGATGGCGGTCTGCACGACGACCTGTTGAGTAGGTATCGCGTATCGATCGATCCGGACGGGATGGTGGAATTTCCAAGTGGCGTTCTCGGCTGGGCGCTGGAACGCGCCGGGCATTCGCCGCAGGAGATGACAGCCGGCGAAGCACGACTACTCGAAGATCTCGGACTGTTCGGGATCAAAGATGCCTACGACATCTACAAGACCGCCCTCAACTCCGGGGAAAACGTGTTCGACGGGGCCGGTCTGACCGACGGCCACTCGGACGCCTTCCGGCACGCGTACTGGAACGCGATGCTGACCAACCGGTTCGGCCCGGAGTGGACCGAGCAGTACACGACCGCGCACGAGCGCGGCGGCACCAACGCGGCCTCAGCCGAAGCGATGGACCTGCACAACAACGAAGTCGGCCGCCGCATCGCCGCCGAGCACCCGGGTGCCGGACCCGACGAACTCGCCGGTCTGATCGAACAAGCGGTCCGCGACGGCGAAATGGTCGTTGTAGCACCAGACGGACAACTCGTCCGCAGCAACGAGACCGCGATCGGCGACACCGGGTCGGCAACCGACCCGCCCAGCGAGGGCGGGGCGGATCCCCCGGCACCCGATCCGTACCGGGACAACACATCCGGCGGCTACAACCCGGGCAGCGACGGAGACAACTATGGCACCTACGACAACTGACGAAGGTGAGGTGTGGGTCGGCCAAGGCCGACCCGGCATCGCGGTGGTCGGCCTGATCCTGCTGCTGGCCCTGGCCTCGCTCGGCGGATGTCAGCGAACAGGGGAGGACGACGCGGTGACGTTGCAGAAGGACACGCAGCTGTCGGAGCAGATCCAGCAGATCCAGCAGGGCGGTGAGCCGCGACTGCTGCGGGACCTGACCGGTGGCGACTGGGACACGGTGCACGTGTTCCACGAGCCGGTCAGCCGCGAGTACGTCGAGGAGACGGTCGGCGCGTCGATCGACATGGGTTCGTTCTTCTCCACTCGCGGTCACATCCTGATCTTCCTGAAGGACGGGCAGGTGCAGAGGGCCATCTACACGACGCCGAACAATCTGATAGCCGGCCAGTACGGCCCGCAGGTACGGCTGCAGTCCCGTGCCGAGCCCGGCTCGACCAAACTGGACCTGATCGAGCCGTAGGCCGGGCCGGTGCCGGCGGCATCCCGGTACGGTGCCGTCGTGACGAAGCGTGTGGGTGGTCGGGACGGGCTTCACCGACTTCCTGCTGTGCGCCGGCGGGCACATCGGCTACGGCGTACGGCCGTCGGCCCGGGGCCGGGGGATCGCGACTGGATCGACCTGGCGGAACCGCCCCGTCACCGGCTGCCATAAACCGTCGGCGGGTCGACCCCGCCGGCCGGGCCGGGACATTTCCCGGAATCGCTGAAACCAGGTGCCGCCGCTGTACGTCATGGGGTACGTCGGTCGAAACAGAAGTGTCGACCGAGACCGTGGCGGCGGGCGGCGGGAGCGCTCGTCGCCGGTCATCGATGATCGGATGAGGGTGACGACGTGTTGACGAGTCGATGGATCGCCGGCTTGGGCATCGCTGTGCTGGCCGGTGCCGTGACAGCCTGCGGAACGACCGCACCGGCGGGTGACGAAGCGACCGGCCCGGCGCCGACGACGGCCGGCCAGGCCACCAGCGCCCCGGCGACCAGTTCGCCGCCGACACCGCGGGCCACGGCGACCGGTCTGCCCGAGGTGCTGTCCGGCACCCGGCAGGTGACGATCGTACGGGTCGACGGATTCGAATCGGGGCTGTCGATCGGCGACGACGGCCGACTGGGCGAGGTCGACGGCGACGAGGGCCGGCAGCTGTTCGTGCCGATCCCGCTGGACGGGCGGTTGTTCCTGATCGAGTCCTACCGGGGCGGCGGTGGTGGCCCCGGCACCGGCGAGCCGGTCTGCTGGCGGGTGCGCAACCCCGGCGACGGACAGTCGCTGTCGGTCGAGGGAGCGGACTGCGACGCCAGTGACCCCCGGCAGCGGTTCGAGATCGTCACCGCCGATACTGGCACCGAGAACACCTTCGTGATCAGCAACAGTTCGGCGTACCTGCGCACCTCGACCCGGTCCGGGCTGATCCTCGAGGAGCAGGGCGACGGCTCGCCGACGCCGGACGGGTTCCGGTTCAACGACAACGGGCCGGCACCGACAAACTGACCGGACCGGTGGGGGCAAGACGGATGCGCGACGCCGACGAGTTCGACGCCTTCTACACGGCGTCGGCCAACCGGGTGCTCGGCCACCTGTACGTGGTGATCGGCGACCGGGCTGAGGCGGAGGACGCGGTCGCCGAGGCGTACGCCCGGGCCTGGGCCCGGTGGTCGTCCGTGCGCGACTGCGACAGCCCGGAAGCCTGGGTACGCACGGTGGCGTACCGGATCGCGGTCAGCTCCTGGCGCAAGGCGGTGAACCGGCTGCGGGCCCACCGCCGCGACGCCGCCGGCACACAGCCGGTCGACGCCACCTCGGTCGACCACGTCGCGCTGATGACGGCGCTGCGCCAGATCACCGTCGACCAGCGTCGCGTCGTCGTGCTGCACCACCTGGTCGGTCTCAGCGTCGCCGACATCGCCGTCGAGACCGGCACCAACGTCAACACTGTCAAGACGTGGCTGGCCAGGGGACGTAAGGCCCTGGCCGGTCACCTGGCCGACGGCGAGCGGCAGAGCACCGGCGACGGGAGGAGCTATGCGGTCTGAGCACGATCCCGAAGCGGCGCTGCGGGACATGGCCGAGCACGCCGAGCGGACCGGCCGGATCTCCGTCGCCGCCGACATCCGCCGCCGGGGCGACACGATCCGCCGCCGCCGACAGCTTGCCACCGCCGCGTTCGGTGTCCTGCTGATCGGGGCGGTCGGCGCCGGTGCGGCCGCTGTCCAGATCGACCGGGCGGCACCGCCGCTGCCGATCGGCCCGGCCGGTCCGACCCCGACCCCGATCGTGAGCCCGGACGCGAGCCAGGACGCGAGCCCGAGCCCGTCGGTGGGCACCCCGTCCGTCGCGGACCCGATCGGTGCGCCGCCGGTCCCCGGTGATCCGCTGCTCGTCGGGGACCGGCAGATCGCAATCGTGCGTACCGAGGCGTTCGAATCGGCGGTGTCCCTGCTCGACGAGGGACGCCTCGCCGAGGTCGACGGCGACGAGGGCCGCCGGCTGTTCGTGATCGAGCCACAAGGCGAGGGCACCTATCAAATCCGGACAGCCGAGCCGGACGCGGACGGGGCCGACACCTGCTGGCAGGTGGGGTCGTCGGGTCGCGATTCACTCGTCGTGGGCGCGGCGGTCTGCTCACCGGACGAACCGCGCCAATGGTTCGACATCGCCGTCGTGCGGGAGCAGGGCGACGACGCGTACGCGATCAGCAACAGTGGCGCCTATCTGCGCCACTCCCGGACCAGTGGGCTGATCTTCGAAGAGTTGGGTGACGCGACGTCGACGGCGGTCTTCCGGTTCGTCGACAACGGTCCGGCGCCGGGCTGACCGGCGGTCAGGCGCCGGGCTGACCGGCGGTCAGGCGCCGGCGGAATGTCGGGCACCGCCCGGCGGTTGGATCCGGTACGCCCGCGAGACCGTACCCGCCGCGCTGACGTCGGCGGAGCACCACCAGGTCGGCGGGATGGTCCGTCGACCGATCATCACCTGTTACGTCTGTTCTGTCTCGTTCGCGGGGTCTGGCACCGCCTGGTGACGGTGTCCGGATCCCCGTACCCCTCGGAACGGAGACCCCTCATGACCACAATTTTCCGTAGATCCGCGCTGTCCGTCGCTGGCCTGCTCGTCGCCGGTGGCGTCGTCGCCGGCCCCGCCGTCGCCGCCCAGGCCGCCCCGTCCGGCGGTTCGGCGAGCCTTGCCGCCGCTGCCAGCTCCGACCGTGGCGACCGTGGCGGTGAGCGCGGCGACCGCTCCGGCGGCGACCGGGTGCTGAACACCCGCTACGAGCGGCAGCCGAACTTCTACTACTGCGGGCCGGCCGCGACCCGCATCGCCCTGACCGCGCAGGGCCACGACCTGTCGCAGGACGAGGTCGCCGCGAAGCTGGGCACGACCGAGGCCGGCACCGACTCGGCTGAGGACACCACCCGGGCGCTCAACGAGCTCACCGGCTCGGACAAGTACCGGACCACCGCGATCGAGTCCAGCAAGGCCGATCGGACGCAGATCGACCAGCTGCGCGACGACGTACGGGCCACGGTGGACGACAACCGGGCCGTGGTGGCCAACATCATCGGTACGGCGAACGACGTCGACGGCCTCACCCACTCCTACCCGGGCGGGCACTACGTGACCGTCGTCGGCTACCGCGACGGCGGCGACGCGGTGCGGATCGCCGACCCGTGGTACGAGGGCCAGGAGTACTGGATGTCCACCGAGACCCTGGCGCACTGGATCGCCGAGCGCGGCTACTCCCACTGACCCGATCCGATCCCGCTGGCCGGGTTCGGCGCGAAGCGCCGAACCCGGCCAGCGGCGTTTCCGCATCCGATGCGGATCAGCGCTGCGGGGGCGGGCTGAGCCGGCGCCGGACGTGACCCATGCCCATCGCGGTCCGGTCACCGAACCCGGCGTACGTGGCGAACGTGGCGAGGGCGTCGACTGCCCGCCGCGCGTCGCCCGGCACGCCGGTCGCCTCGGCCAGCTGGTACGTCACCGAGCCGACCGTTCCCCGGCGGAACCGGTGCTCCGGATTGTGCTGCCCCGGCTCCACGAGATGCGTGGCCATCCGCAGCTGGGCGTCGACCACCTCCAGATGGTCGGCGACCGCCGTCGCCGCCGACGCGGGCAGGGCCACCTCGCCGGCGAACGCGTCCCAGCGGCGGGACAGGTTGCCGAACACCCGTTCCGCGTCCGGCCAGGGGCGCTGGCGGCGCGCGCCGTCCCCGCGCCCGGTGGCGAACCCGACCGGGGTCAGCAGGTCGAAGGCCCAGGTGGTCGCGTCCGGATCGGCCCCGGTGGCCAACTCGGCGTACGACAGGGCGTGTACGGCGACATCGACGGTGCGGTAGCGGGTCTGGGCGATCTGATGCCCGGCGGCGGAGTGCAGCGCGGCGAGCACCGGGGCGGCGTACGCGTCGACCAGTAGCCCGACCACGATCCGGGCCGGCTGACCCGGCTCCGACGGTGCCCGACCGCGCTCGTCGACGATCGGGCTGAGGGTGAACGGCTTGTAGCGGGGGCGGTCGTGCAGCACGGTGGACAGTTCCGGGTCGACGGCGCGGACCGCCTTGAGGAAGGCGGCGTAGACGGCCGGACCGGTGTGTGGTGGTGGGACCGCCGTGGCGGCGGTCGGCACCAGGGAGACGACGATCTGGGTGGGCATCGGGCCGGCGTACCTCTCGGTCCGGTTGTGGTCGGCGGGGCGCACCCACTCAACCAGACCGACGCTAGCGAGCCGGCCGCTACCCGACAATGGGTCGATTTCCTCGATTTGACTACATATCCCACTCTTGACAGTCGTCGATAATTTGATCTAGGCTCACGTACGCCTTGCTCGACGTTTATTGACGGATGTTTGCTGCCGCACGATTGGCGCCGCGCTTGAACTCCCACAGTGCTCACCCCTCGGTTCCCGCGACCAAGAACGTGGTGCCGCGATTCATCGAGATACTCGACGATCCGTGGTACCGCTGTCTGGTCCGGCTGCAGAGTCTGGTGACGGCCGAGACCGCATCCTTTTGGCAGCACAACGGCGTACACGCTCTGCATCTGCCGATCACCACCAGTTCGGTGTCGTCGCCGATGGGGCTGGGCAGTGATTCCCTGCCGGTGCGCGTCGACCTTTTCGGGGTGCCGACATTTCTCGCCGACTCCATGCAATTCATGTTGGAGTACGGTTGTCGACTCACCGAACGCGGCTGCTATTATCTGATGCCGAGTTTTCGCGGCGAACTTGCCGACGAGACACATCTGAACCAGTTCTTCCACAGCGAGGCGGAGATTCCCGGTGGACTCGATGACACCGTGCGAGTCGCCGACGAATACCTTCGGCATCTCACCGCCTCGGTGCTCGCCAGCCTCGCCGACGAGGTATCGGCCGTCGCCGGCGGCGTGACCCACCTGGAACACCTGCTCGCCACCCCGACCGCCCGGCTGACCTTCGCCGAAGCGGCCGATCTGCTCTCCGGAGAGCCGGACGCCGTCGTGTCCACCCAGCACTACCGGACCCTTACCCGCGCCGGCGAGCGACACCTGATCGAGCGGCTGGGGCCGGCGGTCTGGGTGACCCACTACGACCCGCTCGCGGTGCCGTTCTACCAGCGCTGCGACCCGGCCACCGGCCAGGCCTGCAACGCCGACCTGCTGCTGGGTCCCGGCGAGGTGATCGGGGCGGGTGAGCGACACACCTCAGCCGCCGACGTCCGTGCCGCGCTGCGGCGCCACGCCGTCGCCGCCGACGACTACACCTGGTACGTCGAGATGAAAGCACACCGACCACTGCGGACCAGCGGCTTCGGGATGGGCGTGGAACGCTACCTCATGTGGGTGCTGAAGTGTCCGGACATCCGCCGCCTGCAACTGGTCGAGCGGTACAACGGCCAGCACCGCGTGCCGTAGGCCATGCTGGCGCTGCGACCGGCCGCCGAACGCGACACGTCGGGGCTGCGCGCCCGGCTGGTGCGCGACGGTTACCTCTACCTTCCGGGTCTGCTCGACCCGGCCACGGTTGCCGCGGTGCGCCAGCAGGTGTGCGCCGGGCTGGCGACCGTGGGCTGGCTGCCCGGCGGCGACCACCCGCCCGGCGGCGACCGCTCACCCGGCGGCGACCACCCGCCCGGCGGCGACCAGGCGGACCGCGAACTGGTCTGCCCGGCGGGCATGCGTTTCGACCAGAACTCGTTCCGGTCGATCTACCCGGCCGTCCAGCGGATCGAGGACCTGCACCGCCTGGGTCACACCCCGGCGCTGACCAGCCTGATGCGCGGACTGCTCGGCACCGACGTCTTCTGCCATCCGGCGAAAGCCGCCCGGCTCGTTGCGCCCACCCCGCCGGAGCAGCCGTACGCCACCCGGGCCCACCAGGACTTCGTCGTGCAGCGGGTCAGCGCCGACGTACTCACCGCCTGGGTCGCGCTGACCCCGTGTGACGCGCGGCGGCCCGGCCTGTGTCTGATCCCCGGCTCGCACCTGGCCGGCTTCCAGCCGGTCGACGCCGCCACCGGCGGCAGCCGCCCCATCTACCTGCCGGTGGCACCGGACGACCCACGCTGGGCCAGCGCCCGGTACGCGCCCGGCGACGTGGTGGTGTTCCACAGTCTCACCGTGCACGGGGCGCAGGCCAACCGCAGCGACCGCTTCCGCCTCTCGGTCGACCTGCGGTACCAGCCGAGCACCGATCCGATGCGCGCCGAATTCGCCCACCCGCACGGCTGGCCGACCACCCCGGACTGGCCACAGCTGTGGGGCGGGTGGGCCAGCCGGCACTGGGTGAGCCTGCCGTCCGACCTCGAACTCGTGGACGGGCCCGCGCTCACCGACCGCGACGCCAGCGCGGGCGCGGTGCCGGTGCCCCGGTCACGGCTGCTGGGTCGACCCGACCTGCTGGATCAACCTGAACGACGAGAGGAGTCGCGCCGGTGACCCTGATGTCCAAGGACGAGTTCACGGCGTTTTTCGAGCCGTACGCGCAGAACGTCGAAGGCTTCTACGAGGTCGCGTACTGGCGACTGGCCGACGAACTGATCAAGGAGATGGTGCGTCGCCGGCTGCGGCCACGGCCCGGACAACACCTGCTGGACGCGGGCGGCGGCACCGGCCGGTGGGCGGTCTGGGCCGCCGGCGAATTCGACGTGTCGGTGACCGTCGCCGACCTGTCGCCCCGGATGCTGGACCAGGCCCGGGTCACCGTCGCCGACGCCGGTCTGACCGAGCGGATCGACCTGGTGGAATGCGACCTGCACCACGCGCCCGAGTTGCCGGACCAGCGGTTCGACGCGATCTTGAGCACGTACGGGGTACTGAGCTTCCTCGACGACCCGCAGGCGGCGTTCCGCACCCTGTTCCGGGTCCTCAAGCCGGGCGGCCACGGCCTGCTGATGAGCCACTCCCTGTCCAACGCGCTCGCCTCGAAGGTCAACCGGGACGGTGCCACCGCCGCCGAACTACGGGAACTGGCCGAGACCCGGATCGTGCGCTGGGCGCCGCATGTACCGCCGCTGCGGGTCTTCTCCGCCGCCGACTTGCGCGCTCTGGCCACCGGCGCGGGCTTCGATGCGGTCGACGTCATCGGCGTGACCTCGGTGATCAGCCCCGGCCCGGAGGACTTCGGCTACCCGTACACCTCGGTCAGCGCGGTGTCGCAGGCGCTGGCCGACCCGGACTACTTCGCCACCGTGCTCGAGCTGGAGGTGCAGGCCAGTGAGCAGCCGGAATGGGCGGAACGCGGAACCAACCTGATGCTGCACGTACGGCGACCCGAATGACCGCCCCCCTCGACACGCCCACCCCGGCCCGTGAACCGGCCGATACCTGCGACGCCTCCGAGGCCGCCCGCGAGCCGTACGACGCGCTCGCCGCCGTCTACGACCGGTGGACCGTGGCCAACGACTACCCGGGCTGGGCGGCGTTCGTCGACGCCCGGATCCCGGCGGCGAGCCGGGTGCTGGACGTCTGCTGCGGAACGGGGACGATGGCCGAACTGCTGCTCGCCGCCGGCCACCGGGTCAGCGGGATCGACCGGTCGGCGGCGATGCTGCGGCAGGCGCGCCGCCGGCTGCCGGTCGGCACCCCGCTGCGCCAGGCCGACCTCGCCGGACCGGTCCGGGTCGACGGAGCCGGCTTCGCCGACGCGGGCTTCGACGCCGCCGTCTGCTGCTTCGACAGCGTCAACTACTTCCGCACCGACGAGGCGATCGGCAACCTGTTCGCCTTCGTGTCCGCCTCGCTGCGTCCCGGAGGCTGGTTCGTTTTCGACGTCAACACCCGACGCAAGCTCGAAGACGTCTTCGGGTCCAGCCACTACGGCGACGACGCGGGCGACTTCGCCTACGTGTGGCGCAACCGCTACTCGGCGCAGCGTCGCAGCTGCGAGTTCGCCATCTCGCTGTTCGTGGCCGATCGGCCGGACGGCGGCTTCACCCGCCACACCGAGTCGCACGAGCAGCGCTGGTTCGACCAGTCGGAGTTGCGCGGCTTCGCGGCCGCCGCCGGGTTCACCGTCGACGCGGTGACCGACGACTACGGCGAGGGCCTGCCGACGGAACAGACGCTGCGGGAAAGCTGGGTGCTGCGCCGTGGCGACGGATGAGCGTCGACGTCCGTTGGCCGACGCCCGACCACCGGGGCGCGACGAGCAACCGGCAGCGGCACACCTGGTCCGGCACGGGTGGACCGACTGGGACGCCGCCGGCCCGACCGAGCTTGCTCCGCTGACCGAGGCGGGGATCGACCGGATGCGCGCCGCCGCCGCCCGGTTGCGTCCGGCGTGCCCGGTGCGGGTGGTCACCTCACCGGTCACCCGGGCGCTGCACTCGGCGCACATCGTCGCCACCGACCTGAACCTGCCGCTGCTGGTCGAGCCCGACCTGCGGGAGTGGCAGGCGGACCGGGACGGCCGCCCGGTGGACCGGGCCGCTTTCGGGCGCGCGCTGGAGTCGTTGCACCGGCCCGGCGGGCCGGGTACGCCGCCGTGGGAGACGGTGAGCGAACTCCGAGCCCGGGTGTGCGCCGTGCTGCACCGGTACCGGGACGCGTCGACGGTGTTCGTCAGCCACGGTGTCGCCCTGCACGCGGTGGCCGGTCGGGAACTGCCCCCCGGTGGTCTGCTCACCGTCGCGGCGGCCGATCTGCCGGACGGTACGTCCGGGGCCGCCCTGCCGGACGAGTCCACCGGGCGGCATCCGGGTTCACCCGTGAACGCCATGCTGCGGCGGCTGCTGGACAGCCAACGGGAGCGGCCGGCAGCGGCGCACGTCGCCGGCATCATGCTGCCCGCACCGGTGCGGGTGGCCACCGTCGACCGGGCACTTCGGGACCTCGCCGCCGCCGACGACCTGCTGCGCAGCCAGTTCAGCCGAAGCCCCGCCGGTTACCGGGGATCGCAGCTCGACGATCCGGATGTGGCCTGCGCGGTCGTCACCGGCGACGTCCCACCCGCGACCCACCTGCGGGCCCAGGCCGCCCAACCGATCGACCCGTACGGTTGGCCACTGATCCGGGTCACCCTGGTGCCCGGCGACCCCGCCCTGCTGTGCCTGGCGGCGAGCCCGGTGATCGCCGACCGGCGGTCGGTCTGGGCGATGCTCGCCGACCTCGGCCAGCGCTACTGGACCTACGCCGATCGCGGCGACACCAGGCCGGCCGCCGGGCCCGGCGGCATCGATCGCGGCGACGCCGGGCCCGGCGGCATCGATCGCGGCGACGCCGGGCCGGCCGCCGGGTCAGCCGACGGGGTCGGTCGCCCCGTCCAGCACACCCGGGTCGGCCAGGTCGGCCAGGCTGGCCAGCCGGATCCGCCGGTCGTGGCAGAGTTGGCGAAACCGGGGATCGAGTAACGCCGCGCTGTCGCTGACGCGGATCTCCCGCGCCCACTTCCAGCGCCGCGACGTCGGCCGGCACAACCGGGTGAGATCGGCGGTGTCGTCGGCCGGATGAGCGACGATCATGTGCCGGCCGGCCGGCACCGCCGCCACGTACGCCAGCAGCGCCTCGGTCTTCGTCGCGGTCGGCTGCACGGACAGGTGCCACACCGAGTCCACCGGCAGCCCGGTACCCGGCGGTTCGACCGCATCCCGGCACGGCAGCCCCGTTTCGGCGCTGAGCCGCGCGAGCAGGCCGGCGTCGAAGACCCGTACGTGGGACTCGACGTGGGTCAGCGCGACGCCGGCGGCACCGGCGGCCGCCACCTGGGCGCGCAACTCCGTCCAGACGTCCGGCAGGTGCGCCTGCGCCCGTAGCTCGTCCAGCCCGGCGACGAACGCCCCGTCGGCCGCCCGCAGACTGTCCGCCGTGGTCAACGGGTACCAGCGGTGCAGCTCCCACTCGCAGAACAGGGTCAGGTGCGCACCGAGCGGCAGACCGGCCCGACGGGCCAGCCACATGCCACGGGCCGCGTCCGGGCCGGGCACGATCACCGACGCCTGGGTGACGACACCGGCCGCGTGGCAGGCCAGGATGCCGTCGGTGATCGCCGGGCAGGCGCCGTAGTCGTCGGCCTGCAGAATCAGCGTGATCTGTCCGTCGCTCACCGCGCCCGCCTCGCCCGGCCCGCCGCGACCAGCCGGTACCGGTCCGCGCTGGTCGCCCAGCGCGGCTGCCCGCCCTGGCTGTGCCGTGCCAGGTCGGCCACGACGGCCGCGAAGATCCGCTGGTTGGCTTCGACGGTCAGCCCGCCGATGTGCGGGGTGTGCACCACCCCCGGAGCGGTACGCAGCGGATGCTCCGCCGGCAGCGGCTCGGTGTCGTAGACGTCGATGCCGAGCCGCAGCTCACCGCGCCGTACCCGCTCGTACAGAGCTGTCGTGTCGACGGTGGCCGCCCGGCCGACGAGCACCACCACGGCGTCGCGGCGCAGCGCGCCGACGCAGCGCGCGTCGACGACGCCGGCGGTGTCCCGCCTCGGCTGGGTGGCGACGACGAGGACGTCCGCCGACGCGCACAGCTCGGGCACCGACCGCAGCCGTACGCCGAGGTCAGCGGCCTGTTCGACGGTCAGGTACGACGACGACACCTCGACCTGGCAGCCGAACGGGCGCAGCAGCTCGACCAGGGTCCGACCGATGCCGCCCATGCCGACGATGCCGACCCGCCGCCCCCGCAGGCTGGTGAACCGGTGCGCCGGGGCGGGTTCGTCGATCCACCCGCCGGCGGCCAGCCGGTGGTGCGCCGCCGGGATGTCCCGCAGGCAGGACAGGAGCAGGCCCAGTGCGAACTCCGCCACGTCCGCGCCCATCGCCCCGGACGCGTCGACGCAGCGGATGCCCCGGTCGAGGGCCGCCGGTACGTCGAGGAAGCGCCACCGTCCGTCCTGGCCGCAGCCGATGAAGGAGAGTCCGGGCAGGTCGTCGAGTTCGGTGCCGCCCAGCGGCGGCACCGGGGTGTCCCAGCCGGCCACCACCAGCGCCCAACTGTCCGACAGGTGCGCCGCGATCCGGTGCGGTGCGCTGTCGACCGGCAGGTGCGTGACCTGTCCCAGGGTGTCGAGCCGCCGCAGCGCCTCGGGGCCGAGGCAGTACCGGCGGCCGAAGTCGTCGGACAGCAGCAGGACGCGCCGGGTCACGACAAGGCCCCGGCGGTGGCGTCGGCACCCGTACCGGCGGCGTGGGGATCGGCTCTCGGGCCGTCGGCGGCGTGGGGATCGGCTTTCGGGCCGGCGACGGCGGGCGGTGGCGCGGGCAGGAGGTCGCGCAGATCGGTGCCGGGATCGACGGGCAACCACTGTGGAGCCCCCCGGCGGGCGGCCAGGTAGCCGGCCAGGCACACCTCCAACGCCCGGACCGCCCGCTGACCATGATGTTCCGGCTGGCGGCCGTGCAGCGTCGCGTCGATCAGCTCGTCCCAGGACCGGGTCCACTGGACGGCGGCGAGCGCGCTCTCGCCGACGTCGATGTGCCGCCACCCGATCCCCGCGCTGTCGCGGATCCGCAGCGCCGGACCGCGTACCTCGCCGTCCGGTCCGGCCAGCACCGCGCCGACCTCGATCGTCCCGTCGTCGCCGAGTAGCCGCAGCAGCGGCTGACCCGGCACCGGTCGGCCACATTCCAGCTGGCCCCGTACGCCGTTGGCGTGCTCCCACAGCAGCAGTCCGTGCCGTTCCAACAGCAGGCCGGCGTGCTCGCGTCGGCCGGTCAGATCCAGCAGCCCGTGCACCCAGCGCACGGCCGAGCCGCCGGCGACGTCGAACGCCAGGTCGATCCAGTGCGGTGCCCAGTCGTACAGGGTGCCGTCCGGGCTGTAGCCCTCCACCCGCAGCAGCCGGCCGATCGCGCCCTCGGTGACCAGCCGGCGGGCGGTCACCGCCGGCAGGCCAAAGCGGCGCTCGTGGTTGACCGCCAGCACCAGCCCGGCGTCGCGCGCCGCGTCGACGGTACGCCGGGCCGACGCCACCGACGTGGCCAGCGGCTTCTCGCACAGCACCGACCCGGCGTAGCCGGCGTCGATCAGCCGCCGGACGACCTGTGGTTGGGCGATCGGGCCGGTGGCGATCGCCACCAGGGTGACGCCGGTGGCGACCAGTTCCTCGACCGACCCGACGGCGGTGCCGCCGTGGCGGGCCGCGACGGCGACAGCCCGCGCACCATCGAGGTCGTACGTCGCGGTGAGCGTCGCCCGGGACGTCCTGGTGACCGTCAACGCGTGGGCGCCACCGGCGTCACCGCAGCCGATCACCCCCGCCGGCAGCGTCCCGCCGGTCGGCTGTTCGGCCGGCGACTGACCGTCGGGCGTGGTCCCGGCCGGCATCAGAACATCCGCCCGTAGCCGCAGTTGCGGCACTGCGGCAACGCGAACTCGCCACGGACGTTGGCCCGGTGCACCCGCAGGCGTTCCGGCGACGACCACGCCTGCTCGACGGTCATCGTGGCGATGTTGCCGAACGTCTTGCGGGCCAGGTAGTCCTCGCAGCACAGCAGCAACTGCCCGTGGGCGTTGATGTGCAGCTCGTTCATCACCACCCCGCACGCCTTGCGTTGGGTGACGCCCAGCGGGATCAGTCCGGCCCGGTTGGAGGCGTTCAATTTGATCTGCGCGGCGGTCTTGTACCGGATCTTCGGGTGCGCGCCGTCGCCCCGGGCGAGGATCTGCGCCACGCCCGGCGGCATCCGGTCGCCGTGCTGGGTGACGATGAACGCGTCGACCACGGCGTCGAGCCGGTCGAACAGCGCGGGGGTGAGGAAGTCGCCGTTAGTGTACAGCGCGATCCGGGCCAACGGCATCGCGTCGCGGGCCAACTCCAGCAGATCGGGCATGCGGTCGTCGGCCAGCGGTTCCCCGTAGTTGTGCGGGGAGAACTGGTTGCAGAAATGGTTGGCGCCGAGGTCACGGACGATCCGGGCGAACAGCTCGGTCGGCATCCGTACCTCGTTGCTGCGCAGACCCCGGTCGAAGACGCTGTTGGGGCAGTACGCGCAGCGACGGTTGCAGTAGGTCGTCGTCTCCACTTCGACGAACATCGGCTGGTGGTCGGTGAACACGCCCATGATCCTCACCTCACCGTCGCGACCGTCGCGGGCAGCCTGCGGGCGTAGACGAGCAGGAAGTAGCGGTAGTCAGGGCCGAGCCGCAACGGGGGTACGCAGCCCCGGTTGCGTTCGTTGAAGTGGCTCACCACATAGGTGTGTCCGGCTGCGTGCAGCGCGCCGAGCAGCTGGTGCAGGGTCTGCGGCAGTGCGGCGAACCCGTGATACTCGATGAGTACCTGGTCGACCCGCGCCAGCCGGGCACCCACTTCCTCGACGACCGCCGTCTCGGCGCCCTCGATGTTGAGTTTGAGCAGCGACACCGGCTGGTCCAGGTAGTGGCTGAGCCGGGTGGTGGGCACGGTGATCGGTTCGCCGGTGACGGCCGGCGGGAAGCCGCCGCTGTCCGAGCCGGTGGCGGCGAACGTCGCGGTGCCGTCCCGGCCGGCCAACGCCGCTCGTACCGGCTCGACTCCGGTGATCCGGTTGCGGTCGAGGTTGCGGCACAGCATCTCGTACAGCTCGGGGTCGGGTTCGAAGACGGTGATCGACGCGTCGGGGAACAGCTCCCGGAACCGCAGCACGCTCAGCCCGACCCAACCGCCGCCGTCGATGATCTGTTCCGGGCCGGCCAGCGGCTCGACGTCGTAGATCCGGTCGGCGTACAGCAGCTCCACGGTGGAGGCGAACGGCCGGGCCCGCGGATACTCCAGCACGTACGGGCCGAGGTTCACGGTGCCTCGCTGCGGGAATCCCGGCGTCCGCATCCGGGCGACCAGTTCGGTCACCTCGGCCGGCGACACCCGATCGGTGATCACGAGCGGTCACTTCCCTTCCATGCGGCGCTGGCGCAGGAAAAACGACCAGCGGCGGTGGTGGTGCGGCTCCACGATGGTCCGCAGGTGGGCGGCGCCGTCGGCGACCAGGGCCTCGACCAGCGCGTCGACGGCGGCCGGCCAGGGACCGGGCCGGTCCGGACGAGGACGGTAGATCGACAGCAGCAGCCGGCCACCGGGGACCAGTAGCCGGTCGACGTCGGCGAGTGCCGCGACCGGGTCCGGCAGGTAGTACAGCACCTCGCCGAGCACGGCCAGGTCGAACGAGGCGCGCAGCGGCAGCCGGGTCAGGTCGGCGCAGACGAACCCGTGCCGGGCCGGACGGGCGGCACGGGCGGCACGCGCGGCGGGTGGCAGCGCCGCCGCCGACCAGTCCACGCCGACGTAGCGGCCGGCGAAGGCCGGCCCGCCGAGCGCCTCGTACAGCAGCCCCTGGCCGCAGCCGAGGTCCAGCACACTGTCCGGGGCGTACCGGTGGATCTGTCCGGCCAGCGCGGTGAACCGGTACCGTTCCGCCGGGTCGCCGAGGTAGTCCCAGCGGCCGGTGCGGTACTGCTCGTCCCAGTCCCGGTGCCGCAACGCCCGGGCCGCACCGACCGGGTCCGCCGCGCTCACCGGATCTCCCGCGCTCACCGGATCTCCCGGACCGGCGGGAGCGCTTCAGCGGCCGCCGCCACGGCTTGGTCGATCTGGCCTTCGGTGTGCACGGTGGAGACGAAGTTGACGTCGCGGCGCAGCAGGAAACCCCGGCGGGCGAGTTCGGCGACGAACCGGTGTGCGCGCCGCTCGTGCGTCGCCGGATCAGCCGCCAACCGCAGGCAGGGCATCGGATCGTAGCCGACCAGCACGTCACCCAGACCGGCGGCGCGGGCATGAGCGTTGACACCGTCGCGGAGCCGTCGGCCGAGCGCCGCCAACCGCTCGTAGTAGCCGGGCCGGCGGTACTCGCGCAACGCCGCTTTCATCACCTCCAGCGACAGCAACTCGCCGCCGAACGTGGTCGACACCCGCAGCCCGGCGAAGTCGGCCATCACCTCCCGCCGCCCGGCGACCGCCGCCAACGGCATCCCGGCGGCCAGCCCCTTCGACAGGCACAGCAGGTCGGCGCGGACCCCGTACGCTTCGGCGAGTCCGCCCGGCGCGAGCCGGAACCCGGTGACGATCTCGTCGCAGACCAGCAGGCAGCCCGCCTGGTCGCAGGCGTCCCGCAGCGCCCGCAGGAACTCCGGGTCCAGCACCCGGTGGTACGGCGTACTGAGCAGCACGGCGGCGGTCCGCCGGCCGTCGCGGCGGACCGCCTCGAGGAACCGTTCGTCGTCGGCGTCGGCGCGCAGCTCGTACCGCCGGCCGAGTTCGGCCGCCACCGCCGGCACACCGGCGCTCGGCCCGGCGAGCTGGTCGTGCCAGCCGTGGTAGCCGGCGAGCAGCACCAGGTCACGGCCGGTGCGGTGGCGGGCCAGCCGGACAGCGGCGGAACACGCCTCCGCGCCGGACTTGAGGAACCGCACCGCCTCCACCCCCGGTACGCAGGCCGCCAGTTCCTCGGCGGCGGTGACCTCGGCCGGTGCCGGCAACGACAGCAGCACTCCTCGACCGAGGCGTTCCCGCAAGGTGTTGCTGACCGCCGGGTGGTCGTATCCGAGGGTCGCCGCGCCCAGGGCCAGCACGAAGTCGACGTACGCGTTGCCGTCGACGTCCCACACCACCGTGCCCGATCCCCGTTCCAGATAGACCGGGTAATCGCCGTCGGCGAAGTTCACCGGCCGTTTCTGGTACGTCTGCGTCATGCCGGGGATGACCGTCTCCGCCCGGGCGCGCATGGCCAGTGACCGGTGCAGCCGCAGCGGCGGGTTGCCCAGCGGCCGGGTGACCGGCTCCGGTTCGCGCCGTACGGTGTGCGCGGCGGTCAGGCTGCGGTGCCCGCCGCGCGCGGCCAGCCACTGCCGGCCGATGTCACGGGCGACGACCGACCTGGTCCAGAGCACCCGGTGGCGGCGGGTGGCCGCTTCGGCGACGACCCGTTCCCGGACCCGCTCGTCCGGGCAGGCGAGGCCGTCGGTGAGCGCGAGCGCGCGGGCCACCATCGGCACCCACCGGTCGGTACGGTGCAGGTGCGGGCAGAGCGGCAGGTAGTTCGCCGCCCAGCTGGTGGCGGTCAGCCGGACCAGCTCCACCCGTGTGCCGGGCACCGGTTGCGACTCGCCCGGCCGCTCGAAGGTGCCGCCCCGGGCGACGTGGGCGTTGCCGAACACGATCTGCGTGCAGTCCTGCTCGTACAGGTCGGCGATCAGCGCGTCGAGGTCGACCGGGGCGGTGAACTCCCAGTCGTCCTCCAGATGCACGCCGACCTGGCTGGTGGTGTGGGCGAAGAGGATCGACAGTGCGCCCTGCAGCCCGACCTGACGCGGTAGTTCCTCCACCACCACTTCGGCGACCTGCGGATGTTCCCGCGGCAGCCGGGTCAGGAAGTCGCGGGTGGCGGCCAGCTCGCCGGGGCGCAGCGGGTAGGCGGGGTCGATCGTCACCAGCACCCGGAACCGCCCGCGAAACGACACCTGATCGAGGAAGCTGCGGTAGGTGACCGCCAAGGTGTCCCGGCCGACCGAGGTGGTCGTGATGTCGATCAGCTCGTCCGGGCTGCCGCCGGACGGCCGGCGGTCAGTAGAAGCGGCCATCGTCACTCACCAGCGCCAACGATCCGGCCCGGCCGCAGCGCCGGCAGGCTCCGGGCCGGTCCGGGGTGACCCAACCGAACACTTCCGGCCGGTGCCCACGGTGGCAGTCCCGGCACAGCTGTCGCAGCAGGTCCCCCTGGTCCATCGCGCGCGCGAACCGGCGGGCCGCGTGCCGGGCGAGCCGTGCGTCGTGCGCCGCCAGGGCCGCGCGAATCCGCTCGACGATGGTGCCGGTGCCGGTGCCGGTGCCGGTGTCGGTGTCGGTGCTGGTGTCGGTGGCGGTGCTGGTAGGGGTGTCGGTGGCGCGGCCGGTCGCTCCGTGGTCGTGCCCGGACCCGAGCGCACTGCGGGTGACTGGGTTACGGCTGGTCAGCCACCATCTGTCGGGGGAGAGGTCGAGCACCACCGGATGACCGAGCCGCAGCAGGCGGCGGTGTCGGCGCCGCCGCCGGTGCACGGTGTCGGCGCCGCGCTCCGTACCGGCGGTGTCGTCCGTGCCCGTGGTGGTACGCACCCGCAGCCCGGCGGCCACCAGCGCGGCCACCAACCGATCGGGGTGGCCGCCCGCCGGGGCGTTGATTCCGACCTGGGTCGGGGCGATGCTCGACGGCAGGGTCAATCCGTGCTGGTCCCGGTGGTGCATCGCCACCAGGGCCAGTACTTTGCCGGTGAAGCCGATGTCGAGTAGCTGGGCGGTCTCGCCGAGCGCCGCCCGGTAGCGCCGGGCGATCAGATACGAGGTGGACAGCACGGTCGGACGCCCGTCCGGCAGGCAGCTGACCGTCAGGTAGCAGACGTCGCCGTACCCGGCCGGTGGGGGAACCCGGACGCTCACCACCGGCAACCCGACCGAGGCGAACAGCGACTCCAACGCCCGCTGGTGACGGTCCAGCATGGCCCGCGCGGCGGCGTCGTCGACCCGCTGCGTCACCTGGACGGCCGGCCAGATGTAGCGTTCGCGGAACAGCGGCGTTATCGGTGGGGGGCAGCTGCGCAGCAGGCCACCGACGGCCACCAGCGGCCCGTCGTGTGCGCTGCGGCGCAGCGTCTCCACGTTCGACGCCATGTTGTCCGGCTGGAGCACGAACGGCCGCGGGGTACCGTCCGGCACGGGCAGCGTCACCGTGTACACGTTGCGGTAGTCAGGAAAGACAGCGCGGTACGCCTCCTCGGGCAGCAGGAAGTCGTGCCGGGCCAGCATCGGCGGGCCGCATTCGGCCAGCGCCGCCAGATACCGGTCGAGGAGCAGGTCGATAGTGGCCAGTCCACGTTCCCGCCAGACGGTGACCCCGCCGGCGTCGCCGCCGGGGGCGAGCAGGTGCGCGTCGTCGAGCACCCTGCGGTAGCTCCGATCACGCATCCGGCACCTCCCGGTCGACCACCGGCATCCGCCGGCCGACCGTTGACGCCACCCGGCCGGCTGTCGCGGGACCGAGCGGCAGCGGGGTACCGCCGAGGTCGGCCGCGAACCGCAGGCAGGCCAGCCGACGGAAGGCACCGACCGTCCAGACGCCGGCGACGCCGTGGCCGGCCAGCACGGTCTCCAGTTCCTGACCGAGACGGGCCAGCCCGTCGGCCGCCGTTTCGTTGGTGGTGTGCCCGCTGGTCGGGTCGACGGCCTGGGCGAGGAGCACCGTCGAGCCGCTGCCGTCGCCACCGAGTCCCCAGCCGAGCGAGTAGCCACGGGTCAGGCCGATCCGCAGCCACCCCGGCCGCAGCAGGTCGAATTCGGTACCGACACCGCGCAGCTGCCAGCCGCCGCGACCATGTCGAGCGGGCGCGTGGTGCCCGTACCGCAGCGGATCCGCGCCGCCGACGGGCAGCGCGGGCAGGTCGAGCAACCGTTCGAAGCCGTACCGGCGCATCGCCTGGACCACGACGGCGCCGCCGGACAGGTCAGCAGACGGCGGCATCCACGATCTCCAACACCTCGGCCACCGGATCGAGCCGCACCCGTACCCCGATCGGGAGAGTCGCCATCGGGTCGGTGTGCCCGACGTCGGCACCGAACAGCATCGGGACGTCGCGTGACGGCACCCAGCGGCGGATCAGTTCGCGCCAGTGCTGTTCGACACCAGCTCCGCCGCGCAGCGTCCGGCCGGCCACCAGCCCGACCATCCCGTCGAACACGCCGAGCATCGCCAGCTGGGCCAGGCACCGCTCGACCGGCTCCGGCTCGGTGGTCACGGTTTCCAGCAGCACCACCGCACCGGTCCAGTCCGGCCAGTAGCGGGTACCGCCCAGCGCGCACAGGGTTTCGAGGTTGCCGCCGATCAGGGGCCCGGTCGCGGGGGCGGCGCCGGACCACTGCCAGCCCTCCGCCGGGGCCATCCGCCGTGGCCGTACGTCGTCGCTGCCCCAGGCGAGGAACTCCTCGGTCCATTCCGGCGGCGGAACCACCCGGCCGGCGGGCACCGGCTGCCCGGTCACCCGCAGGAACCCGGCGCGGGTGTAGTCGAGCGGACGCGGGTATTCGGCGAACTCCGGCAGCACGGTGGGTCCGTGGAAGGTGACCACGTTGCCGACGGTCAGCCCGGCCAGCAGCAGCGCGGTGATGTCGCTGTAGCCGATGATCGGCTTGGGGTCGGCGCGTAACGCGGACCAGTCGACCAGGTCGAGCACGCCGTTGCTGGTGTGCCCGCCGATAGCCGCGACCACCGCCCGTACCTGCGGATCCCGCAGGAAGGTGGTGAGTTCGGCGGCCCGGTCGCGCGGATCGCGACGGGCCTGGTGGTCGGTCATCGGGCCGGTCGACACGGTGAAGCCCAGCCGCCGCAGCGCGGCCACCCCGCGCGACAGGCGCTGCGGATGGCGTACGGCGCCGGACGGGGCCGCCACCGCCACCAGGTCTCCCGGCGCGAGTCGGCGCGGCAACAGTGGAGCCACGTGAGCGGAGCTGCCGGGCACGTCACTCCTCATCGTCGATGTGGCAACGGCCAGTGGTCGTGCGTGGACCGTGTCAACCGATGGCGCTATGCTACGCCGGATCTTGGGAGGGATCACGAGTGCCGGTCTACTTCTACTGGTCCGGCCAGGACTTCGACTTCGGCAACCTGTTGGCCATCGCGTCGGCTGCGGTCCACCACCCGCAGATCGTCGTCATCGTGGACGAGACACCACGACGGAACGTGTGGTACGACGCGGTGCCCGAGTTGCCGGGAGTACGGGTGGAGCGCCTGGATCTGGACGAGTTGCCGTCCGTCGCGCACGCCGACCTGTACCGGCGGATGCGGTTCGTCGCCCACCGGGCTGATCTGGTCCGGTTCGGGGTGCTCGCCGCACGCGGCGGGATCTACCTGGACACCGACACGCTGACCTGCCGTCCGATCGCCTCGCCGGGATCGCGGCTGCTGCTCCGCGACGACAAGATCGTCCATATTGGTGTGATAGCGCTGCCTGCGGGTGATTCACTAGCCAACGCCATGCTTGACCGATTCACCACGATCCCCGACAAAGATCTCGATGTTTACCAAAGCGTCGTTTACCATTGGACGGACGTCGTGCGCAATTCCCCGGAAGCGGTGACCTTCGGCGGCCTCGACGACTTCTTCCCGGTGCACTGGCGAGACTGGGAACAGATATTCCAACCGGCCGGCTTCGCCGGTGACCCGGACCGCGTCACCGTCCTGCACCACTACGGCTACTTCAGCCGCGCCTACACCCGTGGCATGACGGCGCACTGGCTCGACACCCACCCCTGCCTGTTCAGCTCGCTCGCCCGGCCGCTCCTCGACCAGGTCCGCGACCGGCTCGACGTCGACCTGCGCCAACTGGCCACGTCATGACCCGGCCGGCGACCAGCAGAATGCCCTGGCCGGCGACGACCAGAGTGCCCTGGCCGGCGGCACCGGCCGCCTTCCGGGCGGCCGTGGTCGACCTGCTCGGCGCACCGGTCGTCGCCGACACCACCCAACCCGGCGGATTCTCCCGTGGCGTCGCCAGCCGGCTGCGCTGCGCCGACGGGCGGCGGGTGTTCGTCAAAGCGATCGACACCACCGACGACGGATACGCGCTGTCGCTGTACGAGCGGGAAGCCCGGGTGGCACCGCAACTCCCACTCGGCCTACCCGCCCCCTGGTTCGTCGGCACGGTCCGCGCCGCCGACTGGCTCGGGCTGGTCTTCCACGACGTACCCGGTCAGATCGTCACCCCACCGTGGACCAGCGGCCGGTTGCGCCTCGTGGTGGACTGCCTGACCTCGCTGTCCGCGCTCGCCACCCCGTGCCCGGTCGCGGACCTGCCCGACTGGGGCGGGCCGGCGTCGCAATGGCACGGCTGGAACCACATGCTGGCCACCGGCGGCGTACCGGCCGACGACGCGGAACTGGACCCGGCCACCGTCGTCGCCCTCGCCGCGCTCGAACGTGACTACCCGCAGGCCGCCGCCGGCGACACCCTGCTGCACTCGGACCTGCGCGCCGACAACATCATGCTGGCCGCCGACAACACCGACAGCACCGTCACGCTGGTGGACTGGGCACAGGCCGCCCGAGGCGCGGCCTGGCTCGACCCGCTGATCTTCGCCCTCGGGGCAGCGTTGGACGGCGTCCCCGAGCCCGACGGGCTGTTCCTACGGCATCGAGCCGCCCGTGCCGCGCCGGCCGGCGCGGTCGACCGGGTGCTGGCCGCCCTGGCCGGCCGCTTCGTCTACCTCGCCCGGACCCCCGGACCAGCCCCGGTCCGGGCGCTGCAGCAGCGCGAGGCCCGGATCTGTCTCGACTGGCTCCATCAGCGACACGCCCTGTAGAGGAGTGGCAAGTTGCCCAAACAGAAGTCGTGGCTGCGTCGGCTCGCCGGTGCCTGCCTGCGCCACCCGTGGGTGGTGGCGTTCGCGTTCCTCTCCGCCGTCTTCGGCGTCGCGCTGGAGGCCGTCGGCCCGCTGCTGTACCGCGACGCGGTGGACGGCGCGCTCGCCGGCGACACCTCGAACCTCGGCTGGATCGCCTCGATCCTGGCCGGCCTCGCGGTCGTCAAGTTCGCCGCCGCCTACGTACGCCGCTACTTCGGGGGCCGGCTCGCCCTCGACGTCCAGCACGACCTGCGACAGCGGGTCTTCGCCGCGGTGCACCGCCTCGACGGCGACAAGCACGACGAACTGCACACCGGCCAGATCGTCTCCCGCGCCAACAGCGACCTCCACCTGGTGCAGGCGCTGCCGTCGATGCTGCCGCTGATCGTCGGCAACGCGGTGCTGGTGCTCACCGCGCTGGCGCTGATGCTCTGGCTGTCCCCGCTGCTGACCCTGGTGCTGCTGCTGATCGTGCCGCTGACCCAGTACATCGTCATCCGTGGGCACCGCACCCTGCGCCCGGCGACCCAGTCGGCGCAGCAGCGGGTGGCCGACTTCGCCCAGCACGTGGAGGAAACCGTCACCGGGGTCCGTGTCGTCAAAGGCTTCGGCCAGGAGGAACGCGAGATCGCCCGGATGGACCGGCTGGCCCGCCGGCTGTTCGCGGAGAAGCTGCGGGTAGCCCGGGTCGCCCGGTGGCAGAGCGTCGCCGTCACCGCGCTGCCCTGGCTGGGCCAGCTGGGCGTACTGGCGGTCGGCGGCACCCTCGCCCTGCGCGGCGACCTCAGCCTCGGCACCTTCGTCGCGTTCGCCGGCTACATGACCAGCATGATCGGACCCGCCCGGATGTTCGGCGGGCTCGCCATCACTGTCCAGCTCACCCGGGCCGGGGTGACCCGGGTCTTCGAGGTCATCGACTCCCAGCCGGTGGTGGTGGAGGCACCGGACGCGGTGGACGTACCCGCCGGACCGCTGCGCGTCGCACTCGACGGCGTCCGCTTCGGCTACCACCGGGCCCGCCCGGTGCTCGACGGCATGTCGTTGACCGTCGCACCGGGGGAGACCCTGGCCCTGGTCGGCGCGGAGGGCTCCGGCAAGTCGACCGTGCCGGTGCTGCTGTCGCGCTTCTACGAGGTCCAGGACGGCGCCATCCGCCTGGGTCCGCCCGGCGCCGAACGCGACATCCGCGACTACCGGCTGGCCTCGCTGCGCCAAGCGGTCGGCGTCGTCTTCGACGAGGCGTTCCTGTTCTCCGACACGATCGCGGCGAACATCGCCTACGCCCGGCCCGACGCCAGCCGGGCCGACGTGGAGAGAGCGGCCCGCGACGCCGGGGCGCACGACTTCATCACGGCCCTGCCCCAGGGGTACGACACCCCGGTCGGGGAACGTGGCCTGGACCTGTCCGGTGGCCAGCGGCAACGGGTCGCCTTGGCCCGGGCACTGCTGAGCGAGCCACGGGTGCTCGTCCTCGACGACGCGACCTCGGCCGTCGACCCGCTCACCGAAGCCGCGATCCACACCGTACTCGGGGCCACCTCCGCCGGCCGGGCGACGATCCTGGTGGCGCACCGCCGGTCCAGCCTGGCGCTGGCCGACCGGATCGCGGTGGTCGACGGCGGCACGGTGGTCGACGTCGGGACCCAGGCCGAGTTGACCGAACGCTGTGCGCTGTTCAACCGGCTGATCGCCGGCGACAGCCCGGACATCGACGAACCCGCCCCGGCCGCCGACGAGCCCGCCCCGGCCGCCGACGAGCCCGCCCCGGCCGCCGACGACCTGACGACCGCCGAGACCGCCGTCGAGGCGACTGACGCCGACGGTTCGCCGTCGGCGGTCGACCGCCGGCTCTGGCCCGACCCGCCGGCACCGGAGGCCGAACCTGCCGGTCTGCCCCCGGCCACCGACACGCCACACATCGGCGTCGACGAGATCGTCACCACCGACGACCCCGCCGACGCCCGGCTGCGCCGCAACCTGCGCCCGGTGTACCGGTATCTGCGGCCCGCCCTGGCGATGACGGTCATCGGCACGCTCACCTCGATCGCCGTACCCCGGCTGGTCGGCTACGGCATCGACCAGGGCGTGAACCCGGGACGCCCGGCGGTGCTGTGGCTGGCGGTGGCGCTCGGCCTCGCGGCGGTGGTGATCAACGGTGTCACCGTCTGGTCCGGCGCGATGCTGTCAGCCCGGGCCGGGGAGACCGTCCTCTACCAGCTGCGGATGCGGACGTACGCGAAACTGCAGCGGCTCGGGCTCGACTTCTACGAGCGGCACAAGGGCGGCCAGCTGATGACCCGGATGACCACCGACATCGACGCCGCGCTGACCTTCATCGAAACCGGCATCACCACCGCCGTCACGTTGCTGCTGACCGCCGTCGGCATCGTCGTCGTCCTGCTGCTCACCGATGTCACCCTGACCCTGGTGGTGCTGCCCGTGCTGCCGCTGCTGATCGGCGTCAGCCTGGTCTTCTACCGGGTCACCACCAAGGCGTACGCCGAGGCGCGGGAGCGGATCACCGAGGTCAACGTCAAGATGCAGGAGAGCGTGTCGGGTCTGCGGGTGACCCAGGCCAACACCAGGGAGGCCACGGCGGCGGCCGCGTTCACCGCCCGCAGCGAGGCGTTCCGGCGCTCCCGGCTGCGGGCACAGCGCTACGTCGCCGCGTACTTCGCCTTCCTGCCGCTGGTCGCGGACCTGACCCTGGCGGCGGTGATAGCGGTCGGCGCCGCCCGGGTCGCCGCCGGGGCGATCGAGGTCGGCGTCCTGGTGGCGTTCCTGCTCTACCTCGGTCTGCTGTTCGGCCGGGCACAGTCGCTGTCCGCCGTCTTCGAGGGCTACCAGCAGGCCGTCGTCGGGCTGCGCAAGTTCGCCGACCTGATGGGCATGCGCAACTCGGTGCCGACCCCGGCCGATCCGCGTCCGCTGCCGCCGCGACTACGCGGCGAGGTCCGCTTCGACCAGGTGTCCTTCCGGTACGACGACGACGGGCCGTGGGCGTTGCGGGACGTGTCGTTGACCGTCGCGCCCGGTGAGACGGTGGCGCTCGTCGGCGAGACCGGCGCCGGCAAGTCCACTCTGGTCAAGCTGATCACCCGCAGCTACGACGTGCAGGCCGGTCGGATCGAGGTCGACGGCGTCGACATCCGCGACTACGACCCGGTGCTGCTGCGCCGCCGGATCGGCATCGTGCCACAGGAGGCGCACCTGTTCACCGGTACGGTCGCCGACAACGTGCGGTACGGCCGGCCGGACGCCACGCCGCGACAGTGCGAGCAGGCCATGTCCGCCGTCGGCGGCCTCGGCGTGGTCGAGCGCCTACCGGACGGCTTCCACCAGGAGGTGGGTGAGCGGGGCGGCCGGCTCTCCGCCGGCCAACGGCAGTTCGTCGCGTTGGCCCGCGCCGAGTTGACCGACCCCGGGCTGCTGATCCTCGACGAGGCGACCGCCGCGTTCACCCCGGGCACCGAGGCCGAGGTGTTGGCCGCGCAGCGCCGGCTCGCGGGCCGCCGGACCACGATCCTCATCGCGCACCGGCTGTCCACCGCAGCCGCCGCGGACCGGATCTACGTGCTGGCCGACGGCGCGGTCGTCGAGCAGGGCACCCACCGGGAACTCCTGGCCGCCGACGGACGGTACGCCCGGATGTGGGCCGCGCACGTGAGCTGACCCGACCGGGGTCGGCCGTGCCGGCCGGCCCCGTCGCGGCTGGTCACGCCTGGCCGGGGTCAGCTGTGCTGGCTGGTCACGCCTGGCCGGTCAGGTCGCGGCTGGCCCCGTCTCGGCTGGTCATGTCGCGCAGCACCGAACGGCGCATCTTGCCCTCGGCGGTACGCGGCAGCACCGCCGTGAACTGCACCGTCTCCGGCACCTCCGCCTCGGTCAGCGCGGCCCGGCACAGCTGCCGGACGGCCGTCGGGGACAGCCCGGCCCCGGGCACCGGCTGCACCAGCGCGTGCAGGTACGGCCGACCGTCCTCGGTCCACAACCCGACGACGGCGACGTCGGCGACCTCGGGATCATCGCCGATGACCTCCTCGACCCGACTCGGGTAGACCGTGACCGACCCGATGTCGATCGTCTCGGACATCCGATCGGCGAGGAACAGGTAGCCGTCCTCGTCGAGCCAGCCGAGGTCGGCGACGCTGACGTACGCCGGATCGTCGGGTGCCCGACGCAGCTCACGGTCGCCGACGTAGCTGTTCGCGGCACCGTAGTCGAGACGTACGAAGATCTCGCCGATCTCGCCGACCGGCACGTCGCGGCCGTCGGCGTCGAGGATACGCACGTCGGTCGCCTTCCCGACGGTGCCGGGCTTGCGTAGCCACTGCTCGCCGTCGACGACCATCGGCCGACCCGCGCCGCTGAGTTCCGAGCTGTAGTAGACCTCGAACAGCCGTTTCGGGCCGACCAGGTCGATCCAGCCCCGCTTGACCCAGCCCGGGCAGGGGGCCGCCCCGTGGGACACCCGGGTCAGCCGGTCGAACGCGGCACGGTCCAGGTCCGGGGTGGCCAGCACACTCATCATGTGCCCCGGTGTGATGCCCATCGAGAAGACCTCGTGCCGGCGCAGCAGGGTACAGACCAGCCCGGGGTCGAAATCGGACATGGTGATCACCGCCGAACCGGTGAGCATCACGTGGGTGGACGGCGCGAAGTTGCCGGTGTGATAGAGCGAGCCGCAGATCAGCCGGGTGGCGGTGCCCGACGAACGGCCGGACGGGTCGGCCAGTCCGGCGCTGCGGTACGGCATGTCCCGCTTGCCCGCCCAGCTCAGCTTGAACCGCATCACCTTCGGCAGCCCGGTCGCGCCACCCGAGGTCATGTACAGGTGCGTCCGGTCGGCGTCGACCGGCCCACGCCGCTGCCCGGTCGACGCGGCGGCGGCCGCCGGGACCACGTCGAATCCGCCGGTCGCGTCCACCACCACCGTGTCGTGCCGGGCATGGGCGACGGTGTCGACCAGCACCGGCCGGCCCAACCGGGTGGCGACCACGTCGAGCAGCGCGTCCTGGTCGGACCGGTCGAGGTACGGGCTGATCGGCAGCACAGCCGCCCCGGCGTGCCAGGCGGCGAACACGAGACTGTAGTAGACGATGTGGTTTTCGATCGCCAGCACCACGACGTCCCCGTCGGCCACTCCGGCGGCGGCCAACCGTGCGGTGAACTCGCCGTACTCCGCCCGGATCTCACCGAAGGTACGGGATCGTTCGCTGCCGTCCGGGTCGGCCACCACGAACGCCACCTGTCGGGGTGCCTGATCGGCGATGTCGGTGAACCGGTCGATCAGCGGTATCGCGGCGGGAATAACGGGCACAGCCCGACCTCCTTGATCGAAGGCTCACTCGACGCCTCGCCGCGATACCTTACCGCACACCTTCAGTAGTGCTGTCCGGCCGCAGTGGACGACCAGGTCAGGGTGCCACCTCGATGCGCGGGAACAACGCGCCCGCCTTGGTCACCTTCGTGCCGGTGAGTTCGTCGAGCCAGGCGTCGGCACCGGGCACCGTGGACGGCGCCGATCCCACGTTCTGCAGGACCGTGGCACCGGCCTCCGGCAGGAACGGCATGATCAGGTCACCGAGCTGCCGTACCGCCCCGACCAGGTGGTGCAGGGTGGTGTCCAGCATCGCCTGCGACCGCGGGTCGTCGGACTTGGCCAGATGCCAGGGCGACCGCTCGTCCACGTAGGCGTTGGTCCGCCGGACCAGGTCCCAGACGCGGGCGAGCGCCTCGCGGTGGTCGTACCCCCGCATCGCCGCCACCGACGCCTGCCGGGTCTGCGCGACCTGCGCGGCCAGCGCCGCCTCGGGCTCGCCCCGGTCCGCCGGCTCGGGCACCACCCCGTCGCGGTAGCGCACCGTCATGCTGGTCGCCCGGCTCAGCAGGTTGCCGAGCCCGTTGGCCAGGTCCGAGTTGTACCGGCTGATCAGCCGCTCCTCGGTGAAATCCCCGTCGATGAACGGCGAGAATTCGGCGAGCAGGAAATAGCGTACGGCGTTGATTCCGTAGCGGGCGATCAGGTCGGCCGGGTCGACCGCGTTGCCCATCGACTTGCTGAGCTTGACTCCGGAGGCGGTGATGTAGCCGTGCACCACGACTTCCGTCGGCAGCGGCAGTCCGGCCGACATCAGCATGGCCGGCCAGTAGACGGCGTGGAACCGGGTGACGCCCTTGCCGACGACGTGTACCCGGCGCTGGGCGTCGGCCCAGTACCGCTGGTATTCCTCGCCGTCGCGGGTCCAGCCGAGCGCGTTGATGTAGTTGGTGAGCGCGTCGATCCAGACGTACATCACCTGGCCGGAGTCGCCGGGAACCTCGATGCCCCAGCCCCGGGCGCGTTCGGTCGACCGGGAGATGCTGATGTCGGCCAAGCCGCTGCGGATGAAGCTGATCACCTCGTTGTAGCGGGACTCGGGGACGATTTTCAGCTGGCCCGACTCCAGCGCCTCGACGAGACGGTCACCGTACCGGGACAACCGGAAGAAGTAGTTGCGTTCCGCGACGAGTTCTGGTTCGACAAGATGCTCCGGACATTTACCGTCGACCAATTCCGCCGGGCTGTAGAACTGTTCGCAGCCGACGCAGTACAACCCCTGGTAGTCGCGGGCGTAGATGTCGTCGTTGGCGGCCATCCGACGCCAGATTTCGATCGCGCCGTCGATGTGGTCGCGGTCGACACTCGTACGGATGAAACGGGTCAGGTCCATTTGGAGTTCTGCCGCGAGCTGCTCGAAGTAGACGACGTTACGGTCGACCAACTCGCGGGCGGTGAGTCCTTCGCGTTCGGCGGCGAGAACGTTCTTCAGGCTGTTTTCGTCGGACCCGCTCAACAGGTAGACATCCTCGCCGCACGCGCGCATGTGTCGGGCGTAAGCATCGGCCTGCGCGTATTCGAAGGCGTGACCGAGGTGCGGACGTGCGTTCACATAGGGGATGGTCGTCGAGACGAAGGACGTCGAGGTCATCAGTGTGCCCAGCCTAGTGGTAGTCGCTTCGAGTGGGTCTGTGGTGGTCGCTTCGAGCAGGTCACCCTAGCCTATCGCCCGGTTTAGCCGCATCGAACGTACCCAGGTCATGCCGGCCGTACGGGTGATCTGCGGGGCCGGCCGCCCGACCGGCGGCCAGGCCGGCGGATCGGTCAGCGCGCCGAGTCCGGCCCGGACCAGGTGGGCCGACAGCCGGGCTCCCATGCAGAAGTGCGGGCCACGGCCGAACGTCAGGTGCCGCCGCAAGGGTCGGTCGGGATCGATCTGGTCCGGTCGGGGAAAGGCCAGTGGGTCCCGATTTGCGCCGACCAGTAGCAGGGTGACCCGACTGCCGGCGGTGATTCGGCGGCCACCAACCGATATATCCGCTATCGCGGTACGTGGTGCGAAATGGAACGGGCAGGCCAACCGGAGAACCTCGTCGACGAATCCGTCAGGATGGGCGGCGAAGACGGCACGCCGGCCGGGTTCGGCGAGCCACGCGTAACCGAGAGCGAGCGCGGTCCGGGTCGGCTCCAGCCCCCCGGTGAGTAGTTGGGTGAACACCGCCGCCAGATCCGCCGGATCCGCGCCCTGGCCGAGGGTGGTCCGGAAACAGTCGGCGACCTCTCCTTTCGCCGTCGGCAGGTAGCGGTGCTGGAAGTAGTCGACCAGGTTGGCCAGGGCGCTCGCTGCCGCGGCCACCAGCGGTTCGTGGAAGGAGTCGAGCGACAGGTAGCCCAGCAGGTCGAGTCCCCACCGGCCGATCCGGTCACGGTCCTCGGCGGGGGCGCCGAGCACGTCGGTGATGCCGGCGACGGTGAACGGCGCGATGACCTCGGAGACGAGATCGGCGCCGACGAGGGGTGTGGCATCGGTGCCGGCCGACGGTACGGCATCGGTGCCGGCCGGCCATGCCGCGACCTGGTCGCGGGCCAGCTGGTCGAAGCGGTCCCGCCAGCCGGAGGTCGCCGCCGCGTTGAGCGTGGCACGGAACGCCCGGCGCAGTCCGGCCAGCCGGTCGGCGTCCGAGAAGACCAGCCAGCGGGCCAGGTGCTCCTCGACCGGCGCGGCCAACGCCCGCTCGGCCGCCGAAAGGTCCGACGTAGACTCATCGGAGGAGCGGCCAGCCAGTCTGCGATCGGTGAGCAACGTCAGGACGTCACGGTGGCGGGTGACGAACCACGACCGCGACGGCCGGTGGTAGTAGGGCGCATCGTGCGCCAGCAATGACGACAAGGTCGGATATAGTCGGCTGGCCAGCAGCTGGTAGATGTCCGCGTCCTCGTCGTACCCGTCAACGGGCCCGACCACCGCGCACCACCTCCTGTCGCCTGTGGAGGCACAGCATGACCGGCTCGTCGTCCACCAGCACCGATCCCGCCGGCGGCGGCACCGATTCCGCTGGCGTCGCCGACCCGGACGGTGCCGTTTCGTCTGGCGCAGGTTCCGCTGGCGTCGTCGTTTCGGTCAACGTCGCGCGCACGATCGTCGACGGACCACCGGGCGGCGTCGAGTCTAGCGGGATCGACAAGCGGCCCGTCACCGGCGCGGTCCACGTTGACGATGGTGGCATCGTCGGCGACCTGGTGGTCAACACCGCCGTCCACGGCGGGATCCATCAGGCCCTGTACGCGTTCCAACTGGCCGACCTGCTGAGCTGGTCCACCGAACTCGACCGTCAGCTGAGCCCCGGCGCGGCGGGAGAGAACCTGACCCTCGACGGCGTCGACTGCAACCTCGCGGTGATCGGCGAGCGCTGGCGGATCGGCGGCGTGGTGGTCCGGGTCACCGGGCCGCGTATTCCCTGCCGTACGCTCCCGTGGTTCTGGGGGCAGGAAGGTCGGTTCGTGCCGCGTTTCGCCGCCGCCGGCCGCCCCGGTGCCTACTTCGCCGTCGAGCGGCCCGGCTCGATGTGCGCCGGCGCCGAGGTCGAGGTGCTGCACCGGCCCGATCACGAAGTGACCGTACGGGACGTCTTCGCCTGGCGGATGGGCCGGCCCGAACTCACCCCGCTGATCTCCCGGGCCGTCGACGACCTGCCGCCCAAGCTGCGGGACCGGCTCGCCCGCGCCGTCGCTACCACCACCAGCGGCGGAGACGACGGCGGTCAGCCTGCCGGATCCGAGCCATGATCCACTTCGGCTCAGCGACCTGACACGCCGAGCGGCGGTTTGATCAGCCGCTGTGGCTCACGATTCGGAGCTTCTACCGCTCGACGCTGCGCTGGGCGGGCCCGACCAGGATCGGTCAGGCCCGCCCAGCGGAGCGGGTCAGGGTCTGGTCAGGAGGCGGTGCAGGTCAGGTCGGCCGGCGTCGCGCTGGACCCGGAGCCGAGGAACCCGAACGAGGTCGCGGCGGTCGGCGCCAACGCCCCGTTGTACGCCTCGTTGCGGACCGTCACGGCCGCGCCGGAGGTGGTCAACCGACCGTTCCACAGCGACGCGATCGACGTACCGCTGGGGTTGGTCCAGGTGACCGTCCAGCCGGAGATCGCCGAGGTGCCGGTGTTGCGGACCTCGACACCGCCCTGGAAGCCGCCCTGCCAGCTGCTGGTCACCGTGTACGTGGCGGTGCAGCCGTCGTCACCGGGGCCGCCGTCGTTGGCCGCGGTGGTGACCGTCCGCGCCGGCGACGACGGCGAGACGTTGCCGGCGGCGTCGCGGGCCCGGACCGTGAACGTGTAGCTGGTTTCGGGGGTCAGGCCGGAGGCGGTGTACGTGGTGCCGGAGACCGTGGCGACCGGGGTGGCCGGGCCGCCGGCGGTGGACCGCAGCACCTGGTACGAGGTGACGCCGACGTTGTCGGTCGACGCCGTCCAGGTCAGGGTCACCGAGTCGGCGGTGACGTCGCTGGCGGCCGGCTGGCCGGGCGCGGTCGGCACGGTGACGTCGTCGTCCCCGCCGCCGTCGCTGTAGCGCTGGCCCAGGCTGATCCCGGTGGTCGAGCCGACGCCGCCGAGCGGCACCTGGTGGTCCAGGCCGACGAACGTGCCGTCGTGCTGCCACAGTGCCGGCTTGAGCACCTCGTTGTACTTGACCTCGTCCCAGCTGGTCCAGTCGTCGAGCAGCAGACCACCGGTGTCACCGGAGTTGGGGTTTAGCGACCAGAACGTGTGGTGGATGCCGTAGTCGATCATCAGGTCGCGCAGGGCGTGCAGCCACTTGTCCTGGCGGGCGTCCTGACCGTACCGGCCGCCCCACTCGCCGATCAGCAGCGGCGCGGTGTCGTCCTCGTGGATGTAGAGCCAGTTGGGCCGCCACACGTCCTCGGTCAGCGACGCCTTGTCGAACTCGCCCTGGAACCACGGCTGCTCGTACACCAGCGGGCCGTAGTCGTGCGGAGAGTAGACCAGCTGGTCCTGGTTGGCGCCCAGGTCGATCGGGTGTTCGGCGACGCCGCGCAGGTTGCCGCCCCACCAGTTGTAGAAGTAGTTGGGGCTGAGGTCCGGGTTGGTGTTGGGGGAGTCCCAGTCCGCGTGGGCGCGCGGGTAGACCTCGATGCCTTCGCAGAGGATCAGCAGATTCGGGTTGATCGCCAGGATCCGTCGGCCGGCCGTCTCGCAGGCGTGCTTGAAGTTGTCCTGGTCGGTCGACGAGTCCCACTTGGCCCGCTGCGGGTCGTTCGGGGTGCCGTGCGGCTCGTTCTTGATGTCCATCGCGACGATCGTGTCGTTGTCGCGGTAGCGCGTGGTCACCCACTCCCAGCCCTGGTAGAAGTCTTCGACGGTGATCGAGCCCTTCCACCACACCGGGTAGAGGTGGCCGGAGTTGTCGGCTTCGGCGCTGTGCACGTCCAGCATGACCTTCAGGCCGTACTTTTCGCACAATTCGAGCCAGTAGTCGAAGATCTGCAGGTTGTTGAGGCCGTCCAGCTCCGGGTTGACGTACGCGTTGATGTTGGGCCGGGCCAGCGGCTGGCCGGCCTTCCATTCCAGCAGCAGCTGGGTGGAGATCGGCACCCGGACGATGTTGATGCCACGCTGCGACATCGCCCGGGTGACGGCCTCGATGTTGGCCGACCACAGGCCGTGAAAGACCCGCTCGGTGGCGTTGTAGCCGAACCAGTTGGCCCCGGTGAGCCACACCTGGTTGCCGGCCTCGTCGACGATCGTGTTCCCGTCGGTGTGCAGCCAGTCGTTCTCCGGTACGGCCTCGGCGACTGCTTCGGCTGGTGCTTCGGCTGTTGCTTCGGCTGTTGCGGTGGTGGGGGCAGCCGGTGGGGCGGCGGCTGCCGTGGCGGTGGTCGGGACGGCGGCGACCGCCCCGAGGAGCAGGGCGGCCGCCGTTGTGGCGGCCCACCGTGTCCGGATCGACGTCCGTATCGACGGCATGCGGCGCGTTCTCCTGTCGTGGGGTGTGCTGGTTCTGCGGTTTCCGGTGTGCATGACAGCTATGGGAGCGCTTCCATCGACAGGTTACGACGTACCAAGGTCGCCATGGAAGGCTGCTTCGTAGATCGCGTCGAGCATCGTCTCGGCATCGCTTCGATCACACCGAGCGGGTCGCCGAGGAATTCGGCGGCCGCCACAGAGGGTGCGGGGCTGATCGCCGGGTGGCCAACCCGAGGACCGGCACCCGCACTGAGCGTCAACGGCTCGCAACGCTGCGCCAACGATGGCCTGGTTGACTTTTGTTATGGGCATAACGTAATCTCGTTGCCGAGAACGGATCTCGTTGCTGCCGAATGCGCATCCGCTGGATGTTCGGACGGCGATACACGCCCATAGACAGGAGTGGCGGTATGCCGTCACGCAGTGACCGGGAGTCTGCGCCGCAGGCCAAGTCGACTCCGATGGCGACACTGTTGAGGCCGGTTCGGGGTCGCTTGATCATGGTGATCGTCGTGCAGGCAGTCGCATCTGCGCTGATGTTGTCGCCGCTGGTGACGGGAGCGATGATCGCGGAGCGCCTGATCGCGGATGCCGGTGATCCCGGGATCTGGCCGGTGCTGGTAGCAGGCCTGGTGTTGCTGGGCCTGGGGCTGATGTTAAAGGCGTCGGCGGATCTGATCGCGCATCTGGCAGACAACGATCTGACGTTGATTCTGCGGCGGAAGCTGGCGGCGAGGCTGCGGGGCGCGCCGCTGGGGTGGTTCACCGACACCAGCGCGGGCCGGGTCAAGCAGGGCATGCAGGATGACGTCACGGCACTGCACCATCTGGTGGCGCATTCCTACGCCGAGCTCGCCGGCGCGGTCGTCACCCCGATCGCCGCCTACGCCTACTTGTTCTTCATCGACTGGCGGCTGGCGCTGGTGCTGATGGCTCCGTTGCCGGTATTCGTGGTGATCTACGGGCGGATGCTGGCGGGCATGGGCAAGGACATGGACGAGTACGGCCGGGTGCTCGAGGGCGTCAACAGCGCGGTAGTGGAGTTCGTCGACGGCATCCCCGTGGTGAAGACGTTCGGCCAGACGGGGCGGGCGAGCGCAGCCTATCGAGCGGCGTCGGACCGGTTCACCAAGTTCTTCATCGAATGGGCCCGGCCGATGATCGCACCGGAGACGATCGCGAACCTGGCCGTCGCCCCCACGGCGCTGCTCCTGCTCACGCTCGTGTTCGGCAGCTGGTTCGTCTCGCTCGGCTGGATGCAACCGGTGCAGGTGATCCCCTTCGCCCTCGTCGGCCTAGGTATCGGCGGTCCGATCTCGGTGCTGACATCGAACGTGATGGCACTGCAAATGGCGAATGGCGCCGCCGCACGCCTGAACGACCTTCTGGACACCGAGCAACTGCCCGAGACACCCGTGCCGTCCGTCCCCACCGGGACGAGGATCGAGCTGGACCGGGTGAGTTTCGGCTATGACGCCGACCGGATGGTGCTGCACGATGTCAGCGTCGCCTTCGAGCCCGGGACGGTCACCGCCATCGTGGGCGCATCGGGCTCGGGCAAGACGACCTTGGCCCGGCTCCTGCTGCGCTACGCCGACCCCGCGATCGGCCAGGTGCTCCTCGGCGGCGTACCCCTTCCCGATGTCGCGTCGGATGAGCTGTTCCGCACGGTCGGGGCGGTGTTCCAGGACGTGCGCCTGCTGCGGATGAGTGTCGCGGAGAACATCGCCCTGGCCCGCCCCGACGCCTCACGCGCAGAGGTCGAGCAGGCCGCCAGGTCCGCGAGCATTCACGACCGCATCCTTGAGCTGCCGCAGGGCTACGACTCCGTCATCGGCGAGGACGCGCGACTTTCCGGCGGGGAGGCGCAACGGGTCTCCATCGCCCGTGCACTGCTACTCGACCCCGAGGTCCTGGTGCTCGATGAGGCGACCTCCGCCGCCGACGCCGAAAACGCCCGAGCCATCCAGACCGGGCTATCGGCCCTGGTCTCCAAGCGATCCCGGACCATCATTGTCATCGCCCACCGACTCGATTCGGTCGCGGGGGCGGATCGCATCCTCGTTCTCGACGAGGGCCGCGTCGTCGAGGACGGCACCCATCGGGAGCTGATCGAACGGCACGGCGCATATCACCGACTGTGGCACGCACAGCACCCGGCCGACCCCTTACAAACGGCGGCGATGCGGAATGCCACGGCAGGGGGCACGCGATGATCCGTCGACTCTCCCGCTACCTCGGCCCCGAGCACGCCCACCTGCTGCGCAGCCAGCTGCGATGGGTGATCGCCGCGACCTTCCTGCAGGGCATCACGCTGGCGTTCACGATCCCGATCCTGCGGGCGCTGCTGATCGGTGCTCACGCAGAACTGGTCTGGTGGGTGGGCGGCTTCGCGCTCTCGGCCGTCGTGGCGTGGCTCGTCGACTACCGGGCCACGGTCAAAGGCTTCGACGTCGGCAGCACCACCCTGGACCAATTGCGCTACCGGCTCGGCGACCACGTCGCGACGCTGCCACTGGGCTGGTTCACCCCGGGACACACCAGTACGTTGGGAGTGACCTTGAGCAAGGGCGTCATGGACATCCTCGCCCTGCCGGTCCGTCAGTTCTCAGCCCTGCTGCGGTCGGTGCTGGTGCCGCTCGTCCTCATCGTCACCCTGCTTGTCGTCGACTGGCGCATCGGGCTGGTGGCGCTCGCCGCCGTTCCGTCCGTGCTGCTGGTGTTCTGGTGGGCTGGACGACTCGGCAGGCGAGCCGACGCCGCCGTCAACGAGGCCACCGCCGCAGCGAGCGATCAAATGGTGGAGTTCGCGCAATCCCAGCCGGTGCTGCGCACCTTCGGACGGCAGGGCCCTGCGGCTGAGCAGTTCGACCGTTCACTGCAAGAACAGGCCCGCACAGAACGCCGACAGTTGTGGCTCGTGCTCCCGCCGCTCATCGTGAACGGGTTCATCGCCCGTCTCGTGCTCCTCGCACTGCTGTCGCTGGTCATCGCCGTCGCCGCAGGGATCACCGATCCGGTCGCGCTGGCAACGCTACTGGCGACACTACCGGTCATCAATCTGATCGTCACACCCCTCGGGGATGTCGCCGCGAATGCCACCGTCATCCGCATCCGTTCCGCGCAGATGGACGCCGCCGATGCCGTCCTGGACACCCGTCCGCTACCGGAACCGGCCATGTCCACCTCCCCGGCGGATGGGACGCTCGCCTTCGATCACGTCTCTTTCGCCTACGACGACGACCCGGTCCTGCACGACATCTCCTTCACCGTGGCGCCGGGCACGACGACCGCGATCGTCGGCCCGTCCGGGGGTGGCAAGTCCACGATCATCCGGCTCGCCGCCCGGTTCTTCGACCCCCAGCACGGACAGATCCGCCTCGGCGGCGTGCCCCTTCCTGGGCTCGGCGCCGAGAATCGGCATCAGGCGATCTCCCCGGTCTTCCAGGACAGCTACCTGTTCTCCGGTACCTTGGCCGACAACGTCCGGCTCGCCCGTTCCGACGCCACCGACGCCGAACTTGCGGACGTGGCCGCACGCTCCGGTCTCACCGAGGTGATCGCCGTACTCCCCGAAGGCTGGGACAGTCAGGTCGGCGAAGGCGGGGTACGGCTCTCGGGCGGGGAGAAGCAGCGGGTCGCACTCGCCCGAGCCTTCCTCAAGAACGCCCCGGTGCTGCTCCTGGATGAAGCGACTGCCTCCCTGGACGCCGAGAACGGGAACCTTGTCACCGCCGCCGTTCACGAACTGGCGCGCGATCGCACCGTCATCGTCATCGCCCACCAGCTGACGACGATCGTCGAGGCCGACCAGATCCTCTTCATCGAGGACGGACGGATCACCGAGCGCGGCACCCACGACCAACTTCTCGAACACGACGGCGGCTACGCCGCGCACTGGCACGCGCTGACGGCGGCAACGACATGGAGGCTGATCGCACAATGAACGCCGCCCGCACAGGCAGGCCACGCAAGCTCACCGAAGCCGATATCGCCGAGGCGGTCCTCGCCGAAGGCTTCGCCGGACTGACCGTTCCCGCCGTCGCACAGCGGCTCGGCGTCTCCACCATGACGCTCTACCGCTACACGCCGACCCGCGCCGGGTTGCTCGCCTTGACCTGGGACCACGTCCTCGACAAGACGACCTGGCCGCCGGTCACCGGCCACTGGCGGGAGATCCTGCATCGGCACGCCACCACCCTGTGGGATCTCCTCGCCACCCACCCCGGAGCCGTGACAGAGCTCTCCGGCGCGGTCGTACCACCGCGGATGATGGGACTGTACGACGACCTCGCCCTGGCGCTGACCGAGCAGGGATTCACCGCCGACCAGGCCGTTCTCGCCGTCGACACCACCATCGACCTCACCATCGACCACTGCCGAGGGGTCGAAGACCTCTCTCGACGAGAGGACGCGGCCAGTGCCGACACCCGCGAGCAGCTGGCAGCACTGTGGACTCTCCGACCGGAGGATCCGCCCGGCCGTGCTGGGGTGCGCGCAGCCATGCAGGAGGCGATAGCCACCCCCCCTCGTGACTGGTTCATCCGAAAGCTCGAACTGATGCTCGACGGACTCACCACACGCCGTATCGCCGCGGCAGATCCACGCCAGGGCACTTTTGAAGGAGAAGACACCCCGTGACACCGACTTCTGTGGCCGTACCCGCTCCTTCCGCGACCGTACCCGCTCCGCAGATCAAGGTTCTGCTGACCGCCGTATTCTTGGCCTACCTCGCCCAGATGACGCTCAATCCGATCATCGCTCCGCTGTCCCGGGAGGTTGGTCTCGCCGAGTGGCAGGTCGGAGTGACCATCAGTTCCGCCGCGATCATGATGGTGCTTGTCAGCGGCGCGTGGGGACGACGTTCTCAGTCGCGGGGGCGCAAGCCCGTGCTGGTGCTCGCCCTCGCGCTGGGGGTCGTCACCACGAGCGTCTTCGCGGTCATCGCGCAACTCGGAATGGCTGGCTTGATCACCGGCACCACGTTGTTCGTCCTGTTCGTGGTATTCCGCGGCATCGGTTTCGGCCTCTCGATCTCAGCGATTCCACCCACCGCACAGGCGTACATCGCCGACATCACCCCAGACGAGGAGACACGCGTCGCAGGGATGGCCCGGGTTGGTGCGGTGCAGGGTGTCGCCCAGATCGCGGGAGCCGTCATCGGAGGGCTCCTCGCATGGTTCGGGCTGTTGACACCACTGATCGCCGTGCCGCTCCTGTTCACGTTCGGACTCCTGCTCGTCCTGGGTCGCCTGCGCCGTGAGCCACGCACCACACTGATCGAGAAGCCCACGCGAGTGCGCCCGACCGACCCACGCATCTGGCCTTTCCTGCTCGCCGGTTTCGGCCTTTTCACCGCGCTCGGGTTCGTGCAGATCGTCACCGGGTTCATCGTCCAAGACCGGCTCCACCTCGACGCCAACACCGCAGGAGTCCTCACCGGCGCGGCCCTTCTCGCCGCAGGACTGGGCATGGTCCTCGCCCAAGGCCTCATCGTGCCGCGTACCAGATGGACACCTGCCACCCTGCTACGCGTCGGCGGAGCCGTCGTACTGGCGGGGTTCCTGCTCCTCGTCCCCGACGCCGGACCCATCCTGCTGTTCGGCTCCATCGCCGTCGTGGGCATCGGATTCGGTATCGCCATGCCCGGCTTCACCGCCGGACCCACTCTGCTCGTCACACGTGAGGAACAAGGCGGTCTTGCCGGACTCGTCGCCGCCACCATGGGACTCACCTTCGTTGTCGCCCCCACCGCAGGCACCGCGCTCTACAGCGCCTGGCCGCCCCTACCCATCATCGTCGGCGCAGCAATCATGGCGATCCTCACGACCTTCGTCCTCACCTATCCGCGATTCCGACAACTCCCACATACGACTCCTGCCGATTCACGCACAGGACATGCATCCCGAGATGATCACTGATCCTCAGTCCGTCATCGCCCGCGTCTTGGTGCTGACCGGTCGAAAGGCTTGCCGCTGCCGGTTCCCCGCAGGTCGTGACCTTCGCGCTCGTCCGGCTGTCCGTCGCGCTCGGCTAGGTGAGCCGCAGCGTCGAGACCGCCAGCAACCTGCCGATGCCGCTGACCCCGCTGCCGTGCCCGCGACCGCAGCCGCCGCGACGTGATCAACGCGCTGATCAACTACCGTTCGGCACTGCTGCGGGAAACCGTGCACGGGGTGATCCTCGCCGCCGGGCTCGACCCGTACCTGTCGTTTGCACACCCCGAGCCGGGGCGGCCCACGCTCGCCTTCGGCCTGATGAAGGAGTGACGGCCGGCGCCGTTGGAGAGCATTGTGTTGGCGACTTACCACCAACTGGTACGCCGCCAGGCGCTGCGGCTGCGCGGCTGGCTGCTCGACGAGCAGGGGCAGTACCGGCCGTTCCGTTGGAGGTGACCGTCATGCGGCCCAGCTGGTGGACCGTCACCTTCGACCTGCCCGACGACCGCGACCGCCGGCAGCTGACGACGCTGCTGCGCCGCCACGGCGTACGGGTGCTGTACAGCGTCTTCACCATCCACATCGGTGACGAGCACCTGGACCGGCTGCTCGCCGCCAGCGCCGAACGGTTCACCGGAGGCGGGCACCTGCTGGCCCTGCCATCCTGCCCGGACTGCGAAACCGCCGGGTACGGCGTACCGCTGGAAGTCCTCCCCGAGCAGGGCTGGGCCGGCTGGTGAACCGGCCGGTGCTCGTCGTCTACGACATCGTGAACGACCGCCGCCGTGCCGAGGTACGCGCCCGGCTCGGCCCGATAGCCGACCGCTTCCAGTACAGCGGGTGGCTGGTGCCACCGGAGGTCAACCTGACCGCGGCCCGGGTCGTCGCCGACCTCGCCGCAGTCGCCGGCCCGGCGGACCGAATCCACGGCCACGCCCCGTGCCCCGACTGCGCCCGCCGGGCCAGGTGGCTACCGGCCCGCCAGCCACACCGCCTCACCCGCCAACCCGGCTGGACCGCCCACTGAGCGTGAAGGGCCGCCCGAAACGGGGACGGGTGTCTCTCGTCAAGTAAGAGGCGGTACGGTACCGCGTGGTACAGTCCGTGCATGGAGAGGATCACGCTGCGGGAGTTCCGCGATGGTGCGGGCCGGGTGCTGGAGTCGGTCGAGCGCACCCGTGAACCGGTCGTCATCACCAAGTACGAGCGGCCGGTGGCCGTACTGGTGGGGATCGACGAGTGGGAAGAGCTCGAAGCGTTCCGGGACAGCAAGGACGCTGCGGTGATCGCCCGCTCCCGTGCCGAGGGGCAGTTCGTGCCGCTGTCAGCGGCGCTGGAGTCGCTCGGGGTCGATCCTCGGGAAGTCGAAGCGTTGCTGGCCGACCGCACCGACGGTGCGGCGGCGTGAAGGTTCAAGTCGACCGGGACGTGCTGGTCTGGCTGCACAAGCAGCCGCGCAACGTCTTCCTGACGGTCCTCGGCGCGATCCTTGACCTGGTGTCCGATCCTCTGCCGCAAAGTTCGACCGAGCTCCGTGACGGATCGGGCCGACGGCTGCGTGTTGGTGACTACCGGGTCCTTTACCGGATCGACGGCGACGACCTGATCATCCACGCGGTCGGCCACCGCAAGGATGTCTACTCCTGAATCAGCCTGCCAGCGGGTAAGCCGCCATCGGCCGCGACGGGGTCGGGACCGATGGCCGGTCGGGCAGCACCTTCTGCGGACAGGTGGGGCCGAGTAACTTCCGGCTGTCTCGACCGCCGATCGCCGTACGGGCGCAGGGCTGCTTCAGGCGTTGAACCCGTCGGTCTTGACCGCGCGGATGAAGGCGCTCCATCCGGTGGTGGTGAAGGTGAGGACCGGGCCGGTGTGGTCTTTGCTGTCGCGGATTGCGGTGGTGGAGGGGAGGCTGGCGACCTCGACGCAGGCTCCGCCGTTGTTGTCGCTGCGGCTGGACTTGCGCCAGGTGGGGTGGGGCGTGTTCATGATCAGCCTCCGGTGTCGTCAGCGATCCGCTGGATGAGGGTGCGGGACTCGACCGGGCCGAGTGCGGCGGCGGTGAGTCGTTCCCAGAGCCGAGTGTATGCCCGGACCGCGTCGAGGCCGTCGAGGTAGGCGGCGTCGGGGAGGGTCTCCACGTTGAGGTTCCTGGGGTGTCGGCTGCCCGTGATTGCCGGTAAGTTCGCTCGTTGCCGAGTGGTGGAACATTGCTGGTAGGTGGAACAGATGGGGTGTGGGGTTGAGTAGTCCGTTGGTGCGTCGGCGTCGGTTGGCGAAGGAGCTGCGGCGGCTTCGGGAGGAGGCCGGGCTGACCGCCGAGGAGTTGGCGCGGGCGGCGAAGATGTCCCGGCCGAAGCTGTCCCGGTTCGAGACGGCGGATCGGGTGCCGTCGGTGTCGGACGTGAGCGCGATCCTGGGTGCGTTGTCGGTTGACGGCGAGCGGTGGCACGAGCTGGTACGGATGGCGAACGACGCCGCCGAGCGTGGTTGGTGGGAGTCGTACGGGTCAGGAATGGGCCGGCGTCAGGCGGTCTACGCGAATCTGGAGCACGGTGCGGTGAGCATCCGTGAGTACCAGTCGTTTGTGGTGCCGGGGTTGTTGCAGGTGCCGGCGTACACGCGGGCGCGGTCGGAGTTGGCGTTCAAGCAGGCCCGGTTGCCGTCGGCCGACCTGGATCGGACGGTCGAGGCGAAGATGATGCGGCAGCGGATGTTGGCGCGGCCGGACGGTCCTCGGTACGAGGTGGTGGTCGAGGAGGTCGCGGTACGGCGGCCGGCTGCGCCGCCGGAGGTGATGCGGGAGCAGTTGCTGCACCTGGCGACGTTGGCCGAGGGGTCCGGCCGGGTGTCGGTGCGGGTGCTACCGCAGGGCGCTGAGCTGCGGGACTACTGGTTGCCGAGGTCGCCGTTCACGGTGTACCGGTTCGGCGGTGGTGATCCGGACGCGGTCGCGGTGGACACCGAAACGGTCGACCTGGTCTATACCGAGCCGGACGAGGTGGCGCCCTATGCGGATCTGTTTGGTCGGGTGTGGGAGTCGGCGTTGCGGGCTGAGGACAGCATGGGACTGCTCCGGGCTTTGGCTGGGGCGGGTCGGTGAGGAGAATCGAGAGCATGAGCAGCTTTCCAGCCACAGGTTGGCGCAAGTCCACGCGGTCCGGCGGCGACGACAACTGCGTGGAGGTGAACGTCACGGATGCTCGGGTGGGCGTCCGGGACAGCAAGGCGGGTCCGGCGGGTCCGGTCCTTGATTTCAGCCGTACGTCGTTTGCCTTGTTGATCCACAGTCTGCGTGCCGGACGGGGGTGACCTGCGCTAACGCAGCTGACTGAGGCCACACCGAGCGGTGTCCGGGGTTTCCCGGGCACCGCTTTCGTGTGTCCGGGTGGGGGAGACGGTGGTGGATGCCTCTTGCGTCGGGTGTCCTCCGGATGCATCCTGTAACGGTGCTGATGCCGGAACATTCCACTGATGCGACACTGTTTCGCGGTCTGCCGTCGTCTCGTCCGCGAGACGTGGTCGGTAGGTGGCGGTCGCGGTGACGGCGGAGAGCGGCGCGACAGCCGGGCAAACCGAGTCGTGGCAGGTCAGAGCGGTCCGGTTCGGCCGGCGGTGGCGCGGGTTGGACCCGCAGGAGGTGTACGCCTACCTGCACCAGGTCGCCGATGAGCTGGATCGGCTGGCTGGGTTGGCGGCTGGTGAGCGGGCCGAGGCCGAACGCCTCCGCGAAGGTCTCCGGCAGTGGCGGCAGCGGCACGTCGGCTGCCGGTTCAGCGACCCGCCGATCCGGCCGGATCTGTCGGTGGGCAGCGCCGGTCAAGCGCGCTACCCACCGAATCGGGGGCGGTGGTGAGCGTCGAACCCTGCCCCGCATGGGTGCGCCCCGGCTCATCTCACGTCCCAGGTCCAGTTTGGAGGAGGCTCGGATGACGCTGCACCGTCCCGTACGCCCGACCTGGATGTGCGCTGGTTGCGGCTTGCCGTGGCCGTGTCAGACGCGGCGGCGGGAGCTGTTGGCCGAGTACGCGGGCGCGGTGGTGTCGCTGTCGGTGTACATGGCGACGTGCCTGCTGGACGCGATGGCAGACCTGCCCGACTACCGGTGCGGCTACCTGTACTCGCGGTTCATCGGGTGGTGGCGCTGATGTCGGTCATCCGGCCCGGGGACGAGGACATGCACTTCGAGGACGGCTCGCACCGCTGGTACCCGTTCGACCCGGACGACCACGACCAGCAGGCGTGGGAGGAGCGGGTGCGCGAACACCAGCGGCAGCACCGTGAGGAGAACCCGCCCCGGCGGCGGTGGCGACGACGGTCGATCTGACCGCCGGGCTGAGCGCCGATGCCCGCGTTGAGCTGGGGTCGGGCCGCTGGCGGCAACCACCGGTCCGACCCCTACCCCCGCACTGCTACCGGAATGCGGGCCAGTGCTCCGGCCTTCATGCCGGGGGTGAAGGCCCGCGCTGGGAGGGCCGCCGGGGCCCGAGCAGTGCTCTAACCTGGCCGGTTCTGCTGCTCGATGTACTGCTTCACGATGCTCGGTGGCGCGCCGGTGACGGAGCCGGCGAAGTACGAGCCCGACCACAGCTTGTTGGCCCGGTAGAAGTGGCGTGCGAGGTCGGGGAACTCCTGCCGCAGGCGGCGCGACGAGACGCCCTTAAGACCGCATCTCGCTAGGGGTTGTTGCTGGTCAGCAGGTTCAGCTTGACGGCTCGGCGGTAGCAGATCACGGCGCAGGCCAGGGAAAGGAATCCGGCAAAGTGGGAAGCCTTGCGTTCGTAGCGGCGGGCCAGGCGCCTGAACCGGGTGACCCACTCCAAGCAGCGTTCGATGACGTAGCGGTACCGGCCCAGCCTCGTCGACGACTCGATGCCCTTGCGGGCGATCCGGGCGGTGATGTTGCGCCGTTTCAGCGTCTCCCGGCAGGACCGGTGGTCGTAGCCCTTGTCGCCGTGCGGCTTGCCCGGCCGCTTACGGGGGCGCCCGACTGGCTGCCGGACCGGTCGTACCGCGTCAAGCGCATCGTCGAGAACCTTGTGATCGTTGACGTTTGCGGCGGACACCACCACGGCCAACGGCAGACCCCGCCGGTCGGACACCGCGTGGATCTTGGAGCCGGGCTTGCCCCGGTCTACCGGGCTGGGCCGGTCAGGTCCCCCCTTTCACCGCCCGCACGTGCATACCGTCAACACTCGCCCTAGACCAGTCGATCTGCCCAGCCAGGCCGAGCACGTCGAGCATCGCCCGGTGCAGGGCGTCGAACACCCCGAGTGCGGTCCACTCGGTGAACCGGCGGTGCGCCGTCGGCCGGGAGATCGGGAACGACGCCGGCAGAGCCGCCCACGCACAGCCGCTGCGCAGCACGTACAGGATCGCGGCGAGCGCGACCCGGTCATCGGTACGCGGGCGGCCACCGCCCTGATGGCGTTTCGGGTGTTCGGGCAGCAACGGTTGCGCGAGCTGCCACAACGAATCCGGACAGTACTTCTCGACATCACTCACACCGGTACAACGAACGACCCAGCCAACCAACAACCCCTAACGAGATGCGGTCTTAAGTGAGTTGACCAAGCGGGAAACGGCGACTTTGGGCGGGTGGTCGACCAGCAGGTGGACGTGGTCGTGTCCGCCGTTGAACTCGACCAGTTCGGCCTCGAAGTCGGCGCACACGTCCCGCATGATCTGTTCCATCCGGGTCAGGTGCCGGTCGGCGAACACCTCGTGCCGGAACTTCGTGACGAAAACCAAATGGACGTGCATCGCGAAAACGCAGTGCCTGCCGGTACGGACACCCTCAAGTTCTGCCATAGACCAACATGATATCGTGTGTCTCGTGCAGCTCCGGTACCAGTTCCGGGTCTATCCGACACCCGACCAGCAGATCGCGCTGGCCCGGGCGTTCGGATGCGCCCGGGTGGTGTTCAACGACGGGCTGCGCGCACGCCAGACCGCACGCGAGCAGGGTCTGCCGTACATCTCCGACGCCGAGCTGTCGAAGCGGGTCATCACGCGGGCCAAGACGACACCCGAGCGGGCGTGGCTGGGCGAGGTATCCGTCGTGGTGTTGCAGCAGGCCCTCGCGGACCTGAACACCGCGTACCGCAACTTCTTCGCCTCGATCTCAGGCAGACGCAAAGGTGCGAAGGTGGCACCGCCCCGGTTCCGGTCCCGTAAGGACAACCGGCAGGCTGTCCGCTTCACCCGCAACTCCCGGTTCACGGTCCTGGACAACGGCCGTCTGCGGCTGCCGAAGATCGGCGACCTCGCGGTCCGCTGGTCGAGGTCGTTGCCGTCGGACCCGTCGTCCGTGACGGTCATCCGGGACGCCGCCGGCAGGTATTTCGCCTCGTTCGTCGTCTCGTCCACGGACGAGCCGCTGCCGCCGACCGACGCCGAGGTGGGAATCGACCTCGGGCTGACGCACTTCGCGGTCATGTCGGACGGCACGAAGGTCGCCGCACCCCGGTTCCTGCGCCGCGCGGCCCGCAAACTCAAACGGCTGCAACAGGCCCTGTCCCGCAAACAGCGCGGGAGTCAGAACCGCAAGAAGGCTGTTGTGAAGGTCGCCAGGGCACACGCCCGGGTGGCCGACACCCGGCGGGACTGGCAGCACAAGCTGTCCACGAACGTGGTTCGCGAGAATCAAGCGATCTATGTCGAGGACCTGTGCGTCACCGGTCTCGGCCGCACGAGGCTGGCGAAGTCCGTCCACGACGCCGGATGGTCGTCGTTCGTGGGCATGGTGGAGTACAAGGCGGCGAGGTACGGACGAACCTTCGCCCGGGTGGACCGGTGGCTCCCGTCCACCCGGATGTGCTCGGACTGTGGCCGGATCGAGGAGAAGATGGCGCTCGACGTCCGGTCGTGGGTGTGTCCGTGTGGCGGTCACCACGACCGGGACGTCAACGCGGCGATCAACATCAAGGCCGCCGGGCAGGCGGACTTCAACGACCGTGGAGCGCGGGTAGGACCGGGACCCGTCCCGGCACCGCGCGGTGAAACGGTAACCCACCAGAACACAAGCGCGTGACACGCGCGGTGTGGCTGGAATCGCCGCCGTTTAGGCGGCGAGGATGTCAAGAGAGAAGGCAGACGACGATCATGGGCGTCTGCGCGTTGACCAGCGCCGCGTTACTCGGTTTCCTGGCCGGGCTATTCCCGTTTCGGGTCAAGAGCCGCTGGTGCCCCAAGTGCGGCGAGCTGACCACCACCCCACCGCCGCCACGCTGACACTCAGCCTCGAAATTCGGCTCGGGTCTACTCATCCTTGATGTCTTGGTGCCGGTTCTATCTGGCGCGGTTTTCGTGTGTCCGGGGACCGGTCGTGACGAGCAACGCCGTCAACTCCGCCATCCTGTTTCAATCCGGTGCGGTTTTCGTGTCCGGGGACGGAGGAATCTTTGCGGTGGAATTCTTCCACCGAGAGAAGTTTCAATCCGGCGCGGTTTTCGTGTATCCGGGGACTAGAAGGTCAAGACGAGGGTCGCCGCGCTCGAGCGGTTTCAATCCGGCGCGGTTTTCGTGTGTCCGGGACCCAGTCACACCTGCCCGAAAGGCACGGTACCCGAAATTTTCAATCCGTCGCGGCTTTCGTGTGTCCGGGGACCCTGAGCCCTTGGAGGGGCCATGCGTTACACCGTGGTTTTAGTCCGGCGCGGTTTTCGTGTGTCCGGGGACCGGTGGGATGGACGTGCTGGACAGCACGGACGGCCAGGGTTCAATCCGGCGCGGTTTTCGTGTGTCCGGGGACTCCATCCTCCTGCGGGAAACCGGCGAGGCCGTCAGTTTCAATCCGGCGCGGTTTTCGTGTGTCCGGGGACCGTGTCCGAAATGTCGGCCGGTCTGAGCTGGGCAAACAGGTGACTCGGAGGGCAACCTCATGATCATCATGATCTTGGTGCCGGCTTAGTTGATCTCCGTAAGGTGAGTTTTCGCAGGTCGGGCTTACTTTGGGATCTTTCCGCCAACCTCCCCCGGATCCCGGGCGTGTCGGAGGTTGTCGCAATCGACATTTCGCCACAACTCCGGCACTTAATCTTGCGTACATCGATGTGCTGTCCGTCCTTGATGGATGCTGATGGGCTCGGCGTGGCTGTCTCACCTCCCGTCCGGTAGTCGCCGACAGGCCGATGTGGAAATTGTCGCTCACCGGGTTGGCTCCGGCAAGAGGAAACGACTCGTCCTCGGGCAGCGGATCAGCGGACCGTACGTCGTGCTGCTGTGCAACGAGATACGGGTCGGGAGCTGCTGGCCAGGCGTTGATCGGCCACAGATGCTCCGAGTCGGGAGCTTCAAGCAAGCTGTGTCAGACAACTGACGCTGGTGGAGTCGGAGAGACGGGGCCAGAGCAGAGCCTGTCGGCTCCCGTTGTGTCGCAGTATGCCGACGGCGGCGTTTGATCATCACCCCGGCTCGTGCAGTGCTTCGGCTCGGCGTGTTACGCGGCGAGCATTTCTGCCAGCCCTCGGGCCTCCGGAGCGGACCGAATCGGGCCTGGCACCTTGCGGTAGAAGTCGACGGCGCGGCTGCGAGTGAGGCCGGTGCGTTGGTGGGCGGGGGCGTCGGCGAGCGCAGCGGCTGCCGACTGGCAGGCGCCGATGGTGTCGCCGTCGCGGTGCTGGCAGGTGGCGGCGTCGATGCGTAGCAGAGTGCGGGTGAGTGTGCTGGTCGGGGCCGACAGGGCGAGCGCGTACGTCTGGCTTTCGCGGGCACGACTCGTCTCGCCGAGCGCGCTCAGGGCGTGGGACAGGTGGACGTGGTGCTTCTGCTCGCAGTGGCCGAACCAGGAGTCGGCTCGCTCCGATTCGGGCAGGGTGTCGGCGAGCTGGTCGGCGTCGCGCAGTGCCGAGTTGGCTTCGTCGCGGCGTCCAGCGAGAGCGTAGGCGCGGCCTGCGACGGTTGCGGCCAGGGTCGCGGCGGCGGTCGGTCCCTGGCCAGCGGTCCGGCGTGCCTGCTCGGCGAGCTCGGTTGCTGCCTGCGGCGCGCCGAAGTTGAGCGGAACCATCGCCTTGCGGGCCAGGACCCAGGCGTGCAGCGACCGGTCGCCGGACTCCGCGGCGGCGCGGGCCGCGGTGCCGAACCAGGCGTACGCCTCACGCCGGTTGCCGAGGTCGTGCAGGACGACTGCGGTCATCCCGCCGAGTTGGCCGGTGATCCTGGCCAGCGCGACCCGGGTGGTGGCCGGCTGCGGACGCTGGAGCAGCTGGGTGACATCGGCGAAGTCGGTGAGCAGGTCGGCGAGGACGTCGGTGGGGACACGTCCGCCGTACCCGAAGCTGTGTTGCTCTGTGGCCGCTTTCAGCCGCGAAAGGTCGGCCGGGCCGCCGACGGACAGCGCACGGTCGGCGGCGGCCAGGACGTCCGCGACGTGGTTCAGCGGGGCAGCGGTCAAGCCGGCGGCGAGGGCCGTACGCAGAAGCTCACGGCGGTACATGGACTCATCCTCCCTCGCGGAACGTGTTTCTGCCGCGATGTCGTTGGCGTCGTCCTCCCAGGATCGGGCAGCGAGGCCGAGCATGGCACCGGGGATGCGGAGTCCGTCGGCGATACGTTCGATGGTATCGATGCCCGTGACACGGCCTTCGCCTCGTGCGATCAGGCTGACTCGCTCAGCCTTGAGGCCGGTGGCGGCGGCGATGGCGTTGAAGCTGAGCCCTGCTGCCTTCGCCGCGCTGAAGACGGTGCTGAAGGTGCGGGTTGCGAGGGCTTCCACGACGCGCCGGTCACCGAGCAGGCGGCGAGGTAGCCCACGAGGCGATGTCGACGGGTCCACGCGACTCCTCGAACTGTGATCATGCCGATCGATGCGCTATATCGCTTCTTGTGAGATTAGGTGACCCCCTGTAATGAGAGCCCCATCGTGGGGTTACCAGCGATGAGGTTGGTGCTGTCTAGTTTCCGTAGTCGCAGCCAGACCACAGATGGAGTCCTCCGGCAGTCCTCCCGGTCCCGGCCGTCCGTGACTGATCTCGAAGGCACGAAACGCAACCGCCGGCCGCACCGCTTCGCGGTCTCAGCCGACACGCACTTCTCCGTCCGAAGAGATTCCCGACGGTCCTTCCCGCGAAGGAGAGAAGCTTGAACAGGAACCAGGTTCCCGACAACAGGTACCAACGGACCCGACAGCCCATGGTCAACGCGGGTCCGACGCCGGATCGGCCGCCGTTGCCGCGACGGACGCCGGGGCAGACGGACATCGGGCGTGATCCACGTTTCCGGTTGCTCGCCGCCCGTGGGGCGGCGGCGGCACCTGACGGTGACCCGCAACGGACGCCCTTGGATGGTGTGGCGGCGGCGATGCGGAACCGGCCGGACGCGGATGTGCTGGCCCAGGCGCGGGAGACCGTCGCCGAGCACATGCCGATCCGGTTGGCCGAATGCCGAGCGTGCGACGTGCCGGCGCGCGCCGCGACAGGTTACGACGTACATGGAAGAACGTAGATCAGTACTTCGCCCGAGCCGGCCGGGTCCGCGCTGCCGATTCGGAGGGTGGAGAAGGCTACTCGTCGGCGTCCGGGCGCGGCGGCCGGTTGTGCTTCGCCCACTCGGTGATCTCGGCGGCGAGGTACACCTTCATGCCGCGTAGCTCCTGGTAGGGCTTCGGAAAGCCGGGTCGGCGGGCGATCTGTTGGAACCGCTGCCGAGACACGCCGAGGTACTCGGCGATCTCGTACGGACCCATCAACTCGCCCGGTCCTCCGGTCATGAGCCGAACGGTAGGCATGTTCGGGTCTACCCAATCGGACCTACCCTATTGACTACTCCTGCAAGTGTGGCTCATGATTCGCGTGTGCCAGCAGGGATCGGGAGACGCGGGATCGGGGTTGCGCCGTGTTCGAGGGCGTGGGGCATCAGGTCGAACCGCACCAGGTCAGGGCGGTCCGGTTCGGGTCGCGGTGGCGTGGGCTGGACCCCGACGAGGTGTACGTCTATCTGGGGCTTCTCGCCGACGAGCTGGATCGGCTGGTCCGACAGAGCGATGCCGCTCGGACCGAGTCCGAACGGCTCCGGGAAGGACTGCGGCAGTGGCGGCAACGGCACATCGGCTGCCGGTTCGACGACCCGCCGCCGGCATCGGGTGATCCGGAGCCTGGTCGGCAAACCCGGAACAGGGGTCGGTGGTGAGCGGCGGAGCTCGCTGGACGATCCACGTACCCACCCCTGGCCAGACGAGGCGGCCCCGAGCGGCGCGGACACGCCAACCCGGGGCCTTGATCGGACACGGGAGGTCCGACCCGATGAATAGTTTCCCCGCCCCACCGGACGAACTCGCACCCGCCCGGCTGATGGCGCTCTACCCGCCCGGCAAGAGCCCTGTCATCGACCGGGCGGAGAACGCGCTCCGAGCGTTCGAGGCCATCGACCGGCCCAGCGCCGAACGTCTGCTGTCCATGTGGGCACACACTCCGGAGTTGTCTCGCCGGGAGCGAGCCGCCGTGCTCGCCCGGTTCGATCCCACTGGTTCGAGCGGAGGGCGTACGTCGTGACGATCCTGGTGATCGGCCCGCGCGAGCTGCCGAAGACGGACACGGTGGAGGTGTGGTGTGACGCGGGTTCCGGCGGGACGGGGCAGCGCATCATGGTCTCCGTGAAGCTGCTGACCCTTTCCGGGCGCGACCGCGGGGAGGGCCGAACGGCGCTGTACGAGTACAAGTCGTAACTACTGCCGGGAGTGACCGAACCGGGCCAATTTCTGGCCGGGCGTTCCGTCATCCGTGTGGGCGAGGCGGCCGGAACTGGCTCGGGCGGTTACGTCGTACGGTGCCCCGGCTCCATGGCCGTTCACTAGTGCCCAACGCCTACGCCAACGGGCATCGTACGGCCGCGCGCGCTCCGGGCTTCCGTTCCGCTTGGGCGACCCGGCGGACCTCGGGGGTCGGGTCGGTGGCGGCAACCACCGACCCGACCCCACCATCCTCATCCGTAGGGAAGGGCAGAGGATCATGGACATCTGCGCGTTGACGAGCGCCGCGTTGCTCGGCTTCCTGGCCGGCCTGTTCTCGTTCCGAGTCAAGAGCCGCTGGTGCCCCAAGTGCGGCGAGCTGACCACCACCCCACCACCGCCACGCTGACACCCAGCCCCAAAATTCGGCTCGGGGCTTCTCGTTACTCGCGTCTTGGGGCCTGTTTCAATCCGGCGCGGTTTTCGTGTGTCCGGGGACTGCGGCCCGCTACGTGGACCCCGCCAACCCTAGCGAGTTTCAATCCGGCGCGGTTTTCGTGTGTCTGGGGACTGGAGAGCTCTATCGGGTCGAAGGCAACTGAGACGGCCCAGGTTTCAATCCGGCGCGGTTTTCGTGTGTCTGGGGACGGCAGCCCTTACCGTTGTGGCGGGAGCGTTTGCAATGAGGCTTATTCAGCAGGCCTCCGACCCGCTACAGTAGACCCCCAATAAAAGGACGATCCGCTCTTCCGTAGGATGGAGTTACCACACAACATCACAAAGAAAAGCGGACCGCCGAACATGTATCATACCACTGGCTTCACCACGGACCAGATCCGCGACCTCTGCGTGCTGGTCCGAGCGGAATGCCAGGATCTGGATGTGGAGCCGTGGCCCCCGGTCCTTGGTCTCTACCGCGCTGTCGTCGTCGCGTTGACCTACATGCGTCGCAACCGCGTCCAAGCGGAGATCGCCGAAGCACACGGCGTCTCCCAGCCGACGATCTCGCGAGCGGTCACCGGCATCACCCCGGTCCTCGATCGCGTGCTGACGGAGTTCGTACCGACAGCCGACGACCTCAGCCCGACCGACCAGTACATCGTCGACGGCACCCTGCTTCCCTGCTGGTCATGGCGCACGCACCGCTGTCTGTACTCCGGCAAGCACAAGACCACGGGCATGAGCGTCCAGGTCGCCTGCACCCTCGACGGCGCGCTCGCCTGGATCTCCGATCCCGTCACCGGCAACCACCACGACTCGTACGCGATCAACGACACCGGGGTCCTCGTCACCCTGAATCCCGGAGACTGGATCGGTGACAAGGGCTACGTCGGCAACGGCATGATCACCCCGTACAAGAAGCCCAAAGGTGGCGAGCTCGCGGAATGGCAGAAGGAATACAACAGGCAGGTCAACAAGATCCGCTGGGTTGTGGAACAGGTCGTCGCGAACCTGAAGACATGGCGGATCCTGCACACCGACTACCGCAGACCGCTCGCGACCTTCACAGAAACGATCTCCTGTGTTATCGGGTTGCACTTCTACAGGATGGCCTGTGAATAGACCTCAATAGAGGTTTCAATCCGGCGCGGTTTTCGTGTGTCTGGGGACTTGCAAGTCCGAGCATGCCATCCGGCATTTCTCACGTTTCAATCCGGCGCGGTTTTCGTGTGTCTGGGGACACGATGAGCTTTTCTGACATGCCCCCTCATGAGCAGGTTTCAATCCGGCGCGGTTTTCGTGTGTCTGGGGACACGCGTGTAGAGGAAGGAGTTTCGCCCTCCCCGAATTGTTTCAATCCGGCGCGGTTTTCGTGTGTCTGGGGACCTGGGGACCAAGGTCCTTCTCGAACGCATGACGGCGATCAACACCGGTTTCAATCCGGCGCGGTTTTCGTGTGTCTGGGGACAGCTACGAAATTGAGGTTACCTGCCACGGAACCTCTAGTTTCAATCCGGCGCGGTTTTCGTGTGTCTGGGGACTGAGGGAGAAGGCGACAGCTGAGGGAAAGAAGGTTTCAATCCGGCGCGGTTTTCGTGTGTCTGGGGACATTCGGTCACGCTGATCTCGCCAAAGTCTGGCGCTTTGGTTTCAATCCGGCGCGGTTTTCGTGTGTCTGGGGACCGTGTCCGAAATGTCGGGCGGTCTGAGCTGGGCAAACATGGTGCTCCGAGGGCAACCTCATGATCATCGTGATCTTGGTGGCGGCTCGGATGATCTCTGTGGGGCGGGTTTCCGCAGCTCGGGCGTACTTTGGGATCTTTCCGCCAACCTCCCCAGGATCCCGGGCGTGTCGGAGGTTGCCGCAATCGACATTCCACCGCGACTCCGGCACCTAATCTTGCGTACATCGATGTTCTGTCCGTCCTCGATGGAGGCCGCTGGGCCCGGCGTGGCTGTCCCACCTCCCGTCCGGTAGTCGCCCACAGGCCGATGTGGAAATTGTCGCTCACCGGGTCGGCTCCGGCAAGGGAAACGGTTGGTACGAGTGGGTGTCCCGGTCGAACGAAAAGACCGTCCACCGCCCCGGATCCGGTGCCGCCAGGCGGGCACCCAACGCCAGCGAGATCGCCACCGAGCCGCTGAGGAACACCGCGTACCGGCCGGTGCGGGCCGCACTCGGCAACGCAGCGGCCAGCCACTCCCGGCGGGCCTGCTCCACCACCCCGGTATAGGTGGCCGCGTCCTCGGCCAGCAACGAACCCGCGCTGCGCAGCACCAACAGGTGACCGATGCCGTGTTGTCGGCAGGTGTCCCGTACCGGATCGGCGAACTGGCGCCCGAAACCCTGCAGATCCAGCGCGAGCGCCGCCCGCGACGGATCCCCGCCCGCCACGACCTCCAGGCTCGCCGACAGCGGAGCCGCCGCCGACTCGGTGGCCCGCAACGCCGTCGCCGCGAAATACGGGGGAGACCCGTCGGCCTGGCGGACGGCGTGGACCCGCACCTCACGCGAATGGGTGTGACCCAGCCGGGCCCCGAACCAGAACGCCAGATGCAGTGGCATCGTCGGGATCAGATTGACCCGGGTCGCCTCCGGCGTCAGCCGCTGCGCCAGCATCAACGCGTTGAACGTCTCATCCGCCAACTCCTCGACCCGAGACTTGTCCACCACCGGATCGCCGGACAAGGTGACCGCCGTCGCCACCGTCACCGCACACGTCGACCGGCTGAACTCCTCGGCCTGCTGCTCGTACTGCCGGGCCCTGGCCAGCCCGCGCCCGACGTCGCGCGCGGTCACCACGATCCCCACCTGCACCTGCCGGTGCGCCCGCTCCCGCAGCCCGAACCCGGCCACCAGCAGCGCCACCCCGGCCAGGCAGCCCACCACGAACCACCACCGGCCGGCCGCCTCACCGACCATCACCGACTTGGCCGCCTCGACACCGAACCCGCCGGCCAGCGCACCGCCGACCGCCACCGCCGCCGTCCCGTCCGACAACGCCGCCCGCAGCCCGCCCGCCCAGCCGTCCCGGTCACCGCCCGCCCCGCCGCCGGCTCGGCCCGCCCGGCCGCCACCGGTGGCCGAGCCGAACACCGTCAACCGTGGCCCGTCCCACCGATCGTCCGTCACCATGAGATCATCGACGCCACCCCGCCACTGTGGAACCCCACCGCCGGGACACACCGATGATCGGATTTCCGACACAGCGGATCTGGTCGCTGACTCGCTGGTAACGTCTGCCGGCTCAACAACATCATCGAATAGTGATCGGGATAGGACGGACCGTGTCCCCTTGCACTGTCTACCTGCTACACGCCGTCGGCCACGCCGACCTGGGCGTACCGCCGCCGGACACCGCCGGTGCCACCGACCTGCTCGCCCAACTCGCCCACCTGTCACCCGGCGACGACCGCGTCGCGGACATCCTGCGGCTACGCACCCCGCCGCAGACCACCAGCGACACCGCGCCGCTCGCCGCCGCACTCGCCGCGCTGCGGGCGGACCCCGGCCCGGCCGCCGCCGACCCCGAACCGGCCAGCGCCGCCGCCGTACACCTGGTGTTGGTCAGCACCGCGCGGGTCCGCCCGATCGCCGACGCGATCGCCGCCGCCCTCGACCACCAACCCGACCTGTACGGCGGACCGATCACCGCCGTCACCATCGCCGAAGCCGACAGCCTCGACGAAGCCGACATCGCCGCCAGCGTCACCCGCGTCTTCGCCGACCGCGCCGCCGGGGCCACCGACCGGGCGTACGTCGTCTGGGGCAGCGGCGCCACCCAGTCCGCCCTCGGCGCGCTCGACGCCGTGATCGCCTCCGGCCTGCCCTGGTCGCTGATCCGCATCGGGCCGACCGCCGCGCCCCGGCACGCCGTCTACGACCCCACCGCCGACCTGCCCGTCGACCCGGTCGTGCCGCTGCTGCGCCGCTGGCGCTACCACGACCTGCTCCGCGACCTCGCCGACACCGGCCACCTCGACCTCACCGCCGAGCAGCGGCGGATCATCGACGCCGAAGCCGACCAGTACGGCCAGGCACACACCGCGCCGACCGCCGGCCGGATCCGCGCCGCGATGGCCGCCGCGTTGATGCGCGGCGACGGCAGCAGCGGGTTCGCGGTCCGCGTCTACGTCGTCTACCGCTACCAGGAGCTACGCGTACACGACGGCACCCCGCTCGACCTGATCGACTGGGCGCGGCGGCGCAACGGCCGGAAGATCGCCACCCTCGGCGAAATGCTGCGGGCCGTCCGCGACGAACGCCACGACCCCGACGTCATCGCCGCCAAGGCCGCACCCAGCGGGCGGTGGCTCACCTCCCCGATCGTGGAGCGGCTCAACGAGATGGGCCGCGCCAGCGCCCACGAACTCGCGCCACCGCAGCCGGCGATGCTCGCCGCGCTGCGCGAACACCTCGCCGCCTACGACGCCGCCCGCCCCGACGACCCGCCGGCCCCACCCGGACTCGGGCCGCTGCCCCTCGTCCCCGGCGACACCATCTGCTACCTCACCGTCCTCGGTGACCCGCCCCGCGACGGCAGCCCGTTCGTCGTCGAACAGATCGCCGACGCCGCCACCGACCGCGCCCGCCGCGACGACCTCGACCCGGCCGTCCGCACCTACCTGGGGGTACCGGCCGGCCACCCGGTGCCGGTCAGCGCCATCGTGCTCGGTACCGCGTCGCGCACCTACCCGTACGCCCGGTCGGTCGTCGAGCGGCTGCGGGCCGCCGGACACCCCGCCGTCGCCGCCCCGGTCGCCGACGTCGGCACCGCCGCCGACGACCCGGCCGCGTTCACCGAACAGGCCGCCGCCGACCTGCTGCACCAGCACCTCGGCGGCGACATCGGGGCGATCGTGCTGATCCCCACCGGCCCGAAGGAACACGTGCTGACGTTGCTCGCCGCCGCGCAGCGGGCCGCCGCCGCCCGAGGCGTCCCGCTGTTCCTGCGTCAGCTCGTCACCCGCGACCGGGACGTGCTCACCGCCGGCACCCACCGGCTGCCGCTGCGGTTCGGCACCGACCAGGCGATCCTGACCGCCGCCAGCCACGCCCTGGACATCGCCGAACTCGACACCGCCGGCCGGCTGCTCGGCATCCTCGCCGTCGGGCTGCCGCTGAGCGCCCGCGCGGTGAGCCTGTCCGACGCGTTGCGCTGCGCCACCCGGCGGCTGCGCAGCTGGCCGGCGCTGATCCAGGCGACCGCCACGGCCACCGAGGACCTCACCATCGGCATGATCGCCGAACGGTTCGAGGTGTGGGCGGCGCTACCCGGCGTCGACACCGACACCGCCACCGGGATGCGGGCCGTCGTCGGCGCCTGCGCCAGCTTCGAGAACTCCCTCGACAACGAGCAGCTGAAAAGCGGCGTCCGGCAGAAGTTGCTGAAACCGATGTTCGAGGTCCGTAACCGGCTGACGATCACCCACGGCGACGGCCCGTTCGACGCCCGCGCGCTGGCCCAGCTGGTGCGGCAGCGTACCGGCGGGGCGCAGGACACCGTCAGCGGCCTGCTCGCCGCGATGGCCGCCGGAGTCCGCGACACCCTCGGCGACCGGCCCGGCGGCGGCCCCCGGCTGGCCGACCTCCTCGACGAGCTGCGCGCCGACGTACGGCGGCTGCGCGACGCCGAACAGGCCCGCCGGTCGGCCGTACGGCAGCACGCAGGCCCGTAGGTCGGCGCGCGCCGCGCCGCCGGTAGGCCGCGCGGTGCCGCACCGGGCGGAACCGGGCTCCGGTGGCGGGACCTCCACCGGAGCCCGGCAGCCTGACCGGCGGCAGCCGATCACCGGCCTGACCGGCAGCCGGTCTGCTCACCAGCCGGTCTGAAGTAATGACGGGCCGGTCACCGGCGACGGTTGCCCGGCCCGCCGCGATAGCCGTAACCGCCGGTACGCCGATTGGCCGGCGGCTCCGTCGTCGGGTCGTACGGCAGCGGCAACGAATCCGGATCCGCCGCGCTGCCGAGCGACAGTCGCCGACCCCGGCGGCTGTCCCGCTGGTTGCCGATCTTGTCGTTGGCGACCCACCAGTCGTACGTGGTGCCGCGTGGCGCGGACTGCGCCTCCTGATCCGGGCCGGTAGCAGCGTACCGGGGGTAGTGCACCGGGACGCCGACGAACCCGTACGCCGTGTTGAGGAACCCGTCGCGCACCTCGGGCATCCGCTGCGTCAGCATGCCGTCGTACAACGTGGCCAGCCGACGGGGCGTGTCGGTGTCGTCCGCCGCCGGGGACAGCGACAGCGTGCGGCAACGGTCCAGCAGCCGGTCACCGGTGAACAGCCGGGTGTCCGCCCAGTCGACCTCCACCCGTACCGCGCCGAAGCCCAACGGCTTACCCAGCCCCAGCTTCAGACACGCCCCGTCGGGCAGCGACAGCAGCCACAGCAGCGCCGCCAACTCCACCCGGCTGAGGTTGTCGACCTGCAACGTCAGCCGGAACGTGCTGCCCGGCTTCACCCAGCTCGACACCACCGTGCTCACGTCCGGTTTCGCGCCGGCCGGCGCGGCGTACTCCCGGTAGCGGGGCCGCCCGCCGACCCGAGGCCGCTGCGGCGGGTCCGTCGCCTCCGCCGGCGGCGTCCAGTACGCCTGCGCGCCCTCGGCGTCGTCGAGCACCTCGGCGTGAGTCAGATAGGTCTTACGGCCACGCAGCCGCCGAACGTCCTCCGCGGCCGGGAACCCCTCGGCCGGATGCCGGCGCGGGTTGCCCAGCGGCCCGCCGTTACGGTCGCCCAGATAGAACAAGAACTGGGACGGCTTCGGCGCGTTGAGCGTCACCAGCGTCAACGGGCGCTGCAGCCGATAGACCGAGTCGGCACCGGGGGCGTCGTCGCCCTCAGGCGGCAGCACCCGCAGATGCCCCCGATGGGCCACCCGTGAGTCGTCCTCGCGGCCCTGGCGGACCCAGCCGAACACCCGGTCGGCGGGGGACAGCAGCGTCCGGTCGGTCGCCGGCCGGTGCGACACCGGCAGGCTGGTCACCGGCGCCCCCGGGAACGGCTTGCGGCCGATCATCGCCGGATACAGCCCACGCGGATTGTCGCCCTCGTCGAACTCGACGTACAGGGTGTCCCAGAGGTGCAGGGTCCGCCACCGTTTCACGTCCCACACGTAGCCGCCGTACAGCTCTTCGCGGTGCGCCTCGGTGTCGTGGGCGTGATCGTAGGAGTCGACCACCGCCGCCCAGCCGGCGACCAACGACTCGTCCACCTTGACGAAGCTGTCCTCCAACTCCACGCTGCCGTCGTCGTCGAGCAGGTCGGTGACGAACAACCGTTCGTCGTGCTTGCCCCGGCCGCCGGCCGGAAACGTGCTGCCGGTCCAGTGCACCACGCCACGTACCCGCACCAGCGGCTGACCCGCGATGTGCTGGCTGTCCCGGGAGCGGGTCTGCTCCGCCCGGTCCCGGGCCCGCTCCGCCCAGGCGCGGGCCCGAACCGCCCGATCCCCGTCGACCTGCTCGCGCACCTCGGCGTACGCGGCCACCCGCCAGAACAGGAAGTTGCGGCGGTGGTGGCGGGCCAGATAGATCCAGGCATCGACCTCCAAGCCGCGTCGCTCGCTGCACCGAGGCGGATTCGGACCCTCGTCGTGTCGGGTCCGCCCCTGGCAGCCGCCCGGCCGGTGACAGGCGAGCCGCCGGGGCAGCCACGCCGCCGGATGGACCCGCTCGCCTTCGTGGCTGGTCGGCTGCAACTTTCGGATCACCTGCAGCCGGACCGTACCGTCGCCGACCTCGTCGACCACTGCCGGGCACAGCTGCAACGCCGACGTGTCGGCGGTGGCCCGGATCGCCAACTGCTGGTCGTGGCCGGTGAACACGCCGAACCGCGAGTTGGTGACCGCCTCGAACGCCGACCGCAGCGCCCCCTTGACCGCCGAGCCGGCCAACACCGGCCGGCCGGCGTGGTCGACCCGCACCGGCAGCGGCGCGTCGGGTCCGTCGCCGTCGGCCGCGCGCCGCCCGTGGTCCGGGATCAACATCGGCGTACGGGTGGTGATCCGCACCGCGATCGTCCCGCTCCACCGTGCGGCGTCGTACCGGTCGTGGCCGGCCGGCGGGCCGTCGCGCAGCGGCTCCGGCAGGCCGGCCCGGTCCGGGATCGGCACGAAGCCGTACGGGTTGAGGAAGCTCCGCTCGGCGGGGCGCAACTCCTGGGGGCCGTCGGCGTCGACGGGTGGGCGCTGGTCACTCATCGGTCTTCTCCTCGGCCTTGTCCGCGCTGGGGTGTGGGCGGGCGACCAGCCCGGTGAACCGTTCATCGACCACGGCGACGTTGCCGTGCCGGTCCTCCTCGACGTACTCGACGACCCGCAGCCACACCAGGTGACCGTCGGCGGGAGCCGGGTCGTCGACCGGTACGGGCAGCACACCGATCCGGGCGTCGTGCAGCGCCACCCAGCCCGGCCCGGGAGCCGGGCCGACCACGGTGCCCCACAGCAGCCGCTGGTGTTCGGCCAGCACGCCGTCACCGCATTCACCGCATTCACCGCCGTCACCGCCGGTGACGCTGGTCGCGGTGCCGGACCCGGCCGACACGTGCCGCCAGCGCAACTCCTCGGCAGCGGTGAACGCCCGCAGCTCGAACACCCCGGTCAGGTCGAGCGCGGTCCCGTCCGGGCCGGTCGGCACCCCGTCGGTGTCGAACCGGAACCAGCGCACGTCGGCCGGCCGGTAACAGAACCCGACGCCCGCCGTACCGTCGCTGGCGAACTCCTTCAGGGCCGGTCCGACCGGTCCGTTTCTGCGGTCGGCGACGACCCGTCCGATGGTGCTCATGCCCGCCCTCCCGCCGTCGCCAGCCACGCCGCCGTCAGCGGTGCGGTCACCTCGTCGTCGCTCAACACGTCGGCCAACGACCGACCGTCCAGAGTGGTGCACCAACCGGCCCGGAGGCCGGCCCGGAACGTCACCGCGTGCGGATCCACCCGCACCCCGCCCGCGCCACGGGTGGTGCCGTGGCCGAAGCCGATCCAGCCGTCACACAGGTCCCGCAGCGTCAACAGCAGCAACGCCACCGCCGCCCGCCGGTCGTCGTCGGCTCCGGGTCCGGTCGTCGTCGGATCCTGATCCAGCTGGTCCACCGCGAGGTCGAGCACGATCGGCTGCCACGCGTCGGGGCCGGTGGCATGCGGCTCCACCGTCGCGAACAGCAGCGCCTCGGCCGCGCCGCCGGTCCAACGGTCCACCGCCACGTGATGGGCGATGGTGAACCGAATCCCGTCGACCGTGGCGTTCAGCTCGTCGACCGCGCGCTGCAGCGTGCCCAACGCGACCCGTACCTGATCGGTCGTCCGCTCCGGTTTGCCGTCGTCAGCTGGCTCGGACCCGTCGTGATCGACGGTGTCGTCGAGCCGTCGCTGCAGCAGCCGTACCGCCTCCCACTGGGCGGTCGGCAGAGCAGCCGTGCTGACACAAGTCGCCACCCGCAGGGCACCCCGCCGGCCGGCCGGCAGCTCTCGATCGTCGCCGTCGCGGTCGGCGGCGGTGCCGAACAACGCCGCCACCGGCCCCAGCCCCTCGGCCCGCATCTGGTCGAGGAACTTCGTCGGGGTGGGGGCACCGGTCACCGTCCGGGTGATCCGCTCGGCGTGGCCGCGCAGCACCCCCTTGATCGAGCTGCCGGGCAGCTCCAGACGGGTGTGCTCGCCGTCGCGCCCGGTCAGCGGGAACGCGCTGACCACGTCGCCGTCCGAGCTGACCTGCACCGCCAGCGGGCCGCGCGGACGCCACGGTACGACGATCCGCAGCACCCCGGCCGGCACCTCGTCCGGGTCGGCGGTCGGCAGATCGACCAGCTCCCCGCCGGTACGCAGCGCGGCGAGCATCCCGGCCTGGGTGGCCAGATCCGACTCCCGCAGTACGGCGTCGGTCAGCCGGACCAGACCGAGTCCCCGGGTGACGGCCGCGCCGACGCTGATCCCCGGACCGCGGAGCCGGGCCGCGACCGCGTGGACCAGCTCCTTCGCTGACTCGCCGGCGGTGCCCTGCGGCGCGTCGACCACCATCCGGAAGGTGAACCGGGTGCCGGCGGCCAGCACCTCCCGGCTGAACAGATGCCCCTTGGCGGCCACCCCGTGCACCCGGTCGATCGAGACGTGGTCGCGCAGCTCGACGGTGGGCGTGCCGACGGCGGGGGCGTCGTCGACCCGTACCCAGGAGGCTTCTCCGCCGGTGCCGTCGCGCTCCGGCGCCAGCCCCCACAGCCGATGGTCCGGTACCCCGTCGGCCCGCAGCGCCGACCGGATCACCCCGGCCAGCGCGGTACCCGGCAGCAGCGGCCGGCCCGCGCCGTCGCGGGCCTGGACCAGCTGCGCCGGCCCGGCGTCCAGGCCGCCGATGTGTAGCGGCGCCTGCGCCACCAGGGAGCCGGTCAGCTCCCATCGTCTGGTCACCCGACGGCTCATGCCGGCACCCCCTCGTGCGCGTTCGCGTTCGGACTGTCCTGAGGTCGGAGGCGTCGGCGCCGCTCCACGGCGGCCCGGACCACCTCGGTGAGCAGCCAGCCGGCCGCCGACCGGTGCAGCTCGTCGGCGACCCCGGCCGGCGGGCGGACCCCCAGGTGCGACCAGAGGATTTCGTCGCCGGAGACCAACCGGTCCAGCAGGTCGAGCCGTTTGGTGCCCCAGGATTCGCGGCGCGGCCGGTTGCGGCGGGTCGCCGCGATCCAGCCCCGCACCTGCGCCGGATCGTCACCGGCGGTGAGCCGGTCGCCGAGGGTACGCAGCGCGCCGAGCTGCGCCATCGACACGTCCGGCGGCAGCAGCAGGTCCCGCAGCGTCTCGTCGGCCACCCGTACGGCGGCGGTTCGGTGCAGTTCACGTCGCCAGCCGCGCCGGACCAGCTCGGCGACCAACGGCGGCGTGTCGCCGGTCGTCTCGACCCGCGTGCCGGCCGGCACCGTGGCCGGCCTGCCGGTCACTCCGGCGGTCACCGGGACGCTGGCCCGGTCGAGCAGCAGCGGCTGCAGCGCCAACCGGCCATAACCCTCGGCGGTACGGTCACCGAGCCCGGTCGCCTCGATCCAGCGCAACGCCTCCTCGTCGGGAACGCCGATCATGTCGAACCGGACGACGCTGCCGGCGGCCAGCCCGACCAGCGACGGACGCGGCATCGACCAGCGGCGCTGCCACGACTCGACCCGGCGGGTGGTGAAGAAGCCGACCGGCGGGTGGTCGGGCCGGTCGTCGGGCAACACCAGTTCCACCCGCAGCGCGTCGGCGAGCGCGGCCGCCAGCGCCTGCGGGTCGGTCACCGGCTCACCGGCCGGCCCGCGCAGCAACAGATCCGACAGCAGCCAGACGGCCAGCTGCCGACTGTCGCCCAGTGGGCCCCGGGCGGCCAGCGCGGGCGTGCCCGGGTCGAGTACGTCGACCCGGACCCGCCCGTAGTCGTCCTTGCGGGACCGTCCGATCGCGTGCTCGCCGTCCAACCAGTCGGTGTCCAGGTCGGCGTCGGCCGGCAGCCACAGCTCGCAGCGCAGCACCGTACCGGCGGCGATCGCCTCGTAGACGAACAGGCCACCGGAGTCCTCGGTCGGCCGCTGCGACCCGTCGTCGACGACGGCGTGCGCCTGAGTCACCAGGTCCACCTCGGCGATGCGGATCCCGCTGTCGCCGTCGGCGACGCAGAAGCCGACCATCGGCCGCAGTCGCTGACTGTCGTCGGTACGGGGCTTCAGCAGGTTGACCAGCTGCGGCTGGTCACCTGGGTCGGTGTCCTTCGGGTGGTGCAGCGCGCGCGGCAGCGGTAGCGACCGTTCGCCGCCGATCTCGACGGTCGCGTTGGTGACCACCACCCGGCCGCCGGTGATCAGCTCGGTCGCCCGATCCCCGAGTGCCTTCGCCACCATCGGCAGCAGCGACGTACCCGGCACGAACCGCTCGGTCAGCACCATGTTGCCGAGCACACCCCGGGCCACCAGCAGCGGAGTGAGCGTCGTGATCCGCAGATCGTGCCGGTGCGTCGGCGGGTCGGACATCCGCGCGCCCAGGGTCACGACGGCCGGGTCGGCGGCGGCCGACGGCAGCACCTCGGCCGGCGGCCGGGCGGTGTCGATCCGGTCGAGCAGCGTGTCCAGCCGGGAACCGGCCTGCCGTCCGCCCACGTCACCGGCGTCGTCATCCGCACCGGCGTCGTCATCCGCACCGGCGTCGTCACCGGCGCCCGCGCCCGTGTCTCCGGCATTGTCGCCAGCGATGGTGACCTGGCAGCGGCCGGCACCCCGGCGGCGCTTGCCGCCGATCGCGTCGACCAACCGGGCTGCGGCCTGCACCAGCAGTTCCGCCTCCCACGGCACCGGTTCGCCGACGGCGATCCCCGGGAAGACCAGCTGCCAGTCGGCGGTCACCGTCAACCCGACCGCGGCCCGCTCCTCGACGCGCAACGTGTCGTCGGCGGCGGTGTGCCGGTCGACGTCGATCTGCACCCCGGGGCGCAGCAACACGGCCGCCTCCCGGGCCAGTACCCTGCTGCGGTCGTCGAGCGCGTCGAGCGCCGCCCGTACCGGGCCGGACAAGTGCAGCGGCCGGGCCCGCAGGGCCGCCGGCACCGGCGTGGTACGCGGCTGCGGGTGCGACGCCGTACCAGGGTCGAGTCGCTGGCGTGACGACGCGCCGGGCTGGCTGCCGAACACCGCCTCCACCCAGGCGTACCAGATGCCGTCGGTGCCCTCGTCCAAGCCGGCGGCGACGGTCTCCGCCGCGTCGCGCAGCACCGCCGCGAGGGCCTTGCCGCGCAGCATCGGCAGCCCGTCGGCGTCGCGCTGCACCTCGCGGTCCACCGCGCCGTGCCGGGACGTGCCGGTGCCGCACGCCCAGTCGCTGAGAAACGTGACATCCACAGTGAACGGCTGACCGTTGCGCAGCGCGTCGCTGGTGTCGTGGACCGATTCCGGGCCGCCCATCAGGCCGCCACCTCCTGCCGCGTCCGGGGGTCGCCGTCGGACCGGTGGCTGTCGGACCGGTGGCCGTCGCCGGGCCGGCCGGATCCCCGGCCGGCGTGCGGCGCGGTGCCGGCCGCCATGTCGATCAGGTCGACCGCGCCGAGGATCCGGCTGAACGACACCGGGCGATCCGTCGCCGGCTCCGCGACCAGCAGATGTTCGTCCAGGAAGGTTCGCGCGGCACCCGGGTCGGCGGCCCAGACGGCGACCTGGTCGCTGGCCCGGACCGCTTCGGGACGGCCGGCGAGCAGCGCCTGCCGGAGCCGGTGCAAGGCACTACGGGCCAGTACGGGCGGATCGTCCTCGCGGGGCTTCGCGCTCAGCGCCGCGACCGCTTTCCGCAGCGGCGTCACGTGGTGCGCCGCCGCCCAGCTTCCGGGCTCCGGCGTACCGATCACCACCGGACCGGGCCACAGCCGCAGCTCGCCGGACTCGCCGCCGCCACTGCCACTGCCACTGTCGCCATCTCGTACGGTCAACGGTGCCCGGATCCGTCCCAGGCTCTGCCCGACCGAGTCGTGCAGTACGTGGAAGTCCAGTGCGCCGCAGTTCTCGTCGACCCGCTTGATCTGCTTGGCCGACGTGCACAACTGCTCGGCCAGCCCGTACGCCTCGCTGAACGGGTAGTGCGGCTTGACGTAGGCGATCCCGGCGCACGCGGTCAGCCCCGGCAGCCCGACGTCGGACAGCACCCGCGAGACGACCGGATGGCCGGCGGCGGTCGCCGCGAACCGTTCGACGAAGGTCGCGGTCACCTCGAACGCCGGCCGGGCGTCCATCACCACGGTCACGTCGTCGCCGCCGACGACCAGCGGCAGCAGCCAACCGGTCCGGTCGGTGACCTGCTCGACGGCGTACCGCAGGGCGGTGACCGTCACCTCGTCGAGCGCCCGGCTGAAGGCTCCGAGCCAGTCCAGGAACTCCTGCCCGCTGTACGCCTCGGCGATGCTGCGGAACACGCCGCCGATGCCGTTGCCGTCGGCGTGCATCACCGCCACCCAGCCGGCGTTGCTGACCCCGTCGTTCAGCTGGTCGGCCTGGACCACCGCCGAGTCGACCAGCCGGTCGGCCATCCGGTTCCGGCCGTCGTCGCGTCGCCGCCAGGCCGCGTCGACCTTCGCCGCCCTCGGATACCAGGTGCCGCCCTCGCGGCCGAATGCGGTCGACGGCTGCCCCGAGTAGTGGCACGGCCGGGTGAACGGCAACGTCGGGTGCCGCAGCGACGCCGACGGGCGGCGGCTACGCCACGCCGCCTGCCGCTGGTACGCCCGGGTCAGCGCCGGACCCAGATCGGCGTCGCCGGCGACCGGCTCCGGGTCGACGGTGCCCCAGACATCCAGGCCAGGGGCCTCGTCGAGCGCCCGGCGGGTCACCGCCCGGACGACCGCCCGGCCGGTGTCGGCGTCGTCGGCCAGCAGCAGCGCCTTGCCGGAGGCAGCCACCACGATCTCGACGAGGGGCTCCGTACGCCCGTTGTTGATCGTGTCGACGGCTGTTCGCACCCATTCGGTGCCCGCTCGGAAGATCAGTTCGCTGGCTCCGACGTTCACCGCCTGCTTGTTGCTGGCGAACACGTACGCCTGATTGGCGCCGGTCTCTATCACCACCCAGTGCCGGCCCGTGCCGCTCGCTGGAGACTGGCTATTCATCCGTACCCCTCGGTCGCTCCACTGTCGTAAAGACATGGACGGACAGACGGACCGCACCCGGTCCGCCGCTGCGTCGAGGACAGCCGGCAAACATATCCGACGTGGTGGCCGGCCCGCACCGCCGGCAGCCACTTTTTCTGACGACGATTCAAAGATCAGGCGACCGTCCAAGGCGACGTCGTTCCAACCGGACGCGGCTGCCGCCGTTTCACCCCGATCATCCGGTCTGGACAGCTGAGTCGGGGCCGACCTGATGTAGCGGTCTCACCAGAAGCTGCGCGGACAGCCCGACGGGGCGGCGTTGACGCTGCTGCCGGAACCGGAACGGATCCCGGTCGATCGCGGTGCGGTGCTCGACCACGGGCGGTCAAGCCGGCGTCGGACGTGCACCCGGTCGATCTGTCCGCGCCGATTGCCGAGATCCGGTAGCGGATCCACGCCCTTGGTGCGGCCGTCGCCGAGCCGGCCGGCAGCTGAGCCAGTCCGTGATCCACTTCGGCTGATCGACGCGACACACCGAGACGCCATTCGACAGTGCGAAGTGGATCATGACACTGGCGACTCGGCGACAGCCGACGGCGGCACCGGCACCACCGACCGGCCCGGATACGTTCCCCACGGTTCGACCAGGTACGGGGTGAGAAAAGCCAGCAGCAGACCGAGCGCGACCCCACCGGGCAGATAGCCGATCGGGTCGTAGCTCTGCTGGTATTCCAGCCACGGCAACAGCTGACCGAACCCGAACGCGAGGATCATGCCGCAGACCAGGGCCACGTATCCACCGGCCAGCAGCACCACGCCGAGCCCGATGCCGCTCCCGACGCGGCGGACGACCCCGAGGCGGTAGCGTCCGGCGCCGGCTGGCCGAGACACGCGGCCCGCCTCCGTGGTGCGGCCCACGCCGGGCGTGCGACGTGTTCGTGGGGCGCGGATCGTCGCGATGGTCAGGGCGGCGGCCGGCACGGCCAGCGCCGGCGCGACGGCCGCCAGGGGATAGGTGACCGGCGACGACATGACAGCACCGCTGAGCACCGCCGTCCCGAACACGGCCGCGCCGGCGCCGACCGCGAGTGACCAGGCCGCCGCTGTGGTCTCGGGCAGCGTCCTGATCGACGTCCGCGCCGAGGACGCGGTCACCGCGGCGCCGGCGACGACCGCCAGTACGGTCGACAGGCCGACGGTCACGGCGAGCGCGACCGGCGGGACCGGCGGTCCGTCACTGAGGAAGACGCCGTAGACGTACAGGCCCGGCACCAGGAACGCGGCCAGCACGGCAAGCCGCGCGACCAGCAGCCGGTCGCGCTCCGGAGACCGTCGACGGGTGGGGGCGAGGCGATCGGTCGCCCACCACGCCGCGATCGTCAGTAGCAGCGCCCCGGCGGCCAGCCAGGGCAGCGCGGACTGGGTGTGCCACCCGGACTGGATCACTCCGACGGTGGCGGTGTACAGCACGACCGGGCTGGCCAGTGCGGGCAGCAGCGACGCGCGACGGTACGCGGCGGCGGCCGCCAGGCACACCGCGACGCAGCAGATGGCGTACATCTGCAGGTCCTGCATCCAGACCCGGCCGGTCGAGGTGTCCCATTCGGCCCAGCCGGCCGGCACCGCGTCGGTGTGTGGCCAGGGTGTCTGCAGCCCGATGTTCGGGGTCAGGTAGGCGAGTGTCACCGCCCAGCCGATCGCCGCACCCGCCGCCCCGCCCCAGGCGAGGATCTCCCGCCAGGACCGGCGCGGCGGGACGGACCCCGGCTGACCGGCTGGGACGGACTCCGGCTGGCCGGCCGGTACGGCCGCCTGCCTCGCCGCGCCGGCCCCCCGATCCACCAGAATGGTCGGCTGGCCGGCGACGACCTCCGGCCAGATCGGGTCGGGCCGGCTCGCCGGAATCCGGCCGGCCGCCCAGCGTGCCACGGCGAAACAGAACGCGTTCGTGGCGAGGGTGGCGACCGTGACGACCGGAGTGGGCAGCGTCGCCCACCAGCCGTACGGGGTGAACAAGTAGGCGACGAGCAGTCCGCCACCGATCACCGCCGTGGTGGCCACCAGCAGGCGTGGGGCCGTGGCCGGCCGAGGTCGTGGCGGCGCTGGCGGTCGTGGCCGGACCGCCCGCACCGTGTACGCCAGGGACAGCGCTACCGCGCCGAGCAGGATCCCCGGCGGGATCGGCAGCGGTGTCCGTGCCCCATCCAGCCCGGCGACAAGCGAGGCCGTGATGACGCTCGCGGCCAGTGTGACGGCGGCGGTGGCCGGTACGGCGGCGGCGAGCGCCCACCGGGGGGCGCGGCGGGCGATGGTCGCCACCACGATGGTCAGCGGGATCAGCGTGCCGGCGACGACGGCCGGGCCCACGACGGCACCCGCCGGGCCGGTGACAGCGACGGTGAACGCCGAATCGGTGACGCTGCCCGCCAGGTGGCGTACGGCCGATTCGGCGACGACCAGCCCGGCCAGCACCGGGATCGTCGCGGCGAGGCACCACGACCGGCTGGCCGGTGCTCCCCGCCGGTGGCGCAGCCGGTCGGCGAGCAGCACACCGCAGCCGATCCCGGCGACGACGTGCCCGGTGCGGTTCAGCAGGGTCAGGACGGCCGGCAGATCGTCGCCGGTGCTGCTGGCCATCCACAGTGGTCCGTTGGCGAGGATGGCCAGGACGGCTGCCGCCAGTGGGGCGAGGAACAGGGCGACGACGTGCAATGCGGTCCGCTCGACCCGGTCGACCGGGATCGCGCCGACGGGGCCGATCCCGGATCTCCTGGCGCAGACGAGGCTGGCCGCGAACCGGATCTGCCGCCAGGTCCGTACCGGCGCGGGAACTCCCGGCTCGTGGCCGAGCGCGTGTGACTCGGCGAGCCATTCGCGGATCAGTTCGTCGCGGTCGGCGGCCGGCCAGCGGCGGGCCGCGACGACGAACGCCCGGTGGACCAGCCGGCTCGGCATGCTGGTCACGTGGCTTCGGGAGCGATGGTGCCGGGCCGGCCGGTGACCGGGTCGGCATGCCCGGGGGCGTGCGGGCGCAGTGTGGCGTAGAGCGCGGCCAGTTCGGTGCGGGCGGCGACCAGCCCGTCCGGGGTGAGCTGGTAGTAGCGCCGGGCCGGGCGGCCTTCGGCCACCGGGTCGATCTGCTCCCACTGCGCGTGCACCCAGCCGGCGGCCAACAGCCGGTTGAGGATCGGGTAGAGGGTGCCGCTGGGCTGTCCGGTGGCCCGCATCAGCTCCAGGCCGTAGCGGCCGGTGCCGGGGTCGTCGAGCAGTGCCGCGAGCACCCGGGCCACCCCGGTGGTGATCTGGACCGGTCGCGTCATACCCGGCAGCATACTCGGACATCTACATAGGGTCCAGATTCCCGCCGCCGGCCGATGTGTCGCTGGCGGATATCCGGTTGCCGGCGGCTGAGACGATCATCCGGTGCCGCACCCCACCACCGAACTGCTCGCCGCCCTCGAACCGCTGGCCCACCGCGCCCGGATGTCCGCCCTGGCCGGGCACGCCCGCCGGCTGGCCGCCGCCGGGCAGCTGCCCGCCGTACTGACCGACTTGGCGCGCGGCGACGCCTACCAGCGGTTCCTCGGCCTCACCATGGCGGTGATCGTCGGCGACCAGGCGACGGTGCGGGCCGGCTTCACCGACCCGGACCGCCGGCTGCGGGCGATCGCGGTCGCCGCGTACCTGCGCTCCAGCTGGGCGGATCCCGACGAGGTGGCGGCGCTGCTGCACGACGCCCCGTCCGACCTGCGGCGTATGGCGTACCGGACGCTGCGCGCCGCTCGCCGGGCCACCCGCCGCGCGGAGCTGGCCGACCTCGCCGACGCGCTCATCGAGGCGGTCCGCGCCCGGTTCGGCGACACCGAAGCAGCGGTCCTGCTGCCCGCCTGTGGCCCGGACACCGTCGCCCGGCTGCTACCAGACCTGTCGTACGCCATCGCCGGCGGCACCAAGCTCGCCCGCCGGCACCCCACCGTGCTACTCGACTTCGCGCAGACGCAGCTCGCCGCCCGGTCCGGTGCCGTCCGCGACGACTGGTGGCGCGACTGGGGCGACGCCGTACTGCACACCGCGCAGCGGCATCCGTCGCGGGTGTTCGACCTGCTGGAGCGGTACGCCCCGACGACCCGCCTGCCCGGCACGACGACCGCGTACGGCGTACTGGCCGCTGTCGATCCGGTCCGGACCCTGCGGCTGCTCACCGCCCCGGCGAGGGCCGGCTGGCTGCGCGGCCAGCGGCTGCCGGCCGCGGTGCTGGACCGGCTGCGCGACGTCGCCCTGGCTGACCTGACACCGCTCGGCGTACGGCTGCGCGGCATCGACCACGCCTTCGCCCGGCTGCTGGACGCACTGGCACCGGCCCGCCGGGGCGAGCTGTATGACGCGGTGACAGCCGACGTGGACACCGCCGACGTGCTGCTGTCGGTCGAGTTGCTGACCGTACTGCCGCGCCGCTGGCAGCACCGGGAAGCCCGCCGGATACTCCGCCTGGACCGGGTCCGGGCCAGCGAGGATCTGACCCTGACGTACACCGCGTTCCTGCCCTGGGCCGAGGCGGACTCGGCGCTGGTCGCGGCCGCCCGGCGCGCCGACGCCACCGCCCGGGGCACCGGCTACGCGCTGCTGCTGGCCGCCGCCGGGCGCAGCGCCGACCCGGCGGCCGTCGTCGCCGCCGTCGAGCAACTGCGCCGGCTGCGCAACGACCAGGACCCGGTACGGGCCCGCGCGTTCACCGCGTTGTCGCAGGTGGTCGGCCTGCTGACCCCGGCGACGGTGCCGGCGCTGACCGACGTCGTCACCCAGGCGGTGGCCGCCCGGGACACCTCGTCGGCCAGTCTGACCGCGATCGGCGGGCTGGCCGGGCAGGTGCTGCGCCGGCACGTGGCCGACCCGGCGCTGGTCGGCTGGGCGATGCGGACCTTCGACACCCTGTACGACGGCCGGCAGTTGCCGTTCCTCGGCCGGCTCGACCACGTGCTGCGCCGAGGTCAGGAGCACGACCTGTTCGACCGGATCGCACCGTGGATCGAGGGCGCGGCGGCCCGGGACCGGTACGAGCCGCTGTTCGCCGTCGCCTGGTCGCTGGGCCGGCGGGCCTGGCGGCTGCCGCACCTGCAGCGGCTGCTGCGCAAGGCGATCCGCCCCGGCGTGGTGTCGTCGGTGTTCCGCCGTGCGGTGACCCTGTGGCTGGCCGACCCGGCGACCCGGGCCGACCGGGTCGGCGAGGTCCTTGCCGTCGACGCGTCCACCGTGGAGATTCACGAGGTGTGGCAGGCGATCTGCACCCGCCGTACCGACCTGCTCGACGAGGTGTTCACCACCCCGGCGGACCAGCGGGCCGGCAAGTTCCTCTCCGCCGGTGCCCGCTGGGTGCCCGGCCCGGCGCACCGGGTCGCCCGGTGGCTGCCCCGCCACCAGCAGGCGTACGCCGACCTGCTGGCGTCGATCGCCGCCGACCGGAGCATGGCCACACATCATCGGGTACGGGCGATCAGCTCCGCCGCCCCGGTGTCCGGTGCCGGCCGGGCGGTCGTCACCCGGTATCTCGACGCGGCGGACGTCACCCTCGCCGAGGCGGCGCTGGCCGCGCTGGCCTGGACCGACCGGCCGGACGAGGCGCTGCCGGTGCTGCTGCGGCACGTCGACGACGACCGGGCCCGGGTCGCCGTCTACGCGGCCGGCCGTACCGCCCGGCTCGTCGCACCGTCGACGCTGGTCGCCACGCTGACCGACGTCGCCCTCGGCGCGGGCAAGGTGACCAGCCGCAAGCAGGCCTTGCGGCTGCTCGCCAGGTACGGCCCACCGGAGGCGTTGGACATCGTCACCGAGGCGTACCAGCGGGTGGACCAGCATCCCGACGTACGGGCCGCCGCCGTCGCCGCCGCCCGGCAGCGACCCGACGTGCCGGCCAGCTGGGCGATCCTGGCCGGTGCGGCCGCCGGCGGCGGCCGGCCCGATGCGGCGGCCGGCCGCACTGATTCGGAGGTGCCGTCGCGGGCCGAGGTGTCGGCGCTGCTGGACGCACCACCGTCGACCATCGCCGAGCCGGACCGCCCCCGGTACGCCACCCTGGTCGTGGCCGCCACCGGCAACCCGGACCCGGAAGCGGCCCGGCTGGCCTGGGCGGCGCTGCCGGCCTGGGCCCGCTGGGCACCCGACCTGACCGGGCTGACCGTCGCCGCCCTGACCGACCTGGACGACCCCTACCGGTGGGCGTCGGCGATGCGGGTCGTGACCCGGCTGCTCGACGAACCGGCACCGGCACCTGCTGCTGTGGCAGCGGCGACCACTGAGTCGCCGCTGGTGGTCGCGGTGGAGGCGCTGGCCCGGCTGGACCGGACCGACGACCGGCCGGGCGACCCGGCGTGGGACCGGCCGGCCCGCCGCCGTCTCGACCGGGTCGTCGACGCGGCGGTGGGCTGGTGCCGCGACACCGACCCGGACACCGGCCGGACAGCGGTGCGGGCTGCAGCGCGTACCCTCGTCGGTTTTGCCGACCTGACCCCGCAGGGGGCCCGGCTGCTCGCCCACCTGGTGCCGCTGGCCGCACCGACCGCGACCCCGATCGTCGCGGAACTGACCGCGCTCGCCGACCTGGTCGCCGACCGGCCGGTGCTCGCCGGCCGGCTCGCCAAGACGCTGACCGACGAGGTCCGCCGCGCCGACGGCAGATGGGAGCCGGCGGTGCTGACGGCCGTCGCCGGGGCGCTCGCCGAGCGGGACGACCTGGCGGCCGGGCTGTTCGCGGTGGCGCTGGTCCGGGCCGGTGTCCGGTACGGCTGGTCGCCGTCGTGGCGGTCGCCGCTGCACCGGCTGCGCCGCCATCCGGTGCCCGACGTCCGGTCGGCCGCCCTCGACATCACGATGGCCGCTGGCTGAGCTCGACTGGCCGGCCGGCTGCCGGCTGAGCTTGACCAGACGGCCGCCGGCTGCGCCCGACCGGGCGTTGACCTTGCCCGACCACCTCATCATGATCAGCGAACCGGCAGGTCGGTGCCGGTGTGGTCGGAGAGGCGGTAGGCGCGGGTGCAGCGAACGGGACGATCGCGGCCGTACGGACGTATGAGGTCGGGCCGGTGGGTCCGGGCGGTGGCCGGGCTCGTCGCGTCCGTCGTCACCCTGGCCGGTGTCACCGGCTGCGGCGACGACGAACGGATGGCCGCCTTCGAGGAGGCGGTGATGCCGATCGTCGTCGAGATCGCCAAGGAGTCGGTGGCGGCCCTGCCGGCGCCGTACCGGATCGTCGCCGAGGTCGGTATCTACGCCACCGAGGAGGCGGCCCGCGAGCAGGCGGCCGACCGGGACGCCACCTATCTGCTGATCAACCAGACGATCGACGGCGCGCGGCGGGTGAGCGTCTTCCGCATCGACACCACCCGCAAGCTGCGGATCGACATGGACGGGCGGTTCGTCACCGAGATCGAACAGAACCGGATCACCATCACCGCCGACCCCACCGTCGACTCCACGCTCGTGATCACCGACGCGCTGGACAGCGAACCGGTGTACGCCGGTGGCCGGCTCGTCTTCACCGGCGACGATCTGCACTACGACCTCGACACCGGGCGGTTCGGCGACCCGGAGCAGGATCCGCAGTTCGCCGCAGCGGTGGATCTGGTGGAGCCCCGGTTCGCCGGCACCTGGAGTTCGCTGACCGGCGGCCAGGCCGCGCTGCGTAACGGCGCACAGGCCGCAGACTGGGACGACGGTACGCCCACCCTCGGCGGCTGCTCGTCGCTGCCCGGCTCGGCCTGGAACGACGAAGAGGTCGTCCAGGGCATGTTCAGCGGCAACCGGTGGCGCCGGCTGTTTCCGGTCTACTGCATCCGGACCAGCGACGGGCGGTACGGCACGCTCACCCAACGCACGTCGGTCGACGGTGAGCAGGGCCCGCTGCAGCTGGAGTACGTGCTGTGGAAGAAGGCGGGCGACTGACCGGGGTCGGTGGCGTCCGGTTTGCGCGGTCAAGGTCCGTCTGTGCGGTTCGTCGCGGCGCGGCCGGCGGGTGGCCCAGACGCCGGGCGCGGGGGAACATCGGCCGGTCGGGTGGCGTTGGATCCTGGCGTTGGACCGAGTAGGCGAACGCCCCGGTGCCAACCGTGGCGCGGAATGCCGGGCACCGCCGGATGGTTGTATCCGGTGCGCCGGTGAGACCGCCCCCCGCCTGGACCGGCGGGTGCGCGCGGGTCGTAGGCGCCACTCTCTCGACTTCCTGGTACGTGTTCTGTTCTGTCCCGTTCGTGGCCGGGTGCCGCCCGTGTGGGGTTGGTGTCTGGTTCATTCCCCTCGGAACGGAGATTCGCTATGAACACGATCTTCCGTAAGTCTGTGCTGTCTGTTGCTGGTGTGTTGACCGCTGGTGGTGTGGTGGCCGCTCCCGCCGTGGCGCAGGCGGCGTCGCCGGGTTCCGGTGATGGTGGTGCGCGTGAGGTGCGGGTGCAGTACGAGGCGCAGCCGAACTTCTACTACTGCGGGCCGGCGGCGACGCGGATCGCGTTGACCGCGCAGGGCCATGCTCCGTCGCAGGACGAGGTGGCGGGCAAGCTGGGGACGACCGAGGCCGGGACCGACTCGGCGGAGGAGACGACCCGGGTGCTCAACGAGATGACCGGTGACGACGAGTACGAGACGACCGCGATCGGCGCGGAGGCCGCGAAGCCGGAGCACGTGGAGAAGCTGAAGGCCGATGTGCGTGCGGCGGTGGACGACGACCGGGCCGTGGTGGCGAACATCATGGGTACGGCGACGGACGTCGACGGGGTGGCGCACTCGTACGAGGGTGGGCATTACCTGACGGTGACGGGTTACCGCGATGGTGGTGACTCGGTGAAGATCGCTGACCCGTTCTACGAGGGTCAGGAGTACTGGATGGACCTCGACGCGCTGGCCGACTGGGTCGCCGCGCGCGGCTACTCCGCCTGACGCTACCGGACGTCTGACAACGACTGTCGGCCGGGTTCCCCGTACGGGGAACCCGGCCGACGCGTTTGCGGATCCCGGCGGGATCCCGGTGCGGCTCGCGGTGCCGGTGACGTTGCGTTTTTGTCGGCGGCAGGGTGTACTGTGAGAAGTGGTTAGAACGGGTGTTCGATAAGGGTGCTGACGCTGGTTGGGTCCGCCGGTCAGCGACAGACCCGCCTTCGGACAGCCCGTCCTGGCCAGCCGGGAGGAGCGATTCGCGGCGCGAGTCCCGGCAGTGCGGCGCCGCGAGCCGCACACCCAGGGCACTGGACTTTCGCGGGTCCAGCGCCACAAGGCAGGACCGTTGCCCGCCGCCCCCGACCCCCGGGCGGCGGGCAACGGACCCCGCCAGCATCGCCGGTGCGGATGCGGTGTGGGGAAGCATCCGTATCCGCACCGGCGACGCCCCGCCCGACGTCTTCCTCCGTGGGCGGCACCCGACAGGTGACACGCGCGGAGGAGAACCCATGCCGACCAGCCCGAGCCCGCAGGCGCCCCTGGTGCCGGCGCACCTGCTGCCCAACCGGACTCCGGCCCAGCTGCTCGCTCTCGCCCGGCACGGGCTGACCGAAGCGGCCGACACCCGCCCCGACGGGCTGCGCTACGCGGCAGCCCACCTGGCCGCCCTGCGGGCCGCCGCCGCGATGCTCGCCGCCCGCGCCCGGCCGGCACCGACCCGCCGCCACCGGGTCACCAGCGTCTGGGCCCTGCTGATGATGGTCGCCCCCGAGCTGGGGGAGTGGGCCACCTTTTTCGCCACCGGTGCCAGCAAACGGGCCGCCGCCGAGGCCGGCATCCCCCGGGTGGTGACCGCCCGCGAGGCCGACGACCTGCTGCGCGCCGCCGAGCAGTTCGTCTCCCTGGTCGAAGACACCCTCGGGGTGGCCCATCAACCCGCCCTCGACGGGTTGGCCGCCTGACCAACTGACGCGATCCGCGATCCGCGACGATCCGCCATCGGCGACGATCCGAATCCGCGAGCCTGGATTCGGATCCGGACGCGCGTGACGATCGCGCGGCGCGACTCACCTGGCGTGACACCCCCGCCGCCGGCATCCGTGGTGCCGGCGGCGGACGACGCACGCGTACCACGACAGACGAGAACACTCGGGGGAGGCAGCAGAGATGGCGGGGCGCATGGTGGCCGGGACGGCGGCGTTGGCGGCGGTCGCCGCCGGCCTGGTCCGCCCCGCGAGCGCCCTGGCCGGGGCGGCCGTCGCGGCGCACCCCGCCGACACCGCGTCAGCCCCCGACACCGCGTCAGCCCCCGACGCCGCGCCGGCCTCCGGTATCGACCAGGCGTTGCCGGTGCCGGCCGCGTTGGCCAGCCTGCTCCCCGGGCGCGGCCTGCGCCGGGGCTCCACCGTCAACGTACTGCCGCACCGGTCGGCCCGGCTCGGTGCCACCTCCCTGCTGCTGGCCCTGCTCGCCGAGGCGTCCCGGGCAGGCCTGTGGTGCGCCGTCGTCGGAGTGCCGGCGCTGGGCGCGGGTGCCGCCGCCGAGCTGGGCATCGCCCTGGACCGGCTGGCGCTGGTGCCCTACCCCGGCCCGGACTGGCCGACGGTGGTCGCCGCGCTGATCGACGGCGTGGACGTGGTGGTCGTCGCCGCCCCCGCCGCCGTGACACCGCAGGTCACCGGTCGGCTCGCCGCCCGAGCCCGGCAGCGGGGCTGCGTGCTGGTGCCGTGCGGCCGGTGGGACGCCGCCGACGTCACCCTGCAGGTGGTACGCGGCCGATGGGAAGGGCTCGGGGCGGGCCGGGGTCGGCTGCGTCGCCGGGAGATGGTGATCGCGGCCCGGGGCCGGGGCGCGATGAGCCGACCCCGCGAGCTACGGGTCTGGCTACCCGGTGGCAGCGGCCCTGCGGTAGGCGTCACCGCGCCGTCGGACGTCACCGCGCCAGCGGCCACCGTCGAGCCGTCGCCGCGCCGGTCGGGCCGGCCCGAGCTGACCGTGGTGCGGGCGAGATGAGCCGCACCGACCGGTCCGCCACCCGGGCCATGGTGGTCTGGTGCCCGGACTGGCCGGTGACCGCCGCCGAGATCGTCGACGGGGTGCCGGCCACCGCGCCGGTGGCGGTGCTGCACGCCAACCGGGTGATCGCCTGTTCGGACACCGCCCGAGCCGACGGCGTACACCCGGGACTGCGCCGCCGGGAGGCACAGAGCCGCTGCCCCGGGCTCACCGTGATCGACCACGACCCGTCCCGCGACGCGCGGGCGTTCGAACCGGTCGTCACCGCCGTCGAGCAGATCGTCGCCGGCGTCGAGGTGCTCCGCGCCGGGGCGTGCGTGGTCGTCGCCCGTGGCCCGGCCCGCTACTTCGGCGGCGAGGACCGGGCGGCCGAGCAGATCGTCGAACACGTCGCGCAGAACTGCGAGGTCGAATGCCAGGTCGGCGTCGCCGACGGCAGCTTCGCCGCCGGGCTTGCCGCCCGTACCGGCCGGATCGTCGCCCCCGGCGCCAGCGCGGCGTTCCTGGCCGACCTGCCGCTACGGGTGCTCGGCCGACCCGAGCTGACCGACCTGCTGCGCCGGCTCGGCCTACGGACCCTCGGCGACTTCGCCGCCCTGCCGGCCGGTGACGTGCTCGCCCGGTTCGGTCCGGACGCCGCCCTGGCCCACCGGCTGGCCGCCGGCCGCGACGAGCAGCCGTTCACCCCGCGCCGACCGCCACCGGACCTGGCCGTCACCGCCGACTACGACGACCCGCTCGACCGGGTCGACGTGGCGGCGTTCGCCGCCCGCGCCCTGGCCGAGCAACTCCACGACCGGCTCGCCGGACACGGCCTGGCCTGCACCCGGCTCGGCATCGACGCGGTCACCGGGCACGGCCAGGAACTGCACCGCGTCTGGCGGCACGACGGCGTACTCACCGCCGCCGCGATCGCAGACCGGCTGCGCTGGCAGCTCGACGGCTGGCTGACCGGCGCCACCGCCCGACGGCCCGGCACCGGCGACGCCGCGCTACCGCCGGCACCGACCGCCGGGATCATCCGGCTACGGCTGATCCCCGACGGGGTGCTCGCACAGGCCGCGCTGCAGCCCGGCCTGTGGGGGGAGACCGGTGAGGAACGGGCCCGCGCGCATCGGGCGCTCAGCCGGGTGCAGGGCCTGCTCGGGCCGGAATCGGTGGTGACCGCCGTGCCCGGCGGCGGCCGGTCCCCGGTCGACCAGGTCCGCTTCGTCCCGTGGGGTGACGAACGGGTGCCGGCCCGCCCCGGCGCACCGCCCTGGCCGGGCCGGCTGCCGCCGCCGGCCCCGGCGATCGTGCTACCCGCGCCGCTGCCCGCCGAGGTGTACGACGCGACCGGTGCCCCCGTCACCGTCGACGCCCGGCTGGTGCTCAGCGCCGTACCGGCCCGGCTGGCCGTCGACTCCGCCGCCCCCGTCAACGTCACCGGCTGGGCCGGCCCGTGGCCGATCGACGAACGCTGGTGGCACCGGCCGAGGCACGCCGGCGGGCCCGGTTCCAGGTCGCCCTGGCCGACGGCAGCGCCCTGCTGATCGCCCGCGCCGACGGGCGCTGGGTGGTGGAGGCCATCTATGACTAGCGCGTACCGGGCTGTGAGCCACCGGGCCGAGGCCACCTGGGTGGGCATTGTCTCGCCAGCGCTGATCCTGCTCGGGGATCACGATCCTCCGAGGGGATCAGCGCCGGCGGGACATTCGGTTCGGCGTTCGTCGGTGCGGGCAACTGCCGCCGAGGTACGTCGATGAGCTTTCACAACCCGGACATGCCCTGGTCCGAGCTGGAGCGGACGCTGTCCGGCCGACGGTCGGACGGGCGGCAGGCGGACGACCAGCGGTCGGACGGGCAGCGGTCGGCCGCGCCGCAGCCAGCCGCACCGTCGGCCGTGCCGCCGGACGCCGCCGGGGGCGGGCCGGTCACGCCGTACGCCGAACTGCACTGCCACAGCAACTTCAGCTTCCTCGACGGGGCCAGCCACCCGGAGGAACTGGTCGAGGAAGCGGTCCGGCTGGGGCTGACCGCGCTGGCCGTCACCGACCACGACGGTTTCTACGGGGTGGTCCGGTTCGCCGAGGCGGCCGCCGCCCACGGGCTGCCGACGGTGTTCGGCGCCGAGCTGTCCCTCGGCGCGCAGACCGTGACCGCCCAGCGGGGCAAGGCGGGGGACCGGCGGGCGGTGCCGCGTACCGGGGACCCGGATCCGGCCGGTCGGCACCTGCTGGCACTGGCCCGTGGCCCGGCCGGGTACGCCCGGCTGGCCCGCGTCATCTCCCGGGCGCAGCTGCGCGGCGGGGAGAAGGGCCGACCCGACTACGGCACCCTGGAGCAGGTCGCCGCCGAGTTGCGCGACCACGTACTGGTGCTCACCGGGTGCCGCAAAGGGCCGGTGCCGGCGGCACTGCGTACCGGCGGAGCGGCCGCCGCCGACGCGGAGCTGGACCGGCTGGTGGCGCTGTTCGGCGCGGACGGCGTCGCGGTCGAGCTGACCGACCACGGGCATCCGGACGACGGCGACCGCAACGACGCTCTCGCCGCGCTGGCCCGCGCCCGGGGTCTGCCGACGGTGGCCAGCGGCAACGTGCACTACGCCGCGCCGGCCCGGCACCGGATGGCCGCCGTGCTGGCCGCGATCCGGGCCCGGCGCGGCCTGGACGACATCGACGGCTGGCTGCCCGCCGCCGGCACCGCCCACCTGCGCTCCGGGGCCGAGATGGCGGCCCGGTTCGCCGACTACCCGGATGCGGTGGCCCGGGCCGCCGGCTACGGCGCCGAGCTGGCCTTCGACCTGCAGCTGGTCGCCCCCCGGTTGCCGGACCACCCGGTGCCGGCCGGGCACACCGAGATGAGCTGGCTGCGGGAGCTGACCTGGCGGGGCGCGCTGGACCGCTACGGCCCGCGCGAGGCGCACCCGGAGGCGTATCGGCAGCTCGACCACGAACTCGACATGATCGACAAGCTGGACTTCCCCGGCTACTTCCTGGTCGTGCACGACATCGTGGCGTTCTGCCGGGAACAGGACATCTACTGCCAGGGGCGGGGGTCGGCGGCCAACTCGGCGGTCTGCTACGCGCTGCGGATCACCAACGTCGACGCGGTCCGCCACCGACTGCTGTTCGAGCGGTTCCTCGCCCCGGAACGCGACGGCCCGCCCGACATCGACGTCGACATCGAGTCCGGCCGCCGCGAGGAGGTCATCCAGTACGTGTACCGCCGCTACGGGCGGGAACACACCGCCCAGGTGGCCAACGTGATCTCGTACCGGCCCCGGTCGGCGGTGCGCGACGTGGCCCGCGCGTTCGGGTTCTCACCCGGCCAGCAGGACGCCTGGAGCAAACAGATCGACCACTACGGCGCGGTCGCGACGGCTGGTGCGGACATCCCGGCGCAGGTGGTGGCGTACGCCGACGAACTGCAGACCTTCCCCCGGCACCTGGGCATCCACTCCGGCGGGATGGTGATCTGCGACCGGCCGGTGATCGAGGTCTGCCCGGTGGAGTGGGCCCGGATGCCGGGGCGCACCGTGCTGCAGTGGGACAAGGACGACTGCGCCAGCGTCGGCCTGGTCAAGTTCGACCTGCTCGGCCTGGGCATGCTGACCGCGCTGCACGACGCGCACGACCTGATCGGCTCCGAACTGGACCTGGGCGCCATGTCGCTGGACGACCCCGAGGTGTACGCGATGCTGTGCCGGGCCGACTCGGTCGGGGTGTTCCAGGTGGAGAGCCGCGCGCAGATGGCCACCCTGCCCCGGCTGAAACCGACCTGCTTCTACGACCTGGTCGTCGAGGTGGCGTTGATCCGGCCCGGCCCGATCCAGGGCGGCTCGGTGCACCCGTACATCCGGCGGCGCAACGGCCAGGAGCCGGTGACCTACCCGCATCCGCTGATGCGCAACGCGCTGGAGAAGACCCTCGGGGTGCCGCTGTTCCAGGAACAGCTGATGCAGCTGGCGATCGACCTGGCCGGCTTCGACGCCGCCGGCGCCGACCAGCTACGCCGGGCGATGGGGTCGAAACGCTCGGCGCAGCGGATGGCCGCCATCCGCGACCGGCTGTACGCCGGGATGGCCGGCCGGGGCATCACCGGTGACCTGGCCGACGACCTTTACCTGAAGCTGAGCGCGTTCGCCAGCTTCGGCTTTCCGGAGAGCCACGCGATGAGCTTCGCCTACCTGGTGTACGCCAGCGCCTGGCTCAAGCGCTACCACCCGGCCCCGTTCCTGGCCGCGTTGCTCAGCGCCCAGCCGATGGGGTTCTACTCGCCGCAGACCCTGGTCGACGACGCCCGCCGGCACGGGGTACGGGTGCACCGGCCGGACGTCAACGCCAGCGGCGCGGCCGCCACCCTGGTCGTCGACGCCCGTACCCGGTGGGGTGGCGCGCCGGGGGAGCCGCCGCACCGGTGGGGGGTCGGCGGCCCGCAAGTGCGCCTCGGCCTGTCGGCGGTACGGAGCATCGGTGACGACCTGGCCGAGCGGATCGAGGCCGAGCGGTCCGGGCACGGGCCGTACCGGGACATGCCGGACCTGGCCCGCCGGGTCGGACTGACCGCCGCCCAGCTGGAGGCCCTGGCCACCGCCGACGCGTTCGCCTGTTTCGGGCTGACCCGTCGGCAGGCGCTCTGGGCGGCCGGCGCCGCCGCGCAGGAACGCGCCGACCGGCTGCCCGGGGTCGCGTCGACCGCCGGGGGCACCGCGCCGACCCTGCCCGGTCTGGACCAGGTCGACGCGTTGATGGCCGACGTGTGGGCCACCGGGCTGTCGCCGGACACCCACCCGGTGCGGTTCGTCCGGGACCGGCTGGCCGCCGCCGGGGCGGTGCCGATCGCCGAGCTGGGCCGGGTCGACGCCGGCACCCGGATTCGGGTCGGCGGCATCGTCACCCACCGGCAGCGCCCGGCGACTGCCGGTGGGGTGACGTTCGTCAATCTGGAGGACGAGACCGGGATGCTCAACGTGACCTGCTCACCCGGGCTGTGGCAGCGCTACCGAACGGTGGCCCGGTCCAGCGCCGCCCTGCTGGTACGGGGCCGGCTGGAGAAAGCCGAAGGGGTGCTCAACCTGGTCGCCGACCGGCTGGACGCGGTCACCACCCCGGTCAGCCCGGCGTCCCGGGACTTCCGCTGATGAATACCCGGCCGCTGATGAATACCCGGCCGCTGCCGCGCGATCAGCTCGGCGACGGGTCGGGGGCCGGGGTGGTGTCGGCGCTCGGGGTCAGCGTGGGTAGTTCGAACGGGTTCCGCTCGGGACAGAGCGGGTAGGGGTACTCCACACTCGGGTCGCGCGCGGTGATCCGGCCGCCCTCACGCCGGAGGCTCTGACCGACCCGCAGCTGCTCCAGGTCTGACAACTCGCACCAGTCCGGGTAGCCGAGGGTGATCGGCGCGCCGTTCTCGTCGAAGAGCCGGGCGCCCTCGACCAGCCGGCCCTGGCTGTCGTAGACGTACACGTCCAGCGGGGCCGGCGGCGGGGGAGCGAGGTACATCGCGCCGCCGTTCGACGCGATGGCATCCGGACCATCTGACGCTGATGCGGAGTGGAACAGGACGTACGAGGCGAACCACAGCACCGCCAGGGCGGTGGCGACGGCCACCACCAGCCGTGGCCAACGAGTCGGCCGCTGTCCCCGGCGACCGAGCCAGACCGAGCCGGTCACGGCCACGGCGAGCAGCAGCAAACCGGCCAGAACGCTGTCACCGGGGGTGGGCAGCGGCCCGGAGATCCCGCCGAAGACGAGGTGGGTGAAAAGCAGCGCGGCGAGATAGCCGCGCAGCACCCACCAGCCGGGGCGCAGCGACCGCAGGAACTCGCTGGCACTGCTGTAACCGAGGACCGGTCCGATCCGGTGATCGACCCGGTTCAGCCGGGTGCGGGCGCGCTGCCAGGCGGCGCCGGCCCGCTGCCCGTAGCCGGGGGCCGGGGTGTCCGCCGTCGGGGCGTCCGGTGCCACGCTGGCGCGCAGTTCGGCGGCGTACGCCGTTGGTTCGCCGAGCCGGTCGATCAGGGTGCCGTCGCCCTCGGCAAGTACCTCGGCGAGATGCTCGGGCAGGTCTTCCATCAGGTCGTCGCGGACCGTCTCCGGTAGATCGGCCAGGGCGGCCCGGACCTGCTCGACGTAGTGCGTGACCTCTGTCTGCGTCGCGGCGTTCACACCGCCACCCCCCGATCGTCGAGTAGGTTGTCCATCGTGGCGGCGAAGCCGCGCCAGACCTTGCCGGAGCGGGCCAGGTGGTCGCGGCCGGCGGCGTTGAGTGAGTAGTACTTGCGATGTGGGCCTTCCTCGGACGGGACCACGTAGGTGGTCAACAGTCCGGCCTGGAACAGTCGACGCAGGGTGCCGTAGACCGAAGCGTCGCCGACCTCGTCCAACCCGGCCGCCCGTAGCCGCCGCAGGATGTCGTATCCGTAGCCGTCCTCGCGTTGCAGCACCGCGAGGACGGCGAGGTCGAGCACCCCTTTGAGGAGTTGGGTGGTATCCACGCGATACACGCTACTGTCTAGTGCGAAGTACCGTCAACCGCAGAGCAGATGTCCTGGATGTCGCGGACCTACTGCTCGACGACGGCGATCTCGTTGACGATCGCCTTCACCGTGATGGTCTTCTCGGCCGTGGCGCCATCCTCGGTCACCGTCAGGGTGTAGGTGTGCTTCTGGTAGCTCCCCGGCGCGCCGGCGCAGGGGAAGGAGAGGGTTTCGCTACCCTCCGGGCCCTCGTAGCTCTGGTAGACCCCCGGTCCGTCGACCGAGAGGCTGACCGTCGGCTGCCCGGTCGTCTTCCAGGCGAGGGTGACCGGTGTGCCGTCGATCGGCGCCAGGGTCGTGCCGGCCGGGCAGGACGGTTCGCCGGTGACCGCGAACGAGACGATCGTCGGCCCGGTCGACTGCCCGCCGCCGGTCGAGCCGCTGTTGCCGCCTCCGCTGTTGCCGTTGCCGGAGTTGCCGTTGTTGCCGCCCCCGGTGGCGCCGTCGCCGGTCTGGCCGCTGTCACCGCTGGTGCCCGAGGCGCCGTCAGCCGGCTCTGATCCATCCGTGGCCGCCGACGGGGCTCCGCCCAGCCCGCCGACGCCGCTCGGATCGACCGACGCGCTGTCCGATCCAGGGGTTGGATTCTCGGCCGCCCCACAACCGGTCAGCCCGATCGCGACCGTCGCGGCGGCGGCGAGTGCGAACCGCAGTCCAAGCGTTGTCATGCTTTCCTCCAGGAACCGCAAGCGCCGGCTGTGGCCGCCGGCCTGGCACTCACGGTAGGAGCCCGGTCACCCTCGTGAATCCCGCATTCGTGCCGCCCTGCGCCGATTCCGTCCGCGCCGGTCCCGTCCGCGCCGGTCCCGTCCGCGCCGGTCCCGTCCGGCCCGCGCCGATCCTCGCCACCGGTGGGCCGATAGGCTCGCGCGAGTGGAGCGAACACACACCCGAAGCGGTCCCACCGCCGGTTCCCGTACCGCCGTCGTCTGGTCGGTGATCCGGGGTGAACTGGACCGGTCCGGAACCCGTCCGCTGACCGTGGTCGACGTCGGCGGTGGCACCGGCGGGTTCGCCGTACCGCTGGCGCAGGCCGGCCACCGGGTCACCGTGGTCGACGCCAGTCCCGACGCGCTGGCCGCCTTGACCCGACGTGCCGCCGACGCCGACGTCGCCGACCGGATCGACGCCGTACAGGGCGACGGCGACGCCCTCGCCGGCCTGATCGAGGCGGCCAGCGCCGACCTGGTCCTGTGCCACGCGGTGCTGGAGGTCGTCGACGAACCCGAGCGGGTCGTCCAGGCACTCGCCGCCGTGCTGCGACCCGGAGGCGCGGCGAGCGTCCTGGTCGCGGGACGGGCGGCGGCCGTGATCGCCCGGGCGGTGAACGGGCAATTCGACCTCGCCGCCGCCATGCTCGCCGATCCCGACGGTCGATGGGGATCGCGGGACACCCTGCGCCGCCGCTACGACGCGCGGAGCGCCACCGATCTGCTCACCTCCGCCGGCCTGCGGGTCGAGCAGATCCACGGGGTACGGGTGCTGGCCGACCTGCTGCCGGCGGCCGTCGCGGAAAGTGACCCGCAGGCCGTTACCGAGTTGGAACTCGCGGCTGCGGCCCATCCGCCGTACCGGGATCTGGCCACCCAGCTGCACCTGTTCGCCCGCCGCCTGCCCGCATGAGCGGACCGGACCCGATGATGGTCGAGGCCGACCTGCTGCGGCCGGCCCGACCGGAGTACGGCGAGGCCAGCCTGGCCGACGTGCTGCCCAGCGCGCTGGCCGTACTCGGCGTACCCGGTGCGGTCGATGTGCTCGGGCTGACCGGCCCACTCGCCGGTGTCCGCCGGCTCGTCGTACTGCTCGTCGACGGCCTCGGCTGGCACCAGTTACCGGCGGCCGGTCGGGTGGCCCCGGCCCTGGCCCGGCTGGCCGCCGCGCCGACGGCGCGGCGACTCACCACGGGATTTCCGTCCACGACGCCGACCAGCCTGGTCAGCCTCGGGACCGGTGTCGCGCCGGGAGCGCATGGTGTGCTCGGCTTCCGCACCGCCGTACCGGGCACGGACCGGGTGCTCAACCACATCGAGTGGCGCGACGATCCGGACCCGCTCCGGTGGCAGCCGGTGCCCACCCAGCTACAGCGGGCCGAGGCCGCCGGCGTCGCGGTCACCGTCGTCAGCCGACCCGAGTACGCCGGTAGCGGGTTGACCGTGGCGGCGAATCGGGGCGGTGTCTATCGGGGTGCGGTGGACGTCGATCAACTGGCCACCGAACTGCTGACCGTTGTCGCGGCCGGGGACGGTCCGGTGCTGGTGTCCGGATATCATCCGGATCTGGACCGGCGCGGGCACCGGTTCGGGGTCGAATCCGAGCCGTGGCTGGCGGCAGTGGTCGAGCTGGACCGGCTGGTGGGCCGCCTGGTCGCCGGGCTGCCGGCGGACGCGGCCCTGCTGGTCACCGCCGATCACGGCCAGCTCAACGTGCCGGCGGAGCCGGACTACCGGTTCGACCTGGACACCGACCCCCGGCTGCGGGCCGGCGTACGGCTGGTCGCGGGGGAGCCACGGGTGCGCTACCTGCACACCCTGCCCGGCGCGACCGACGACGTGGTGGCGGCCTGGCGGAGTGTTCTCGGTCCGGCCGCCTGGGTGGCGCGGCGCGCCGAGCTGGTCGAGGCGGGCTGGTTCGGTCCGGTGCCGGCCGATCATCTGCCCCGCATCGGCGACGTGGTGGTGGTGTGTCAGGAACGGTTCGTGGTGGTGGCCACCGAGACCGATCCGGTCGGCTCGTCGTTGATCGGGTTCCACGGTGGGGTGACCGAGATGGAGCTGTCCATCCCGCTGTTGGTCGCCACCACGGGGTGATCCCGGCCCACTCCCGCCTGCGGGGCAGGTCGGACTTATCAGAATGTTCGCTGTATACCTGGAGCGAAGACATCAAGATCGGCGGAAGACCGGATCGGCGCGACCTGGCTTACCAATGGCCGGCTACGCTGTTACGGGGTAATGACGTCCGCCGGACGGAAAATCAACCCAGGCGGTAGGTCGTCCCGCTTTCCGACCCGCGAACCCCCTCGTAGACTTGCGGGTAAGCAGCCGGTTGGCTGCCACGGTCTGTCGGTCCGACCGGACCGACCAACGTGACCGGGGAGGAGTGCCGTGCCGCTCTCGGAGCACGAGCAGCGGCTGTTCGAGCAGATCGAGCGGTCGCTTGCCGAGGACCCCAAATTCGCCTCGGCCGTGCGCGCCAGCGACCCGCGTTTCCACGCGCGGCGTCGCCTGCTCGTCGCTGCCGGTGTGATCATCGTTGGCCTTGCCCTGGTCGTCTACGGCACGGTGAGCAAAGTGTCGCTGATTGGTGTGGCCGGTTTCGTGGTCATGCTCGGCGCCGCCGCGTTCGCCATGCAGTCCCAACGCAAGTCGAGCTCACCCGATCTCCGGGTGGTCGGCGGGACCGCACGCCGTAAGACCCGCAGTGGGCGGCGGTCGTCGTTGATCGACCGGCTGGAGGAGCGTTGGCGCCAACGCCCGGAAGGCCATCGCTGACCTAGCGCAGGCTGATCGGCTGCCCGGTGACCATGACCGGGCGGCTTCACCATGCCCGCGTCACCGGCCGGTGTTCCGCGGAGCCGTACGCTTGCCCACCCAGCGCCCGGCGCGGGGTGCCGTGTCCGGCCGGTGGGCCGTGCGGCCCCTGGTCGGGACGGGGTCACCCCTGCTGCGGCATGTCCATCCTGCACGCGAGCGATTATGCCCGCTGCGTCAGTGCCAGGTGCTGTTTTCGCCCGATCTCAGCGCCCTTCAGGCGACATGAAGGGCTTTCGGGTCGACTGGGGTATTCGCGTGGCCTCTGCCAAGCCCGGCGGCCAAGATCAGCGCCAGGTCCAGCGGCGGAGGTCAGCGTCAGATCCAGCGGCCAAGATCAGCGGCCGAGATCAGCGGCCGAACCGGCTGGTCAGCAGCCTTCGCGGGCTGAACCGCAGCATCGACTCCCGCCAGACACCCACGGCACCGAACGCTCGACCGGACACGTCCATCAGCTGGGCCCGCCAGTGCAGCAGCACCGACGGCGGCAGCAGACGGGCGACGATCCGGGTACGCCGGCTCGCCCCGGCGGACAACGCCTGACGGGTACGGCGTAGCGCGTCGACCAGCGGTGCCCCCGGCATCGGCTCCCGGGCGTACCGGGCCCGTTCCTCGGCCTGACCGAGGAGCCGGACCGCGTCGGCGGCGGTGTCCCGCACCGCCTCCGACGCCGCGAGCCGAGCCGCCGTCGCCCGTGGTGTCTCCGACCTGTCCACCACGACGCGCAGGTCGACCATGGTGTCGATCAGTTCCGTCCAGGCCGCGTGCGCGTGCTCCCGGGCGTGGTCGACATCGCCGCCGGTGACCACCATCACCGGGCCGGCGGCGTCGCCGTCGGCCGCGATCCGTGGTCCCGGGGTGCCCGAGGTCCGGGCCAGCCGTCGGCGGCGTACCGAGGCCCGGTGCAGGGCCGGCAGCGCCAGCAGCGCGATCAGCACGATCGCCCCGGCCAGTGTCCACCACGGCCAGGTCGGACCGGAGGACGCGCTACCGCTGGCACCGGCACCCTCGTCGCCCTCGTCGATGTTGCCCGGACCGGCGTCGGGCAGCGGCCCGGCGGACGGCACCGCCCCCGGCGCGACGCTCGGCGCCACGGTCGGGTCGGTCGCCTCCGGCGCGTCCACGTCCGGTGCCCAGTCCGAACGTACCGAACCCGGCACACTCGCCGCCGGCGTCGGATCGAACGGCACCCAACCGAGCCCGTCGAAATAGACCTCAGTCCAGGCATGCAGGTTCAGATTGGTCAGGGTGTAGGTGTTCTCCAGCTGTCGCGAACCGTTCGTGAAGCCGAAGGCGACCCGGGCCGGGATGCCGGCCGCGCGCACCATCCAGGCCATCGCGGCGGCGTACTGCTGGCAGAAACCCACCTTGTTGTCCAGGAAGTTGACGATGTCCTGGCTGGCCGTACCGCCCTCGGTGGCGAGGCTGTAGCTGAACCCGTTGTCCCGCGAGAAATGGTCGTAGATCGCCCGTACCCGGTCGTAGTCGCTGCGCGACCCGTCGACCAGTTCGCCGACCAGCGCGGTGACCTGCGGCACCTGCGGCACCGGCGTGAACTGCTGCCAGATCGGGTCGTCGACGGTGAGCGACGGGGACCGGCGCAGCGCCCCCGGCGTGTACGACGAGCGGACATAGGTGAATTCGTAGGTCAACCCGCGGGCCCGGGACCGGCCGGAGAAGACGACCTGCGCGGTCGGGTCGTACGCCCACGACCCGTCGATGTCGCGCATCTCCACCGGTACGGCGTACGTCGGCAGCAGCGCCATGTTGAAGTCGTCGGTGACCTCGACGCTTGCCTCGAACTCCTCGTGGCTGACGCCGGAGGAGCGGATCCGGGGATCCTCGCGGGGATCGGACAGCGCCAGCGCCGACGACGGGCGGCCCCGGGGCGGGCGGCTGGCGAAGCCGTCGTCACGGACCTCGTCGGCCACCCCGATCCGCAGGTATGCCGGGTTCGGGTCGTCCGTGGTCACCCGGACCATCTCGGTGACCTCGGTCTGGTTGAGCTGACCACTCAACGCCGCGAAGAGATTGACCTGACCCGGCCCGTTGCCCAACCCGCTGCCCGAGCCGCCGCCGCCCAACGTGCTCAACAGACCCGAGGTCATCCCAGGGATCGCCAGCGGGATGGCGACCGCGACCACCACCCCGACCACCGCCAGCCGGCGTCCGGCCGCGGCCAACGGCGACGGCTCCCAGACATCGACGTCGCGGCCGTCGCCGGTGAAGCGTCGGCCGAACCGGCGGACCCGGTCGACGTTGTCCGCCATCAGCAGCCACAGGTAGCCGACCGCGCCGACGACGAACGGCACCGCCGGAACGCTGTCGACGTAGATCGCCACCGGTACCGAGTAGATCGCCAGCATCGGCAGCCCGGCCAGCGCCGGTCGGCGCAACGTCACGGTCAGCAGGTCCACCACCACGGCGACCGAACCCACCCCGAGCACGGTGATGAACAGCAGGGCGTCGCCGTCCGGCACCGGTACGCCGTACACGTGCACGTCCCGGGCGGACTGCGCCAGCAGAGAGCCGAAGTGGCCGAGAGTCGCCGGGGACGGCAGCACCACGAGGAACTCGTCCCCGCTCGGGAACAACCAGGTCAGGGCGAGCAGCAGCGCGCCGACCATGGTGACCGGCTGTAGCCAGCCCGGCGCCAGCAGCGTACGGGTGAGCATCGCGGTGCCGCCCACCAGCACGACCGTGATCGTGCACTGCACCAGCCAGGTCCAGCTTTCGAAGATGGTGGCCAGCGGCGCGGCCGCCATCACCGTGGCCGCCGCGGCGACCAGACCCAGGTGCCTGCGGGTGCTCATTTCACGCCTCCGGCTACCGTCTCGGCCATCGCCGCCCGCCAGGCAAAGCCCTGCGACCCGCGGTCCAACTGCGGCCAGAGCGACGGCAACTGGTCGCCGTGGCCGACACCGACGACCCGCCAGCCGCTCTCCTGCAGCGACAGGGCGGCGGCGCTGTGCGCCCGGTCGGCCTCGACGCGTTCGGCCGGGGTGAGATTCATCCAGGTGGAGCTGTCGATCAGGACAGCGACGCAGGTCGTCCGGTTGCCGCGCAGCCCGGCCAGCAGCTCGGCCTCGGCAACGGTCAGCGCGCCCAACAGCGCCACGATCACCGAATTGTCGGACCGGCGGCGCACCTGCTCGACCAAGGTGGCGATGTCGCTACGCTGGCTGGCGGTGACGTCGGCCAGCTGATCCAGCAGCAGCCCGTCACCATCGGGCTCGGTCGCGTCGGTGTCGACGCCGATCTCGGTGACCAGACGCACCCGGTAGCCGGCGGTGCGGAAGTGCACCGCCGCGCTCGCCGCCGCGGCCACCGCCCACTCGAAGCTCGCGGTCGGACCCTCACCCCGGTGCGCGTACGCCCGGGTGTCCAACACCACCGTCGCCCGGCTTTCCCAGGGCTGCTCCTCCCGGCGCACCATCAGCTCACCGGTGCGGGCCGTGGACTTCCAGTGCACCCGGCGCAGGTCGTCACCACGTCGGTACTCACGCGTCGCCGAATCGTCCTCGCCGTGCACCGCCACCGACCGCGCCCGGCTGTCACCCGAGCCGGTGTACTCGCCGGTCAGCCGGACCGACGGCAACGACACGACCTGCGGGATCACGGTCAGCTCGTCGACACTGGGAAACGCCCGGGTAAGCTCGCAGAGTCCGAACGGGTCGGTCAGCCGGACCACCAGCGGACCCACCTCGTAGCGTCCGCGCACGTCGGCACGGACCGTGTACGCCACCGAACTGGCCTGCTGGGCGCCGAGGCGTTCCAACACCACCCGGGGCCGGCTGCCCAGCGCGTACGGCAGCCGGTCCTCCAGCAGCAGCGTGCCGGTCGGCAGCCGGGACATGTTCTGCAGCCGCAGCACGATCCGGGCGTTGGAGCCCACCGGTACCCGGTGCGGTTCGAGCGACCGGGTACACGCCAGCTTGTACCGGCTGCGACCGACGTACACAGCGGCCAGCAACGGCAGCACGGCCAGCAGGATCGCCACCCGGAGCAGATCCTTCTCACCGAGGATCAGCGCGGACAACACCGCCGCGGCACCGGCCGCGAGGAACGACCGGCCACGGGTGGTGAGGCCGCGCAGCGCCTCGCGCATCTGCTCAACGCCCTCGCGTCTCGAAGGGGACCGGCGCGCCGTCGGTGCCGAACTGGCGAGCGTCGTAGCCGGTGGCGGGAGCCGGCCGCTGCCGTTCGTGCGGCAGCGGCAGCCGGTGCACCATCTCGGCGATGATCGCGTCCGTCGTGCGCCGGGCCCGCTGCGCCTCGGCGGTGGGAATCAACCGGTGCGCCAACACCGGTACGGCGAGCACCTGCAGATCGTCGGGCAGGACGTAATCCCGGCCCTCCAACGCGGCGACGGCCCGGGCGGTACGCAGCAGCTGCAGGGTCGACCGTGGCGACGCGCCGAGCCGCAGGTCGGGTGCCTCCCGGGTGGCGGTCACCAGGTCGACGGCGTACTGCTTGACCGGATCGGCGACGTGGATCTCCCGGACGGTGGCGATCAGCCGGCGGACGCCCGGGGCGTCGGAGACCGGCCGCAGCTGGTGGATCGGATCCACCGCGCCGTGCCCGTCGAGCATCGCCAACTCGGCACCGGGATCCGGGTAACCCATCGCGATCCGGGCGGTGAACCGGTCCCGTTGCGCCTCCGGCAGGGGATAGGTCCCCTCCATCTCGATCGGGTTCTGAGTGGCGACCACCATGAACGGCGTCCGCAGCTCGTAGGTCGTCCCGTCGACTGTGACCTGCCGTTCCTCCATGCACTCCAGGAGCGCGGCCTGGGTCTTCGGCGAGGCCCGGTTGATCTCGTCACCGACCACCAGGTTGGCGAAGACGGCCCCGGGTTTGAACTCGAAGTCGTGGTTGTCCTGGTTGTAGACGCTGACCCCGGTCACGTCGGACGGCAACAGGTCCGGGGTGAACTGGATTCGGCGGACGGAGCAATCGATCGACCGGGCCAGGGCCTTGGCGAGTTTGGTCTTGCCGACGCCGGGTACGTCCTCGATCAGCAGATGACCTTCGGCGAGCAGTACGGCGAGGGCGAGCCGAACCGTTGCGGTCTTGCCCTCGATGACCTGTTCGATGTTGGCCACGATGGCGTCGGTCACGGCGCGGAACTCGTCATGGGGCATCGGAGCGCCCAGATCGTCCCAGATGTCTTGGGTCACGACCCTCCTCCTCGTCGTACGGCGTCAGCGCCGGCCGGTCCGGCTACCCACCGTGAAGTCCGTGGGAACCGTAACCACCCGCCGCACGGCTCCCACCCGCCTCTCAGGCTAACCATCTTTCCTTCATTCGCCATCCTGCGGATGCCGCCGCCTCCCTTCATTCGCCATCCTGCGGATGCCGCCGCCTCCCCTCTCCAGGTCCATCGCATGGGCGCGCGAATGCCTGGCACGGACCAGCGCCCCGCTGTGGAATACGGCGACACGTGACCGGAGGTTCAGGGGATCTGGTCGTTCGACGGTATGAACCGGGCATCCCAGGGTAGGTGAACAGGCACCAACGGATCTGCCGTCCGCAGACAGCGTCCGCAGACGGGCAGGGAAGGAAGGAGCCGGATGTCCACGGTCGGCTACGTCGCGATCGTCGTCGTGCTCTGGGTGCTGTCCGGAATCACCGCCGCCGCCGTGTTCCTGACCCGCCGAGGTCAACGGGCCTGGTACTGGTACGTCCTCGGCGCAGTGCTGGGACTGCTGTTCGTGCCGATCGCGCTGGAGCGGGGATCCCGACCCACCGGTCGGGTGGAAAGCCGAACCGCCGACGAGCCGGTGGCGCGGCACCCCGGAACCGGGCCACGAGTGCTGGTCGGACTCGACGGCTCAGCCGTGTCCGACCGCGCGCTGTCGGCCGTCGAGCACGGGCTGGCCGGGGACCCCGAAGAACTGATCCTGGTCACCGTCGTCGACGTGGCACAGGTCGATCCGGGGAACCGTACCGGGGACGAGTCGGAGCAGGTCGAGCAGGCGCGACGGCTCCTGGCCGACCGGGCCGACCAGGTCCGCGCGGCCACGCCTGGACGCGGACCCGCGACGACCACCATCGAGATCGTCACCGGACAGCCGGCCCGCGCGCTTCTCGACGTCGCGCGGACCCGCGCGGCCGACCTGATCGTCATCGGACGTCGCGGCAGCGGGGTCTCCAACCGTCTGATGGGTAGCGTCGCGGACCAGGTGGTCCGGGAATCGACACGGTCGGTCCTGGTGGCCGGCGACGACGCCAAGGACGCCTGAGTGAGCCACACCGACCCGGTCGCCGGGCAAGGGCGGCGAGTCGGCGGAGGTGTCCGTTGACGATGCTCGCGGTGCTGGTCATGCTGACCGGGCTCGCCGCGACCGTACCGTTGCTCACCCGCCTGCTCGGCCGCGACGCCGGATACCCGCTCGCCGCCGGCTACCTCGCCGGCTGCGCGTTGCTCGCGTCCCGCCTGCCCATGGTGCTCGACGGTGGGACGATCGCCGTCTCCGCCCGCTGGCTGCCCGACCTCGACATCGCCTTCGCGTTGCGGATGGACGGGCTGGCGATGGTCTTCGGACTGCTCGTCCTCGGCGTCGGCGCCCTCATCATGGGCTACTGTCCGCGCTACCTGACCCCGGACAGCCGGTGGACCGGCCTCTACACGCTGCTGACCCTGTTCACCGCCGCCATGCTCGGGCTGATCTTCGCGGCTGACCTGCTGCTGCTGTTCCTCTTCTGGGAACTGACCACCGTCTGCTCGTTCTTCCTGATCGGCCTGGCCAGCCCGGCGGCCGCTCGACCCGCGACCCGGGCACTGTTGGTCACCGCCGGTGGTGGGCTGGCGCTGCTCGCCGCGGTGGTGGTGCTGATCGTCACCCAGGGCACCAGCGATCTGACCACCATCCTGGCGTACCCGCAGCGGTTGCTGTCGTCACCGGCGGCGTGGGTCGTCGGCGCCCTGCTGATCGTCGCCGCGTTCACCAAGTCCGCACAGTTCCCGTTTCATTTCTGGTTGCCCAGCGCGATGGTGGCGATCACCCCGGTCAGCGCCTATCTGCACGCGGCGACCATGGTGAAAGCCGGAATCTACCTGCTGATCCGCTTCTCGCCGGTGTACGCCGCAGAAGTCGCGTGGACCGTCGTACTGGTCCTCGGCGGCCTGGGCACCGCGCTGCTCGGCGCGTTTCTCGCCCTGCGTCAGCACGACCTCAAGGCGTTGCTGGCGTATTCGACGGTGAGCCAACTCGGCCTGTTGGTGGCGGTGATCGGTGTCGGAACACCGGCCGCGCTCGCCGCCGCCATCCTGCACACGGTCGCCCACGCGTTGTTCAAGGCAACCCTGTTCATGCTGGTCGGCATCATCGACCGGGAAGCCGGCAGCCGCGACATCAGGGAACTGTCGGGGCTCCGCCGAGTGATGCCGGTGACGGCGACCCTGACCAGCCTGGCCGCGATGTCCATGGCCGGCCTGCCGCCGCTGCTCGGATTCGTCAGCAAGGAAGCCATCTTTGAAGCGTTGATCAAAACCGGGATCGATCCGTGGCTGACTCCGACCGCCGAGATCCTGGCGGTGTCGGCGTCGGTGCTCACCTTCGCCTACGGAGCCAGAATCGTCCACCAAACCTTCGCCGGCCCCACCCGCCAGCCTGACCTGTACGAGCCGGCCTGGTCGTTTCTCGCCCCAGCGGCGGTCGCGGCGCTGCTCAGCGTGGTGCTCGGACCGGCCGCCGCCCTACTCGGCCCGCTGATCGACCAGGCCACCGAGGACGCCCGGCCGGGCGGCGAAGCACCCTACGTGGCGTTCTGGCATGGCTTCACGCCAGGGCTGTGGCTCTCCGTGCTGACCGTGACCCTCGGTCTGCTGCTCTTCATCGCCCGGGACCGGGTGGAGCGGGTGGTGCAAAGCGTTCGACTCGCCCCGCCCGGAGCCCAGCTGTTCGACCATGGCTACGCCGGCCTGCTCCGGATCGGCCGGCTGGTGGGTGAGCCGTCCCGGTACAGCTCACCCGCCGCGCATCTGTTCCGGCCGGTGCTGGCCCTCGTGCTGCTCGGTGCCGTGGGAGTCCACGGTCTCGCCGCACTGCCGGCGTGGCCGGCCGGTCGTACCGGTACGGGAGACTGGCCGGTTCTGGTGCTGTTGGCCGTCGCGCTCGGCGGCATCGTGCTGGTGCGCTCCGCGCTGGCCGCGATCGGGCTGCTGGGACTGGTCGGTCTGCTGGTGGCGACGTGGTTCCTCCTCGCCGGCGCGCCGGACGTGGCGTTGACCCTGATGCTGGTGGAGGTGCTGACCGCCGTCGTCGGCATGCTGGTGCTGCGCCGGCTCCCGGCCCGGCTGCCCGGTGCCCGGTTCCAGCCGGTCAGCGCCTTCGCCGGTGCCCTGGCGATCGGCGCGGGGGTGGTCGCCGCCGCCGCGACCATCGGCCTCACCGGCCGGCGGGAACTCTCCGTCGCCGGTGACTACTTCCTGCGCAACGCGGAGCCGGCCACCGGCGGCAGCAACGTGGTCAACGTGATCCTGGTCGACTTCCGGGCCCTGGACACCCTGGGCGAAGCGGCAGTGCTGACCGCGGTGGCGCTCGGGCTGGTCGGCCTGTTCCGGGTGGGCGGTGACCGGACCGGGCCCGACCGGGGCAGGCCGGGTGGTGCCGGTGCCCATGCCGGCGCCAGCGAGGTGGTCGCGTCGTCGCGACCGTCGCGGTCGGGCGCGATCCCGCCGGACCTCGTACTGTGGTTCGCGCACCGGCTGCTCGCCCCGGTCATGCTGATCGTCTCGGCGTACCTGTTCCTGCGCGGACACGACGAACCCGGCGGTGGATTCATCGCCGCGCTGGTCGCCGGGATCGCGATGGGTCTGGGGCAACTCGCCGCGGCCGGCGCCCGTCTGCCGCTGCTCGGCCGGCTGCGGCCCCGGGTGCCGATCGCCGCGGGTCTGCTGCTCTGCCTGGCGGTCGGCCTGCAGCCGATCGCGGCCGGCGCGCCGATGCTGACCCCTCAGTACTCCCCGAACCTGTGGCTCTTCGGGTTCAGCCTCACTCCGGTGACGATCTTCGACGTGGGGGTGTATCTGATGGTGCTAGGGCTGATCGCCGCCGCCATGAGCCGACTCGGCGCCGTCGACATCGTCCCGGCCGACGACGGTGCCGTCCCGGCCGGCGATGACGCTGCGGCGGCTGATCACGGTGCAACGGCGGCTGATGACGGTGCTGCGGCGGCTGATGACGGTGCCGCAGCGGCCGGCAGCGGTGCCCGGCCGGCTGCGGGGGAGGTGCCCGGCCGATGATCGTGGCACTGATGATCGGCCTGCTCACCGCTGCCGGGGTGTATCTGATCCTGCACCGTGGACTGATCCGGGTGATCATCGGATTCGTTCTGCTCGGACACGCGGTCAACATCCTGCTGATCGCCGCCGGCGGCCTCCATCGACGGGAAGCCCCGTTCGGCGAGTCGGACCTGAGCGAGGCCGCCGATCCGCTGCCACAGGCCTTCGCGCTGACCGCGATCGTGATCACTTTTGGCATCACCATCTATCTGTTGGGCCTGGCCCTCGCCCACCGGCCCGATCCGTACTGCCCGGACCTGGAGCTGGGTGAACCCGGCCCGGACGCCGACGGTCGGCCCACCGATCGCGGTTCCGGTCCGGAGCCGGTGCTGACGGCACCGGACGTGACCGCCGACGATCCCGCCGACTCGGCGGCCGACGACGTCCGCCGCGCTCGCCCGGCCGACGACGTCCGCCGCGCTCGCCCGGCCGACGGCGCGGAGCGCGCGTCATGAACTCCACCCTGCTGGTGCTGCCGATCGCGCTGCCGCTGGTGCTGGCGGGACTGTTGCTGGCGGCGCCGTACCGGCTGGTGGTGCACCGGGTCGCCGGCATCGCCACCAGCGCCGTGATCGGGGGGTACGCGGTGGTGCTGGTCATCGCGACCAGCGACGGCACGGTGTTCGCCGAACGGATCGGCGACTGGCCGGCCGGTATCGCCATCACCCTGGCGGCGGACACCTTCAGCGCGCTGATGATCGCGGTGACCGCAGCAGTAAGCCTGACCTACGGGGTGTTCGCCAGCGGCTCGGGTGACGACCGCCGTCCGTACCTGGTGCCGCTGTCGCTGACGATGTCCGCTGGCGCGTACGGTGCGTACCTCGCCGCCGACCTGTTCAACCTCTTCGTCATGGTCGAGGTCATGCTGGTGCCGTCGTACGTGCTGTTGACGACCGGCGGCGGCCGGCGGCGGATCGTCGCGGGCCGGGTGTACGTCACCGTGAACCTCCTGGCGTCGACGATCTTCCTGGCCGGTGTCGGCCTGATCTACGCCGTCGCCGGCACCGTCAGCCTCGCCGAACTGGCCGGTGCCGCCGCCGGTTCATCGGCCGGTTCTCCCGCCGGTTCTTCCGCCGTGGCCCTGGCCGGTGCTGTCGTGTTGCTTGCCCTCGCCATCAAGTCAGCGCTGGTGCCGTTGCACAGTTGGCTACCGCGTAGCTACCCGTATGCGCCGCCAGCGGTGACCGCCCTCTTCTCCGGCATCCTCACCAAGGTCGGGGTGTACGCGATCGTCCGGATCGTCGCCGTCATGTACGACGGGGCGACCGACTACGGCTGGCTGATCGGGGCGGTCGCCGTGGTCACCATGGTGGTCGGCGTGCTCGGGGCGCTCGGTGAGTCGTCGATCCGATCGGTGCTGGCGTTCCACATGGTCAGCCAGGTCGGCTACGTCCTGATCGGGCTGGCTTTGTTCAGTCCCGCCGCGCTGACCGCTGCCGTTTTCTTCCTGGTGCAGTACATCCTGGTCAAGTCCGCGTTGTTCCTCTGCGCCGGAGCGGTGGTGGTCGGCTACGGTACGGACCGACTGGACCGACTGGGTGGACTGGCCTGGCCGCACCGGTTGCTCGGGTTGGCGTTCGCCACCGCCGGGCTGTCGCTGGCGGGCATGCCACCCTTCTCCGGCTTCGTCGGCAAGTTCCTGATCCTGCGAGCGGCAACGGAGCAGGGCAGCTATCTGATCATGGTGGTGGCACTGGTGGTGAGCCTGGGCACCTTGATATCCATGATCAAGGTCTGGGATCTGGCGTTCTGGGGCGAGCCGCCCGATGAGCTACCGGAATCGGGCCGGCCGGCCCACGGCCACGCGGCGGAGTCGAGCCAGCGGGGTCCGGACGCCGAGCCAGGTGCCGATGCCGAGCCGGGTGCCGATGCCGAGCCGGGTCCGGACGCCGAGCCGGCCGCGTCGGCTACCGGGGTCGCGGTCGTCGCCCCGGCCCGTACGGCGGCCCGCGTCGGCCTGCGTCTGACCGTGCCCGCGCTGGCGCTCGCCGGGCTCAGCCTGCTGCTCGGCCCGGCCGCCCAACCGCTGCTCGACCTCGCCACCACCGCCGCCGACGGGCTGGTCGACACCAGCCGGTACGTCGAGGCGGTGACCCGTCGATGACTCGCCTGCCGTACCGCTCCGGAACGGGCCCGACCCGGCGGCGATGGCGGAGCTTGCCGCGCCGGGTGGTGTGGCGGTCCGGACGGGTGCTGCGCTTCCTCGGCTACTTCACGGCCCGGTTGGTGATCGCCAATCTGGTCGTCGCCCGGGAGATCGTGACTCCGGGCAGCGGGTTGTCTCCGGGAATCGTCGAGTTCCCGCTGCGTACCCGGACCCGCAGCGAGGTCGTGCTGATGGCGCTCGCGGTCGGTCTGACCCCCGGTACGTTGACCGTCGCGATTCGCGAGGAGCCGCCGACCCTGTACGTGCACGGCATGCATGCCGAGGACCCGGCCCGTTTCCGTGCCGAACTCAGCCGTCTCCAGGAATGGATGCTGCCGGCGTTGCGGCCGGTGGCCGATGATGCCGATCCGGCGGCGGGTGCCGATGATGCCGATCCGGCGGCGGGCGCGGCCGAGCCCGGCCCTGCGTGGGAGGGTCCCCGATGAGCCCGCTCGATCTGGTACTCGGCGTGCTGGCCCTGGCCATGCTCGCGGCGATCGTCCGCTTGATCATCGGACCGACCGACGCGGACCGGGCCGCCGCCGTCGACTTCGGATTCTTCGTGTTCATCGCGGCGGTCGCGGTGCTCGCCGCGCGGCTGCGGACCGCCGCGTTGCTCGACATCGTGCTCACCGCCACCCTGGTCGGGTTCCTGGCCACGGTAGCGCTCGCCCGGCTCGTGGAACGGAGAAGTCGTTGACCGGATGGGACCTGCTCGCCGGCGCGTTTCTCGGCACCGGCACCCTGCTGATCGCGATCACCGCGCTCGGGATGCTGCGGCTACCCGACATCTACAACCGGATGAACGCCGTCGCGAAGGCGGCCAGCCTGGGCCTGATCATGATCTTGCTCGGCGTACTCGTGCTGATCCCCAGTCCGCGTACCGCCGTGGTCATCGTCCTGGCCATCCTGCTGCAGATGATCACCGCTCCGGTCGGCGGGTACGCGTTGGCCAGGGCCGCGTACCGATCCGGCACGCCGATGGCGCCGGAGAGCCGGTTCGACGCCCTGGCCACCGGTACGCCCCCCGATGCGGTGGAGAGTCGGCCCGGCTCGTCGCCGCCACCCTGAGGGCGGTGGGCGGAACATCGGTTGCGGCGGGGGGTACACTACCGGCATGGCCGGCGCCTTCCTGCTCCTTCCCCGGCCGTGCTGATCCGCTAGCGAGCGATCCGACCGAGCCGATCTCCGGCTATCGATCCTCGGGCGGCAGCACGGCGACCCCCTCCTGCGTGAGGGGTTTTTTCATGCCCACGAACGACAGCCCACGACCAGACCTTGAGGTGGCGACCGACGATGAGCGAGGCAGTCGAGACGACCGCGGCGGACACCCCTCCGTTCCGGTACACCGCTGCGATGGCCAGTGAGATCGAACGCCGGTGGCAGCGGCGCTGGGACCAGGACGGTACGTTCCACGCGCCCAACCCGGCCGGTCCGCTGGCCGATCCGACACACCCCCGGGCCGACGCCGAGAAGCTCTTCCTGCTGGACATGTTTCCCTACCCCTCCGGGGCCGGGCTGCACGTCGGTCACCCGCTGGGCTTCATCGGCACCGACTGCTACGGCCGCTACCAGCGGATGGCCGGCCGCAACGTGCTGCACGCCATGGGCTTCGACGCGTTCGGCCTGCCCGCCGAGCAGTACGCGGTGCAGACCGGCCAGCACCCACGGACCACCACCGAGGCCAACATCGAGCGGTACCGGGCCCAGCTGCGCATGCTGGGCCTGGCCCACGACGACCGCCGGTCGGTGGCCACCACGGACGTCGAGTTCTACCGCTGGACCCAGTGGATCTTCCTGCAGATCTTCAATTCCTGGTACGACCCGGCGGCCGGCAAGGCCCGACCGGTCGCCGAACTGATCGCCGAGTACGAATCCGGCACGCGGTCCACCCCCGACGGTCGGGCCTGGGCCGAGCTGGACTCCCGGCAGCGCCGCGAACTGGTCGACGGTCACCGGCTGGCCTACATCTCCGAGGCACCGGTCAACTGGTGCCCCGGCCTGGGCACCGTGCTGGCCAACGAGGAGATCACCGCCGACGGCCGTTCGGAGCGGGGCAACTTCCCGGTCTTCAAACGCAACCTGCGGCAGTGGAAGATGCGGATCACCGCGTACGCCGACCGGCTGCTGGACGACCTGGACCTGCTGGAGTGGCCGGAGCCGATCAAGCTGATGCAGCGCAACTGGATCGGCCGCTCCACCGGCGCGCACATCACCTTCCCGACCGCCGCCGCGCCGATCGAGGTCTTCACCACCCGCCCGGACACCGTGTTCGGTGCCACCTACATGGTGCTGGCACCCGAACACACGCTGGTCGACGATCTGGTGCCGGCGGCCTGGCCGACGGACACCCGACCGGCCTGGACCGGCGGGTACCCCACCCCCCGGGAAGCCGTCGAGGCCTACCGCAAGCAGGCGGCCAGCCGCACCGACGCCGACCGGCAGGCCGAGGGGCGGGACAAGACCGGCGTTTTCGTCGGCGCGTACGCCACCAACCCGGTCAACGGTAACCAGCTGCCGGTCTTCATCGCCGACTACGTACTGGCCGGCTACGGCACCGGGGCGATCATGGCGGTGCCCGGCCAGGACGAGCGGGACTGGGACTTCGCCGAGGTCTTCGACCTGCCGATCGTACGGACGGTGGCGCCGCCGGAGGACTTCACCGGTAAGGCGTACACCGGTGACGGCCCGGCGATCAACAGCGAGTTCCTGGACGGCCTGCCGATCGGCGCGGCGAAGGCCCGGATCATCGACTGGCTGGAAGCGGGCGGCCACGGTCGGGGCGCGGTCACCTACCGGCTGCGGGACTGGCTGTTCAGCCGGCAACGCTACTGGGGCGAGCCGTTCCCGATCGTCTACGACGAAACCGGGCTGCCGATCGCGCTGCCGGAGCAGATGCTGCCGCTGGAACTGCCCGAGGTCGACGACTTCTCGCCCCGTACCTTCGACCCCGACGACGCCGACTCCGACCCGGAGACCCCGCTGTCGCGGGCCGGCGAGTGGGCCGAGGTGGAACTGGATCTGACCGGGGTGCCGGGTGCGCCGACCGGCCGGCGCCGCTACCGGCGGGAGACCAACACGATGCCGCAGTGGGCCGGTTCCTGCTGGTACGAGATGCGCTACGCCGACCCGACCAACCACGACACCTTCGTCGACCCGGCCAACGAGCGGTACTGGATGGGAGCGGCGTCGGCGACCGACTGCGGCGGTGTCGACCTGTACGTCGGCGGTGTCGAGCACGCCGTGCTGCACCTGCTGTACGCCCGGTTCTGGCACAAGGTGCTGTTCGACCTGGGGCACGTGTCCAGCGTCGAACCGTTCCGCCGGCTGTTCAACCAGGGCTACATCCAGGCGTACGCGTACACCGACCCGCGCGGTGCCTACGTCGACGCGGCTCAGGTCGTCGAGCGCGACGGCGGCTGGTTCCACGGCGACGTCGCGGTCGACCGCGAGTACGGCAAGATGGGCAAGAGCCTGCGTAACGTGGTCACCCCGGACGAGATGTGCGAGGCGTACGGCGCGGACACCTTCCGGGTGTACGAGATGTCGATGGGTCCGCTGGAGGTGTCCCGCCCGTGGGAGACCCGGGCGGTGGTCGGCTCCTACCGGTTCCTGCAGCGGGTCTGGCGGGCGCTGGTCGACGAGCAGACCGGGGCCTCTCGGGTGACCGACGACCCGGCGGACGAACCCCTGCGCCGGCTGACCCACCGGGTGATCGACGGGGTCCGCCGCGACATGGACGACCTGCGGTTCAACACCGCGATCGCCAAGCTGATCGAGCTGACCAACGCACTGACCCGGCTGCCGGCGACGCCCCGCGAGGTGGCCGAGCCGCTGGTGCTGATGCTTGCGCCGTTCGCCCCGCACGTCGCCGAGGAGCTCTGGCAGCGGCTGGGACACTCCGGTTCACTGACGTACGTCGACTTCCCGGTGGCCGATCCGGCGCTGCTTCGGGCCGCGTCGGTGACCTACCCGGTGCAGGTGGCGGGCAAGGTCCGGGGGCGGGTGGAGGTGCCGGCCGAGGTCGCCGAGGAGGAGGTACGGGCGGCCGCGCTGGCCGCCGTCGCCGAGCACCTGGGTGGCCGTACGCCACGCAAGGTGATCGTGGTCCCGGGCCGGATGGTCAGCGTGGTGCCCTGAGCGGCGTCGCCACGTCAACCCGTGCCGGTCGACGTCGCGGCGGCCGTGATGGCGTCGACTCGATCCGGCCCGGTCACGTCGGCGAGGTGACCTCGCCGTCTCGTACCCGGGCGGCGGCGGCACTGGCGCGCACCGCCCGGCGCCAGCGAAGCAGCAGCACGACGGTGGCCGCCGCACCCAACCCGGCCGGCGCGGCGGCCAGCCAGTTGACCTCGCCGGGGGCGACCACCGCCGCGCCGAGCACCGCGTAGCCGACGGCGGTCGGCGCCGAGGCGAGCACACTGCCGATCAGGAACGGGGTCAGCCGGACCCCGGTGGTGCCGTAGCCGAGGCTGACCATTCCGAAGCCGCTGACCGGCAACAGCCGGACCGTCACCACACCCAGCACGCTCTGGGTGGTGAACCACCGGTCGAGCTGGGCCAGCCGCAGCCGGACCCGCCCGGTCCGGCCGGCGAGGCCACCCGCTGGTGCCGCCGAGGTACGGCTGGCGACGTATTCCCTCCCCAGCCACCGGCCGACGCCGAAGCCGATCAGCGCCGCCAGCGTCGCCGCGGCGAGGCTGTAGCCGGCGCCGGCCACCGGGCCGAACAGCGCGCCCCAGGTCAACGTGATGAAGGTGCGGGGCACCAGCACGGTCAGCAGCAGCGCGCCGACCAGTACGGCCAGCACCGGTGCGGCCATGCCGAGCCGGTCCGGTAGACCGGACAGGGCCGCCAGATCGGGCCGGGGGACCAGCAGCACCAGCAGACCGCAGCCGGCGATGAGCGCGAGCAGGGCCGCGAACCGGACCACCGCCGGTTCGCGCAGCGCCTGCCGCAGCCGCCTCATGAACGGATCGCGGCCGCCCGTTCGGCCCGCAGCCGGTCGGCCCACATGTCGTTGAGCGGCGGCAGGCTGCCGGCCCCGATCGCCCAGCGCAGCAGCAGATCGGCCAGTGCCGGGTTGCGGGCCAGCGCCGGACCGTGCGCGTACGTACCGAGGATGTTGCCCCGCCAGGCGCCTTCGCTGGCACCGTCGTTGCCGACGCCGGTGGTGACTCTGGCCAACGGCGACACCCCGTTGCCGAGATGGGTGCGCCCGCCGTGGTTTTCGAATCCGCTCAGCGGTGGCAGCCCCAGCCGGGGGTCGATGTCACCGGCGAGTTCGCCGACCGCGCGGCTGGGCCCCCGGTCGGAGTGCAGGTCGAGCAGGTCCAGGCCGGCGCACTGGGTGCCCTTGGCGAAGAAGGACCGGCCCAGGAGCTGGTAGCCGGCGCAGACGGCGAAGATGACCGAGCCCTGACTGACCGCGCGGTGCAGGCCGCCGTCGGCCGCCAACCGTTGGGCGGCGAGCGCCTGCGGGCCGTCCTCGCCGCCACCGACGAGATAGATGTCGGCCGACTGCGGCACCGGCTGGTCGGAGCGGATCTCGGTCAGCTCCACCGGGATTCCCCGCTGCTGCGCCCGCCGGGCGAGGATCAGCAGGTTGCCCCGGTCGCCGTAGGTGGAGAGCAGGTCGGGGTAGAGCCAGACCAGCCGTAGCACGCTGGGGCCGCCGATCGACGGGCCGATGGCCGGGAACGACTCAGTTGACACGGTCCAGCTCCGCTCGAATGTCCTGGAAGGCGGTGTAGTTGGCGATGACCTCCAGCCGGCCCGGCGGCACCGACGCGATCGCCGCGTTGAGCGTGGGCACGTGCAGGAACGGTACGTCGTTGACCTCCAGCCGGACCGCCAGGTCGTACGCCCGGTCACCGGTGATGAGGACCTGCCGGCCGCGCAGCGGCGCGAAGTCCACGTCGAACAGCCAGGAGGTGTCCAGCCCGTCGGGGTCGCGGGCGTTGATGGACAGCAGCGTCGGGGCGTGTTCGGCCATGTCGAACGCTTCCAACCAGCTCGCCGGGTTCTTGGCCAGCAGCAGCCGGATGGTGCGTCCGCTGCGGACGACCTGGGCGTAGCGTCCGGCGACCGAGGTGACGGTGGCCAGCCGGGAGACCGCGTCGACCGGCCGTACGCCGAACTCCGCCGCCAGCGCCAGGGCGGTGGCGGCGTTGCCGATGTTGACCTGTCCCGGCAGCTGGAGCACGACCTTGTGCCAGGCGCCGGTGGGATCGATCACGCCGTCCTCGTCGACCACCCACTGCGGGTCGGGTCGGCGCAGCGGACATCCGGCGCACCACCACTGGTGGTCGGCGCGGGCGATCGCCGAGCCGCATTCCGGGCAGACCCACGAGTCGTCGTGCCAGCGCTGCCCGGCGCTGAACCAGACGACCGAGCCGGCGGTGGCGGCCGCCCAGACGACCATCGGGTCGTCGGCGTTGGCCACCACCTTGATGTGCGGGTGCTCCGCGAGCGCCACCCGCCACAGCTGGGCCATCATCGCCACCTCCTTGGCCCGGTCGAGCTGGTCGCGGGAGAGGTTGAGCAGCGCGACCACCCGGGGGTTGGTGGCGTCCAGCACGTGCGCCAGGTAGTGCTCGTCGACCTCCAGCACCGCGTACGGGGTGGCGCCGGCCTTGGCCAGCGCGGAGGTGTGGCCGGTCGGCATGTTGGCACCGAACGAGTTGGTCGCCACCCGGCCGAGGACGCCGACCGCCGCCGCGGCCAGCCTGGTGGTGGTGGTCTTGCCGTTCGTGCCGGAGACCAGCGCGATCGCCCGGCCGGCGGCGAGGTGGGCCAGCAGCTCGGGGTCGATCTTGAGGCCGATCCAGCCGCCGATCACCGATCCGTCGCCCCGTCCGGCGGCCCGCGACAGCGCCGCGGCGGTGCGGGACACCGAGCTTGCCACCTTTGCCCGCAGGGGCATTTTCGCGTCCGTCACGCGTGCGAGGTTACCGGACCCGACCGGCACCGGATCGGTCCACGCAAGCGTTGCCGGTGTCCGGCCCGGATGAACAGGTCCGCCGTCGGCGCCGTGGCACGGTCGGCGCTCCACTTCCCTCCACCCGTGGCGGATTCCCTCCACCTTCGGTGATCAGGGTCGTCGTCGCGGCGTCGATCACCGACGGGTAAACCGCATATTTCACGACATAAAGGCCGGAAGCGGCGAGCTTGCCGACGCGTCCTCGATGCGTGTCGGAAAGCGGACCGGCGGCGGGCCCCGTTCGCCCTCCACCTGTCGCCACCCCAATTGACGTGCGGTTTTGCGTCCGACGTCGGCGTGTTTCGGCCGCGATTTTGGTTGCGGGTGGAGGGAAGTGGAGTACAGTGGGGCGCAATGGCGGGGCCGGGAGGGCCCGCCGGCCCCGGGGGATACGGCATCGCGAAATGCCGTTCAAGGGCAAGGGGGTGGGCCGTGTTTCTCGGCACCCATACTCCGCGCCTGGACGAAAAGGGCCGGTTGATCCTTCCCGCCAAGTTCCGCGACGAGCTGGCGGGAGGTGTCGTGATCACCAAAGGGCAGGAGCACTGTCTCTACGTCTTCCCGACCACCGAGTTCCAGCGGATCGCCAACCAGTTGCGCGACCAGCCGATGACGCATAAGGCGGCGCGGGCCTACAGCCGGGTCTTCTTCGCCAGCGCGCACGACGAGGTGCCGGACAAACAGGGACGGGTCACCATCCCGGTCCACCTGCGGGAATACGCCGGTCTCGGCCGGGACCTCGTGGTGATCGGGGCGAGTAGCCGGGTGGAGATCTGGGACAAGCAGGCATGGGAGACCTACCTGTCCGACAGCGAGGGCGACTTCGCGGACATCGAACAGGGGGTGCTGCCCGGCGGACTGTAGGGGCGCGGACAGCCGATCCGTCCCGGCATCGCCGGGAACGCCAGTGGCTCACGCGAAAGACACTGGCCGGCACCGGTCGCCCGACGTATCGCGAGATCTCCAGCCGCTCCCGCTCCTGGCGCCACTTCCCCGGCGCCAGGCGTGTGTTTCCGGCGCCGGCCATCGGCCGGCGGGTGGGGCAGAGCGGATGGGGATCTGGCGGTACGACGAGCGACGACACAGCAACCGGGCGCGAAACGGCAGGCAGGGCCACTGGGGGTCGACATGGGGGAGCTTCGCGGTACACACGTACCGGTGCTGCTCGAGCGGTGTCTCGAGCTGCTCGCCCCCGCGCTCGACCGCGGCGGCCGGCCGACCGTGCACGTCGACGCCACGCTCGGCCTCGGCGGTCACGCCGAGGCGGTGCTGGCGGCGCATCCGGCGACGACCCTGGTCGGCCTGGACCGGGACCAGGAGGCGTTGACGCACGCCCGGGCGCGGCTGGCCCGGTACGTCGACCGCGTACACCTGGTCCATGCCGTCTACGACGACCTTCCGACGGTCCTCGACCAGCTCGGACTCTCCCAGGTAGACAGCGTGCTGTTCGATCTGGGGGTGTCCTCGCTGCAACTCGACGCCCCCGACCGTGGCTTCGCCTATTCGCGCGATGTCGCACTGGACATGCGGATGGATCAGGGCCGGGGGATCACCGCCGAGGAGGTCGTCAACGACCGCCCGCCCGGTGAGCTGGTGCGGATCCTGCGCGAGTACGGCGAGGAGCGGTTCGCCAGCCGGATCGTGGCAGCCATCGTCCGGGAGCGGGAGCGGCGGCGGATCACCTCCTCGGCGCGGCTCGCGGAGCTGGTCGAGTCGGCCATCCCGGCGGCAACCCGACGTACTGGCGGAAATCCCGCGAAAAGAACGTTTCAGGCGTTACGGATCGAGGTAAACCAGGAGCTGGCAGTGCTCCGGAGGGCACTGCCGGTCGCGCTGGACGCGCTGAGCGTCGGCGGACGCCTGGTGGTCCTGTCCTACCACTCGTTGGAGGACCGGATCACCAAGCAGACGCTGGCACCCCGCGCGCGCAGCAGCGCACCGCTGGATCTGCCGGTCGAGCTCCCCGGCACCGGACCGACGTTGCGGCTACTCAGCCGTGGCGCCGAGCCGGCCAGTGAGGCGGAGATCGCCGCCAACCCGCGCGCGGCGTCGGTGCGGTTGCGAGCGGCCGAGCACATCGATCAGACGGCGGCGACCAGCGTCGGTCCCGCCGTACCGGACTCCGGCGGGGCCGCCCGCGAACGGCCCCGCCCGGTCCGGGCGCTACACCAGCCCGGCGCGGCGGCGCCCGGGCCATCCGGACCGGACGGAGGACGCCGGCCACGGCACCCCGTACGGGACCGGGGCAGGGGAGAAGAGGGGGAGGGGAAATGACCATCGACAAGCGCGACCGCCCGGGGCGGGTCGGTCAGCGCGGAACCACAGCAGGCGCACCGCGGTCGGGGGGCCGGACCACGGAGCGACGAGACAATACCGCACGACGCTACGCGACGCAGGGCAGCGCCGCGCTACAGGAGCCGGCGAGCGTCCAGGAACCGGTACGGTTCCGCGACACCGCGACCGAGGAGACCGTACCTCGGCTGCGGGTGGCGCCACCGGCGCCGGTGGCGGTGCCCCGGGCACCGTTCATCGCGATGATCCTGGTGGTCGTCGTCGGTGGGGTGCTCGGTGTCCTGCTGGTCAACACCAAGATCAACGAAAACGCGATCCGGTTGGGCACGCTGCAGCAGGAGCAGTCCCACCTCGACCTCAAGGAGCAGCAGCTCAAGAAGGAGATTGCCCAGCACGAGGCACCCAACAACCTGGCCGCCCAGGCCCGCAAGCTCGGCTTGGTCGAGTCCGGCCCGCCAGCCTTCATCCGGCTGCCGGACGGCCGGGTGATCGGGGTGCCGCAGCCGGCCACCGGCGAGCCGTCGATCACCAGCCCCCAGGGGTAGTCAGCGGTGGCTGATCGTTCCGACCCGCCGCGCCGGGATCCGCAGGGATCCCGGCGCGGCGGCTCCGACGTGCCGGGATCCAGCGCTCGCACGCCGCCGTCCGGCGCTCGCCGGGGTGGCGGCACCGACGGCGGGCGCGACGGCGCGGGGCGCAACGCCTCGGGACGTGACGCCGCAGGACTCGGCGGAATCGCGGACGCCCGGGCGTACACGCCTCGCGGGCGCACCGTCCGTGAGTCGGCCGAGCAGCGGCGGTCCGCGCGGACCGAACGCAGCCGCGATCCGTTCCGGCCGGCGCTGCAGGTGCTCGACGGCGGCCGGTCGGCGGCCGGTCCGACCATCGACCGGCCGACCCCGGGGCGGTCGGCGGACCGGTCCGATGCGGACCGACGCGGCACCGGCCAGGACCGGTCCGGGCGTTCCGGCGGTGTACGCGACGCCGATCCCCGGCCCGGCCGGTCGGGTTCGGGCGGCCGGTCCGATCGGTCCGATCGGATCGATCGGACCGATCGCTCTGGTCGCTCTGGTCGGTCCGCCGGAGGTCCTCGACGGGATCGGTCGGGCACCGGGGACCCGCGCGGTCGGTCCGGCTCCAGCGGACGGCGCCGGGCCACCGACACCGACACCGGTCGCGGCGCGGCGACCCGGCTCGCCCGGCCGCCGGCGCGCCGGCGAAAGGGCCTGCCCCGGCTGGCCGATCCCCGCCGCCGGTTGCGGCTGGGCACCTTTCTGACCCTGACCATGTTCGTGGTCATCGGGATCCGGCTGATCGTGTTGCAGGTCGCCGAGGCACCCGCGTACGCCGACGGCGGGGTCCGCGACCGGGTCAGCGCCCCGGTCGTCGTGCCCGCTCCCCGGGGCAGCATCTACGACCGCAACGAGGCCATCCTGGTGCACAGCGTCGCCGCGCGCTTCGTCTACAGCGACCCGGCCGACGTGGACGATCCCGACGACACGGCGCGCCAGCTTTCCCCGCTGCTCGGGATTCCTCGCTCGACGCTGCTGGAGCGGCTGGTGCCGCAGACCCGGCTGGACGGTCGACCCTCCCGCTTCGAATGGCTCGCCCGAGGCGTCGACGTCGAGGTCGCCGAGCAGGTGATGGCGCTCGGACTGCCGGGCATCGGCGTCGACTACGACGAGCGCCGCGAGGTGCCCGGCAACGATCTGGCGGCCAACCTGCTCGGATTCGTCGGCCAGGACATGAACGGCCTCGAAGGTATCGAGGCCCGCTACGACGAGATCCTGCGCGGCGTCAACGGACAACGCATCTCCGAGACCGGCAACCGGGAACTCGAACTGGCCGAGATTCCTGGCGGCTACCGGCAGGAGACCGAGCCGCAGCCCGGCAGCTCCCTGGTGCTCACCATCGACCGCGACCTGCAGTACGAGGTCCAGCGGATCCTCAGCGGAATGGTCGCGCAGCGCAACGGCTCGGTCGCCGCCGCCGTGGTGCTCGACGTCCGGACCGGGGAGGTGCTGGCGCAGGCCAGCCACCCCACCTACAACGCCGCCGACGCCTGGTCGAGCGATCCGACCGACCGGCAGGACATCGCCACCACCTTCACCGTCGAACCCGGCTCGGTGCACAAGCCGCTGGTGTTCGGCGCCGCGCTGGAGGAGGGGCTGATCGAGCCGGACAGCACCCTCGACCTGGGCCCGACCGTCCGCAAGGGTGACACCACCTTCCGGGACACCCGACCGGTGCCGGCGGGTACACCGACCAGCCTGGCCGGGATGATGGCCTACTCGTCCAACGTCGGCACCATCGCGCTCGCCGACCTGCTCGGCCCGGAGCGGGTGTACGCGTACCAGGAGAAGTTCGGTCTCGGGGCGTCCACAGCGGTCGGCCTGCCGGGTGAGGCCAGCGGCCGGATCCTGCCGGTGGACGAGTGGAGCGCCTCGTCGCACGGATCGGTGCCGCTCGGGCACAGCGTCGACGCCACCGCGCTGCAGCTCGCCGCCGCCTACGGGGCCATCGCCAACGACGGGGTCTACCTGCAGCCCCGGCTGATCCGGGAAGTGGTCGACGCCGACGGCGACCGGACCCCGACCGACGCGCCCACCACCCGGCGGGTACTCAGCGAGGAGAACGCCGCCGCCCTGCGGACGATCATGGAGGCGGTCACCACGATTCCCGACGCCACCGGGACCGCCGCCGCGATCCCCGGCTACCGGGTCGCCGGCAAGACCGGCACCGGCCGGCGGATCGTCGACGGCCGCCCCGTGCCCGGCGAGGTCGCCTCGTTCATCGGCATGGCACCGGCCGACGATCCCCGGTACGTGATCGCGGTGATGGCACACACCCCCGGTGGCGGCGGCGGGGACGTGTCCGCGCCGGCGTTCCGCGACATGATGCGGTTCACCCTCCTGCACTACCGGGTGCCGCCCACCGGCACCGATCCACCCGCGTTCGTGGTACACCCGTGACCACCGTGGGTGACCCGCTGCCGGCCGGACTCACCCGTACGGACGAAACGACCCAGATTGCGGCGCTACCGGTACGCCGCTGCACAATGCTGGCCGCCGGACCGGGTAGGGTCTAGCGCCGTGCCCGGCAATCCGCGTCCTCGAACCAACCGTCCGGTTCCACTCGCCGATCTCGCCGCGACGCTCGCGGTCGAGCCGCCGCCGGACGGCGGTGACACACCGCAGATCAGCGGGATCACCCACGCCAGCGGCGAGGTCCGACCGGGTGACCTGTACGCGGCGTTGCCCGGCGCCCGCCGGCACGGTGCCGAGTTCGTCGCGGCCGCCGCCGAGCAGGGAGCGGTCGCCGTACTGACCGACCCGGCCGGCGCGCCCGCGGCGGCGCGGGCCGGACTGCCCGCCCTGGTGGTGCCCGATCCCCGGGCCGTCCTCGGCCCGCTCGCCGCACGCGTCTACGGCGAGCCCTCCCGCCAGCTGGCCATGATCGGGTTGACCGGCACCGCCGGGAAGACCTCGACCGCGTACCTGGTCGAGTCGGGGTTGTGGGCGGCCGGCCAGGTCACCGGGCTGATCGGCACGGTCGAGACCCGGCTCGGCGACCTGGTCGTCACCAGTGCCCGGACCACGCCGGAGGCGACGGACCTGCACGCCATGCTGGCGGTCGCCCGGGAGCGCGGGGTGCACGGTGTCGTGATGGAGGTGTCCAGCCACGCACTCGCCCTGGACCGGGTGGGCGGGGTGCGGTTCGCGGTCGGCGGCTACACCAACTTCGGCTCCGACCATCTGGACTTCCACCGTGATCCGGCGGACTACTTCGCCGCCAAGGCACGGCTGTTCGACGGCCGGTGTGCGGTGGAGATCCTCAACTTCGACGATCCGGCCCTGGACCCACTGCGCCGGCCCACCACGATCACCTACTCGGCGGCCGGAAACGCGGCCGCGACCTGGCGGGCCACCGCGATCAGCGACGACGGCTACCAGCAGCACTTCATCGTGCTCGGCCCGGACGGCATCTCGATCGAGGCCGGCGTCGGCCTGCCCGGCCGGCACAACGTGGCCAACGCGCTGCTGGCGATCGCGACGCTGGTGGCGGTCGGCGTCGATCCGACGACGGCCGCCGCCGGTGTGGCCGCCTGCCCGGGAGTGCCCGGCCGGCTGGAACGGGTCGACGCACCCGGCCCCGTACTCGGGGTCGTCGACTACGCCCACAAACCGGACGCGATCGTCGCCGCGCTGGCCGCCCTGCGTGGTCTCAGCGGTGCCCGCCGAGGCCGGCTGATCTGCCTGATCGGCGCCGGCGGGGACCGGGACCGGGGCAAACGTCCGACGATGGGAGCGGCCGCCGCCCGAGGCGCCGATCTCGTCATCGTCACCGACGACAATCCGCGTTCGGAGGACCCGGCGGCGATCCGGGCCGAGGTCCGGCGCGGGGCCGACCAGGTGCCGGGGGTGAGCGTGGTGGAGATCGCCGGACGGCGGGCCGCGATCGACGAGGCGGTTCGCCTCGCCGACGCCGGCGATGTGATCGCGGTCCTCGGCAAGGGCCACGAGCAGGGCCAGGAGATCGACGGTGCGACCCAGCCGTTCGACGACCGTACCGAGTTGACCGAGGCGTTGGCCGCCCGGTTCGCCGCCTTGGCGGGTCGCTCGTGATCCCGCTGACGCTGGCCGAGGTGGCCGAGGCGACCGGCGGGCGGCTGCTCGACGCGGATCCGTCGGCGCGGGTGACCGGCGGCGTCGAGTTCGACTCCCGCAAGATCGGACCGGGTGGGCTCTTCGTGGCGTTCCCCGGCGCCCAGGTCGACGGCCACGACTACGCGCAGGCGGCGATCGAGGCCGGGGCGGTCGCGGTGCTGGGCACCCGTCCGGTACGCCGTGGCGACGCGCCGGCACCCACCGCTGACGACGCGACCGGAGTCGGCCCGGCCGGGCTGCCGATGATCGTGGTGTCCGACGCGCTCACCGCGCTGGCCCGGCTCGCCCGTACGGTGTTGGACCGGCTGCCCGACCTGACCGTGATCGGCCTGACCGGCTCGTCCGGCAAAACCACGACCAAGGACCTGATCGCGCAGCTCACGGCCCGGCTGGGCCCGACCGTCGCGCCGGCCGGCTCGTTCAACAACGAGCTCGGTCACCCGTACACCGTGCTGCGGGCCGACGCCGACACCCGGTTTCTGGTGCTGGAGATGGGCGCTCGCGGCATCGGCCACATCCGGCACCTCTGCGAGGTGGCTCCGCCACGGATCGGGCTGGTGATCAACGTAGGGGTGGCGCACATCGGGGAATTCGGCTCGGTCGAGGCGATCGCCACCGCCAAGGGCGAGCTGGTCGAGGCGTTGCCGGCCGACGGCGTCGCGGTGCTCAACGCCGACGATCCACGGGTACGGGCGATGGCCGACCGGACCCGGGCCCGAGTGGTGCTGGCCGGTGAACATCCGCAGGCGTCGGTCCGGGCCGAACAGGTCGCCGTCGACGTACGCGGCCGGGCGACGTACCAGTTGGTGACGCCGCACGGCCGGGCCCCGGTCCAGCTCGCTGTCACCGGACGGCACCAGGTCGGCAACAGTCTGCTGGCGGCGGCGGTGGCGAGCGAGCTCGGTCTCACCGACCCGGTCGAGCTGGCGACCGCGCTCGGCCAGCTGGGGCTGGTGTCGACCCGTCGGATGGACGTCTTCGACCGGCCGGACGGCGTCACCGTGATCGACGATTCCTACAATGCCAATCCGGCGTCCACGGCGGCGGCGCTGCGATCGTTGGCCGATCTCGGTACGGGACGGCGTACCTTCGCGGTCCTCGGCTATCTCGCCGAGCTCGGCGACTTCGAGGAAGAGGGTCACGCCGAGGTCGGTCGGCTCGCCGCCGAACTCGGCGTGCACCGGCTGCTGGTGGTAGGTGAATCAGCCGCGCCGATCCATCGTGCGGCGGCGGCGACAGCGACGTGGGAAGGGGAATCGGTGCTGGTCACCGACCAACAGGCGGCGATCGAACTGCTGCGGCGGGAGTTGACCGACGGCGACGTGGTGCTGGTGAAGGGATCCCGCTACCGGACCTGGGACGTCGCGGACGCGCTGCGTGACGGTACGGCGGTCGGGCCAGCTGCCGGTGCCGGTGCCGGGGAGGCGACGGCGTGAGGGCGGTCATCGTCGCCGCGGCGGTAGCCTTCCTGGTGTCGCTGTTCGGCACCCCGGTGGCGATCAAGGTGTTCACCCGGCTCAAGGCCGGCCAGCCGATCCGGGCCGAGGGCCCGGTGATGCACCAGGGCAAGAAGGGCACTCCGACGATGGGCGGGGTGGTGTTCATCGTCGCCACCGTCATCGCCTACGTCGCCGGGCACCTCGCCCTCACCACGCTGCCGGAGCAGCAGATCGCTCAGATCGGCCCGACCATCACCGCCTTGGTCCTGTTGGGCCTGCTGGTCTTTTCCGGCGCGGTCGGCTTCCTCGACGACTTCCTCAAGGTCCGCAAGCGCAACAGCGCCGGTCTGAACAAGCGTGGCAAGTTGTTGGGCCAGATCCTGGTCGGCGCGGTCTTCGGGATCATCGCCCTCTACTTCCCGTCGACCATGACCGATGCCAGTGGTGGTCCGACCAACGTGGAGACCGTCGGCAGCACCACCCTGTCGTTCATCCGTGACATCGACGCGCTCGACGTGGGTAAGGCCGTGTCGGTGGTCATCTTCATCCTGGTCGTGATGGCCACCACCAATGGGGTCAACCTCACCGACGGACTCGACGGTCTGGCCACCGGGGCGTCGGTGATGGTGCTGGGCGCGTACGCGTTGATCGCGTTCTGGCAGTACCGGCACTGGTGCGCCGACCCCAACTACACCGCTGAATACTGCTACCAGGTGCGCGACCCGCTGGAGATCGCGCTGATCGCAGGTGCCGCGGCCGGCGCGTGCGTCGGCTTTCTGTGGTGGAACACCTCACCGGCGCGCATCTTCATGGGTGACACCGGGGCGCTGGGGCTCGGCGGGCTGATCGCAGGGATGGCGATGGCCACCCGGACGATGCTGCTGTTGCTGATCATCGGCGGGCTGTTCGTGATCATCACCATGTCGGTGGTGATTCAGATCATTTCGTTCCGGACCACCGGCAAACGGGTCTTCCGGATGTCCCCGCTGCAGCACCACTTCGAGCTCGCCGGGTGGAGCGAGGTCAACATCGTGGTCCGGTTCTGGATCATCGCCGGCATCGGCGTGGCGATCGGGCTCGGACTGTTCTACAGCGAGTTCCTCGCGGTGATGGGCTGATCGACCGCTCAGGCTGGCCGACTGCTCGGGGGACCGACCGCACAGGGTGGTCGTCGCGTCGCTGACCCGGCGACCGCCCGACACGCCGGTGCCGCGGATTGCCCGCCGGACGACCGGGCAGCGCCGATGATGGGGCGACGACCCAGGACTGGAGGCCGCCCGGATGAGCGCTGACCAGCCTCGCCCGCCGGTGGCCGGGCGTTCCGGTCCGGATGCCGGGCAGCGACCGCCCGGCAAGCCCGTACCCGGCAAGCCCGTACCCGGTAAAGCCGTCTCCGGTGAGCCCCAAGCCGGTGACGGCGCGCTGCCCGGTTGGCTCGACGTGGTCGGCGGCGTCGCCGCGCTCCGTGGCCTGCTGGCCCGCCCACTCGCCTCCTACTACCTGTTGATCTTCAGTAGCGGGCTGTTGCTGATGATCGGCCTGACCATGGTCTTCTCCGCGACCAGCGTCAAGGCGTACATCACCGAGGGCAGCGCGTTCAGCGTGCTCAGCCGCCAGGCCACCTTCGCGGTGATCGGTCTGATCGCGTTCTGGATCTGCCAGCGGCTGCCCGGTCGGACCTTCCGCGCGCTCGGCGTCGTGGTGCTCGGCACCGCCGTCGCCCTGCTGCTGCTACTCAACGGGCTGCTCCTGCTCGCTTCGCTGGCGGGCTGGCCGGCGGCCCGGATCGGCCCGATCGAAGCGGACCTGCTCTGGCTCTACCTCGGCTCGTTCCAGTTGCAGCCGTCGGAGCTCGCCAAGCTGGGACTGGTGCTCTGGGGTGCCGACGTGATCGCCCGCAAGGGGGCCGAGCTCGGCCAGTGGCGGGAACTGGCCATCCCGTTGTTCCCCGCCGTCGGCCTGCTCTTCCTGCTGGTCGGCTACAACGACCTGGGCACGATGCTGTGCATCCTGGCGCTGGTCGTCGGCCTGCTCTGGGCCGCCGGTGTTCCCATGCGGATCTTCGCCACGCTCGGCGCGGTCGGCCTGGTCGGCATCGGGCTGCTGATCGCCGCCGCGTGGCAAGGGGCGGGATCGGGCACCCAGGACGCACCCAACTACCGGCTGAACCGGCTGACGTCGTTCTTCACCCCGCCTGACCAGTGTCACGTCGACGACTGCTACCAGGCGCTGCAGGCCCGGTACGCGATCGCCAACGGCGGCTGGTTCGGCGAAGGGCTGGGCTCCAGCCGACTGAAGTGGCTCTATCTGCCGCAGGCCGAGGACGACTTCATCTTCGCGATCGTCGCCGAGGAGCTGGGCGTGGTCGGCTGCGCCGTGGTGCTCGCCCTGTTCGCGGTGCTGGCGTACACCGGGTTGCGGATCGCCCGCCGGGTCGACGATCCGTTCCGTCGGTTGGCCGCCGCGGCCGCGACCACCTGGCTGACCAGCCAGGCGGTGATCAACATCGGTGGGGTGGTCGGGCTGCTGCCGATCACCGGCATCCCGCTGCCGTTCATCTCCGCCGGCGGTAGCGCGCTGGTGGTGACCCTGGCCGCGATCGGGATGCTGGCGTCGTTCGCCCGAGCGGAGCCCGACGCGGCCCGGGCGCTCAATGCCCGCCCGCCGGCGCGCTGGGTACGGCTACTCTGGGCCCCGTTGCCGCCTTTACCGCGCCGACGGCATCCGGCCAAGCCCCGGATGACCGGCGGTGACCCACGCCGTGGCACCCCGCCGGGCCGGACCGGCACCCCGCCGGGCCGGGTCGGCACCCAGGCGGGCCGGACCGGCACCCAGGCGGGCCGGACCGGACGGTCGGCGAATCCGGCCGGATCCGCGTACTCGGGTGGTGGGTCGAGGTCGGGTGGTTCGGGGTCGAGGTCGGGTGGTTCGACGACGCCCCGCGCGCCGCGCCGGCGCGATGGGCGTTAACGTACCTCCGCGCGGACGCGACGCCTCGGCCGGCGCCGACGGTATCCAGGGTGCGGGGCATCGATCCCCGGCGTCCGCCGAGTCGAGCGAGAGCCGAGCGAGAGCCGAGCGATAGTCGAGCGATAGTCGAGCGAGAGGAGATGCTGATGGGTCCGCTGCGGTCGGTGGTGCTGGCAGGCGGAGGGACCGGTGGGCACATCTACCCGCTGTTGGCCTTCGCCGACTGCCTGCGCCGGCACGACGCGAGCGTCCGGATCACCTGCCTCGGCACCCCGAAGGGCCTGGAAAACGAGCTGATTCCACCGCAGGGCTACGATCTGCGGCTGATCCCCGCACATCAGCTGCCGCGGTCGGTCAACATGAATCTCGTGCGAACCCCGGACCGGATGTTCAAGGCCGCCCGCGCGGCGGGCAAGGTGCTCGACGAGGTGCGGGCCGACGTCGTGGTGGGTTTCGGCGGGTACGTGTCGGTTCCCGCCTATCTGGCGGCGTGGCGCCGGGAGTTGCCAATCGTGGTACACGAGGTGAACGTGCCGCCCGGGGTGGCCAACCGGATGGGAATGAAGTTCACCAAGCACGTCGCGGTGGGGTTCCCGCACCAGCCGGCCCAGGCCGAGTCGCTGCGCGACGCGCGGGTGGTCGGAGTACCGCTGCGCCGGTCGATCGCCGGGTTGAACCGGGCGGCGGCCCGGGACGCGGCCCGCGCCCACTTCGGGCTGCGGCCGGATCTTCCGACGATCTTCGTCTCCGGCGGTTCGCAGGGTGCCCGGTCGATCAACCTGGCCGTGTCGGGCGCGGCCAAGGAACTGGCCCGGGCCGGGGTGCAGGTCCTGCACGCCATCGGCGCCCGCAACGAGCCGGTGTCGGTGCCCAACGACCTGCCGGTGCCGTACGTGACGCTGCCGTACCTGTCCGAGATGGAACTGGGCTACGCCGCCGCCGATCTGATGGTCTGTCGGGGCGGCGCGATGACCTGTGCCGAGGTGGCCGCGATCGGGCTGCCGGCGGTCTACGTGCCGTACCCGCACAGTAACCAGGAGCAGAAACGCAACGCGTTGCCCGTCGTCGAGGCCGGCGGCGGCCTGCTGGTCGACGACGCCGAGCTCACTCCGGCGTGGATCGAGCAGGTCGTCGTCCCCCTGGCGCGGGACCCGCGGCGGCTGGCCGCGATGGGCGCGGCGGCCTCGGCGTACGGTCGTCGGGACGGTGACGAGGCGCTGCTCGACTTCGTCTACGAGGCGGTGTCCCGATGACCCGCGACGGGAAGGTGACCAAGTGAACACCACGGAGTTCGCCCCGGCCGGCACGGTGTCAGCCGAGGATCTGGGGACCGTCCATCTCATCGGGATCGGCGGGGTCGGCATGAGCGGCCTGGCCCGACTCCTGCTCACCCGGGGCATCCCGGTCACCGGCAGCGAGCTGCGGGACTGGCCGTCGCTGGCCGGGCTGCGCGCGCTCGGCGGCACCATCCACATGAGCCACGAGGCGGCCAACCTGGACGGCGTCGACACCGTGGTCTATTCGACGGCCATCCCGGCCGATCACGTCGAGTTGGCCACCGCCCGTCAGCGTGGGCTGCGGGTGCTGCACCGGTCCGAGGCGCTCGCCGCCGCGATGACCGGCCGGCGGACCATCGCGGTCGCCGGCACCCACGGCAAGACCACGACCACGTCGATGGTCACCCTGATCCTGCAGCGGGCCGGACTGGACCCGTCGTACGTCATCGGCGGGGAGATCTCGGCGGCGGGCGCAAGCGCCCACCACGGCAGTGGCGACTACTTCGTCGCCGAGGCCGACGAGAGCGACCGGTCGTTCCTGCTGTACCGACCGTTCGTGTCGATCGTCACGAACGTCGACGCCGACCACCTGAACACCTACGGCGACCTGGCCGGGCTGGCCGCCGGCTTCGCCGAGTTCGCCCGGTTGACCGACCCGGACGGCTTCGTGGTCACCTGCGCCGACGACCCGGGCACCCGGCAGTTGACCGAGGCGCTGCGGGCGCAAGGGCGCACCGTCCACACGTACGGCGAGGCGGCCGACGCCGACCTGCGGATCTCGGAGGTCGTCTCGTCGGCGGCCGGTGTGCGGTACGTGGCCACCCTGGACGGCGCGGTGCTCGGTGAGATCCGGTTGCCGGTTCCCGGCCGGCATCTGGGGCTCAACAGCGCCGCAGCGGTGTTGACCGCGCTGCGCCTCGGTCTTCCGCTGGAGGCGGCGGTGGACGCGCTCGGCGCGTTCCCCGGGGTCCGCCGTCGGTTCGAGCGCAAGGGCGTCGCGGCCGGGGTGACCGTCTACGACGAGTACGCCTACCACCCGACCTCGATGACCGCCGCGTTGCACACCATGCGGGAGGTCGCCGGCGACGGGCGGCTGCTGGTGGTGTTCCAGCCGTACCGGGTCTATCGGACCCGTGACCTGCAAGCGGAGTTGTCCGCCGCGTTGTCGATCGCCGACGAGGTGATCGTCATGGAGGTCTTCGGCCCCGGCGAGTTGCGGGAGCCGGGGGAGGGCGGGGCCGCGCTGACCGCAGCCGTGCCGCTGCCCGCCGACCGCAAGATTTTCGTCGCGTCCTGGGAGGACGTGTCGTCCGAGGTGGTCACCCGGGCCCGGCCGGGTGACGTGGTGGTGACGATGGGCGCGCCGCCGATCTCGCTGCTCGGAGACGAACTGCTCGCCGCGCTCGGTGGTGCGGCGGCCGTCGACGCCGGATGAGTCCGGCCGACCGGCCGGGCCGGTCCGGTACGCCCGGTCCGGACGCCGCGCCCGCCGCGACCGGTCCGGTCCGTCGGTGGCGGCTGGTGCGCGCCAGTCGGGAGGCGGTGCCGCCGTCGGTACGGCGGTTCATGCGTCGGGCCCGGCGGCGGCGATTGCGGGCCGCGTTGCCGTTCGCGGTCACCGGCCTGCTGCTCGCCCTCGTGGCGCTGGGCGGCTGGGTGGTCTACGGCACATCGGTGCTCGGCGTGGCGCAGGTGCGGGTCACCGGCACCAGCGTGGTGACTCCGGACGAGGTCCGCGCGGCGGCGGCGGTGCCGTCGGGCGTGCCACTCGCCCGGGTCGACCTCGACCAGGTCGCCGGTCGGGTCGCCGGCCTGCTGGCGGTGGAGCGGGCGGTGGTGAGCCGCGACTGGCCGGGTACGCTGGTGATCACAGTGGTCGAACGGGTGCCGGCCGCGGTGGTGCCACGCGAGGACGGGTTCCTGGTGGTGGACGCCGCCGGGGTGGGCTTCCGGACGGTGCCCGAACGCCCCGGGGATCTCGCGGTCGTCCGGGTGACGACGTCGCGACTCGACGAGTCGTTGCTGCGCGACGCCGTCGGTGTGCTCGGCGCGCTGACCGCGCAGTTGCGGGAGTCGCTGGTCGAGCTGCTGGTGGCTGGTCCGGCCCGCATCGAGTTGCGACTGGTCAACGACCGGGTGGTGATCTGGGGGGACGCCACCGACAACGACGTGAAGGCGCGGGTGGCCGACGCACTGTTGGCGCGGCCGGGTGACGTGATCGACGTCAGCGCCCCGGACGTGGTGACGATCCGGTGACGGCGCCAACCTTCGCGTGATTTCAGGACGGGTCGGTCTGGAAGGTACATTACGGTGCACTGCGGCCGACCTGGTCGGGTGCCGTCGGCGACACGCCGCTGTGGTCCTTGGATCACGCGGTACGTGCGCATACGTTGCCCCGAGAGGTTCAGTGGTTGACATAGCCCTAAGCCTCTAGTAGAGGGTGAGGGTTCTGCCCACAACCTCGCGTACGACGGGTCTGTCCACCGTGGTCCAATCGGGTCGGGTCAGGCCGGCGCCCGCCAATCTCGAAGGGAAGGCACCCCGATGACACCTCCGCACAACTACCTGGCGGTCATCAAGGTCGTCGGAATCGGTGGGGGCGGCGTCAACGCCGTCAACCGGATGATCGAGGTTGGCCTCAAGGGCGTCGAGTTCATCGCGATCAACACCGACGCCCAGGCGTTGCTGATGAGCGACGCGGACGTCAAGCTCGACGTCGGCCGGGAGCTGACCCGCGGGCTCGGCGCGGGAGCCAACCCGGACGTCGGCAAGAACGCCGCCGAGGACCACCGCGACGAGATCGAGGAGGTGCTCAAGGGCGCCGACATGGTCTTCGTCACCTGCGGGGAGGGCGGCGGCACCGGCACCGGCGGCGCGCCGGTCGTGGCCAACATCGCCCGCAAGCTCGGCGCGCTGACCATCGGCGTGGTCACCCGGCCCTTCTCGTTCGAGGGCAAGCGCCGGCAGGTGCAGGCCGAGGCCGGCATCGAGGAGCTGCGCAACCAGTGCGACACCCTGATCGTCATCCCGAACGACCGGCTGCTGGCGCTCGGTGACCGGGGGATCAGCATGATGGACGCCTTCCGCCAGGCCGACCAGGTGCTGCTCTCCGGTGTCCAGGGCATCACCGACCTGATCACCACGCCGGGTCTGATCAACCTCGACTTCGCCGACGTCAAGAGCGTGATGAGCGGTGCCGGCAGTGCCCTGATGGGCATTGGCAGCGCCCGGGGTGAGAACCGGGCGGTGGAGGCCGCCGAAGCGGCCATCTCCAGCCCGCTGCTGGAGCAGAGCATGGACGGCGCGCGAGGGGTGTTGCTCTCCATCGCCGGCGGGTCCGACCTGGGGCTGTTCGAGATCAACGACGCCGCCCAGCTGGTCACCGACGCGGCGCACGCCGACGCCAACATCATCTTCGGCGCGGTGATCGACGACGCGCTCGGTGACGAGGTCCGGGTCACCGTGATCGCGGCCGGCTTCGACGGCGGCACCCCGGCGTACAAGCCGGCCGAAGCCCCTCGCAAGCCGCCGGCTCCGCCGACGGCGTCGCCGGCGCAGCCGAGCCCGGCGGCACCCGCCGCGCAGACACCGGCCCAGCCGACCCGTCGGGTCCTGTTCGACGACGTCGACGTGCCCGACTTCCTCAAGAACGGCTCGTGACGGTGCCGGAACGGATCACCCGTTTCGGCCGGGCCGGGGCCACCGGTTTCGGTGCCGGAGCCCGTCGGGTGCCACGGCGATGGTCGACGTAGCTCTGCCGCGCCCCGGGCGACACGCCGAGCTGGCCGGCAACCTGGCCCGGGTGCGGGACCGGTTGTCGGCGGCGTGTGAGTTGGCCGGTCGCGACGCCACCAGCGTCACCCTGGTCGCGGTCACCAAGACCTATCCGGCCTCGGACGTCCGGCTGCTCGCCGAACTCGGTGTCACCGACGTCGGCGAGAACCGGGACCAGGAAGCCGCGCCGAAGACTGCGGCGCTGGCCGCCGATCCGACGACGCCGCCGCTGCGATGGCACTTCATCGGACAGCTGCAGCGCAACAAGTGCCGTTCGGTGGCGGCGTACGCCGACGTCGTCCAGTCGGTCGACCGGGTCGGACTGGTCCGAGCCCTGGCCGCCGCCGCCGGCCGGCTCCGGGACCGACCGCTTGACGTGCTGGTCCAGGTCAGCCTGGACGACGCGGCGGGCCGGGGAGGTGTGTCGATCGGTTCCACGGATGCCGAGTACGGGCTGTGGCCGGTCGTCGAGGCCATCCGGGCCGAGTCTGGTTTGCGACTCGCCGGCGTGATGGCGGTGGCCCCCCTCCAGCAGCCGCCCGGTCCGGCCTTTGCCCGGCTGGCCGACGTCGCTGCCCAGGTCAGAGGCGTCGTCCCGACAGCTGGGACGGTATCCGCCGGGATGAGCGCCGACCTGGAGGCGGCGATCGCCAACGGGGCGACACATGTCCGGATCGGCAGCGCGTTGCTCGGAAACCGACCAACGCTACGGTAGCCTGGCGGCGGACACCAAACTACATCAGTGTTGTTTGAGGCGGGCCTCCCATCGTCGGGGGTCGACGCCCGGGGCCGTACTCGGTCACGGGTGGGGGAGTCGTCTCGGACCGGTGGGCACTGCAGTGTTCACGCGCGACAGCGGCACGGCACGGGGGCGCGTGCCGCACGGCGGACGGAGGGGCGCGGCGATGGGTGCACTGCGCAAAGCGGGGGTCTGGCTGGGCCTGGTCGAGGAGGACGACGACCGGGCCTACGACGACGGCGGATACGACAAACCTGGATACGAGAAATCTACTTACCGTGAGTCGCGTTACCGCGACAGCAGGTACGCGGACGAGTTCGCCGACGACGACGAGCCGGACGATCCACCGCCGCGCGCCCGCCCCACGGTGGAGCGGCTGCGTCCGTCGGACCGGCTGCACTCCCGTGGTGCGGAGCGGGGCGTGGAGCGCGAGCACCGGGGCGTCGATCCCGACCGTACGGAGCGGGTGGACCGGACCGAGCGGACCGAGCGTGCGAGTGTGCGTTCGATCACCCGCGCCGGTACCGAGTCGGCCGGCACGTCGACCTACCCGACCCGGGACAACCTCGCGCTCGCGCCGCAGCCAGCGGCGCGGGAGCGGATGGTGGTCGCGGAGGAGGAGCAGCGGTACCAGATCACCACGCTGCACCCGACGACCTATCGGGAGGCGCGCACGATCGGCGAGCACTTCCGGGACGGCACCCCGGTGATCATCAACCTCACCGAGATGGACGAGGCGGATGCCCGCCGTCTGGTTGATTTCGCTGCCGGTCTGGCGTTCGGTCTGCGCGGTACGATCGAACGTGTGACCAACCGGGTGTTTCTGCTCTCACCGGCCAACGTCCAGGTCACCGCGGAGGACAAGGCCAAGATAGCCGAGGGTGGATTTTTCAGCTTGAGCTAAGCCCAACCGAGGGGCCTCACCTGCCGTGTTGTCGATCTTGTTCCAAGTCCTGTATCTGCTCCTGTACGTCTTTCTACTCACCCTGTTGGCGAGGTTTGTCCTGAGTGCGGTGCTGCAGTACGGACGACGCTGGCAACCCGGGCGGGGGGCCGCGGCGGGATTGGAATCGGTGTGGAGCGTCACTGATCCGCCCCTTAAGGCGTTGAGGCGGGTGATCCCACCACTGCGAATTGGTACCGTGAGCTTCGACCTGGCCTCCCTTGTGCTCCTGGTTATCCTGTTCGTGCTGATCACGTTCGTGGTGGAGCCGCTGATCAGGGCAACCAACTGACCGGCGCGCTACGCGGCCGCAACTGACCCGAGGAGTTTCGATGCCGCTAACCCCGGCCGACGTTCACAACGTCGCCTTCAAAAAACCTCCGATCGGCAAGCGGGGGTACGACGAGGAGGAGGTCGACGCCTTCCTGGACGAGGTCGAGCGCGAGCTCGCCCGTCTGATCGAGGAGAACAACGAGCTGCGCGCCCAGGTGGAGCGCGGTGGCCGTGGTGGTCCGGCTGGTCCTGGCGCTGACCCGCGGCTGGCGGCGGAGCTGAACGACCTCAAGGCCCAGCTCGACCGGGTGCAGCGGGACAAGGCCGCCGCCGAGCAGGCGGCCCGCGCCATGCAGGCCGAGCTCGAGCAGGTCCGGTCGACCGGTGGCCCGGGCGGGGTCGGTGGCGACGGCGAGCAGCAGGCGCTGCGGGTGCTGATGATGGCCCAGCGCACCGCTGACGACCATGTCTCCGACGCCCGTCGGGAAGCCGACAAGCTGCTGTCCGACGCCCGTACCAAGGCGGAGGAGGTCACCCGCGAGGCACGTGCCAAGGCGGACGCGTTGGAGCGGGACGCCCGGCAGCGTCACCAGGAGGCGATGGGTGGGCTGGATGCCAAGCGCACCGCGCTGCAGAAGCACATCGAGGAGCTCAAGCAGTTCGAGCGGGAGTACCGCACCCGGCTCAAGGCGTACCTGGAGAGCCAGCTGCGTGACCTCGACGGTCGCGGCCAGGGCCTCGAAGCCGAGATGGGCCGGGTCGAGGGCGGTCGCTCCGCCGGCGGTTCGGGTGGTCTCGCCGCCGCCGGGCTGGCCAGCTCGTACGGTGGCGGACGGTCCAGCGCGCTCGAGGCGGGCCGCTGAGGCCCCGGTCTTCCACGGGGGTCACGACACAGCGACGCGGCGGGGGTGAGCCGTGATAGTAGGAAGTCTGCTGCTCATCCTCGTCGCCGTCACGCTGCTCGTGCTCGGCCTGGCGAGCGGCTCCAGCATGCTGCTGATCGGTTCGATCGTGGCCAGCCTGCTGGCTGCGGTGGCCTTGGTGGTCGGGGCACGGCAAGCAGCCTCGCGAGGCGACTCGGCACCGCGTGAGCCGGCTCCGGCCGATGACCCGTGGACGACGCGTGCTGGTGATCCGGCCACCCGTGCCGACGACATCCCGTCGCGCGGTGACCCGGGATCCGAGGGCGAGCGGTGGCGGACGGCTACCGGTGGCGTACCCACGATGCGATCCGGGCCGGCAGCGTCACACACCACGGACTCGTCCCGCGCCACGGACTCCGGTCGCCGGGATCCCGACGTGGACCGGCCGGCGTCGGCCGTGCGCTCCTCGGCCGGTACGGCCGGCTCCGGAGACGACACCACCGGCTCGGCGTACGTTCCCGATGCTTCCCGGGTGGCGCTGGCCGACGACGATCCGCCGGACGAGCCCGCCGCTGAGGCGACGAGCGCGGCGGACAGCGCCCGAGTGGCGCGGTTGCCCGTGGACGTGGTCGTGGTCGACGGCCGGCCGCGTTACCACCGGGACGACTGCGTCCACCTGATGGCCCGCGACGGCGAGGCTCTGCCGGTCGGTGAAGCGATCGAGCTGGGGTTCACTCCGTGCGGTCTCTGCACGCCGAACAGCGCCCTGCTCGCCGAGTCGGGCCGGGTCTGAGCCGATCGGTCTGGTCGCCGTGCCCCCACCCGACACGGAGCTGACGGTGGCAGTCCGGGTCAAGCCGGCGTCCGCGCGACCCATGGTGGGCGGGTGTCACGAAGGGCCACACGGCCCCGCTCTCGTCATCGCGGTACACGCTCCCGCCGTCGACGGCCGGGCCACCGAGGCGGCCCGGCGGGCGCTCGCGGACGCGCTCGACGTACCGCCGAAGTGGGTGTCGCTGCGGGTCGGCGCCAACAGTCGCGACAAGGTCTTCACGGTCGACGTCGTCGCCGCCGGCCGGAGCGTCGGGTCCGGGGCGCGGGCACGGTTGCGGCGCCTGCGGGACGGGGCGTCGTGACGGGTCGCCGGCGGCACTGCGCGGGTCGCCGGCGGCACTGCGCGGGTCGCCGCGTCTTGTCTCGTTCGTGGGCTTGACGGGCTCCTGACCTGCTAACGTGCCATCCGCCCGGTATGCGGGGGACAAATCAGTGCAGTCCAGGTCTTACGGAGCGGTGATGTTGTCGGATGCCTTCACGTTCCGTATCCTTGCGAATCTCCGGAGTGTGCAACGACCCCGTTGTACGCCCGTTTTGTGCATCGGGGGCAGCATGGTCGAGGTGGCGGTGGCGGTGCCTCCGCACGGGGAAACCCGGCGTGGGAACACGGCCGTGCTCGTCTCGTCCGACGCCGGAGGATCCCGTCCAGGCACTGCCGATCGCCGCGCGGGACGCGGCTGAGGGAGCGACGATGGTGAAGCCAGCCGATACGAAGACCGCCGCCCGCAAACCGGCACCCCGGGCGGCGCGCGGCGCTGCCGAGACGACCAAGATCCAGTCTGCGCTCCAGGCGCGTCGGGACGAGCTGCGTACCGAGTATGATCAGACGCTGAGCGAGATCACCGAGCTGCAACGCGAGCGGCTGACCGACTCGGCCGGCGACGACCAAGCCGACACCGGCACCAAGACGTTCGAGCGCGAGCAGGAGATCTCACTCGCCAACAGCATCCTGGAGCGCATCAACCAGGTGGAACGGGCACTTGAGCGGTTGGCCGAGGGCAACTACGGCTGGTGTGAGCGGTGCGGCACGGACATCCCGGTCGAACGGCTCGCCGCCTTTCCTTCGGCGACGCTCTGCGTGTCATGTAAGCAGATCCAGGAGCGGCGCTGACCCTCGGCGCACGCCCGGACCGGCCGGCGAGCTCCCGGTCCGGTGGCCGCTCCCGCTGACGAAGGGAGAGGCCGCTGTCCGCCGATCGGAATCAGGTCGCCGCAGGGCACCCGGGCGGCGACCCCGTCGCGACGCCGTCCGGCCATGATCGGCGTGTCCTGACGGTTCTCGCGGCCGTGGCTGTCGTGGCGTTGCTCGTCGATCTCGGCACCAAGCAGCTCGCGCTGAGTCTGCTGGCCGACCGGGAGCCGGTCCGGCTGCTCGGTGGTGCCCTCTACCTCACCCTGATCCGCAACAGCGGCGCGGCGTTCAGCCTGGGCGCCGACTACACCTGGGTGTTCTCCCTGGTGACGTTGGTGGTCATCGGCTGGATCGGCTGGTTGGCCCGCAGCCTGCGTTCGGTGCCCTGGGCGATCTCCCTCGGGCTGGTTCTCGGCGGGGCGTTGGGCAACTTCCTCGACCGGGTGTTCCGGGCACCAGGTCCGTTCCTCGGCCACGTGGTGGACATGTTCAGCCTCTTCGACCCGCGCGGTCAGATATGGCCGATCTTCAACATCGCCGACAGCGCTCTGGTCACCGGGGTCATCCTCGCCGTGGGACTGGAACTGACCGGCCGACAACGGGACGGCCGCCGACTGACCGCACGGGAGCGACGATGAGTTCACCCACACGTCTCGGTTCGTCCGGCGACCGGCGGTCCCTGCCGGTACCCGAAGGCCTCGACGGCATCCGGCTCGACCAGGCCGTCTCCCGACTCTTCGGGCTGTCCCGCACGGCGGCGGCGGCGCTCGTCGAATCCGGCGACGCCGCGCTCGACGGAGTCACCCGGCAGAAGTCGGACCGGGTCTCCGCCGGATCCTGGCTGGAGGTGACCCTCCCCGCCCCCGCCGTCGCGCCGGTCGTGACCCCGCAGGCGGTGGACGGTCTGCGGGTCGTGTATGCCGACGCCGACATCGTCGTGGTCGACAAGCCGGTCGGTGTCGCGGCCCACTCCAGCCCGGGTTGGACCGGGCCGACCGTACTCAGTGGCCTGGCCGCCGCCGGTCACACCGTGGCGACCAGCGGAGCCGCCGAGCGGCAGGGCATCGTGCACCGCCTCGACGTGGGTACCAGCGGACTGATGGTGGTGGCCAAGAGCGAACACGCGTATTCGGTGCTCAAGCGCGCCTTCAAGGAACGCGAGGTGGACAAGCGGTATCACGCCGTCGTGCAGGGGCATCTCGACCCGCTGCGCGGCACCATCGACGCACCGATCGACCGCCATCCGCAGCACGACTACCGATGGGCAGTGGTGTCCGGAGGTAAACCCAGCGTCACCCACTACGAGACCGTCGAGGCCTTCCCCTCGGCCAGCCTGGTCGACATCCGGCTCGAGACCGGCCGGACCCACCAGATCCGGGTGCACTTCTCCGCGCTGCGCCACCCGTGCGTGGGTGACCTGACGTACGGTGCCGATCCGACACTCGCCGGCAGACTCGGTCTGACCCGGCAGTGGTTGCATGCCCGTGCGCTCAGCTTCCTACACCCCCGTACGGCCGAAGAAGTTCACTTCCGCAGCGACTACCCTGACGACTTGAAGGGTGCTCTAGCGAGACTCGGCGACTGACTCCATCCTGTCGCGATGGTGCGATCGTCCGCTTCACCCCACGGGAAGGGGAGTCGTCCGTGCGTGCCGGCGAACGGTTGCGGCAGATCGACAGGCGACTGTTGCCTCTCCTGGTCGACGTCGCCGTACGGCTGACCCAACGTCCGATGCGGCCGCAGGTCCTCCTCGGGGTGGCCGTCCTGGCGGTCAGTGCCGTGCTCGTCACGGCGGTCTGGGCCGCCGACCGTACGCCGGACGGCGGAGTCGGTGTGGT